>NZ_JBJDPY010000004.1:73876-628521 GCF_044903205.1 Streptomyces sp. NPDC029674
CCTGTCCCCCCCCCGCGGCGGGGGGGGGGCACCTGTTGGCTTGTCTCTTGGCCTCTTTCCGTCCCGGGGGGGGGGGCCCCCCCCCCGCCCGCCCCCCCCCCCCCCCCCCAACCGGTCGACACGGCCGCAAGCGGCACGCTTCAGCGCAGGCCGTCGTAGCAGGAGGTGTAACCGCGGTAGCAGGTCTGCCCCTTGATGAGGTTCTGGTTTTCGTCGGTCATGTAGACCCAGACCCTGTCGGCCCCGCCGACGACGTTCGCGTTGAGGGGCAAGCGCACGTTTCCGGATCGGTTGCACCAGGTGCTGCTGCTCTTGAAGTCCAGTGAGGTGCTGCCTGCGAACGCCCGCCCGTAGTACCGCCGGCATCCGCTGGCGTTGGCCGTTCCGTTGACGTCGGCCGACCGGTTGTACCAGGTGACCGTGCCCCTGTAGTAGCTCGCCCCGGACTCGATCCGGAAGTGGCTGACGGGGTACTCGGCGACGGCGGCAGTGTCGGTGGCGCCAGTGTCGGTGGCGGCAGTGGCGGTGGCGGGTGCCGTCGCGAAAGCCATCCCCGCGGCGACCGACGCGGCCGCGGTCACGGCCGCGCCCACCTTCCTCGTGCGGCTGTTCACCTTCGATGTGCCCTTCAGTCTCACCATGACTACCACTCCCAGCCTCTTCGAGTGACGGGTGCGCAACCTCACCGCCGCGCGGAGGCAGCCACCTCAGGGCTGCCTCGGGTCGGGCCGTGAACGTTGCTGCCGTTGTCCGGCAACACGACGGAACCACACGCGGACCTCGCCCCGGAAAGCATTCGAGCCGGTTCAAATCCATCGTGACGACTGCTACCGTCGGCGCGGTGCTCACCCTGCGTGTAGACGCCGAAACAGTGTCCAGAACGCGGTTGGCCCCTTCCCCCGCGGCGGAGTCCATGGCGTGGCTGAGACTCACCGCGGCGTCGGGGCGGCACCCGGTGTTCGGAGACCCCGGACCGCTCGCCCGCGCGGCACTCTCCCATCCGGATGTCGCCCTGCTCGCGGACCTGTTGCCGCAGAACGGCGACACCTACACGCCCGACCTGCTCACCCCTCAGCCAGGGGCGGACGCGCACCGTCGTGACCTGCTCGACGAGCAGATCGCGCGGATCGAGGCCGCGGCGCAGGACGACCTCGAGACCCAGGTCTTCACCTACACCCGGACCCACTGGAACAGGCCGCTGCGGGATACGACCCGCCGGATCGCCGAGTCGGGGCGGCTGCAGCGACATCTCGCCAACGGACTCGCCCGGTTCTGGCGGGACACCCTCTCCGATGGCTGGCCCGAACTGCGCTCGGTCATCGACCAGGACATCGCCCACCGTGCGACGGCCATCGCCGCCCATGGCTTCGGCCGGGCGCTCGGAGCACTCCACCCCGACCTGGCCTGGGCAGGCGACGCGGTCACCCTCGCCACATCGTGGAACGGCGAAATCGATGTCACGGGACGGGATCTGGTCCTCGTCCCCGGCGTGCTCAACCGGCCCGACGTCATCGTCCAGGTCGACACTCCCGGGCAGTTCGTCCTCTACTACCCCGCCCGGCGGATCGGAGCCGGTCGGGACCGACGGTCCGGAAGGATCGCGCAAGTGGTCGGCAACGCCCGAGCGGCCTTGCTTGCGGACCTCGGAACCGCCCGCTCCACAGCGGAACTCGCCGCCCGGATCGGATGCGCTCCGGGCACCGTCTCCTACCACCTCGGCGCACTGCACCGCGCACGCCTCGTCACCAAGGTCAGGGACGGGCGCTACGTGTTGTACCGGCGGACCACACACGCGGCGGATCTGCTGAAGGAAGCCCGAGGCTAGGATCTGTCCGGTTCGCCGGACTTCCGGAAAGTTTCGGGCGAGGAGCGAAAACTTATCGGCGGGACGTATTGACGATCCACCGTCAATGCCTCAATCATCCCTGTCTGAGGAACCGGCTGAGGTTCGAGATGTCGAACTGTGCTGACCCTTGCTCGGGTTCCGCGCTGCAGTCCTTCCGTTCAGTCCTGCCGTGATTTCTGATTTCTGCCTTGGAGGCACCGTCATGGGCTTATATGTCCTCCCCAGACCTGATATCCGTCGAAAGGTCCGCGGGATGCTGCCGGCGCTGGTCGTCGGTGTCCTCGCCGCGGCCGCCACACTGGTCGCGCCGTCGTCCGCACACGCCGCCGAAAGCACGCTCGGCGCCGCTGCGGCGCAGAGCGGCCGCTACTTCGGCACCGCCATCGCCTCGGGTCGGCTGGGCGACTCGGCGTACACGTCGATCGCGAACCGTGAGTTCAACTCGGTGACGGCCGAGAACGAGATGAAGATAGACGCCACCGAACCGCAGAGGGGCCGGTTCGACTTCGCCGCCGGTGACCGCGTCTACAACTGGGCGGTGCAGAACGGCAAGCAGGTGCGCGGTCACACCCTGGCCTGGCACTCCCAGCAGCCCGGCTGGATGCAGAGCCTCAGCGGCGGCGATCTGCGCCAGGCGATGATCAACCACATCAACGGCGTGATGGGCCACTACAAGGGCAAGATCGCCCAGTGGGACGTCGTAAACGAGGCCTTCGCCGACGGCAGTTCGGGAGCCCGCCGCGACTCCAACCTCCAGCGCACCGGCAACGACTGGATCGAGGTCGCCTTCCGCACCGCCCGCGCCGCCGACCCGGCCGCCAAGCTCTGCTACAACGACTACAACGTCGAGAACTGGAACTGGGCCAAGACCCAGGCCATGTACAACATGGTCAAGGACTTCAAGCAGCGCGGCGTGCCGATCGACTGCGTCGGCTTCCAGGCGCACTTCAACAGCGGCAGCCCGTACGACAGCAACTTCCGCACCACGCTGCAGAACTTCGCCGCCCTCGGCGTCGACGTGGCCGTCACCGAACTCGACATCCAGGGCGCCTCGCCCACGACCTACGCCGCCGTGACCAACGACTGCCTGGCCGTCTCGCGCTGCCTCGGCATCACCGTCTGGGGCGTGCGCGACAGCGACTCCTGGCGACCGGAGCACACCCCGCTGCTCTTCAACTCCGATGGCAGCAAGAAGCCCGCCTACACCGCCGTCCTCAACGCACTCAACGGCGGCTCCACGACGCCCCCTCCGGATTCCGGGCAGATCAAGGGCGTCGCTTCCGGCCGCTGCCTGGATGTGCCCAACGCCGGCACCGCCGACGGCACCCAGCTCCAGCTGTGGGACTGCCACACCAGTACCAACCAGCAGTGGACCCACACCGCCGCGGGTGAACTCAGGGTCTACGGCAACAAATGCCTGGACGCCGCCGGCACCGGCAACGGCACCAGGGTCCAGATCTACAGCTGTTGGGGCGGCGACAACCAGAAATGGCGCCTCACCTCCGACGGAACCATCGTCGGTGTCCAGTCCGGCCGCTGCCTCGATGTCGTCGGGGGCGGCACCGCCAACGGCACCTCGATCCAGCTCTACTCGTGCTCCGGCGGAAGCAACCAACGCTGGACCCACACCTGAGTACACCTGAGTGACCGGCTGAGACCGGCTGATGATCCGCAACAGCGGCAAGGCGGTGGAGGCGCAGGGCGCCTTCACCGCCGTAGGGTGACGCGTAGACGGTGCCGACATGGTGCGCGGCCGAAGCGGACGAAACGGGAGGGCGCTGGTTCATGGCTGCCCAGCGGTCGGATGAAGAAGCACCCCCTCCTCTTGTGCGGTGGTCGGCGTTCGACGGGCCCGTGCTGCCGTCAGCGCTGCGCGCGTGGCTCGGAGTGGTCTCGGTCCTCGCCGCGCTGGGGGTCCTCGCGCTCGGGGTGCTGTACGCCGGGCACAGTGAGCCCGGCAGGGTCGACAGGTGGTTCGTCGAGCCGACGGCGGACAGCGTGGGGCAGCCGTGGCGGCGCGCCGCTCTGGCCACGGACTTTCTGGGGGAGCCCGCCGGAGCGGCGGCGCTGGCCGTCGCCATCGTGGCCGGCTGTCTGCTGCTCCGGTGGCTTCGCGCGGCGGTGCTCGTCGTGGTCGGCGGCGCCGTCGCCGTGGCGGCGACGATGCTGCTCAAGCCCCTGGTGGGACGCACCATCCACGGCGAAGGCAACCTGTCCTACCCGAGCGGGCACACCGCCTTCCTGACCGCGCTCGCCCTCGCGGTGGCGCTGCTCGCGGCCGGCCGGCTCGGCCTCGGCCGGGTGGCCGCTACGTTGCTCGTGCTCGCCGCGGCGCTGGCCGCCGGCGCCGCCATGGGCTGGGCGCAGGTCGCCCTGAGCGCGCACTACCCGACCGACGTCCTCGGCGGCTGGTGCACCGCGCTGGCGGTGGTCCCAGCAAGTGCGTGGCTGGTCGATCGGGTGGCCGACAGCCTTGAGGACAAACGTCGCTGACGTTACGTCACGCCGAGCGGCGGAACACCGGCTTCACCGGCCGCCCGCCCAACCACGGCGTGGGATCAGCCGCATCCAGCGCCTTCCGGTACACCGCACACGCCTGGGCCACCACCTCCACGGTGTGATCGATGTCCGCGTCGTCGAGCGCGCTGCTCACCACGAACGACGGGGCGAGCACGCCGCCCGCGAGGAGTTGGCGCAGGAACAGGGTGCGGTACTCCTGCGACGGCTGCCGGTCCTCGTCGAGGGTGGCGAAGACCAGGTTGCTGGCCCGGCCCCGGACGACGACGTGGTCGCCGACGCCCGTGTCGGCCGCGACGGCGCGGACACCGGCGGCCAACCGATCGCCCAGAGCGTGCAGTTGCGCGGTGACGCCCTCTTCGGCGTAGGTGGTCTGCACGGCCATCGCGGCGGCGAGGGAGTGGGTCTCCGCACCGTGCGTGGTGGACAGCAGGAACACCCGGTCGCCGGAGTGGCGAAGCCCGCCCCGCTCCATCAGCTCGCGGCGCCCGGCCAGCGCGGAGACGGCGAATCCGTTGCCCAGCGCCTTGCCGAAGGTGGAGAGGTCGGGGACGACGCCGTACAGGCCCTGGGCGCCCGCCTCCGACCAGCGCAAGCCGGTGATCATCTCGTCGAAGACCAGTACGCAGCCGTGCCGGTCGGCCAGTTCGCGCAGCCCCGCCAGGTAGCCCGGCGGGGGCTCGGTGTGACCGGCGGGTTCGAGGATCAGGCAGGCGACCTCGTCCTGGTACCGGGTGAGCAGCTCCTCCGTGGCGGCCAGGTCCCCGTACGGGAACGCCACGGTGAGCTCGGTGGTCGCCGCCGGAATGCCCGCGGACATCGGCGTGGTGCCGATGAACCAGTCGTCGGTGGAGAAGAAGGGGTGGTCGCCGCAGATAGCCACCCGCGGGCGGCCGGTGACGGCGCGGGCGAGGCGTACCGCCGCCGTGGTGACGTCGGAGCCGTTCTTCGCGAACTTCACCATCTCGGCGGTCGGCACGGTCGCCAGGAAGCGCTCCGCGGCCTCGACCTCCACGATGGAGGGCCGGACGAAGTTGCCGCCGCGGTCGAGTTCGCGACGCACCGCCTCGTTCACGCGGGGGTGGGCGTGGCCGAGGCTGACCGACCGCAGGCCGGAGCCGTACTCGAGGTAGCGGTTGCCGTCGATGTCCCACACGTGGGCGCCGTGGCCGTGGCTGATGACGGGGGCCAGGCCCTCGGGGTACTGGTCGTCGCCCTTGGCGTACGTGTGCGCGCCCCCGGGGATCAGGGCGTGCAGCCGCTCGTTCGCCGTCCGCGACTTGGGGAGTCGGAAATCTTCGCTGGTCACGCGGGCTTCAGCTCTCTCTCCGGGTCAGGACCTCGGCGAGGCTCGGCGCCTCTTGGTCCCGCTTCGACATCGAGGCGACCGGCAGCGGCCACGGGATGGCGAGCTCCGGATCGTCGAAGGCGATCGTCACGTCCTCGGCCGGGTCGTGCGGGCGGTCGATCCGGTACGAGGTGTCGGCGGTCTCCGTGAGCGCCTGGAAGCCGTGCGCGCACCCCGCCGGTATGTACAGCGTCATCTGTGTCTCGCCGGACAGCTCGAAGTGGGCGCGGCCCAGGTAGGTCGGCGAGTCCGGCCGCAGGTCCACGACGACGTCGAAGACCTTCCCGTACGAGCACCGCACCAGCTTCGCCTCGCCCGCGCCGGAGCGCAGGTGCAGGCCGCGCAGCACGCCCCGGGCCGAGCGGGACAGGCTGTCCTGGACGAAGGCGGCCGGGTCGAGGCCCACCGAGCGGAGGACGTCGGCGTCGAAGGTGCGGCAGAAGAAGCCGCGTTCGTCGGCGTACGGCGTCGGCTCGAACAGGTACGCACCGGCGATCTCCGGGACTTCGGTCACTTTCATCGGCTCTCCCGCAGGGCGTGGGCGTGGGTGGGGGCATGAGGGTGGGTGGTCGACGGGAAGAGGGCCGTGGTCAACTTGTCGAACTGCTCACGGAGTTGCCGGGTGGCGGCCCGGTTCCGCTCGGTGAGGGTGCGCCGCAGTTCCGTCGACTGCGTCTCCAACGCCCGGAACTGTACGAGCAGTTGGTCGGCGTCGACCTCGCGGGCCGGGTGGCGGTACGCGTCCAGGCCCATCCGGGCCATGAGCGCGTCGCTCTTCGCCGCGTAGCTGAGCGCGAGCGTCGGTGTGCCGGCCTTCAGCGCGCAGACCAGGTTGTGGTAGCGGGTCGCCACGACGGTGTCGGCTGCCGCCGTCTCCTTCATCAGGTCGGCGAGCGAGGCCGCATTGGCGGCGGTGACCAGCGGTGAGTCCACCGCGTCGAGGATCGCGTCGACCACGGGTGTGTCGCAGTCATCGCCGGTGAGCAGCCGGACCGGCCTGCCGTCCTCGACCAGCGCGCGGACGAACCGGGTCGTCCCTTCGAGGTAGTTCCGGTAGATCTCGTCGGCGCGGTCGCGGTCGTCGTTGCCGCCGTGGAAGGCCATGACGCCGACGCAGACCGTGCCCGACGGCGCGCCCGCGGGTGGCGTCGGCAGGGCGAAGGCGAGGTCCGGATAGACCTCGTCGTGCGCGGTGTCCACGCCCATCGCCCGCATCGCGTCACGGGACAGCGTGTCGCGGTACGAGCGGTACGTGGCGAGCCGCGCCGACCAGCGCACCAGGGCGCGGGTCGGCCGGTCGCTGATCGTGTCCGCGCCGACGCCGACCAGCGCGACCCGGGTGCCGAGCAGCCGGCCGCTCGCGCAGAGCAGGAACAGCGAGTACGGGAAGCCCCACGGCCGCAGCGGCAGCGTGGCCTCGAGCACACCCATGCCCGGCACGATCACCACGTCGTGCCGGCGCACCCAGGCAGCGGTGCGGAAGGCGTCGACGAGCTTGCCGAGGCCCTTGCCCGCGACCGCGCCCGCCCGTGACGCGGTCCGGTACTCCCCGCGGTACCAGTGCAGCCGCGTCGCGGGGATCCGGTACCGGGCCGCGACGGTCTCCGGGCCGCCGCACAGGGCGTCCACGACCGCCTCCGGGTGCTCGGCGCTGAGGTAGCCGAGCACGGCTTCGAGCGACCCGTCGTTGCCGAGGTTGCCGGAGCCCAGCAGGCCGAACACCCCGACGCGCACCGGCGTCACGCCTGCCGCCCTTCGCGGCCTTCGCGTCCGGCGACGAGGGCGTCGACGGAGACGGTGAGCTCGGCCGGGTCGACCGGGGCGCGGTCCTCGACCCGCTCACCGGCGCCCGGCCGGGCCCGGCTGGTCATCCAGGCGGCCAGGTGGCCGTAGCAGGCGCGCCGGTCGGCCGCGGACAGCGGCGCCCGCTGGATCGCCGAGACGAAGCCCCAGACGTACTCGGCGAGCAGCCGGGGCGTCGGGTGCAGCGAGCCCGCCCGGCGCGGATCCAGGTTGACGCACCGGGACCGCTTCGAAGGGTTGGCCCGCTCGGCGCGGGTGGGGTGGTCGCGGCGGAAGTACAGCAGCTCCGGCACCTGGTGGAAGGGCCCGTGCAGGCCGATCTCGGCGACGAAGGTGCGGTCGGCGTGGTGGTAGCTGTCGTGCGGCTTCACCCGGCGCAGCACGTCGGCCCGCATCACCCCGTAGAAGTCGTCGCCGCCGGGCTCGAACAGCATGCTGCGGAAGCGCTCGGGCGCGCGCGGCGACGCGGTGGCGAGCGTGTACTCGTACGGGACCTTCACCCGGCCGTCGCCGTCGATGACGGCCTGGTCGGCGTGGGCGAGGACGACGTCCGGCCGCTCGTCCAGCGCCTCCACGCAGCGCCGCAACAGGTCGCGGGCGTACAGGTCGTCGTGCGACGCCCACTTGAACAGTTCGCCGCGGCACTCGGTGAACACGTAGTTGTGGTTCGGCGCGGCGCCGACGTTCCGGGGCAGCCGGATGTACCGGATGCGGGAGTCCTGCGCGGCGTACTTGTGGCAGATGTCCTGCGTGCCGTCGGTCGAGGCGTTGTCGGAGATGACCAGCTCGAAGTCCTCGTAGGTCTGGCCGAGCAGGGCGTCGAGGGACTCGGCGAGGTACTCCTCGCCGTTGTAGACGGGCAGGCCGATGCTCAGCCGGGGATGGGCGGTCATGACGTCCTCACTTCACGGAGAGTGTTCTGGTGGTGCTCGCGCAGGGCGGACCGCAGCTGCAGCCACCACACGGCCGAGCCGGTGACGGTCGCGGCGGCGACGCCCCAGGCCGAGCCGACCGTGCCGGCCGCGGCCGCCCCGCCGAGTCCGCCGCTGACGTAACAGGCGGAGGTGATCAGCTGGACGCGCAGGCTGCGGCGGGCCGCGCCGAGCGCGCGCAGCCCGGCCGCGGCGCCGGTGCCGAGGCCGGCGCCCGCGACGCCGAGCGTGACCGGCACGATGAGCTCCGAGGCGGCGCCCCAGACGCCGCCGAGCACGAGCTCACCGCCCCGGTCCGGTACGAGGAGCAGCGCCCCGCCCCAGAGCAGCGCGGCGACGGCCTGCCCGCCGCCCAGCGCGAAGCAGAACGCGCCGAGGCGGTGCGGGGCCCGCCGCAGCACCCGGGCCGCCTCGGCGACGGTGACCAGGGACAGCCCCATCAGGACGGCGAGGAACGGGCCGAGCAGCAGCTCGGCGCCCCGGACCACGCCCACCGCGCCGACCCCGACGATCGCGCCGAGCCCGTACGCCCGCAGCTGGCTCGCGCCGCTGTTGCTGACGTTCTCGACCAGGTACCGGTAGCCGAGGTCGCGGTGCTCGCGGATCCACTCGCGCGCCCGGGTCGTCCGGGGCCGGATGCCGGACTGGAAGCAGCCGTAGACCGCGGCCACCGCGGCGGACCCGCCCCAGGCGAGGACGAACGCGGCGACGCTGCCCGCGCGGGCAGCGAGGACCATGGCAGGGATGAGCGCGACGCCCCACACGACGTCGTTGACGAACGCCTTCCGTCCGGCGCCGGCGGCGAAGAACGCGAACCGCCACGCGTCCTGCAGCAGCAGCCCCGGCAGCACGACGCCGAGGCAGGCGAACGCGGTCCCCACGCGGCCGCCGGCAGCGAGGCCGGCCGCCAGGGCCACCGCGCCGAGGATGGCACCGACGCCGAGCGCGGCGCCCGAGGCCCGGGCCGCGGCCCCGCGCCAGGACGCGTCCGGCACGCCGCTGAAGCGCACCACGAGCGGGTCGGTGGCCAGGCCGCGGGAGACGTTGAGGACCACGCCGTAGGTCACCCAGGCCAGGCTGAACACGCCGAACGCGGTCACGCCCAGCGAGCGGGCCACGTACACCCCCACCACGAAGTTGCTCATGCTGGAGGCCGCCTGGTCGGCGAGGCCCCAGGACAGCCGCCCGGCGAGGGCCCGCCGGGCGGAGCCTGCCGGTGCCGGCGCCGTCGTCTTCGAGCCCTCCTCCTCGGCGGTCATCGGTGTCACGCCTTGATCAGCCCGGCGCCGTGCAGGGCGTCGGCGGCGGTGGCGACGGTGTCGAACGGCAGCCCGGACCGCTCGGCGACGTCCAGCAGACTGTGCCCGCCGTCGGAGAGGTTGAGCACCCACAGCATGGCCATCTGGGCCTGCTTGGTGTCGCTGCGGCCGCCGAGCGCGTCGTACAGTCCGCGCCGGCCCAGCTGTGGTTCGCCGTAGGGGCTGAGGTTGAGGTAGCGGCGGTTGCGGTCGAGGACGGCGGACGCCTCGCGGCAGACGGCGAGCGTGTCCGCCATCGCCTCCGGGGAGACGAAGTCCAGGTTGTCCCCCGAGGTGTGGTACTCGGGATAGCCGGCGTACGGGGTCCGGGTGAGCGAGCCCACGCCGAGGTCGAACCCGGGCGAACAGAACTGCCGCTCGTCGTAGCCGTACGGCGTGAACTCCTTTATCTGGTGCGGCCGTTCGGAGGTAGAGAGGACGTGCCGCAGGACCCGGTCGATCTCCGCGTCGCCGCGCCTGCTCCGCTTGTACGTGAGCTGCCCCGGGTCACCGGCGCAGGCCAGCACCAGGCCGTGCTTGACCTGATCGATCCGCTCGGCGTTGCGGGCCAGCCAGGTGATCGCCCCGATGGTGCCGGGCGCGAAGATGAACCGGTAGGTGTAGTACGGGGTTTCCTCCGCCAGGGCCCGGGCCAGGAACGTCGCCACCGCGATGCCCGCCAGGTTGTCGTTGGCCAGCGACGGGTGGCAGACGTGGCAGGAGACGATCACCTCGTCGGTGACCCGCCCGGGAACCACGTGCTCGGCGTAGGTGAGGTGGCCGTCGGCGAGTGTGGAGTCGATCCGGACCTCGTACTCACCGTCCGGCATCGCGTCCAGGGTCTCCTGGGCCAGGCAGAAACCCCACTCCGGCTTGTAGTAACTGGTGCGGTACGGCACCAGGTCCGGCTGGTCCGGCAGGGTGTGCAGATGTCCGCGCAGCTCGGCCAGCGGCATGGTCGCCGCCACCGGCACGCTGTAGCCGAGCACGTGCAGGCTGGACGCGGCGAAGTCGACGATCCGGTTGCCCGCCGTGTCGGCGATGTACGCGTCCCGGATGTTCCACTCCTGCGGCACCGTCCAGTCGAGGACCTGCGTCCCGGTCGGCACCTCGTGCACCTGCAACGGCACGTACTCGTCGACGATCTCCAGGGTGGCGCGCACACCGTCCCCGGTGATGCTCCGGCACAGCGGGTACATCCGCTCCACCAGCGCGTACATCTGCTCGCCGGCCGTCGTCATCGGCGCCACCGCAGGGTGTCGTCGACGGCGCCGGCCTCGGACGCCGCCCGGAGCACGGCAAGACGGGTGAAGCGTCCCTCGAAGTCCTCCCGGGTCAGGCCGAACTTCCGGTAGGCGTCCGCGAGTTCGAGCGCGCCGCGCTTCACCGTCCACTCGCAGTCGAAGCCGGGCACCGCGGCGCGGAACCGGGAGAAGTCCACCCGGTACGAGCGCGGATCGGCGCCGGTCTCCCCGGTGATGACCACCTTCGAGCCGGCCACCGCCTCGGCGACCTGCCCGGCGATCTCCGCGACCGTGACGTTGTTGACCTCACTGCCGATGTTGAACGCCCGGTCGTGCACCGCCTCCCGCGGCGCGGTCAGCGCGGCCGCGAAGGCCCGCGCGATGTCGGCGGCGTGCACCAGCGGGCGCCAGGGGGTGCCGTCGGACATCACGAGCACCTCGCCGGACAGCAGCGCGTGACCCACCAGGTTGTTCAGCACGATGTCGGCGCGCAGCCTGGGGGAGAAGCCGAAAGCGGTGGCGTTGCGCATGTACACCGGGCTGAAGTCGCCGTCGGCCAGCGCGTGCAGGTCGTCCTCCACCCGCACCTTGGACTCCGCGTACGGCGTCACCGGGCGGAGCGGGGCGTCCTCGGCGACGAGGTCGCCACCGCCGGCGGCGCCGTAGACGGAGCAGGTCGACGCGTACAGGAAGCGCCGCACCCCGGCGTCGCGGGCGAGCCGGGCGAGGCGTACGGACGCGTGGTGGTTGATGTCGTAGGTGAGGTCCGGAGCCAGCGATCCCAGCGGGTCGTTGGAGAGCGCGGCCAGGTGGATCACCGCGTCCACCCCGGCCACGTGCTCGGCGGTGACGTCACGCAGGTCCACCTGATGCCCCGACACGTCCGCGGGCGGTGGGCCGAGGACGCAGTCGGCGAACAGGCCGGCGTCGAGACCGACGACCTCGTGTCCGGCGGCCGTGAGGACCGGGGCCATCACGGTGCCCAGGTAGCCCTGGTGTCCGGTGAGCAGTACGCGCAAGGTTCATTCCCCCAGGTTGAGAGTGCTCAGGTCGAGCGTGAGCTTGGTGACGGCGAACGCCTCGGCGTAACGCGCGTGGCATTCGATGCCGCGGATCCGTGCGAGGCCGAGGAAGGCCTCACGGTCGTACCAGGGCCGGTGCCGCTGCGAGGGATAGTGCTCCTGCAACAGCCGGACCTTCTGTTCGGCGGTCTCCGGCGTCAGCGGCTGGTACGCCGCCATCCGGCCGAGGTCGCCGTCCCACTTGACGATCTCGTAGCCGAGCACGAGATGGTCGCGGAACGCGGTGGGTACCAACTGTGCCAGGCCGCGGTGGTCCTGGTGCGCGTCGTCGGTGCGCGGGGCCAGGATCAGGTCCGGCTCGGTCTGGCCCCGCAGCTCCTCGACGGCGGCCTTGGCCTCCTCCCAGTGCACGGGCAGCCGGCCGTCCGGCAGTTTGAGCACGGTGAGGCGCAGGTCGGCGCCCGGGCAGAAGGCGGCGAGCGCGGCCCGCTCCTCCTGCTCCCGCTCGCTGCCGCCGCCGGAGAGCACCAGTGCGTCGATGCGGATACCGGGGTGCGCGAGGCACAGTGTCAGGAGTGTGCCGCCGGCGCCGATGGCGATGTCGTCGCAGTGCGCGCCCACCGCGACGACCCGGCCGAGGCGCCCGGCGCGGAGCCCGATCACGCCCCCGCTCCCGCGCCGTCCCGCTCCCACACGGCCCACGGCCGGTCGCCCCGGGCGTAGGCCTCGTCGAGCGCGGCCCGCTCCTTCACGGTGTCGGTCGGCTTCCAGAAGCCGCGGTGCTGGTGGGCCACGAGCCGCCCCTGCTTGGCCAGTTGGGCGCATCCGTCGGCGACCAGGTCACCGTTCTCCGGTATGTGGTCGAAGACTTCCTGGCGGAGCACGAAGTACCCGCCGTTCTCCCACATGGGCAGTTCGCTGACCGGGGTGATGCCTCCGACCAGGCCGTCCTCGCCCAGCTCCACGCAGTGGAACGAGGACTGCGGCGGCACCACCATCATCGACGCGCCGGCGTCGCGCCGCGCGAACCGGTCGATCATCTGCGGCAGCGGGGCGTCGGTGAGCACGTCGGCGTAGTTGGCGAGGAACATCTCGTCACCGTCCAGGTGGTGCCGGACCCGGCGCAGCCGCTCTCCGATCGGCGACTCGATGCCGGTCTGCGTGAACGTGATCGTCCAGTCCGAAATGTCGGTGGAGAGGAGTTCGGTCCGCCCGCCGCGCAGCACGAAGTCGTTGGACGTCGTCTCCTCGTAGTTGAGGAAGAAGTCCTTGATGTGGTGGGCGCCGTAGCCGAGGCACAGGATGAACTCGGTGTGCCCGAAGTGCGCGTAGTAGCGCATGACATGCCAGATCAGCGGGCGCGGGCCGACCATCGCCATCGGCTTGGGCACGTCGTCGGCGGTTCCGTTGCGCATCCGCATCCCGTAACCGCCGCAGAACAGTACGACCTTCATGACGTCACCTCGACGATGCTCAGTTCCGGGATGGGGAAGACGAGCCGGCCGCCCCAGTCGTGCACGAAGGACAGCTGCTCGGACAGTTCGGCCCGCAGGTTCCACGGGAGGACGAGCACGTAGTCCGGTTTGTCGGCGGCTATCTGTTCGGGGGGCAGGATCGGGATGCGGGTGCCCGGGGTGAACCTGCCGTGCTTGTAGGGGTTGCGGTCGACCGTGTACGCGAGCAGGTCGGGCCGGATGCCGCAGTGGTTGAGCAGGGTGTTGCCCTTGCCCGGGGCGCCGTACCCGACGACCGTCTCGCCGCGCTCGGCCGCCTCGATGAGGAAGCGCAGCAGGTCCCGCCGCACCTTCGCCACGCGGGCGGAGAACTCGGTGTACCCGGACAGCTCCTGGAGCCCGGCCGCCTTCTCGCGGGCCAGCACGTCGGCCACCCGCCGCGAGGGCTCACCGGCCACCTCGGCCGGGCGGGCCCACAGCCGGATGGAGCCGCCGTGCGTGGGCAGCAACTCGACGTCGACGAGCGCGAGTCCACCGCTCGCGAGCGCCCGGATCGCGGAGGCGACCGTGTAGTACTGGAAGTGCTCGTGGTAGATCGTGTCGTACTGGTTCTCCTCGATCAGGGTCAGCAGGTGCTGCACCTCGATGGAGACCCAGCCGTCGTCGGCGACCAGAGCGCGCAGGCCCTGCGTGAAGCCGACCACGTCGGGGATGTGCGCGTACACGTTGTTGGCCACGACCAGATCCGCCGGGCCGTTCTCGGCGCGGACGGCCGCACCTGTCTCCGGGGACAGGAACTCGGTGAGCGTGGGCACACCCGCGTCCCGCGCCGCGGCGCCGACGTTCACCGAAGGCTCGATGCCGAGGCAGCGGATCCCCCGGTCCACCACGTGCTTCAGCAGGTACCCGTCGTTGCTCGCCACCTCGACCACGAAGGCGTCGGAACTCTTGGCGTCGAGTCCCACGCGCCGCACGGCGTCGGCGACGAACGTGCGCGCGTGCTCCACCCAGGAGGTCGAGAAGGACGAGAAGTAGGCGTACTCCTTGAACGTCTCCTCCGGCGTGATCAGCGGCGGTATCTGCGCCAGCCAGCAGTCGGTGCAGACCCGCAGATGCAGCGGGTACGCCGGCTCCGGCTCGTCCAGTCGGTCCGCGGCGAGGAAGCTCTCACACGGTGGCGTCGCACCGAGGTCGACGACGCTCGCCATCGCTTCCGACCCGCAGAGTCGGCATCCTGTCATTTACTGCCCCCCATTGATTCCGTCCGACCCGCGATCGCGGTGCGGTACCCCTCCACCAGGCGCTCCAGGCCGACGGCCGGGCTGAAACCCTGCTCGTAGCGGCGCCGGGCTGCCTGGCCCATCTCCTGGTTGCGGTCCGGTCCGGCCGCGATCCGGCGTATGCACGCCGCGAGCGACGCGGGATCGCCCGGCGTGTGCAGCAGCCCGCTCACCCCGTCCTCGACGAGTTCGACGAAGGCGCCATGACGGGCGGCGACGGCCGGCACCTCTGCCGCCATCGCCTCCGCGACCACCAGCCCGAACGTCTCGCGTGCCATGGACGGAGCCACCACGGCGACCGACCGCGCGACGGCCCGCCGGCACTCCGCCGGCTCCCACAGGCCGGCGTACCGCACGTCGTCCCGGCCCGCCGCCCAGGCGCTCACCTCCCGCTCCATCGGCCCCCCGCCGGCGAGCACGAGCGGCACGCCCACACCGCCCGCCGCGGCGATCCGGTCCCACGCGGTCATGAGCAGCCCTATGCCCTTGGCCTCCGCGAGCCGGCCCAGATACAGCACGTGCTCACCGCGGCCCGCCCTGCGGACCTCCGGCTCCGGCACGAAATTGTGCTTCACCACCAGCCGGTCGGCCGGCATGCCGGACCGCACCAGGAGGTCGCGCTGCGCCCCGGAGATGCAGAAGAACCGCTCCACGCCGGACCACCACCGCCGCCGGTTCACCGCCAGGCTGACCGCCAGCGGCACCGTCGCGAGGCGCGAGTCCCGGTAGCAGCCGTGCCGCACGGCGGGCAGCGACAGCGTCGTCCCGACGCACTCGGAGCACGGCCGGCCGTCCCGGTGCAGCGTGCCGGGCGGGCACACCTGGGTGTAGTTGTGCAGCGTGGCGACCACGGGTACGCCGGCGTCGGCGCAGGCGGCGAGGACCGCGGACGACAGGAGCGGGAACACGTTGTGGACGTGCACCACGTCCGGCCGCTCGGCGCGCAGCCGGGCGGCGAGGTCCCTGCGCACCGCCGGGTTCCACGGCACCAGGAGCGGCACCGCGGCCTTGCCGAGGAGGGACCGGCCGGCGATGTCGTCGCTGCGCCGCTCGAACACCTCGGCCCGGTGGCCGGCCGCGCGCAGCAGCGCCACCTCCTGGTCGACGACCCTGTTCTCGCCGCTCGGCTGCGCCGAGGAGTAGCGGTTGTGCACCACTAAGACGTGCATGTCGTGCATGTCGTGCGTGTCGCGCATGTTCAAGGTCATCTCCGGGCCCATCGCGGGATACGTCGTCGGGGGACCGCGGCCGTCGCGAGAGGCGCGGCCGCGGCGGGTGCCGCGAGCAGTGAGGCGGCCAGGGCCAGGTGCAGCAGATACGGCGAGGCGTCCCCGAGGCCGGCCTCGGTGTACGACGAGATCGCGACGTAGCTGATCAGGAAGATCGCGCAGGCCCTCGAGAGCGACGGCGGCCGCAGCAGCGCGACACCGGCGAGGACCACGATGACGGACGCCACGAGGGAGACGCCGATCAGACCCTGCTCGTTGTAGACGGCCAGCCAGCTGTTGTCTATCGGCAGCCCTCCGAACGACTTGTCGCCGAGGCCCATGCCGAACACCTGCTCCCCGGCCGTCCGGGGCGCCGACAGGAGGGCGTCCCAGACCTTGGCCCGGCCGGTGAGGCTGGTGAAGTACTCCTTGCTCTGCCCGCGCAGGAACCACGCCTGGAGCGCGGAGGCGAACCCCACCGCGGCCACCGTGGACACCAGCACCGCCCAGACGAAGAACCGGCGGGCTGCGGCACTGGTCAGGACGAGCGAACCGATCGCCAGCGTGAGCGCGACGAGCAGGCCGACCGTCGCGGTGCGGGTGTGGGTCAGCGCGAGCAGGACCAGTGACGGCACGATCACCATCACCGCGCTGCCCTTGGTGGTCCTGCGGCCCAGCAGGAGCAGCACCGTGAGCCCGATGATGACCGCGGCGTACTGGCCGATCTGCGGCGGGGTGAGCGGCCACAACGCACCGACGAGGCGCCCGCCGTAGGTCTCGGGCATGGCCGCGCCCGGCGAGATCAGCAGGCCCGCGGCCGCCGACCCGAGCGCCACGAAGTACATCCGGATGTGGTGCCGGACGAACGTCACGCTGCCGTCCCACCACCGGCTGAGCAGCCACAGCGTGCCGACGAAGAGCGCGAGGCGGCCGCAGCGGAACAGCGCGCCGAGCCCGACCTCCAGGTCCGCGCTGGCGATCACGCTCGGCACGAGCAGCAGGGTGAGCAGGAAGAGGAAGGCGCTGGGCCGGATCCGCAGCCGGGAATTGAGGACGAGCGCCAGGGCGAACGCGGCGACCAGCGCGCCCATGGTGGCCATCTGGATGAGCGAGCGGGGCAGCGGAACGATCGTCTTCGCCCCGGCGGATCCCAGCGTGTTGAGACCGAGCAGCGCCCAGACGATCCCGACGGCCTTCGGCGTGCGGGCGGGGCGCGGTTCGACGCCGGCACCGGCGCCGGGCCGCGTGACCGCCGTGTCCGTCAGCTCTGTGCCCATCTCAATCACCGGCCCGTGCGGCGAAGGTGCTGCCCGCGTCCTGCCGGTACGGCGGGTCCTGCCACTGCCCGGCGTCCAGCTGCTTGTCGGTGTCGACCGCGACGAAGCTCCACGGCCCCCGGTAGACGTTGTCGTACCAGCGGTTCCGCTGCTTGTGGGTGATGGCCTCGGCCACCCGCTTCCCCTTGTACGGGGACCACTTGGGGTAGGTGCCGTAGTTGGCGAGCACCGCCATCCGGCCGCACTCCGTCTCGCACTCGACGACCGACGGGTCAAGGAGGAAACGGTTGTCGTGGATGTCCACGCGCTGGGTCTTCCACCGGCAGTCGGCGTAGAGCGGCGCGGTGGCGATCGCCGGTTTCGCGCAGCGGTCGGTGTCCTTCACCAGCAGCGTGCAGTAGCCGGTGGAGGTGTTGGCCGGGCTGTTGCAGAACCGGTCGGCGTTCTCCCACAGGGTGATGCCGTTCCAGTTGTCCTCCAGCACGTTCCGGTAGATCTCGATCTTGTCTGTGCGGGCCTTGACCCGTGGCTCGCCGCCGGCCTCGGACACATAGACGGTCGCGTACGGGAAGTTGTCGCCGCGGTCCGCGTACTTGCGGCCCTCGACCCAGTTGTTCCGCCGGATCGTGTTGTTCCGGACGACCGCGTTGTAGCTGGTCTCGTACATCAGCGCGGCACCGTCGTTGGCCTCGATGAGATTGCGCTCGATGCGGAAGTCGTTGTTGTTGTTGTCGGCCCACAACCCGGCCCCGCGGTTGTCGTGCACCCAGTTGCCGCGTATCTCGGCGCCGTTGACGGCCCAGAACTTGATGCCGCCGGTGCAGCCGCAGCCCGGCTTCCGCCGCTCCCAGTCGCCGGTGTTGTTGCCGACGATCTCGTTGCCCTCGACCACCAGGCCGCGGATGGAGTCACCGGTCTTGTACGCGTTCATCCCGTACTGGCCGTTGCCGCGCAGACAGTTGGCGCGGACCTGCTGGCGGGCGCCGGCCATCAGCCCCGCGCCGGAGTTGTACTGGATCTTCGAGTGCTCGATCACCCAGCCGTCGGCCATGTCGTGGTTGACCACGCCCTCGTCGTGCGGCGCGACGAAGTTCTGCACGGTCAGATGGCGGATGGTGACGTTGTCGGCGGTACCGCTGAACGCGTAGTTGTTGGTCTTCCTGCCGTTGAGCACCGCGCCCGGCGCGCCGAGGTAGCGGTTCCCCTTCTTGGCGATGACCTGGGCGTAGCGGTCCGGCTCGAGCGTGTGCTTGCCCGGCCGGAGCCAGAACGTGGTGCCCGCCGGGCTGCTCCTGGTCTTCTCGGCCAGGTCACCGACCACCTTGGGGTCGACCGTCACCGCGCCCGCCGGCGCCTTCGACGGGCCGGCTCCGGGCTTGGCGCACACGCGGGCCACGGGCTTGGCGGGCGCGCCGGACGAGGGCGACGCGCCGGACGAGGACGGCGTGCCGGTCGCTTCCGGCCGGTCGTCCGGCGTGCCCGTACAGCCGGTCGCCGCCAGCACGACCAGCGCCAGCGGTGCCGCCGGCAACCACCGGTTCCGCCACTTCATCCCCACGCGTCCTCCCTAGCCACGGAACCTGAGTACGGTGGTGAAGTCCTCCGTGCCGTCGGCGAATCCGGTGCCGACCAGCGTGGTGGCGGGTTCCTTGCGCCCGAAGCCGGCGGAGTACCAGCCAAGGGGCGGGCCGGTCTCGCCGCGATGTGCCCGCCAGCTCAGCCGGCCGGGCAGTTCGAGTACCGCGGAGCGGTCCTCGTCGTCCCGGGTCCAGGTGAGCACCGCCCGGTTCGCCACCAGCTCCGCGGTGACCGAAGGACCGAGGTGGAACGCCAGACGCGCCGCCCGGCGCGGGCCGCGCACCTCGTCGACCACGCGCAACTCCTGGCTGGCAGCGTCCAGTTCGACCCGGCGGCGGTGCACGGTGCGCTGGTATCCGTCGTGCTCGGCGCACCAGCGGGCCACACCGTCACCGGGCGTGTCCGCGGCCAGGACGCGGCTGCGGGCGTGCCGGGTCCACAGGAACGGGCCGCCGGAGACGGACTGGTCGGCGCCGTCCAGCTCCAGGGTGTTGTGGCCGAGGGTGGAGCGGAAGTACCGCCGCCACTCCGGCTGCCCGTGGTAGCAGTACGTCCCCGGGTCGGCGAGCACGTCGACCCCGTCGTGCCGGACCTCCACGGACAGCGCGTCGGCGTGGGCGTGTGCGGCGATGGACAGGAAGCCGTGCGGGCCGCCGTCGCACCGGCACCAGATCTCCTCCGGACCGCGCAGGATCGTCAGACCCGCGTCGGCGAAGTGCGAGGGCCTGCTCGCCGGACGGGACACGGCCGGTGCCGTTCCGGCCTTCCCGTACGGCCGCAGGAGCGCGGCGAGCAGCGGGGTGCGCACATCCGTGCCGGTCACCGCCGGCCACCAGGGGAGCCGGCCGAACACGGCGTCCCCGGTGGCGAGGAGCGACGCCCACCGGTCGGTGCCCGCGCCGTCCACGATCAGACCGTGCCCGTCGTCCGCGTCGCCCTGGCGCGGCGGCCGCAGCCGGTTGTCCACGACGGCCGCGAGCGCGTCGGTCATGCGCAGCAGCACGAGGCGGATGGTTGGCGGAACCGCGACGCCGGCGGCATCCGCCTCGGCCACCGCGACCAGGCCGAGCTCGAGGACGAGACCGTGGTACTCGGAGGCCAGTTCGCGGTTGAGGCCCGAGGGGAAGGTGTTGCTCTTCAGGTGCCGCTCCAGCGAGCGCAGCGCGTCGTCCCGCCAGCGCGCGGAGGACGGGAACCAGCCGAACGCGCAGGCAGCGGCGGCCTGCCCGGCGGCCTCGGCGACGATGTGGTTGTTCGCCGACGAGCCCCGGCTGGGGAAGGCGGCCAGCCAGCGCTGGTGGTGCCAGATCTGGTGCACCGCCACCGGGTTGTCCTCGAAGAGACCGGCCGCCCCCTGCCAGCCGTCGAGCAGTCGGCGGATCCACACCCAGGAGAGCAGCCGGATCCCCAGCTCGATGCCGCTGATCCAGTGCACCCCGTGCAGCGGCGCGTTGGCCGCCCACCACGAGCGCAGGTGCTCCGCCACGCGCTCGGCGTACCGCTCGTTCCCGGTGAGCGCGTAGGCGGCGGCGAGCACGGTGAGGTACTGGTGCCGGGACAGCTCCCAGATCTGCTTGATGTCCCCGACGGCGTCCTCGTCCCGGTAGGGCAGGCCGAAGGCGTAGCCCCACGGAGCCCGGCGCCCGGTCTTTGGGTCGTACCACCAGTCCGGGTCGGCCAGGTCGTCGCGGTCCACGCCGAAGAACTCGGCGTGCCCGGCCATCAGCCGGTCCGCCTCGGCCACCAGGCGTTTCGCGGCGTCCGACGGCACGGCGGCGAGCGCCCCGGCGGGCAGTACCGCGGTGAACCGGGCGCCGGTCACGCTCGGGCACTCCGGCCGCGCGGAGCGCCACCGCCGCCTGCGCACCGCGTCGCCCACCCGGCCGCCGACCTCCCGCGGCCCCATCCGGGACAGCCGCCGCAGGTACCAGCCCGCACTCGTCGAACCCGTCGTCATCGCGGACTCGCCAACGTCACCGGCGCACCGCCGGCCAGTGCGGCCCGCACGGCGAGGGTGGCCGCCGTGGTGGCGACGAGGGACTCCAGCGGCACCGGCATCGGTCCGCCGGTCCGCACCGCCTTGACGAACGCGGCCAGTTCGGCGTTCTGGCCCTTGTCCCGGGCTTTGGGAAGCCGCGAACTCACCCACCGCTTCCGGCCGTAGACCGAGGCACGGACGAAGTCGTCGAGCCGCAGCGCCCTGCCGTCCGCGATCAGGTCCAGCGTCTCCTTGGGCAGGCCGGCCGGGCCGGTGGTGACGTAGCTGATGGTGGCGGTGGACCCGTCCGGGTAGCGCAGGACGACCTGGAGGTCCTCGTTGCCGGGCGCGGCGGTCGCGTACACGGAGACCGGGTCGGCCCCGAGCAGCCAGCTCGCCGTGTCGATGAAGTGCCCGCCCTCGCCGGCGAACCGCGAGCCCTCGGAGCCCTGCTGGAGGTACCAGCTGCCGTGCTGCAGCCGGCCCGCGTTGACCAGGTAGCGCAGGCTCGCGGGGCCGGTCCGGGCGCCGAACCGCTTCCGCGCCTCCTGGAGGAGCGGCGAGAACCGGCGGTTGAAGCCCACCTGGAGCCGGTCGTTGCCGGACTCCTCCACCGCCGCGAGCACCCCGGCCAGCTCGTCCTCGGTGAGGGCCAGCGGCTTCTCCACGAACACCGCCTTGCCGGCGAGCAGCGCTCTGCGGGTCAGTTCGGCGTGCGAGCTGTGCCGGGTGACCACGAACACCGCGTCGACGGCCTCGTCGCCGAGTACGGCGTCGAGATCGGTGGTCGCCTCGGCGAAACCGAACTTCCGCTTGGCGTTGGCCGCGGACAGCGCCGTCGTGGTGACGACCGTGGACAGCTCGACGCCGTCACGCTGTGCCAGGTGCGGCAGCAGCATCGACGTCGCGTAGTTCCCCGCGCCGACGAACGCGAGGCGCACCGGCCCCCTGGCGGCCCTGGCCGGACTCCGCCGCACGTCCACCGCGGGCACGGCGGGCACGGCGATCACGGGGGCCGCCTCCGCTTCCCCCGTCACCCCCGCCTGCTCGGGGTAGCGGAACAGCACGGCCACCGCCTTCAAGTCGCCGTCCTTCAGGCGCTGGTACGTCTCCACGGCGTCGTCGAAGTCGGCCATGTGGGAGATCAACGGCTCCACGTCGACGCGGCCGCGGGCGGTGAGGTCGAGGAAGCACGCCAGGTTGCGGCGCTCGGTCCAGCGCACATAGCCGATCGGGTAGTCGCGCCCTTCCAGCTCGTACTCCGGGTCGTAGCGCCCGGGGCCGTACGAGCGGGAGAACCGGACGTCGAGCTCCTTCTCGTAGTACGCGTTCCACGGCAGGTCCAGGCGGCACTTGCCGATGTCGACGACCCGGCCGCGGTCCCGGCTCAAGTGGGCGGCCAGCTCGACGGGCTGATTGCTGCCTCCGCCGGCGGCCAGATACACCTGGTCCACGCCGTGCCCGCCGGTGAGCTCGGCGACGGCGCTCTCCACGGCCGCGGACGCGGGATCGCCGCAGGCCGTGGCGCCCAGCCGGGCGGCGAGTTCACAGCGCGCGGGGTCGGGGTCGGCCCCGACGACGCGGACCCCCGAGGCGGCGAGGAGCTGCACCACCAGCTGCCCGATCAGGCCGAGGCCGACGACAAGGGCCACCTCGCCGAGCTGCGGCTCGCCCTGGCGGACGCCCTGCATCGCGATCGAGCCGACGGTGCCGAAGGCCGCGTGCCGCGGCGCGAGGCCGTCCGGGACCGGGGTGTAGAGGTTCCGCGGCACCCAGTTCAGCTCGGCGTGCAGCGCGTGCTCGTTGCCGGCGCAGGCCACGAGGTCGCCGGCCTTCACATCGTCGATCCCGGTGCCGACCTGCTCGACGACCCCGCACAGCGAGTAGCCGAGGGGAGTGTAGGAGTCGAGCTTGCCCATCACCTTGCGGTAGGTGGCGGGCACTCCGTTGGTCGCCACGCTCTGCATGACCTTGGCGACCTGGTCGGGACGGGAGCGGGCCTTGCCCACCATCGACATGCCGGCCTCGGACACCTTCATGAGCTCGGTCCCGGTGGAGATGAGCGAGTAGGCGCTCCGCACCAGCACACCGCCCGGCTTGCAGCCGGGCACCGGCACGTCGAGCAGCGCCAGTTCGCCGCTCTTGTAGTTCTGCACAACCTGTTTCACCCGAGCTCCTCTTGTTTCCACGCTTGTTTCAGGCCGCCTGGCTCTGGCCGGAGCCAGAGGTGGCGCCGCGGTACCAGTACTCCAGGGTCAGCACATGCCACAGGTGCTTGGAGAAGTCGTGCTGCCCCGCGGCGTCCTCGGCGACCATGCGCGCCAGCGCGTCGCGGCGCAGGATCCCGGAGTTGACGAGCACGCCGTCGTTGATCACCTCGCGCACCAGCGGTGCCAGATCCCGGCTCATCCAGGCCCGCAGCGGGGCGCTGAACAGGCCCTTGGGCCGGTACACGATCTCCCGCGGCAGGATCGACGACGCCGCCTCCTTGAGGACCGCCTTGCCCTGCCGTCCGGCGATCTTGCGGTTGCCGGGCACGGTGAACGCCGCCTTGACCACCTCGACGTCCACATACGGCACCCGCACCTCGGTCGACGCGGCCATGCTCGACCGGTCCGTGTAGGCGAGGTTCAGGCCCGGCAGGAACATCCGGGCGTCGCCCAGGCACATGCGGTTGACGAAGTCGTCGAGGTCGTTGTCCTGGTAGATGTCCGCGTGCTCGGTCAGTACGTCGTCGACCGTCCCGGCCAGGTCCGGATCGATCAGGGCGAGCAGCTCGTCCTGGTCGTACATGGTGTAGCTGCGCCGGAACGCGGTCTCCTCCGGCAGCTCGGCGAAGGACAGGAACCGCTTGGCGAACCGCACCGACCGGTATCCCCGGCGGGCGGTGGCGACCGGCAGCCGGTTCACCGTCGCGGACAGGCCGCGCCGCAGCGGCCCCGGAACGCGCTGGTAGCGCAGCGCGAGCAGGTTGGCGAGGTGCTTGCGGTACCCGGCGAAGAGCTCGTCGGCGCCCATCCCCGAGAGCATCACCTTCACCCCGGCCTCCCGGGCGGCCGAGCAGATCAGGAACGTGTTGATCGCGGCGGGATCACCGATCGGCTCGTCCAAGTGGTACGTCATCTGCGGCAGCAGGTCGAGCACGTTCGGGGCGATCTCGATCTCGTGCAGGTCGACACCGAACCGCTCGGCCACCTGCCGGGCGTAGCGCAGGTCGTCCGGCATCGCCTCGAACTTGGCGTCCGCGGCGCGGAACCCGATCGTGTACGCGGAGATCCCCGGCTGGTCGCGGGCGGCCAGCGCGGTCAGATAGCTGGAGTCGAGACCGCCGGAGAGGAAGGTCGCCACCGGTACGTCGGAGAGCAGGTGCCGCCGGTTCGAGTCCTCCACGATGGCGGCCAGGTCCGGCCGCTCACCGGCGCGGGCCCGCTCCTGCGCCTCACCGGCGACGTCCTTGAGGTTCCAGTACCGGCCGCGCTCGATCCGGCCGTCGGGCCGGCACCGCAGCCAGCTCCCCGGCGGCAGCTTCTCCGCCTCACGGAACGCGCAACGCGAGTCCGGCACCCAGTAGTAGAGCAGCGAGGCCACCAGCGCCGCATGGTCGACTTCGAGCGAACCGCCGGTCACGGCGGCGAGCGCCTTGAGTTCGGAGGCGAACATCAGCCCCTCGCCGCGCCGCAGCAGAAACAGCGGCTTGATGCCCAACTGGTCGCGGGCGAGCACCAGTTCACCCGTCCGCTCGTCGAAGATCCCGAACGCGAACATGCCGCGCAGCCGGGGCAGGCAGTCCGTGCCCCAGCGCCGCCAGGCCTCGAGGAGCACCTCGGTGTCGGAGGTACCGCGGAAGCGCGCCCCGGCGGCCGCCAGCTCGGCACGGAGTTCGGGCGCGTTGTACAGCTCGCCGTTGTACGTCAGGGAGAGGCCGCCCGAGACCATCGGCTGGGCGCCGGTCTCGGACAGGTCGATGATGGACAGCCGGCGGTGCCCGAGGTGCACCTCGCCCTCGCCGAGGGGGTGGCTGTAGCGGCCCGCTCCGTCCGGGCCGCGGTGGGCGAGGACATCGGTGAGCCGGTCGGTCACGGCTTTCCCGTCCGGCCACCGGTAAGTGCCTGCGATGCCACACATGTTCTACCGTGCCTCCTGGTCGCTGTACGGGACCCGCGCGGCCGGCATCGAGGGCCGCTCCGTCCGAGGCCGGTTTTCCCCCACTGCCTCAGCGGCGTGGGAGGTGCCCGCGTCGTTCTGCCGGGCCAGCCGCTCGTAGTGGCCGCGCAGCGCGGTGTGCAGCCCGTCCCACAGCGTGCCGTCGGTCCGGTCACGCGGATCGGGGTCGACCAGCACCACACCGATCACCGGGATGCGCTGGTCCGCGAGCTGCCGTGCCACGGTGTGCAGCCACGCGGCGCTGCCGTGCCCGGCCCGCACCACGAGCACGGTCTGGCCGCCGAGGTACTGGAGGTCGGTCCACGCCGTGCCGGGCGCGACCGAGCCGACGCCGAGCCGCCGCGTACCGCGCGGCACGGTCGCGGCACCGTCGCCGCTGACCACGCTCGGGTCTCCCGGCTGCGGGCGGCCGTTGGCGAGCTCCTGGCCGGGCAGCCCGTCGACGATGACCACGGGCCCTTCCGCCGCCAGTGCCCTCGCGACGTCCCTGGCGATGGCACCGGTGGTCCGGGCGCAGCCCAGTTCGAGGAGCGACACCGGTTCCGCGGCGCCGCGCACGGTGCGCGCCACGGTCGTGGTGAGCCGTTCGGCTGCCGCGCGGGTCCTGCGGCGCTGCCACAGGCGGGCCGGCCGGGGTGTCCGGCACAGCTCCGCGATGACCGAGGCGCCCAGGTTCGCGGCGATCTCCCGGCGCAGCACGGGGCGGTCCGCCACCACCGAGCCGACCGCGGCCAGCGCGAGGCCGAGGACGAGCCCGAGGACGAGTCCGATGCCGGCGTTGGTGACGGCGGCCCTGGGCAGGGAGTGCTCCACCGCGCGCGGGGCGTCCACGATCTGCGTGCCGGTGATGAGCTTCGGCGTGCCGGTGCGCGCCTCCGCGGCGCGCTCGTCGAAATCGGCGATCCGCGAGTTGAGTTCGGCCCGGCGGGCGAAGAGCGACTCGATGCTCGCCGACGCCTCCGGGTCGGTCTCCGGCGACCGGTCCCCGATCGCCTCGTTGACCTCGGTGAGCTCGTCCCGCATGCGGTCACGCTGGTCGAGCAGCGCCTTGGCCTCGGCCTTCGCGGTCTCCCGCATGCGCCGCACGTGGTCCGCGACGAACGCGTCGGCCAGCGCCCGGGCCCGGGCCACCGCGTCCGCGTCGCTGTCACCCGTCACATCGATCTGCATCAGGTTGTTGGTGAGGCCGGTGCCCCGGTAGTCCTGGATGAAGTCCGCCGGTTTCTCCGGCGAGTCGAGGGACTTGAGGGCCTGTCCTGCGATCCGCGTGGTCTTCAGCAGCTCGACGTCGGTGCGGATCAGCGTTCCGGTGTCGTTGGGCTGGTCCTCCTTGTGTGCGACCAGGACCTTGGTCACCGCGGTCGGCGGTGGCGGCATCAGCACCGCCACCGCCACGCCTATCAGCAGTCCCAGCAGCGCCATGGAGCACCAGAGGCGGCGGCGCCTGCGCACCGCCACCACCAGCGCGTGCAGGTTCAGCAGCGGAACGGCCGCCGACGACTCCGAAGCCGTACTCGTCGTCATACGGAACCTCCCGTCGCGTGGCCGCGCGCCGCGAGCGCCGGCGTGGCGTTCTCCGGAGGATGGTCGGCGGACCGTGCCGGACGGGTCCGGACCGGCTCGGCGACGACGATGCCCACGACCTCGTGCCTGCCGTCCGCACACGCCTGGGCGATCCCGGCGAGCTCCTCCGCGGTCCGGCTGCCCGCGCTGAGCACGACCAGGGCACCGGCCTCGGTGTCGCGGTCCGGCACCATCGGCCGGTCCACGGAGACATCCACCACCCGCAGCAGCGGATCGCTCTTGGCCTCGGTGGCGAGCTGCCCGGCGGCCCGGCGGGCGAGCGCGTCGCCGTCCGGTACGACGACGAGCAGCCGCCGGGGGGCAGGCAGCTGGGTCCGGAGGCGGGCGCACACCCGCCGGTAGCGGATGCGTCTGCCCGCCTCGTCGCCGGACCGCTGCGGGGCCGGTACGTCCCACGGGGTGTCGAGGCCGAGGAACCGGCGGGCGCGGGCGCGCGGGCCCTGCCCCGCCGGCCGGTGCGCGCGCCGTTCGTCGGGTACGTCGACGGTGCCGATGAGCGCGGAGCCCAGCGCCGCGGCGATCTCCGGTTCGGCGCGCAGCCGGCGGTTCGCCCGCGCGGCCACGAGATGGCCGATGACCGCGAGCAGGAGGAAGAGGAGCGCGCCGGCGGCGACGAGCTGCGTCCTCGTCGGAGGCGCCTCGCCGGTCGGCCGGGCCGCCGGTCCCATGACGACCATGCCTGCCTTGTCGGACGCCGGGTTGGCCTCGTCCAGCTTCTTCATGGCCTCCTCCAGCTGGGTCCGCAGCTTCTCCAGCGAGGTGCGGGCCTGCACGCTCTCCACGGTCCGCCCCGGATCGGCCGCCTTCGCGAGCTCGGTGATGCGGCGGTCGGTCTCCCGCATCTTCTTCCGCAGCTCCTCGGGTCCCGTGGCCGCTTCGGGGTCGGTGCCGCCGCCCGTTATCCGTGCGGCGAAGGTGACGAACTCCTTGGCCACCCGGTCGGAGAGCCGCTGCGCGCGCTCCGGGGTCTCGGCCGTTCCCGAGATCTTGATGATGTTGCCGTCGGCGGCCTTGGCGCTCACGCGGTCCAGCAGCTCGTCGCCGCCGGTGTCCCGCCAGTCGAGTGCGGCGGCCGCGCGGTCGACCACCGCCGAACTGGTCGCGATGTCGACCTGGGTCAGCAGCTCGCGCTCCTCCCACTGCCCCGGCAGCAGCACCGATGCCGATGCCGTGTACCGCGGCGGGAACAGCACGGAGGTGCCGTAGCCGACGAGGGCGCCCAGCACGGCGAGGACGGCAAGCAGCCGCCACCGTCGGCGGAGGATCCGCCCGATCGTGGCCAGGCGTATCGTGTCGTCGCTCAACTGCGCGGCCTCTTCCCCGTCCGGGCCGGACCGCTCGCCGGCGCCGGAGTGCGGCCACGGCAGGCAGCGGTGTACGCGGCGAGCAGCGACCGCTGGGAGTTCCGCCAGGAAAGCTCCCCGCCGATCCGCTCCTGGCCGATCTTGCCCATCCGGGCCCGCTTCTCCGGGTCGTCGAGCAACAGCGCGATCAGCCCGGCGAATTCGGCCTCGTCGTTGGCGGCCGCGTAGACGGCGGCGTCACCGGCGGAGACGCGCGCCTCCCGGAGGTCGAACGAGACGATGGGCCGGCCCATCGCCATGTACTCCAGGACCTTGTTCATGGTCGACACGTCGTTGAGCGGATTGCGCGGGTCGGGGGAGAGGCACACGTCCGCGGTGGACAGGTAGCGCACCAGGTCGGCATCCGGGATGCGCCCGGTGAACTGCACCTGCTCCTCGAGCCCGAGCCGCCGGGACAGTTCCACCATCGCGTCGAAGGCGTCGCCGGCGCCGACGAACACCGCGTGCCAGTCGGTCCTGCCGAGCTCGTCGCGCAACTTCGCGAGGGCCCGCAGGGCGTAGTCGACGCCGTCCTGCGGCCCCATGACGCCGAGGTAGCACAGCAGATGGGGCTTGCCGCGCTTCAACTCCGGTTCCGGCGGAACCGGCTGGAACCGGTCGACCGCGGGCGCGCTGCGCACCACGAACACGTCCTCGGGCCGCCGGCCGCCGCGGCGCACCGCGACGTCCCGGTAGCTCTCGTTCGTGGCGAGCACGATGTCCGCGGCCCGGTACGTCATCCGTTCCAGCGCGCGCACCCCGCGGTAGAGCAGGTCCTCCCCGCGGTCGAACCGGGAGAGGTACAGCTCGGGCACCAGGTCGTGCTGGTCGAAGACGAACCGCGCGCCGCGCCGCTTCAGCCACATCGCGGGCAGGAACAGCAGGTCGGGCGGGTTGCAGGCGTGGACCACGTGGACCGGGCCGACCTTGCGGGCGAGCCGGGCCGTGTGCCACAGCGCCGTTCCGTACTCCCGCAGATAGCCGGCAGGGCCGCCGGTGGCCGCGCGCAACGGGTAGCGGTGGATCCGCACCCCGTCGATCTCCGCCTCCGCCTCCGTGTCCCGCTTCTCTCCCCGGGGGCAGATGACGTCCACCTGCCAGCCCGCGTCGCGCAGTGTCGTGCACTCCTGCCACACCCGCCGGTCGAACGGCACCGACAGGTTCTCCACCAGGATCAGGGCGCGCCCGGCGGGCCGGACGCCGCCGGTCATGTCATCGAACGATGTGTCACCAAGCAAGACCTACATACCCCGGTTCGGTACGACGCGCGTCGGCGTCGGGAAGATGGACGAGATCGATCAGCACCGGTCCTTCGTCGCCGTGCGGCAGGGCCGCGAGGACGGCCGGGTCCCTGGTGCCCACCAGGCACACCTCGGCGTGCTCGAGCACCTCTTCGACGGAGGTCGCGAGCAGCTGCGCGAGGTGCGGCAGCCGGGTCTCGATGTACTCGCGGTTCGCGCCGAGCAGCCGCGAGAGGCTCACGTTGGCGTCGTGGATCCGCAGGTCGTACCCCTTGCCGAAGAGTCTCTCCGCCAGCTCGACGAGCGGGCTCTCGCGGAGGTCGTCGGTGCCCGGCTTGAAGGACAGCCCCAACAGGCCCACCCGGCGCTTGCCGGTGCGCTCGACCAGCTCCACCGCGCGCTGCAGATGCGCGGAGTTGGAGGGCAGCACATGGGACAGGATGGGTACCGAGACGTCGGCGCGCTGCGCCGCGTGGACCAGGCTGCGCAGGTCCTTGGGCAGGCAGGAGCCGCCGAAGGCGAAGCCGGGCCGCAGGTAGGCGGAGCTGATGTTCAGCTTGCGGTCGGCCAGGAACACGTCCATCACCTGGTGCGAGTCCACCCCGAGCGCCTGGCACACCGCGCCCAGCTCGTTCGCGAAGCCGATCTTGAGGCCGTGGAACGCGTTGTCCGCGTACTTGATCGCCTCGGCCGTCGGGACCGGCACCCGGAACACCTCGCCGGGCAGGGCTTCGTACAGCGCGAGCACCGCGTCACCGCTCGCCGCGTCGAGCTCGCCGATGACGGTCTTGGGCGGGTCGAAGAAGTCCCGCACGCTCGTGCCCTCGCGCAGGAACTCCGGGTTGACCGCGACCCCGAAGTCCACCCCGGCGGTGCCTCCGACGTACTTCTCCAGGATCGGCACCAGCAGGTTCAGGCAGGTGCCCGGCAGCATGGTGCTGCGGAACACGACGGTCTGCCGCCCGCCCCGCTCGGCCACCGCGGCGCCGATCTGCTCGGTGACCCGCTCCAGGTACGTGGTGCACAGACTGCCGTTGGGCTCCGACGGCGTACCCACACAGACCAGCGACACCTCGCTGCCCATGATCGCCTCACGGACGTCGGCGGTGGCGCGTAACGCCCCGGTCCGCACGACCCCGGCGACGAGTTCGCCGATCCGCTCCTCGACCACCGGCGCCTTGCCGTCGTTGACCAGGTCGACCTTCACCTGGTTGACGTCCACCCCGATGACCTCGTGGCCCATGCTCGCCAGGCACGCGGCCGAAACGCAGCCCACATAGCCGAGTCCGAAAACGCTGACCCTCATGATCCGTCCCTCCCCATCAGTAAGCCCCGTGCCCGGAGAGCACCGCGCGCAGCGTCTTCCACAAGATCATCGTGTCCAGGGCGAGCGACCAGTCCTCCACGTACCGCAGGTCGAGGCGGACCGCCTCCTCCCACGGCAGGTCACTGCGTCCGCTGATCTGCCACAGGCCGGTGAGCCCCGGCTTGACGAGCAGCCGCCGCCGGATGTCCGGGCCGTACGCCGCGGACTCCTCCGGCAGCGGGGGCCGCGGGCCGACGAGCGACATCGAGCCGGTGAGCACGTTGAGGAGCTGCGGGAGCTCGTCGATCGAGTACCGGCGCAGCACCGCGCCCACCCGGGTCACCCGCGGATCCTGCCGGAGCTTGAACAGCAGCCCCGCGCCCTCGTTGCGGTCGGCGAGCGCGGCCCGCGCCCGGTCGGCTCCGACCACCATCGTGCGGAACTTGAAGATGGTGAACTCGCGGCCGTCCTTGCCGACCCTGCGCTGCCGGTAGAACACCCCGCCCCGGCTGTCCGCCAGCACGAGCAGCGCCACGGTCACCATCAGCGGCGTGAACAGCAGCAACAGGATCGCCGCGCCCAGCCGGTCGACGACCTCCTTGACCGCCCTGCGGCCGCCGGTGAAGGTCGGCATGCTGACCCGCAGCAGCGGGATCCCGAGGACCGCGTCGACGTGCAGCCGCGGTCCCGCCACCTCCATCAGCACCGGGGCCACGACCATCTCGGCGTCGCTGCCCTCCAGGTTCCAGGCCAGCCGCTGCAGCCGGTCCGGCGACCAGTGAGGGTCCGGGGTGACCGCGACGACACGGTAGCCGTCGCGGCGGACGTGGCTTGCTACGTCCGCCAGCCGGCCGATGACCGGCACTCCGTCCAGATGGTCGCCCAGCTCACCGTCGTCCAGCCCGAGAGTGTCCGTCGTGCACACCGCGTCCACCCGCCAGCCGAGGTGCGGGAGTTTGCGGGCCCGGGTGATCAGGTCGCGCACGGTGGCCGGGCTGCCGGCCGCGAGCACCGGTCTCAGGCACCGCCCTTCCTTCCGCTGTCTGTGCAGCCGAAGGCGCAGCAGATACCGCGCGGTCATGGTGATAAGCGCGATCGCGGGAATCGCGACGAAAATCCAGAGTTTGATGTTGCGTGACGTGAGGGCTATCCCGCCGAGCGCGAGTACGACGACCGCCGCGAACAGTGAGCGTCCGAGTCGGCGGAATTCCTCCGCTCCCTGGCCGAGAACGGCCGGTGCCCACGCCCGGCTCACCGCGAGTGATCCCAGCACCAGCAACTCGGTGCCGAAAGCGAGAATTCCCCACTTCTCATGCCAGTTGGCCGCGTCGCGGGCCCCGAAGAATATACCGATGGAGGCCACCACGAAAGCGGTGGCCACGGTATCGCTGGTGATCACGGTACGTCGGTACCGCTGTTCCCAGTCGATCGCGGGCCGGCTGATCTCCCCGTTCGCCAGACGCTCGCGCGCCGACGGAAACGGGCTCACTAATCCCCCCTGCCGCACAAAACCCCCCAGGTCACCAGAGGCCAGGCGTGATCGCCCGACCCTGCCCCTCTCCCCCCGGGAGGCTCCGCCTCCCGCGCCGCGCCGTTCTTTCCCCGGGAGGCCCCCGCCCCCCGCGTACGACAGCCGGTGATTCGGCGTCACTTGGGCAACCCGGCTTCGGACCTCGAATGCTCCCCGCACCCGAGGCCCGCTCGGGGCCGCAAGAATTGATCACCCCACGACTGGCGCGGGGACGCGATAACCGGCTGTTTGTAGCGCTGAACCCAAAGATCGTTACTGGTTGCTTCACGCCCGAACAGCTGAAGCACGGTCAATCTAGACCATCGGGGCCGCTATGGAGAGGGGATGTGTGGAATTTGTGCTCAAGGTTTGGGGTGGCTGCCACGGACCGGCGAGAAACCTCCGGGCACCCGGCCGTCATCGTGCGCTCCAGCGGCCGCGCACACAGGGTCTGACCGGGGCTTTGTCGCGCAGGACTCAATTCGGCCGGCGCTATGCGCCGCGATCTTGACCTGAATTGATGGTCAATGGACGGCGGTCAGGATCGCCGGTTTCGGCTGGAAAACGTCGCCGGCCCGGATCCCTACCAGCCGGCGACCGGCGCGCCCTCCAGGCGGCGCGTGCGGTAGCTGTCGGCGTCGAGGGTGATGACCTCCGCGTGGTGGGCCAGCCGGTCCACCGTCGCGGACGCCGTCGCGCTGTCGCCGAACACCTCGTCCCAGCGGCCCAGCGGCCGGTTGCTGGTGACGATCAGCGAAGCCCGCTCGTAGCGGTGCGAGACGAGCTGGAAGAGGAGGTGGGCGACCTGCGGATCGAAGGGCACGTAGCCGACCTCGTCCACGACGAGCACCGGGTACGCGTCGAGCCGGGCCAGCTCCTTGCCCAGCCGCCCCGCGGCCTTGGCGTCGGCGAGCCGCGCGCCCCACTCGGCGGCGGTCGCGAACAGCACCTGGTGGCCGGCCTGGCAGGCCCGCACCCCCAGGGCGACCGCGAGGTGCGTCTTGCCCGTGCCGGGACCGCCGAGCAGCACCACGTTCGCCTTGCGGGTGACGAAGTCGACCTTTCCCAGCCGGGTGATCACATGCGGCTCGGGCGCCCGCAACTGCCCCTCGTCGAACATCTCGAGGACCTTCCTGGCGGGGAACCCGGCGGCCTCGATGCGCTCCTCGGCACCGGCCCCCGGCTCCGCCGCCTCCCCGCCCTCCTCGGCCATCCCGCCCCCGTCCCGCTGTGCGGGGATGGCCACGGTGTGCGCGTCCTCCTTCACGGTGCGCGCCCTGGCCTCGTGCGCCGCCATCGGCCCGGACATGTAGGCGAGGATGGCCGCGGAGGCGATGAACGCCATATGGATGACCGTGCCCCACAGGAGGTCGTGCCGGGGCGTGTGGTGCACGTCGACGAACATCTGGAGCAGATGCACCGACGAGATGCCGACGATGGCGGTGGCCAGCTTCACCTTCAGCACGTTGGAGTTGACGTGCGACAGCCACTCGGGCTGGTCCCGGTGGCCCTGCAGGCCGATCCGCGAGACGAAGGTCTCGTACCCCCCGACGATCACCATGATCAGCAGATTGGCGATCATCACCACATCGACGAGCTTGAGGACGGCGAGCATGACGTGCGTCTCGTCCGCGTGCCCCGTGATGACGTGGTGGATGAGGTGCCACAACTCGTTGAAGAACTTGTAGACGTACACGCCCTGCGCGGCCACCAGGCCGAAGTACAGGGGTGCTTGGAGCCAACGGGTCGCGAAGAGGGCGCACCCCAGGGTGGTCATGTTCGTGGGGGGCGAGGCGGAGCGGGACACGAGACCTCCAACAGCCGTGAGGTCCGTCATTCTTGTGGGCCGCCACCGACAATCTGAATTCGAGCCACTCGTTGGGATTAATAGAAATCCAGTCGGATAACAGCGTGTGTGCTTATGTGTGGGCGCGTCTGCTTATGTGTAGAACCGCGTGAAACCGCGCAGGATCTCCCGGCCGTCGGTCCCGTACTCCAGGTGCGCCTGGGAGCCGACGAGCCAGCCCCGCAATGTGTTCAGCCGCTCGTCCGTCCAGCCAGTGGTACCGACGACGCAGTGAATGCCGTTGCGTACGCAGGAAACCTCGCTGCTCATGCGGCCGGCGGTGGGACCACCCGGAGCCCGTGAAGCTTCGGCCGACGACGTTCAGTCGTTCATGAGGCCAGGGGGAGGCCCTGATCTTTGTGGCTTCTGTGAGTACGACGGTCTGCCGGGGCGCGGGGAGACTGCCGCGACGGACGAGAGAACCAGGGTCAGCACAGGGGAGGACCGGCACCATGAGCACGCAGCAGTATGACGAGATCGGTGAGGCGTACGAGGGCTTCAAGGCGCTGCCGCTGGAGCAGTACGCCGTGGTGCCGAGTTTCCTGGCCATGGTGGGGGACGTGCGCGGCAGGTCGGTCCTCGACCTGGCCTGCGGCACGGGTTTCTACAGCAGGGAGTTCAAGCGGCGCGGCGCCACGGACGTGCTCGGAGTCGACATCTCCGGTGAAATGGTCGCAGTGGCACGGGGGTTGGAGGAGCGCGACCCGCTGGGCCTGCGCTATGAAGTGGGCGACGTGGCAGAACTGCGGCCCTTGGAGCGGCAGTTCGACGTCGCGCTGGCCGTCCAGCTGCTCAGCTACGCGCCGGACATCGCCACCACGGAGCGGATGTGCCGCAACGTGCACCGGAGCCTCGAGCCCGGCGGCGAGCTCTTCGTGCTCAACCAGTCGCCCGACTTCCGCTTCGACGGCCCGGCCCCGGACAAGTACGGCTTCCGCAGCGAGCTGACAGGCGCGCGGGCCGAGACGGGACCACAGGTGCGGATCACGGCGCTGCTCGCACCACCGGTCTCGTTCGTCGCCAACCTCCCGCGCCGCGAGGTGTACGAGAAGTGCCTGCGGGCGGCCGGCTTCACCGAGTTGACCTGGGTCCCGCTGACGGTCTCCGACGCCGGCGTACGCGAGTTCGGTGCGGACCATTGGGCGGATTTCCACGCCAACCCCCCGCTGGAAATGCTGCGCTGCCGCGCCTGACGACGACCGGCCGGACCCCTGACAGCTGTGGCGCTGCACCATGTAACCGACGGCATCCGCACTTCGAGGGGATCGATCGGCGCATGACCAAGCCTGAGAGCACGGGACATCAGGGCACGGGATACGAGTACGACGTCGTCATCAGCGGAGCCGGTCTCGCCGGCAGCGCCGCGGCGATCCTGCTCGCGCGGCGCGGCGCCCGCGTCGCGCTGCTGGAACGCCGCTCGGATCCCGCGGCGTACAAAGTGCTCTGTACGCACTCCCTCACGGCCAGCGCCTACCCGGTGCTGGCCGAACTCGGCCTCATCCCCGCCCTGGAGAAAGCGGGAGCCGTCCGCAACGAGGGGCGCTGGCACACCCGTTGGGGATGGATCGAGCCGAGGGCGGCGCCGACGGGACCCGAGCTGCCGTACGCGTACAACATTCGGCGGAGCGTCCTCGACCCGTTGATCAGGTCGCGTGCGGCGGAGACTCCCGGCGTCGATCTGCTCCTCGGGCACCACGTGAGCGGAGTGCTCCGGGAATCCGGCCGCACGTCGGGCGTGCGCGTGTCGACGGCACAGGGGGAGCGCGACATCCGGGCCCGCCTGGTGGTCGGCGCCGACGGCAAGGACTCCGCCGTGGCGAAGTACGCCGAAGTGCCCGCGCGGCGGTACGAGAACACGCGCTTCGGCTACTTCGCGCACTACCGCGACGTTCCGCTGCCCGGCGACGTCAGCCACGTCTGGTTCGGCGAACCCGACATGGCATACGCGTTCCCGAACGACGACGGGGTGACGGTCATCGCCGTGCTCCCGGACAAGGAACGGCTGCCGGCCTTCCGGAAAGACCTGGAGGGCAGCTTCCTCGCGGTCGTCCGCGCCCTGCCCGAGGCGCCGCCCATCGACTCCGGCGAACGCGTCACGAAGATCATCGGCACCATCGACTACCCCCTGCACAGCCGCAAGCCGGCCGCGCCGGGCGTCGCGTTCATCGGCGACGCCGCCCTCACCGGCGACCCGTTGTGGGGGGTGGGCTGCGGCTGGGCCCTGCAGTCCGCGCAATGGCTGGCGGACGCGGTCACGCCGGCCGTGATCGGTCGGGGCGACCTCGACACATCACTCGCGGCATACGCCCGCAAACACCGCCGCCGACTGAGCGGTCACCAGTTTCTGGCCGCCGACTTCGCCAAGGCCCGCCCGTTCAACCCCGTGGAGCGTCTGATGTTCGCGGCGGCGGCGCGCGACGCGTCGATGGCGCGGCACATGCACCTGTTCGCATCGCGTCTGATAGGCCCGATGCGGTTCCTGAACCCCGTGGCGCTGGCCAAGGCGGCGGCCGTCAACATCAGGCACCGTGCGGGTTCCGAGTCCGATCCGGCTTCCGGTCCCGCGCGGGGAGTCCGAGCAGCACCTCGTCCATGAACGCAGCAAGAGAGAGCCGGCGCCGGCGGAAAGCAGAAAGCAGAAAGCAGAAAGCGAGCGTGCCACCGCAAGGGAAGGTCGGCGGCACGCTCGCTCGGACCGCGGTGAGCCGTGCGGCTCCCTACGGTGTGCTGCGCGAGATCAGTCGTTGACGCAGGTGTTGCCGAAGGCCGGGTTGAGCAGGCCGATGATGTCAACGGTGTTGCCGCACAGGTTGACCGGGATGTGGACCGGGACCTGAATGGCGTTGCCCGAGATCACGCCCGGCGAGTTCTGGGCCGCACCCTGCGCGCCCGCGTCGGCGCTCGCCAGACCGGCGCTGCCCAGCACGAGGGCACCGGTGCCCAGCACCACACTCATCGTCTTCTTCATCTGATTTCTCCTTTAAAGGTTCGATGCGGCCCGTGGGCGTCCAGCGGACCGCAACGCGACATGTCGCATGGCCGGAGCAGCACACTCGGCCGACGCCCGGCAAGATCAACGATCGGCTCGTCCCCAGGACACGGGTCCAAATGGGCGTCCGACGCCTCATGCGCTGGAGTAGGAGTGGGTGGGCGGGGCCCGGGCCGGGCCCGTACCGGGTGGTGAGTCGAGCGGCACCCGGTACGGGCGCGACTCAGGCGGCGGGGACCGGCTCGAACTTGCCCGGGTCCGTGCTCGGGGCGACCGGCGTGGGGACGGGCCTGACCTCGTCGGGCTTGGCCGCGTCGGGCTTCGGCTTGGCGGTCTTGTCGGTGGGCTTGGGCGTGCCGTCCGGGACGGCGTCGGGGGTGGGCGTCCGGTCACCGTCGGGGAGCGGGTCCGGGGCCGGGGTGGGCTCCGGGTCGGGGTCCGGCGTGGGCGTCGGGTCCGGGGCGGGGGTCGGATCCGGCTTGGGGGTGGGGTCTTCCTTGGCCCCGTCGGCCCAGGAGCTGAGCCTGCCGTCGGGGGAGAGCACGACGTGCACCCCGTTGTTCTCGCCCGCGGCGGCGCGGCCGTTGGCGTCGAGCGTGCCGAGGGCCGCCTTGCCGCCGTATATGTCGGCCTGCCAGTGGTTGGCGGAGAGCTTGTAGACCTTGGCCTTGGAACCGTCCACCAGGGTGTCGACGCGGACCAGCTCGCGCTTGGCCGGCTTGGGCTTCGGCTTGGGCTTGGGGGCGGGCTTGACGCGGTCCACCCAGGAGGAGACGGCTCCGCGAGCGGTGAGCTTGACGTGCAGACCGTTCAGGTTGGCCAGGGCGGTCCTGCCGAACGCGTTGAGGCCGCTGATCTTCTTGCCGTGGAAGAGGATGTCGGCCTGGTACTTGTTCTTGCCCAGCTTGTACACCTTGGCCGTGTGCCCCTTCGAGGCGAGCTTCACGGTCTTCACGTGGACGCGCTTCGTCTTGCCCTTGGTCTTGGCGTGGGCGGCAGCCGTCACCGTGGCGGTGTCCGGCGCGTGCTGGGTGGCCGCGAGGGCGCCGGAGGCGGCGCCGAGGGTGATGGCCGTGGCGGCCGTGGCGGTGATGATGCTGGTGCGCAGGGCGCGAGGGGTCATACGCATGGGAAAGAGGGCCCTTCGGGATCTCGGATCTCGGTTCTCGGTCTCGTCGGTCTCGTCGGTCTCGGTTTCTCGTGGAGCGGCCGCCCCGTTGCGGCGACATCCACGAAGTTACGCACCTCACATCAAGCCGACCCATAAGCGATGTAACAGCTAAAAGGGATATAGGCGGCGAATTCGTCGCGATGCCGGTGACCGGCATCTCCGACGGCCGAGGACTGCCGGGACAGGGCAGTACTCCGGGCGACGGCGGCGCGCCAGGATGGCCGCCGACCCGACCGCTCGGACAAACCCACCGCTCATGCCGCAATTTCGCCATACCCGCTGGCACGCCCCCGTCGACGCTGCGCTAGAAAGGCGTCAGCACGACATCACGACACCGGGGGCGATCATGACCGACGACGCAGTGGCCTCCTACCTGGACGGCTACGCACGTCTCATCGCCGACGCCTCCGCCACCGGCCGCCGGCTGACCCGCGACGAGCTGGACTCCCGGCGCTCCCTGGGCGAGCAGGCGGCCGAGGCCGGCCTCGGGATGCGCACCCTGATGGCGGCCCACCTGGCCGCGGCCCGCACGAACTGGCCCACCGGCGCCTCGCCGGAGAGCGTCCTGGCGGCCGTCGCCCAAGGTCTCGACGCGTTCGCCGAAGGGTACGAGCGGGCTCAGCGGGCCGCCGTGCGGCAGGAGGAGGCGGCCCGCCGCGAATTCATCGACGACCTGCTGTACGGGCGCAGCGACATGGGCAAGCTCGCGGAACGCGCCGAACGCTACGGCCTGCGGCTCTCCTACGCCCACGCCGTGGCGGTGGCCCGTGGCGCGGCCGCGTACGAGGAGGGCGACCCGACGCCGCGCGCCGTGGAACGCGCCCTGGTCAGCCGTTTCGGAGACCGTCACATCCTGCTCACCACCAAGGACGGCCGCCTCGTCTGTGTCGCCCCCGCCGACCAGGACGAAGTGCTCACCTTCTTCGCCAAGCAGGCCTACGCCGCCACCGACGGCGGCCAGGTCGGCATCGGCCGCCCGCAGCCCGGACCCGGCGGCGTGGTCCAGTCGTACGAGGAAGCCCTCAACGCACTGGAACTGGCCGAACGGCTCGGCGTCGGCGACCCGGTCCTGCGCGCCGCGGACCTGCTGGTCTACCCGGTTCTCACCCGCGACCGGCAGGCCATGGCCGACCTGGTCGTCAACACCCTGGGACCGCTGCAGAAGGCCCGCGGCGGCCCCCAGCCCCTCCTCGACACCCTCGCCGCCTACTTCGACTCCGGCTGCGTCAGCGCCGAGGCCGCCCGCCGCCTCGCCCTCAGCGTGCGCGCCTTCACCTACCGCCTGGACCGCATCCACAAGCTCACCGGAGCCGATCCCGCCGACCCCGTACACCGGTACACCCTGCAGACCGCGATCATCGGCGCACGGCTCCTGGACTGGCCGGCTCAGCAGCTCTGACCACCCGCGCGGATCGCCCGCTCGGGCCGCCCCCGCATGCGGTATGGCTCCGCTGCCCCGACGCTCGGACCATGCGCCCCCGTACACACCTCGTCGTCGCCCTGCCGTGACACATCCGGGAACCCTCATCCTGATCATGGCGGTCGCCGTGCTCGCGCCCCTGCTGGCGCACGGCGCCGCCCGCCGGGTGCGCGTCCCCCTGGTCATCTTCGAGATCGTGCTCGGCATCCTCATCGGTCCCGACGTGCTCGGCTGGGCGCGCCACGACGAGGTCATCGACACGCTCTCGGAGCTGGGCCTGTCCATGCTCATCTTCCTGGCCGGGTACGAGATCGAGTTCGCGGCCATCCGCGGTGACACCCTGCGCCGCTCCGTCCGGGCCTGGCTCGTCTCCCTCGTCCTGGGCCTCGGCATCGCACTGGCCCTGACGGGCATGGACCTCTCCCGGAGCGTGGTCATCGGCACCGCGCTCACCAGCACCGCCCTCGGCACCGTCCTGCCGATCCTGCGCGACAGCGGCGACCTGCGCGGCCGCTTCGGCACCGTGATGATGGCCTTCGGCGCGGTCGGCGAGTTCGCGCCGATCATCGCCATGGCGGTGCTGCTGAGCGGCCGCAAGCCGGGGGCGGCCACCGTGGTGCTCGCCGCCTTCGCGGTCATCACCGCGGCGGCGGTCCACTGGGCGCTGCGCCCGCACCCGCCGTGGTTCGCCCGGATCATCCGTACGACGCTGCACACCAGTGGTCAGTTCGCCGTCCGCTTCGTGATGCTGCTGCTCGTCGCGATGCTCGCCCTGTCGTACGCGTTCGGCCTCGACGTGCTGCTCGGCGCCTTCGCGGCAGGGCTCCTGACCAGGCTCGTCTTCCAAGGAGCGGCCCCCGAGAGCGGCGAGGAGGTCCTCGGCAAGGTGGAGGCGATGGGCTTCGGCTTCCTCGTCCCGCTGTTCTTCATCGTCACCGGCATCGACTTCGACCTCGCCTCACTGCTCGACGGCGGCCGGTCCCTGCTGCTGCTCCCGGTCTTCCTGCTCCTGTTTCTCGTCGTACGAGGACTCCCGGTGTACGTACTGGCGCCGCGCGATCTGGACCGTGCCGACCGCCGGGCTCTGACCCTGTACTCGTCGACCTGTCTGCCGCTCGTCGTCGCCATCACCACCATCGGTCTCGACGAGGGAGCGCTGGCGAAGGGGGAGGCGGCGGCCCTGGTGGGCGCCGCCATGGTCTCGGTCCTCGTCTTCCCGCTGCTCGCACTGCGGGTACGGGCCAAGGCGGGGAAGGCCGCGGCCCCGGGCGGCGGCCCGGCCCCGGAGTCGGAGGCGTGGTGACCGGAGAAGCCATGATCCTGCCGCCGCAGGCCCGCGGGCTCGCCCCGATGATCGTCCCCGCGCTGCTCGTCGGCGTCGGATCGAGCCTGCTGCTCCTCGCGCTGAGCGAGGTGTCGGACCGGCTCCAGGACGTCCTGTGGGAGAGGCTGCCGGACGCGTTCGGGGTCTCTGGGACCTCGGCGGCCTGGATCCTCGGCATGCTCACCGTGGTCGGGTTCGTCGTCGGGCTCGTGGTGTGGAAGGTGCCGGGGCACGCCGGGCCCGATCCGGCGACGACGGGCCTCATCGATCCGCCGCTGCCGCCGCGGGTCCTGCCCGGCATCGCGCTCGCCGTGATCATCGGGCTCGCGGGCGGTGTCAGTCTCGGCCCGGAGAACCCGATCACCGCGATCAACATCGCCCTCGCGTACGCGCTCGGCATGAAGGTCATGCCGCGCACCCCCGGTGTCGCCTGGGTCTCCCTGGCCGCCGCCGGGACCGTCGGCGCGCTGTTCGGCACGCCCGTCGCGGCGGCCCTGATCCTCTCCGAGATCGGTGCCGCGGCCGATCCGCGGCCGTTGTGGGACAGGCTTTTCGCGCCGCTGGTCGCGGCTGGCGCGGGGGCCCTGACCACGGTGCTCGTCGCGCACCCGGCGTTCCAGGTCGACGTCGCTCCCTACCCGGGGGCGCGTCTGATCGACGTCGTCTCCGCCATGGTGATCAGCTCGTGCGCCGCGCTCGTCGGGCTGCTCGCCGTCTACGCCTTCCCGCTGTTCCACCGCGCGTTCCGGCAGCTGGGCCATCCCGTGCTCAGGCTCACCGTCGGCGGGCTGGTCCTCGGCGCGCTCGGCGTGCTCGGCGGCCCGCTCACCCTCTTCAAGGGGCTGGCCGAGGTGAAGGAGCTGACCGCGGAATCCGGCGCCCACAGCGCGGCGAACCTCCTGCTCCTGGCCGTGGTGAAGCTGGCCGCGCTGGTCGTCGCCGCGTCCTGCGGCTTCCGGGGCGGGCGGATCTTCCCCACGGTCTTCGTGGGCGTCACACTCGGCATGCTCGCGCACGCGCTCGTCGACTCGGTGCCCGCCTCGCTCGCCATCACCTGCGCCGTGCTCGGCCTCCTGCTCGCGACCACCCGGCAGGGCTGGCTCAGCCTGTTCACGGCCGCCGTCGTCCTCATGGACCTCGACCTGCTGCCGATGCTCTGCGTCGCGGCGCTGCCCGCGTGGCTCCTCGTCACCGGGCGTCCCGAAATGCTCATCGAGGAGGACGAGAAGAGTGGTGGGGCAGCCGCATGGCGAGGGTGACCACGGCTCCGACGGTGCCTGCGCAGACCGTGAGACGGTCGGTGATGCGGCCGGCGAGCCACAGGCCGCTCCCCGCGGCGTGCTCGCCGGTCCCGGCGGCCGAGCCGGGTACGACGCCCACGGGGAACTCCGGCCCGGAGTCGTGGATACGGCACTCCAGGTGGCCGTTGGCCCGCCGCAGGACCAGCGTGCCACCGCCGTCCGCGTGGGCGATGGCGTCGGTGGCCACGGCGTCGATGGCCACGATGAAGTCGCCGCGCCGGGGTTCGGGCAGCCCCTCGCGGTCGGCGTGCCGGTCGATGAGCATGCGCAGCCGGGGCAGGTCGTCCAGGGTGAGGGGGGATTCCAGCAGGGGAGAGGCGGGCAGGTCGCGGGGGCCGGGCGACGTCATCAGCGGCTCACCTCGCTGAGCACCAGGCTGGGCAGGTTCTCGGCGCCGGCCCGGCGCAGTATGCGGGCACCGGCCGGATGGCAGCGGACCTGGACCCCGTCGTGCGAGGAGGACGCCACCAGCCGCAGCAGGTCCACGGCACAGGCCGCGCTGAGGAAGACGAGCTGGGACATGTCCACCGCCAGCCGCCCGCTGTCCGAAGTGCGTGCCAGCCCTTCGCGTACGGCGGCGACGAACTCCTCGCGCGTGGCGACGTCCGCCTCTCCGGCCAGCCGCACGGTGCCGTCCGCATGCTCCGCGTGCAGCGCTCCGAGGCGGGACAGCAACCGGCACGGATGCGCCCTGTGCATGGCTTTCAGGACCTCGGGGGTGAACCACCGGCTGTCGTAGGCGCAGATCTCGGTGTACGGGCGGTCGGTGAACAGGTGCTGGGCGTGGGACTCGCGGTGCATCATCACCGCGACGTCGGCGTTCAGATCGCCCACCCAGTGCATGTCGATATAGGTCCGCAGGCCGCGGAACCCCTCCTCTAACGCGCGGTCGGTCTCTTCCTCGATGCGCTGCCACTGCCGCTCGGGGGTGAAGTGCGGGGCGGGGTGGATCAGCGCGCGCATGCTGCTGACCACCAGCTGACCGCGCTCCCGGGCGGCGCCCAGCAGCGGGCCGGGAACCTCCAGCCGGTTCCACACCTCACCGAGGGCGAGTTGCGGGGCGGCGAAGACCATCACCTTCTCGCGCTTGGCGAGCCCCGTCCACGCGAACGTGGTCACCACGTCCCGGCCCGCGTCATCGTCTTCGTAGCTGACAAAGGCGTGGTCTCCCGCCCGAAGCTGCTGTACCGGCATCGTGCCGCCAGATGCCGCATCGTCAGCAGCAGCCATCGTTCACCCCCTGGACACCGAACGGACCGCCGAGAACACGATCCGCGGAACTGCTGCCAACGGTAGTGATCTGTTCCGCATCCAGGGGCGCTCCGAGTGGAATCGACACCGGTCGTCCTGATCGACGCTCCTGATGACCGGACGCAGGCGCAGCGGGCCTGACTTCTGCCGTTTTCTGATCGGTGAGGCCGATGGTGGCGGCTCGAGCGAGTGCGGATGCCGCCGTGTCTTCGTCGCCGAGGCGGCCGGCGACATCCTGCGGCCGCCCGGCGCGACGCGGAAGCCCGAATGCTCCGCGAGAAGCGATGGCGCACACTTTCACTAGAGGGCCGGTGTCCTCGCCGCCGGCCGTGATGAGGGTGTTCGCTGTGCCTGAGGTCCCGCTGTGGCTGTGGGGGGCTTTCGCCGCGACCGTGGTGGTGTCGCTGGCGGTGGACTTGCTGGCCCACCGCACCGCGCACGTCATCGGCTTCAAGGAGGCCGCCGCCTGGAGCTGTCTGTGGGTCGGCCTCGCGCTGGCCTTCGGCGCCGTCGTCTTTCTCGTCCTCGGTACGACGGCGGGCACCGAGTACACGACGGCCTGGCTGCTGGAGAAGAGCCTGTCCGTCGACAACCTCTTCGTCTTCGCCGTGATCTTCGCCTACTTCAAGGTGCCGCGCGCCTACCAGCACCGGGTGCTGTTCTTCGGCGTCATCGGCGCCCTCGTCTTCCGCGGCGTCTTCCTGTCCCTCGGCGTCGCCGTGGTCGGCCGCTTCACCGCGGTGCTGTTCGCCTTCGCGGCGATCCTCTTCTACAGCACCTACAAACTCCTCAGGGGTGAGGAGGAGAGCTTCGACCCCGGCAAGAGCTTCGCGGTGCGGATGCTGCGCAAGGTCGTTCCGGTCCGGGACGAGTACGCGGGGGCGAAGTTCTTCGTCAAGGAGGCCGGCAGACGGATGGCGACGCCGCTGCTCGCGGTGGTCGCCGCGATCGAGGCCGCCGACCTGGTCTTCGCCGTCGACAGCGTTCCCGCCGTCCTCGCGGTCAGCGACGACGCGTTCATCGTCTACACCAGCAACGTGTTCGCGATCCTCGGTCTGCGGGCGCTGTACTTCCTGCTCGCGGGCCTGCTGGACCGCTTCCGACACCTGAGCAAGGGGCTGGCGGTCATCCTCGCCTTCATCGGCGTCAAGCTCATCCTCCAGGCGTCGCACAAGCTGATCAGCCCGGGCATCCCCGAGATCCCCTCACCGGTGAGTCTCGCGGTCATCGTCGTCGTCCTGGCGGGTTCTGTGGTGCTCAGCCTCCGAGCGCCCGCAGCCACCCCAGCTCCCGCAGGCCGGTCGGAGAGGCGGCCGCTTTCCAGTCGGGCATTTCCGGCATATCGTAAAGACATGGTCAAGATGAAGCGTGAGGTCGAGGCCCGCGAGTGTCCGACCTGCAAGAAGTCCGTGCCGGCCACGATCCACCGGCACAAGAGCCTCGGCGTCTACGTTCCCGCGTGGGGCCCCGGGGCATGTCAGAACCGCGAATGCCCCGACTACCGCCTGGATCCCGCACACAAGCAGCCCCCGGCGGCCCGCTGACGGCTGCCGCCTTTTCAGCGGCCGGTGCCGTCGCCCGCCCACACCATGGGTGTCCGGCCCGACCACGGGCTCGCTTGTTCGAGTTGTCCGGCGAGCCGGAACAGGCGGCCTTCGAGCCCGTGACCGGCGGCGAACTGCATGCCTGTCGGGAGCCCGGTCCCGGCGTCGGCCGTCACCGGTACGGACATGGCGGGGATGCCGGCCACGTTGAACGCCATGGTGAACGGCGAGCGGTCGTTGAGGCGGTCGATCCAGCCCAGGCCGTCCAGCGCCTCCGCGCCCTCGGTGTAGGCGCCCAAGGGCATGGGAAGTTCCGGCAAGGTGGGGGTCAGCAGTACGTCGTGGGTGTCGAAGTACCGCGCCAGGCTTCGGGCGACCCGGTTCCGGACCGCGAGAGCGGAGACGAACTGGGGGCCGGTGACCCGCTGTCCGTAGTGGTAGCCGGCAAGGGTGCCCGGTTCGAGGGTCGAGGAGTCGACGGGCCGGCCGAAGGCGCTGGCCAGCTCGTCGACCGAGGCCGTCAGATTCGCCGTCATCAGCCGGGCATCGGCCACGACGAACTCCTCCCAGCCGACCCCGAGTTCCACCGTCACCTCCTCCACCCGGTGCCCGAGGGACTCGAGCAGCCGCACGGTGCGGGAGAGCGCGTCGGCCACCGGGGCGGTGGTGCGGCGTCCGCCCCACGCCTGGGCGAGGACCCCGATCCGCAGCGAGCCCGGGTGGCGGTCGACTTCCTCCGTGTATGGCCGGGGCGGCTCCTGGGCGAAGTAGGGGTCGCCCGGCTCCGGGCCGCGGATCTGGTCGAGCAGCGCCGCACTGTCGCGCACCGTGCGGCTCACGCTTCCGTGTACGGCCAGGCCGTTGAAGACCTCGTCGGCGTCGGGGCCCATGGAGACCCGGCCGCGGGTGGGCTTCAGCCCGAAGAGACCGTTGTGGGCGGCGGGGATGCGGAGCGAACCGGCGGCGTCGGTGGCGTGCGCGATCGGGACCACGCCGGCGGCGACAGCCGCACCCGAGCCCCCGCTCGACCCGCCCGCGCTCCGTTCCACGTCCCACGGATTGCGGGTCGGACCGTACAGCTCAGGTTCCGTCGTGATGCTGTACGCCATCTCCGGTGTCGCCGTACGCCCGAAGGTCACGAGGCCGGCGCGACGCAGACGCCGCATCAGGGATGAGTCGGCACCGGCGACGAGGCCGGCCGCGAGCCGGCTGCCCAGCTCCATCCGCCTTCCGGCCATGGAGACCCCGATGTCCTTGATGAGGAAGGGAACCCCGGCCAGCGGAGCCCTGCCGTCGTCCTCGACGGGCCGGGGTTCGTCGTCGGTGGGCCAGGTCTCGACGATGGCGTTGATCCGCGGATTGACCATCCGCGCGGCCTCGCGGGCGGCCGCTTCCAGTTCGGCCGCGGTCACCTCACCTTTGGCCACCAGCCCGGCGAGCCCGACCGCGTCAAAGGTCACGTACTCGGCAACTCTCACTGTCACCCTCACTTCCAGCGCACGCAGCAATGACGATACCGACGAGTGCTGAATGATACCGATCGGTATCGCACAGGACGGATTGGTACCGTAGCAGCCATGGCAGTGACGAACGACAGAGCGACGGCGGGCAGAAGGCCGAGCCGGGTGGCGAAACTGCCCCCGCGTGAACGCATCCTCGACGCGGCGGAGGAGCTCTTCCAGAGCGAGGGGATCCGCCGTGTGGGCGTCCAGGCGATCGCCGAGCGGGCCGAGACCACCAAGATGGCCATCTACCGGCACTTCGAGACCAAGGACGCGCTCGTCGCGGAGTGGCTGCGGATCGTTGCCGCGGACTACCAGGCGGCCTTCGACCGGGTCGAGGCCGAACACCCCGGCCGACCCAGGGAGCAGATCCTCGGCCTGGCCCGCTTCATCGCCGAGGGGCTGCCCTCGGTGTCGCACCGGGGCTGTCCGTTCATCAACTCCATCGCCGAGCTGCCCGACCGCTCCCACCCCGCGCGGCAGGTGATCGAGGAGCACAAGGCCCTGCAGACCCGCAGGCTCATCGGCATGTGCGCCGCGGCCGGGCTGCCCGACCCCGAGCAGACCGCGGCCGCGATCACATTCGTACTCGAAGGCGCGCAGGTCAGCACGCAGAACGGAAGCGTCGACCGAGCGGGCGAGCGGCTGCTGAGGATCGTCGAGGGGATCCTCGGCCGGCACCCGCGCGAGGACGGCACAACGCGCTGACGCGGGCCCTCAGAGCATGATGAGCAGCCGCGTATTCGGCTTGAGTTTCCTGTTCACCGAACGGCTCTGCACATAGACCTCCAGCTTGGGGTTGTTTCCCGCTTTCACGGAGACCGTTCCCTGAATGCCCGTACCGAACAGAAGGCTGCGCGCCGCGTCCCCCGTATAGGCGCGATCGGTGTCCTTCTCCACCACGATGACTTCCTTGTTCGGCTGCACCTGGGCCCGGGCGCCCAATTGGTAGTAGCACGCGCCGCGTTCGTACGTGACGCCCGGGTGCGAGTTGACGAAGGGGCGGATCTCGACCTCCTGATCGACCTTCAACAGCCGGTATTTGTCGGCCGGTATCGGTTCGAGGTTCGCGCGCACCTCGTCCACCGATATGTCCTGGCCGACGGCGAACAGGTTCTTTGTGCCGCGCATTCCCTGCTCGCGTCCCCGGAGGAAGCTGGTGGCGGCGGCGCGCACGGTGCCGATGGCCTCCTCGACGCCCTTCTGGGAGTCGGCGTCCCAGATGGCGATGTTCCCGGCCGGGAAGCCGTAGTTCTGGGCGGTGCGCTTGGCCAGGGAGTTCGGGACCAGGATCGCCGAAGTCCAGTGGCCGGGGAGCCCGCCCATCTTCGCCGTGATCCTGTCGAGCCAGGGGCCGAGGATGGTCATGTCGCCGTCGTGCCGCCGGTCGCCGCCGGAGGCGTTCTCCTCGCCGTCCGTCACCACGATCTGGAGGAAGCTGTGCTCGCCGTACTCCTCCCAGATGTGGCCGAGGTCGTCCAGGGACTTCAGCGAAGCCTCGATGAGAGCCGTCGCTCCGTTATTGACCCGGTACAGGCCGCGCATGGACGGAAGATGCTTCACGTCCATGTCCCAGACCAGGTTCTCCACCCTGTGATCGAAGGAGTAGAGGCTGATCCGGGTCTCGTGACCGAGGCTGTCCGATTCGGCCTTCAGACCCGCCACGAATTCGTCCACGACGCGGATGAGTTGGCTCTCGTGCGGACGCATGGAACCTGAACAGTCCACCACCAACGCGACGTGATTCACCTTGTGCTGGATTTTGTTTGCGGACATGCTTTTGCTCCCCCTCCGAAGCTCCCCGAGTGATGTCTTCACTCTATGGGGAGGCACTGACAACGGCCTTTTCCCCGGCATCGGCCCGCAGGGTCCGGTTCGCTGCTTGTGCCGGGAGCGCGCAACCCGCAGTTTGGGCTCAACTCCCGTACTGGGCAGGCGTGCACGAGGGAAGGTCGTGGTCATGAGGGCGCAGGGCAGGATGCCGGACAGGGGCGGGCGCGCGGTGGTTCTCGGCGCGGGGATGGCCGGGATGCTGGCCGCGGGCGTCCTGTCCGGCCGGGTGGACGAGGTGGTGCTCGTCGACCGGGACCGCATGCCGGCGGGGACCGCACCACGCCGGGGGCTGCCGCAGGCCCGCCACGCCCACCTGATGATGTCCGGCGGCGCCCACGTCATCGAGGCCCTGCTCCCGGGCACGGTCGACGCGTGGGTGGCCGCGGGCGCACGGCGCGTGGGGGTGTCGGACGGAATCGTCGTACTCGGGCCGGGAGGCTGGTTCCCGCGCAGGCCCGACACGAAGTTCCTCGTCTCCTGCACCCGGGACCTGCTCGACGCGGTGGTGCGCGCACGCGTCCTGGCCCTGCCGCGCGTGGCCCTGCGGGACGGCACCGAGGCGGTGGAACTGCTCGGCGACCGGCGGCGCGTGGCAGGCGTGGCCGTACGGGAGACCGGCGGCGGCGCGGTCGAGGAGCTGGCGGCGGATCTGGTGGTCGACGCGTCGGGCCGCGGCTCGCAGGCCCCCCACCACCTCGCCCGCCTCGGACTGCCCGCCATACAGGAGGAGACGGTGGACGCCGGTCAGGTCTACGCCACCCGGCTCTTCCGGGCGCCACCGGGCACGGAACGCTTCCCCATGGTCAGCATCCAGCCCGACCCCCGCTCCGGAACCCCCGGCCGGGCCGCCACCCTGCTGCCCGTCGAGGGCGGCCGCTGGCTGGTCACCGTCGCGGGCACCCGCGGCGCCGAACCCACCAGGCGTGCCGCGGACTTCGAGCCGTTCGCCCGCACCCTGCGCGACCCTCTCATCGCCGACCTCATCGCCCGTGCCGAACCCCTGACCGACGTCCACCTGACCCGCAGCACCGTCAACCGGCGCCGCCGTTTCGAGCGGCTCACCGCCCCACCGGAAGGGTTCCTGGTCCTGGGCGACGCGGTCGCCACCTTCAACCCCGTCTACGGTCAGGGCCTGTCGGTCGCCGCGCACAGCGCGGCCGTGCTGGACCGAGCCCGGCGCGATCGCCCGGTCCACGCCGCGGGCTTCGCCCGGCACGTCCAGCGGGAGGTGGCCCGCGCGACGGCCGGACCCTGGGGCCTGGCCACCGGCGAGGACCTCAACTACCCCGGCACCAGCGGCAAACGCCCGCCGCCGGCCGCCCGACTGCTGCGCGGCTACACCCAGCGGATGATGCGGGCCGCCACCGGCGACCCGGCGGTCCTCCGGGCGCTGACCGACCTCATGACACTGTCCGCGCCCCTCACCTGCCTTGCCAGGCCCGCGGTGCTGCTCGGCGTCGCCCGGGGCCCGGGCCGACACGCGCAGCGGCACGCGCCCATCACGCCCGAGGAACTCGCCCTCTGCGGGCTCGGCGGCACGCGACGCTGAACCGGCCGACACGAAAAGCCCGACACACCCGGTGAGCCCGACTGTCTCTTATGTCTTCGACACTTGACCGATAACGCTCAGCTATTGACGTGACTCGTTCAGGAAATTTATGGTCCCTGGACCCTCGCAGGTGAACCAGAGTGACGGAGAACAATGACGTACTCCCTCGGTGCGCTGCCGCGTGCCGCCCGACTGACCGCGGTGCTACTGGCCGGAGCCCTCGTCGCCTCGGTGCCGCCGGCCGCCTCCCAGCCGGCGCGGAGCACCGACAACGCCGCGGCCCCGGACTGCCGGAAGGGCGACAAGGGCGGCGCCCGTGACGGCTGGACGCTCACCACGACCACCCGCTCCGACGCCTCCGACACCCACCACCCCTTCGTCGGCAACGGCTATCTGGGCCAGCGCGTGCCGCCGAACGGGGCCGGTTACAGCGACAGCGAGGCCAAGACCGGCTGGCCCTTGTTCACCCCGCGCTACGACGGCTCCTTCGTGTCCGGCCTGTACGCCCACAACAAGAAGACCGCCGAGGACCGGCAGGCCGTAGCCGCGCTGCCCAACTGGACCGCGCTCACCGTCAGCACGGGCGGGGCCCATGCCGATACCTTCAACTCTTCGACACCGGCCGGACACATTTCCGACTACCGTCAGTCGCTCTTCCTCAACTGCGGCCTCGTCCGTACGTCGCTGACCTGGACCGCCACCGACGGCCGCCGCACCGACCTCGTGTACGAGGTGCTCGCCGACCGAGTGAACCCGCACGTGGGCGCCGTCCGCATGAGCATGACGCCGCACTGGAGCGGCAGGGCGACCGTCACCGACATGCTGGACGGCCGCGGCGCGCGGCGTGTCCAGCAGACCGGTGGCGGCGACCGGACCGGCGAGCACCGCGGCGGCCGGACCGCACCGAGCATGGACGTGGCGTTCCGCACGGACGGCACGAAGGTCGACGGAGCCGTCGCCTCCACCCTGCGCGCCGGGCGCGGAGCACACGCCGCCAAGGCCCAAAAAGCCAAGGGGGCCAAGGAGCTGAGTGCACGTCAGGCGCTCGCCCTTCCCGTCAGGCGTGGGCAGTCGTACGACTTCACCAAGTACGTGGGCGTCGACACGGCCCTGACCTCGCGCACGCCGCGCCGGGACGCCACCGCCACCTCGCGGCGCGCCGCCGACCGCGGCTGGCAGGCCCTGCTCCGCTCCCACACCGCGGCCTGGTCGCGGCTGTGGCGCAGCGACATCGAGGTGCGCGGGCGGCGCGAGATGCAGTCGTGGGTGCGGTCCGCGCAGTACGGGCTGCTCTCCAACACCCGCGAGGGCGCGGCCAACAGCATCGCCCCGGCGGGCCTGACCAGTGACAACTACGCGGGCCTCGTCTTCTGGGACGCCGAGACCTGGATGTACCCGGCCCTGCTCGCCACCCGGCCCGAACTCGCCAAGTCCGTCGTCGACTACCGCTACCGGACCCGCGCCACTGCCCGCGAGAACGCCCGCGAACTCGGCTACCGAGGGCTCTTCTACCCCTGGAACAGCGGGAGTTCGGGCAACCTCGCCGAGGAGTGCCACAGCGTCGATCCGCCGCACTGCCGCACCCAGGTCCACCTCCAGTCCGACATCTCCCTGGCCACCTGGCAGTACTACCTGGCCACCAAGGACACCCGCTGGCTGCGCGAGCGCGGCTGGCCGGTGATGAAGGGCATCGCCGAGTTCTGGGCGGGCCGCGTCAGCCGCAACAAGGACGGCAGCTACTCGATCAAGGACACCGCGGGACCCGACGAGTACAGCAACGGCGTCGACGACGCGGTCTTCACCAACGCCGGCGCCGTGACCGCCCTGCGCCACGCCACCCGCGCCGCCGAACTGCTCGGCAAGCGGGCCCCCGCCGAGTGGAAGACCGTCGCCGACCGCATCCGGATCCCGTACGACGAGCGCCGCAAGGTCTTCCAGCAGTACGACGGCTACGACGGCAGCACCATCAAGCAGGCCGACACCGTTCTCCTGATGTACCCGCTGGAATGGAAGATGCCCGAGGGCTCTGCGGCCGCCACCCTCGACTACTACGCGCAGCGCACCGACCCGGACGGCCCGGCCATGACGGACTCCGTGCACGCCATCGACGCCGCCGGGATCGGCGAGCCCGGCTGCTCCACGTACACCTACCTCGAGCGTTCCATCAAGCCGTTCGTACGCGGCCCCTTCGCCCAGTTCTCGGAGGCCCGCGGCGACAAGGCGGGCGCCGAGGATCCCCTGTCGGGCTCGCCCGCGCACGACTTCCTGACCGGCAAGGGAGGTTTCCTGCAGACCTTCACCAACGGCCTGACCGGCATGCGGATGCGGGAGAACCGCCTCCACCTGGACCCGATGCTCCCTCCGCAGCTCGGCCGCGGCGTCACCCTGCGCGGACTGGCCTGGCAGGGGCGCACGTACGACATCGAGCTCGGCGCGCACCGCACCACCGTGCGCCTCACCGACGGCGAGCCGATGACGCTCGACACCCCGCAGGGCGAGCAGATCGTCAGCAAGGGCGCCCCGGCCGTCCTCAAGACCCGCCGCCCCGACCTGACCCCCACGACCAACGCGGCCCGCTGCACCACCGCCGAGGCCTCGTCCGAGCAGCCCGGCCTGTACGCGGGCGCCGCCGTCGACGGCAACTCGGCCACGGCCTGGGTCCCGGACGGTGCGCGCGGCACCCTGACGACGGACCTCGGCAAGCCCGTCCGTGTCGACAAGGTCACCCCCACCTGGACCGACACCGAGCCGGCCGCCCACACCGTCGAGCTCTCCCTCGACGGCCGGCACTGGCACCGCGCGGAGGCGGACGATGCCCGGCTCGCGCGGTACGTACGGGTGACGGTGCGCGGCGAAGAGGGTGCGAAGAAGCACTCCGGGGTCGCGGAGTTGACGGTGAACTAGCGCCGGCCATCGGGCACGTGGCGCCAGAAGGCGGCCAGTGCGGCGGCCAGTTCGGCGGGGGCCTCCTCGGCCATGTGGTGTCCGGAGGAGATCGGGCCGCCCTCGAGCCGGTCGCCCGCCCAGTCGCGCCAGACGCTCAGCACGTCGCCGTAGAGGTCGGTCATGTCGTCGTGGGTGGCCCACAGGATCTGGAGCGGACAGCCGATGCGCCGGCCGGCCCGCAGGTCGGCGTCGTCGTGCTCGCGGTCGATGCCGAGACCGGCGCGGTAGTCCTCGCACATGGCGTGCACGGTGGCCGGATCGTGGATCGCGCGCCTGTAGTCCTCGAAGGCTTCGGCGCCCATGTCCTGCGCGGTGGCCTTGTACCAGGCGTCGGGATCGGCGTTGATGACGCGTTCGGCGGGCTTGTCGGTCTGGCCGAGGAAGAACCAGTGCCACCAGCTCGCGGCGAACGTCGCGTCGCAGCGGCGCAGGGCCTCCCCGATGGGCACGGCGTCCAGCACGCTGACGGCGGACACGGCCTCCGGGTGGTCGAGGGCGAGGCGCGTCGCCACGTACGCGCCCCGGTCGTGCCCGACGACGGCGAACCGCTCGTGCCCGAGGCCGCGCATGACCGCCAGGCAGTCCTCGGCCATGGCGCGCTTGGAGTACGGGAGGTGCCGCGGGTCGGTCGGGGGTTTCTCTGATTCGCCGTAGCCGCGCAGGTCGGGGCAGACCACCGTGCGGCCGGCCGCGACCAGCAGGGGAGCCACGCGGTGCCAGGTCGCGTGCGTGCGGGGATGGCCGTGCAGGAGCAGGACCGCGGGTCCGCTGCCGCCGTGGCGCACCCGCAGCAGGACCCCGTCTCCCGCCCGGCGCGTCAACTCGAAACCTTCGAACACGTGCACCTCCTGTGCACTCGGAGAACGCAGGAGTGTTCTCGTACCCCGCGAGCGCGAGGAGACGAGTCCGTCAGCGCCGGTGTCCCAGCGGACACACCGCTCCGTCGCCGTCCGCCTCGTCCGGACGCCAGTGCCGAGCGCAGTAGGGGACGTCGCACTCCGCGCAGAAGCCCGCGTCCCCCTTGAGGCCGGCCGTGTGGACGCCGGCGAAGGTGCGTGGATAGCGGAAGGCGTTGCGGTAGCGGCCCGCGTCGTCGGCGGTGATGTTCTCACCGGCGCCGTTCGTGTACGCCTCGCTCTCCACGGTGAACCACCAGAGGGAGGGGTTTCTCGACGCGGCGTAGGCGGCGCGGCTCAACTCGCTCCAGCGCGGCATGCTCACGGGCTCCGTGCCGGGCGGTGTGAACTCGAGGTGCGCGACCCGTCCTTTGCACACGGCGCAGGCCACGTACAGGACGAACAGCACCGAGGGAACTTGACTCATGGCGGCGGCCTCGGAAGGGAGACGCGGAATGTTTCTCTGCTGCGCGCATCCTTCCACAGTGCGACGCGGTACAGAGGGGGTTGGGCGTGTGCGAGTGCCCTGCCGGGCGGGTGGGGCCGCACGCTGCCCCACCCGCCCGGCATCTCACACCGCGTCAGGACGCGGACAACTCCTCTCGGACCGTCCTGGCGGCCGCGACCAGGTTCTCCAGGGAGGAACGGGTCTCGGGCCAGCCGCGCGTCTTGAGGCCGCAGTCGGGATTGACCCAGAGCCGTTCGGCCGGGATGGCGTCGAGCCCCTTGCGCAGCAGCGCCGCCGCCTCCTCGGCGCTCGGCACGCGCGGGGAGTGGATGTCGTACACGCCCGGGCCCGCCTCGCGCGGATACCCATGGGCGGCGAGTTCGCGCGCGACCTGCATGTGGGAGCGGGCCGCCTCCAGGCTGATGACGTCGGCGTCGAGGTCGTCGATCGCCTGCACGATGTCGCCGAACTCGGCGTAGCACATGTGTGTGTGGATCTGCGTGTCCGGACGCACCCCACTGGTGGTGAGGCGGAACGACTCGGTGGCCCAGGCCAGGTAGGCGGGGCGGTCGGCGGCGCGCAGCGGCAGCGTTTCGCGCAGCGCGGGCTCGTCGACCTGGATGACCGGGGTCCCGGCCGCCTCCAGGTCGTTCACCTCGTCGCGCAGGGCGAGCGCCACCTGGCGGGCGGTGTCGCCGAGCGGCTGGTCGTCGCGGACGAAGGACCAGGCGAGCATGGTGACAGGGCCGGTCAGCATGCCCTTGACGGGACGGCCGGTCAGGGACTGGGCGTACGTCGTCCAGCGCACCGTCATCGGCTCGGGCCGGGAGATGTCACCGGCGAGGATCGGCGGCCGCACATAGCGGGTGCCGTACGACTGGACCCAGCCGTGCTGTGTGGCGAGGTAGCCGGTGAGCTGTTCGGCGAAGTACTGCACCATGTCGTTGCGCTCGGGCTCGCCGTGCACCAGGACGTCGATGCCCGCCTTCTCCTGGAAGCGGACGACCTCCTGGATCTCGGCCCTGATGCGCTCCTCGTACCCGGCGCCGTCGATCCGTCCGGCCCGCAGATCGGCGCGGGCCGTCCGCAGTTCCCCGGTCTGCGGGAAGGAGCCGATGGTCGTCGTGGGCAGCAGCGGGAGGCCGAGGGCGGCGCGCTGGGCCGCCGTCCGTTCCGGGTACGGCTGCGAGCGCCGTGCGTCGGCGTCGGTGACGGCCCCGGTGCGGGCGCGGACGGCCGGATCCCGGGTGATGGGGGAGGCCGCCCGCGATGCCAGGTCGGCGCGGTTCGCCGCGAGTTGGGAGGAGATCGTGTGGGTGCCCCTGGCCAGGCCCCGGGCGAGGGTCACGATCTCGGTGGTCTTCTGGCGGGCGAAGGCGAGCCAGCGCAGGATCTGCGGCTCGATGTCCCGTTCGAGGGCCGTGTCGATGGGGACGTGGAGGAGGGAGCAGGAGGCGGCGACGTCGACCCGGTCGGCGAGACCGAGCAGGGTGCCGAGCGTGGCCAGCGACTTCTCCAGGTCGTTGACCCAGATGTTGCGGCCGTTGACGACACCGGCGACCAGCCGCTTGCCGGGCAGTCCGCCCACGGCCGCGAGCGCGTCGAGGTTGGCGGCGGCCGCCTCGGTGAAGTCGAGGGCGAGCCCTTCGACCGGCGCCTTGGCGAGCACCGGCAGGGCATCGCCGAGCCGGTCGAAGTAGGAGGCGACGAGCAGCTTGGGGCGGTCGGTGAGGGCGCCCAGGTCACGGTAGGCGCGCTCGGCGGCGTTCAGTTCGGCCGGTGTGCGGTCCTGGACGAGGGCGGGCTCATCGAGCTGGACCCACTCGGCGCCCGCCGCGCGCAGGTCCGCGAGCACCTCGGCGTACACCGGCAGGAGCCGGTCGAGGAGGGTCAGCGGGTCGAAGCCGGCGGCCACCCCGGGCGCCGGCTTCGACAGGAGCAGGTAGGTGACGGGACCGACGAGGACGGGCCGGGCCGGCAGACCGAGCGCCCGCGCCTCCTTGAACTCGCCGACCTGCTTGCCGGAGTCGGCGCCGAACACCGTCCTCGGCCCCAACTCGGGCACCAGGTAGTGGTAGTTGGTGTCGAACCACTTCGTCATCTCCAGCGGCGCCACGTCCTGCGTGCCGCGCGCCATCGCGAAGTAGCCGTCGAGCGGGTCCGCGTCGACCGCGGCGCGGTGCCGCTCGGGGACGGCGCCGACCATGACGGTGGTGTCCAGGACGTGGTCGTAGTACGAGAAGTCGCCGGTCGGCACTTCGCCGATGCCGGCCTCCGCGAGGTCCCGCCAGTTGGCGCGGCGGAGGTCGGCGGCGGCGGTACGGAGGGCGTCGGCGGTGACGCGGCCCTTCCAGTAACCCTCGATTGCCTTCTTCAGTTCGCGGTTCGCGCCCTGGCGGGGGTAGCCGTACACGGTGGCCCGTGCTGTCGCGGCCGCGGGTGTGGTGGTCACGGAGATCTCCTTCGCGAGATGAATCCCTGAGATCCCGGGGACGGGACGAGAGCGCGAAGGGAAGCACTGACCGGACGGTACGGGTTCGCGCGGAAGCCGCGGTCGTCCGTCCGATGTGTGCGCCGACCCGCCCTCGAGGTCACCGGAATATCCGCGCCCGAAACGGTTCGCGCGCGGACAGCGGGCAGGTCTTCGGACTCGCGGGCACATCCTCCCGGGGGAGGACGCCTACTGGCCGTCGCTTCCCAGGACCGTTCTACGGTCCCAGTGCGTGTGACGGCGGTCGTTCCCGCTCACCGCTGCGGGGCAGTCCCGGATTCCCACCGGGTTCCCTCTTGCGACGCTCCCGTCTGGCGGACGGGGCGAACCAGCTGCACGGGTCACCTTACGGGCCCGGCCGTCGATGGGCCATCAGGGGCGCCAGTACAGCGCCGGGTCGGGATGGTCGACGAAGCCGAGGTTCCGGTAGAGCGGTTCGCCCTCGGGGGATGCGTACAGGTCGACGCGCGAGGCCTCCTGCGCGCGGAACCAGTCGAGCAGGGCTCGCATGATCGCGCGGCTGTGACCGCGTCGGCGGTACGCGGGGTCGGTGACCACGCCGATCACGTGGCCGACCCGGCCGTTGCGGTTGTGGGGGCCGGGGAACCACTGCTCGACGGTGCCGATGCCGCAGGCGGCGAGCCCGTGCTCGCCGTCCACGACGAGGATGCGCGCGGCGTCCGCGGTCAGCTGTTCCTTCAGCACGCGGGCGAGCTCGTGGCGCCAGTCGTCCTCGCCGGGCGAGGGGTTGAAGTACTCCCCGCCGAGGGTCTCGAAGAGCAGGGCCCGCAGGCGCACGAGTTCGGGCAGGTCGGCCTCGACCGCCTTCCGGACGTGGGTGGAGAGCGAGGCGGGTTGATCGGTGGCCTGGGCGGTGGGCTGACTCATGACGATCACTCTCATGTAACGCCCTTGTGCACGACAACCCTTACACGGAAAGGCTGTTGATCGTCGGCGTGGAGCGAGATAGGAAGGCGTCATGACGACTCTCGGCGTGGTGTTCCGTCCCCAGCTTCCCCCCGAGCGCCTGCGCGCCATGGTGCGCACGGCCGAGGAGGCGGGCCTCGACGAGCTGTGGCTCTGGGAGGACTGCTTCCTGGAGAGCGGCATCGCGAGCGCGGCCGCCGCCCTCGCCTGGTCCGAGCGGCTGCGTGTGGGCGTCGGACTGCTGCCCGTGCCGCTGCGGAACGCCGCCCTCACCACGATGGAGGCGGCCACACTGCACCGGCTCTTCCCGGACCGCGTCATGCTCGGCGTCGGGCACGGGGTACAGGACTGGATGGGGCAGGTGGGCGCGCGGGCCGAGTCACCGCTGACCCTGCTGCGCGAGCACCTCGACGCGATGCGCGCCCTGCTGGCCGGCGAACGCGTCACGGTTCGGGGGCGGTACGTCCACCTCGACGGCGTCAAGCTCGACTGGCCGCCCGCGTCGGCCCCCACCGTCTACGCCGGTGCGCGCGGCCCCCGCTCCGTACGGCTCACCGGAGAGGCCGCCGACGGCACCATCCTGGACGCGAGCACGACACCGGAAGGGGTGCGCCGGGCACGTCAACTCATCGCGGAAGGAAGGGAGGCGGCCGGACGCGAAGGGGCGCACCCCGTAGTGGTCTACCTCCTCACCGCGACCGGGCCCGACGCCGAGGCCCGGCTCCGTGCCGAGCAGCGGCGCGAAGGCCTGGACGGGGTCGCCGCACTCGGCGCCGCCGGGGACGCCGAGGACGTGGCGAAAGCCGTCCGGCGGCTCGCCGAGGCGGGCGCCGACACGGTCGTCCTGCAGCCCACCGCGGATGAACCGGACCCCGAGGGATTCATCCGCTTCGTCACGGACGAGGTGCGCCCCCTGGTCAGCCCTTAGGCTCCTGAGCATGGGAAAGACGAACGCTGACGCGGGGCCCCCGGGGGCGGGGGCCGGGGCGCCGGGCGGTGCGCACGGCACCGCGCCCCTGGACCTGAACCAGCTGCGCACGTTCCTGGCGGTCTACCGCTCCGGGTCCTTCACGGCGGCCGCGCGGCTCCTGGGCCTGTCGCAGCCGACGGTCACCGCGCAGATCCGTGCCCTGGAGCGACAGCTCGACCGGGAACTGTTCGAGCGGCTGCCGCGCGGCGCCGCTCCCGCGCCCTTCGCGGACGAGCTGGCGTCCCGCGTCATCGACCCCCTGGACGCCCTCGCGGAGGTCGCGGGCCACGGAGGTGACGGTTCCGCCGAGCCGGTGCACGTGGCGGGCCCCGCGGAGCTCCTCTCCCACTGTGTGCTGCCCCGGCTCGCGCCTCTGGTGGAGAAGGGGGTGCTGCTGCGGATCGCGACCGGACTGACGGAGGAGCTCCTGGAGGAGATGCGTGCGGGCCGCCACGACCTGCTGATCGCCACGACCCGGCCGCGCGGCCGGGCCCTCGCCGCCGTGCCCTTGGCCGACGAGGAGTTCGTCCTGGTCACGTCGGCGGCCTGGGTCGAGCGGATCGGCGGGCCCGCGCGTTTCGCCGCCGACGGGCCCGCGGCGCTGCACGGCGTCCCCCTGGTGGCGTACGCGGAGGATCTGCCCATCGTCCGCCGCTACTGGCGCCACGTCTTCGGCAAGCGGCTGGTCTGCAAGCCCGCCGTCACCATGCCCGACCTGCGCGCGGTCAAGGGCGCCGTCGTCGGCGGCGTCGGCTTCAGCGTGCTGCCGCGCTACCTCTGCCTCGACGAGCTCGCGTCGGGCGCCCTGGTGCTGCTGGCCGATCCGGACGACCCGCCCATCAACACCGGCTACCTCGTGCAGCGGCCGGGCTCCTCGGACAACCCGCACGTCGCCCTGGTCAGGGACCACCTGCTGGAGTCCGCGCGCGGCTGGTAGCGGCGCGTCCGGAGCCCCGCCGCCGGTCAGTCCTCGGGCGGCGCCGGGTCCCGCAGCCGCAGCCCGTTCTCCCAGATTGTGTTGAGCGTCGTGACGAGCCGCTCGTAGGGAATGCGCTGCCCGAGCACGAACACCATGTAGGCCATGCGGCTCACCATCACCGACAGGGCGTGCGCGGTGATCAGCGGATCCAGGCCGGTGTCGGCCTGACCATTCTCCTGGAGGGTCCGGATCAGCTTGGCGTTGCGCCGGGCGAAGGCGTTGCCGCGCTCGATGCGCAGCGCCATGAACTGCTCGTCCACCTGGGCGACTTGCTCGAAGAGCGCCATGAGGCGGGCGTTCTTCTTGTACGCGCGCAAGTATTCGCGGTTCGACGCGTCGATGAGCTCACGGGGATCGGTGATGCCGGTGCGCTCGCGCAGGTGCGGGTGGAGCATCTCCTCCTGTACCTGCTCGACCAGCGCCTGGAAGATCTCTTCCTTGCTGTTGAAGTACGTGTAGAACGACCCGGAGGCGACGTGCGCCGCCTTCGAGATGTCCGTGATGCGGGCGTCCAGATACCCGTCGCGCTCGAAGACCTCGCGCGCGGCGGCGATCAGGGCGTTGCGCGTCCTGACGCCGCGGGCGCTGCGGGGCGTGATCGGTTGCTTCTGACCGCCGTCTGCGGCCGGGGCCTGGGCAGCCACTGCGATCCATTCACTGTCGGTCGAACCTGTACGTATCGGTGGCAGCGGAGGTTATCAGCCGACCGTGGAGAGGAACTCGAGGAGAGCGGCGTTCACGTCGTCGGGCCGCTGCTGCTGGATCCAGTGGCCGGCGCCGTCGAGCACGACGTGGCCGCGCTGGTCGGTCAGCATCAGGTCGAGGTCCTTCGCGGGCATGAACTGCCCGACGGGGTCCTTGGAACCCGTGACGAACAGCGAGGGCTGCGTGACGCGACGGTCGGCCAGGTGCCCGGTGAGCTCCCAGTTGCGGTCCAGATTGCGGTAGTAGTTGAGGCCGCCGGTGAAGCCCGTCCGCTCGAACGTGTCGACGTAGTAGGCGAGTTCCTCGTCGTCGAGCCACGGCGGGGGCGGCGACTGCTCCTCCTCCTGATCGGCCCACCGGGCGGAGTAGATCTCCCTCGCGGTGAGCGTCCTGCGTACGTTCCGGCTCAGGGCCTCGTCCGCGACGCCGGGCTCCTGGAACCACACCATGTAGAAGTCGTCGCCGAGGCGCTTGCGCAGGATCGGCAGCGGCGGCGCCGGAGCCCGCCGCGTCACCGGCACGCTCATCCCGGCCACCGCGCGCACCCGCTCCGGATGGGCCAGGGCCAGCTGCCACACGACCATGGCACCCCAGTCGTGCCCGACGAAGACGGCGTCGTCGGCGCCCACGTCGTCGAGGACCGCGGTCAGGTCGCCGCAGAGCGTCAGGATGTCGTACGCGTCGACGTCGGCGGGGCGCGAGCTCCCGCCGTAACCCCGCATGTCGGGGGCGAGCACGCGGTACCCCGCCTCAGCCAGCGCGAAGACCTGGTGCCGCCAGGAGAACGCCAGCTCGGGGAAGCCGTGGCAGAGCACCACCAAGGGCTTGCCCGGCCGTGCGTCGCCGTGGTCGAAGACGCGGAGGGTGATGTCGCCGGAGGCGACCTCGCGCGTCGCGACCCGCTCCCACTGGGCGGTCGAGATGTGTGTCGTCATGCGCAGAACCTCCGTGCGGCGTTCCAGCTACTGAACTTGACGTTGGGTTCAAACATACAGGGCGCCCCCGCAGCCCTGCCCCGGCGCGAGGGCTGTGGACCGTGAGGGCTTGAACCTGAACCCGGATTCAAATACGTTGACGGAATCCGAGGAGAGCGAAGGTGCGGTCCGATGAGTGACGTGCGTACGCGCAATGCGGTCCTGTTCGACTTCGGCGGCGTACTGACCACCAGCGTGGTCACCGTATTCGAGGAGCTCGGCACGGAACTGGCCGGTGACGCGCGGCTGTTGCTCCGGCTGCTCTCCAGGGACGCGGAGAGCAGCGCGCTGCTCGTGGCGCACGAGGAGGGCCGCATCGGCGAGCGGGAGTTCGAGGACGGCTTCGCGGCACGGCTGCGGGCGCACGGGGCGGTGGTCGAAGGTCCTGGCCTGGTGCGCCGCATCCAGGAGCGGCTGCTCCCGGACCCCGACACGGTCGCTCTGACGGCGAAGCTGCGGGCCGCCGGATACCGGGTCGGGCTGCTCTCCAACTCCCTCGGCGACCACTGCTACGACGGCTTCGACCTGCCCGCGATGTTCGACGCCGTGACGGTGTCCGGGGACATCGGAGTGCGCAAACCGTCACGCCGCGCGTACGCCATCGCCTGCGAGCGCCTCGGCGTGCCCCCCGAGGAGGCCGTGATGGTGGACGATCTGCCGCAGAACATCGCGGCGGCGGAGCGGCTCGGCATCGCCGGGGTCGTGCACCGGGACGCGGCCACGACGGAGGCGGAGCTGGCACGCCTCCTCGGGCCGCCGGCCACCGGCGCGTGAACCGAGCCCAGACCCGGACCAAGACGTGCGGGACCACAACCGTTGGAGGACGAAGCGTGTTCGACGTGACCGACAGGGCCAAGGAGTACCAGGAGCGGCTGCTCGCCTTCATGGACGAGCACGTCTACCCCGCCGAGGCGGTGTACGAGGCACAGATGGCGGAGTCGGGCGATCCGCACTTCCACCCGCCGGTCCTCGAAGAGCTCAAGGCCGAGGCGAGGAAGCGGGGCCTGTGGAACCTCTTCCACCCGCACCCTGAGTGGGGCCCGGGCCTGACCAACCTGGAGTACGCGACGCTGGCGGAGATCATGGGCCGCAGCGCGCACCTCGCCCCCGAGGCCACCAACTGCAACGCCCCGGACACCGGCAACATGGAGGTCCTCACGCTCTTCGGCACCGAGGAGCACAAGGAGAAGTGGCTGAAGCCGCTGCTCGCCGGTGAGATCGCGTCCGCGTTCGCGATGACCGAGCCCGCGGTCGCCAGCTCGGACGCCCGCAACATCGAGATGCGGATGGTCCGCGACGGCGACGAGTACGTCCTCAACGGCCGCAAGTGGTGGACGTCCAACGCCCTGCACAAGAACTGCCGGGTGCTCATCGTCATGGGCAAGACGGACCCCGACGGGCCGAGCCACCGCCAGCAGAGCATGATGGTCGTCCCGCTCGACACCCCCGGCGTCACGGTCCTGCGCAACCTGCCGGTCTTCGGCTACCAGGACCGCGAAGGCCACGCGGAAGTGCTCTTCGAGGACGTACGCGTCCCCGTCACCGCCCTGCTCGCGGGCGAGGGCGACGGCTTCACGATCAGCCAGGCGCGGCTCGGGCCCGGCCGCATCCACCACTGCATGCGCACCATCGGCATGGCCGAGCGCGCCCTGGACCTGATGATCGACCGCGCCCAGTCACGCACGACGTTCGGCGCGCCGCTCGCCGACCGGGCCAACATCCAGGACTGGATCGCCGAGTCCCGCGTCGAGATCGACATGGTGCGCCTGCTGACCCTCAAGGCCGCGCACCTGATGGACACCGTCGGCAACAAGGAAGCCCGCACGGAGATCGCCGCCATCAAGATCGCCGCCCCCGAGGTCGCGCTGAAAGTCGTCGACCGGGCGATCCAGGTGCACGGCGGCGGCGGGGTCAGCGACGACTTCCCGCTCGCGAGCATGTACGCCCACCTGCGCACCCTGCGCCTCGCCGACGGCCCCGACGAGGTGCACAAGCGCACCATCGCGCTGCGCGAACTGCGTCGCCGCGAGACCGAGCGCGACGCGCGGGTCGCGGGATGAGCGGCCCGCTGGACGGCAAGGTCGCCGTCGTCACCGGCGCGTCGCGTGGCATCGGCCTCGCGGCGGCCGCCGCGCTGCGCGACCGCGGCGCGCAGGTCGTGATCACCTCGCGTAGCGAGGAGCGCGCCAAGGAGGCAGCCGCTCAACTGGGCAGTGGCGTCGCGGGGTTCGGTGCCCACGCCACCGACGAGGCCGCCGCGCGCGCCTGCGTCGAGCACACCGTCGCGACGTACGGCAGCCTCGACATCCTGGTCAACAACGCCGGTACGAACCCCGCGTACGGCCCGGTCATCGACCAGGACCACGGGCGCTTCGCCAAGACGATGGACGTCAACCTGTGGGCGCCGATCCTGTGGACGTCGCTCGCGGTGAAGGCGTGGATGGGGGAGCACGGCGGGTCCGTCGTCAACACCGCCTCCATCGGCGGGCTCTCCGTCGCCCAGGACGTCGGGATCTACCACGTCTCCAAGGCCGCGCTCATCCACCTCACCAAGCAACTCGCCCTGGAACTCGGCCCGAAGGTCCGCGTCAACGCCATCGCACCCGGCGTCGTCCGCACCAAGCTGGCGGAGGCGCTCTGGCAGGAGAACGAGGCGAGGGTCGCCGCGGCCACCCCGCTGGGCCGCATCGGCGAACCCGAGGACCTGGGGGAGGCCGTGGCGTTCCTCGCGGGGGACGGCGCACGCTGGATCACGGGCGAGACTCTTGTCGTGGACGGAGGACAGCTCCTCGGGGGCGGGCCGTTGTGAGGGCCGTCCGCCGGGCGCGGAGGTGGAGGTCACAGGGGTAGCGTCCGCCCGAGCCGTGCCAGTGGGGACAGCGCCATGCACAGCGGTGACAGCGCCAGGCCGACGGCCGCCACCAGAAGACCGGAGCGCAGCCCCAGCCCGTCGGCCAGGACCCCGCCGAGCAGCGAGCCGACCGGGGTCAGCCCCATGCCGACGAAGTTGACCGTCGCGACGACCCGGCCCTGGATCCTTACGGGCGTGACGGCCTGGCGCACGGCCATGAGCGTCACGTTGACCAGCTGGCTGCAGACGCCGAAGGCGAAGTTGATGCCCATGAGGAGAGAGACCGTGACGGCGGTCGGGCCGTGCAGCGCGGGTACGCAGAGCATCACGCCGTCGGCGAGCACGGCCGCGGCCACCAGCACCCGGCCGTGGCCGAACCGCCCGGGAAGCCGCGCGGCGAGCAGCGACCCGACGAGCGCGCCCGGCCCCGTCGCGGCGAGCGCGAGACCCACGGCGGCACCGGAGAGGTGCAGCCCGCGGGGCAGAAAGAGCAAGTACACGGTCATCAGGGCCGCGAACGAGAACTGGAACACGGCGGAGGCGATCCCCAGGGACCGCAACGCGGGTTGCCGGGCCACGAGTTGGAGCCCTTCGCGTATCTGCGGCCAGAGACGGCCGTTCCGTCGCTCCCGGGGCGGTGCCGGTAGCGCCTCCTTCCGGCGGATGCGCCGAATCGACACTGCGGACAGGACGAAGAAGAACGCGCCTGCCAGGGCGGCGACCGGCGCCGAGAGGAGCGACACCAGCGCACCCCCGAGCGCCGGCCCGCCGATCTGCGCGGCGGACCGGCTCCCCTCCAGCGCGCTGTTGCCCCGCGCCAGCTCGTCGCGCCCGACCAGCCGCACGAGACTCGCCTGATACGCCACGTCGAAGAACACGCCGAGCACACCGACGGCGAAGGCGGCGACGAACAGCACCGGAAGCCCCAGCACGCCCAGCGGATACGCGAGGGCGACACCGGCCAGCGCCAGCACGCGCCCGAGGTCGGCCACGACCATCACGTCACGGGCGCGCCGCCGGTCCACCCATGCGCCCGCGAACAGCGAGAACAACAGAATCGGCGCCTGCTCCACCGCACGCAGCGCACCCAGCCGGCCGGTGGAGGCGTCGAGTGTGAGCACGGCGACGAGCGGCAGAACGACCTGGCCGGCCTGCGCCCCGAACTGCGAGGCGGCCTGCCCCGCCCAGAGCAGACGGAAGTCACGGTCACGGAGAACGGTGCCGGAGGCACGCGAGGGAGACGGCACGACAACCCCTTGAAGGAGCCGAGAAAGCGGAGAAGGGCTCGCTGTGCCGCGGTGCGTACGGAAGGGCGTTCAGTACGGGCAGCACGCGATGACGGATCGAACGACCTGAAACGTCAGCGCGTGCTCGTGCGACCGGGCATCTCAACTCCTGGGAGGGGCGGGTGCGGTACCGAGGATACCTGGAGGCGGGGCGACGACCTCGCTTCACTCCGCGTCATGTTCCCCCTACCGATCGATCTCCGTACCGCAGTGCGTCGCTCGATGTTCGCCCCGGATTTACCCGCAGACGGCGCGGATCGGCGAACATCTGAGTCCGGTCGAGATCCATTTCGCGGTACCCCGAGGGGACAACGTTGCAACGCCCACGTCCAGGACGTACGTATCAAGGAGGGAGAGCGCGCACCGCGGTCTCCCTGACGGCTCTCCTGTCGCTGTCGCTGACGGGATGCGGTGTCCTCGGGGACGGGGGCGATGACGGGGACGGGTCATCCTCCGCCGGCCCCGCCGCCGTCGCGGGCATCGACTGCGCCGACGCGGGCAAGGTCCAGGGGACCGGTTCGAGCGCCCAGCAGAACGCGATGAAGTACTGGATCAAGCACTACCAAGCCGCCTGCCCGGGCGTGCGGATCGCGTACAACCCGATCGGATCCGGTGCGGGCGGCGCGCAGTTCCTGCGGGGCGCGACCGCGTTCGGCGGTTCCGACAGCGCGTTGAAGCCCGACGAGGTCGAGCGCTCGAAGGACGTCTGCCGGGGCGGGCGGGCCATCGACCTGCCCATGGTCGGCGGGCCCATCGCGATCGGCTACGACGTGCCCGGCGTGGACGACCTGGTGCTTGACGCCCCGACCCTGGCCAAGATCTTCGACCGGAAGATCACCACCTGGGACGATCCGGCGATCCAGCGCCTCAACCCCGGCGCCGAGCTGCCCGCCATGCCCGTCCGCCCCGTGCACAGGTCGGACGACTCGGGTACCACACAGAACTTCCAGGCGTACCTCGCGGGCGCGGCCCCGGAGGCCTGGGCCCACCCGGTGGGCAAGGCCTGGCAGGGCACGGGCGGCGCGTCCGCGAGCGGGTCCAGCGGCGTCGCCTCCGAAGTGACCTCCGGCTTCGGCGCGATCGGCTACTTCGAGCTGTCCTTCGCGCGGGCCCGCAAGATAAAGACCGTGAGCATCGACACGGGCGCGCCCGCCCCGGTCGAACCGACGCCCGCGACGGCCTCGGCCGGCATCGCGGCGGCCGCCCGGGTCGCGGGCCAGGGCAAGGACATGAAGCTGAAGTTCCGCTACGGCTCCTCCGCTCCCGGCGCGTACCCGATCGTCCAGGTCACCTACGAGATCGTCTGCGACAAGGGGAACCACAAGGAGACCCTGCCCGCACTCAAGTCCTTCCTGACCTACACCGCGAGCAAGGTGGGACAGAAGGACCTGTCCCGGCTGAACTACGCGCCGCTGCCGGAGTCGGTCGCAGGTCAGGTGCGTGACGTGGTGCGCACGCTCGCCTGAGCACGCCGCCGGGCGACGGGCGGCTGCCTACGCATCGCCCCAGGTGACGGGGAGTTCGTGGACTCCGAAGATGTTCATGCCCTCGCGCAGCGGTACGTCCTCGGGCGCGACCGCGAGGCGCAGGGTGGGGAAGCGGGTGACGAGGGCCGGGAAGGCCACCCGCATCTCGACGCGGGCCAGCTGCTGGCCCAGGCACTGGTGGACGCCGTGGCCGAAGCCCAGCTGTCCGGTCGCCCTGCGGCGCAGGTCGAGCACGTCGGGGTCGGGGAACTTCGCCGGGTCGCGGTTGGCGGCCTCCATCGACACGGCGACGGATTCTCCCTTCCTGATCAGCTCGCCCTCCACCTCGACGTCCTCCAACGCGGCACGCACCGCGGTCTGTGCGATGGTCGCGTACCGCATCAGCTCCTCGACGGCCCGGTCGGCGAGTCCGGGCTCGGCCCGCAAGGCGGTGAGCTGGTCCGGATGGGTCAGGAGGGCGAAGGTGCCGAACGCGATCATGTTGGCGGTGGTGTCGAGCCCCGCGCCCAGCAGGAAGCCGCCGATGCCGGTGAGTTCGTCGTCGGTGAGGTCGCTGTGGGTCAGATCGCTGAGCAGGTCGTCGGTGGGGGCGGCGCGCTTCCGCAGGACGAGCTCCCGCATGTACTCCTCGATCGCGGTCATGGCCGCGTAGCGCTCTTCCTCGGTGGAGTTCAGCGTCATGGCCGTCTCGGTGTGCCGTTGGAACAGGTCCTGGTCGGCGTAGGGCACTCCGAGCAGCTCGCAGATCATGAGGGCAGGGATGGGCCGCGCGTACGCCCGCATCAGGTCGAGGACGGGGCCCTGCCGCTCCATGGCGTCGAGGTGGTCCGCGGTGATCCGCTCGACCCGTTCGGTGAGCAGCCGCATGCGGCGCACGGTGAACTTGCCGACGAGCAGCCGCCGGTAACGCGTGTGCTCGGGTGCGTCGATGCCCGTGAGGTCTCCCGTCGGGGCGGGCGGCAGCTCGCCGGTGAACCCGGTGGGTATCGGCATGTGCAGCAGTTCGTAGCGCGAGCTGAAGCGCGGGTCGCTCAGGACCGCACGGGCGGCGGAATGACCGGTGGCCAGCCAGCCCATGTGCCCGTCCGGATACCGCATCCGCGCGAGCGGCCGCTCGTCGCGCAGCCGTGTCAGTTCGGCGGGCGGGTCGAAGGGGCAGCCCTCGGAGCGGGATTCCGGGAAGCTGCTGACGGGATCGGTCGACAAGTCGTTCTGCACGGGCGTTCCTTCCGGCGCGGAAAGCTGGATGACGCCATAGTGGCACGCGGAGTGACACACGTGCGACGCCGTAATGAGCCAAGCTGGCTCACGGTGGCGTCCCGGTCGAGTAGGTCGGCCTGGCCTGTCTGAGTACTCGTACTCATGAACGACTCTCGCGGTTCGCGCAAGCTGGTCGTACCAGCCGAAGGGACCCCCAGGGGTCGACGAGAGGGAGTCAACAGTGGGCAGCGGCATTCGAGTTCGTCAGGCGTCACGAGCGAGGGGCGGCCGCTCGGCGCGGTCCCTCGTGGGGCTCGCGCTGGCGGGCGCGACGGCCGCCGCGGTGCTGACCGGCTGCTCCACGGAGGACGCGATCTGCGGCGGCGGAGAGTACCCGGTCCTGCGCGTGGGCAGTAGCGGATCCGCGTGCCAGCCCGACGGGGAGGAGCCGCCGAAGGGCTACGCCCGCTACCCGGAGGGCAAGGTTCCCGAGCACGTCGGGGACAAGTGGGACAAGTACTGGAGCGACCGCACGCTCGACAAGAACGGGAAGATCATCAAGCTGAAGGACGGGCAGTGACCGTATAGCGGCAGCGGGGGAGGGCGAAGCGCCCCGGTGAGGGGCGAGGCCCGCCGCTGAGTCGACGGGGTCGGAATGCCGAATTCGGAATGCGATGCGGCAGCCGGGTGTGAGCGTCTCCTCAGCGGGCACTCGACTGTTGGGCCCCGCCGTGTCTCCCCCGTCGCGGCGGGGCTCACTTCGCGCGAGCCGTGAGCCGCGGGCTGCGGGCCCGCGCTCAGTCCGGTAGCTCGATGCGCAGGGGGCCGCAGCCGACGCGGTCGGCCTCCGCGGCCACGTTCGGAACGTCTCGCCCTGGTCGAGCTCGTCGGCCGGGCGCACCCGCAGCTCCTGGCCGGCGCACTGGAAGCGGGCGGCCTTGCCCTCGACGGTGATGCCGGGGACGTCGAGGCCCTTCAGCCCCGGCGCCCCTTGGTCGCCAGGGGCCCGGACCCCTGCGCCGGACTCTCCCTCGTCACGTCCCCGCCTCATTCCTCATCGCTGGCGCAGGAGTTGATCGTATCCAGAGGCGAGCCGCCATACGTGGCGGCCCCATGGCGCCCCGACAACATCGAACTTAACCGGTTCCGTACGAACCATTGTGCTCGGTTTCCGGGGCCTCTAGTGTCGTGGCCGTCGCCGGGCGGAAGCGTCGGGCCGGACCGTCGGGAGTGCGTTTGCGCAGGCGGGACGGTGTGCTGGCGGCCGCCCGCCCGGCCGCCCCGCGTCGGCAATGAGCCGCGCCCCCACACCCCCACCGGACCAGGAGCACCAGATGAGACGAACCCCGGCCGCCGTCGCGGCGGGCGCCCTGCTCGCCGCCTGTGCCTCACTCCTCACTCCCGCCTCGGCCGCTCAAGCCGCTCAGGGTGTTCAAGACGCCCGCGTTGTCCAGGCGGCGCCCGCCGCGACCGCCGGATTCCACGTTCAGGACGGGCGGCTCCTCGATGCCAACGGGAAGGATTTCGTGCTGAGGGGCGTCAATCACGCCCACGCCTGGTATCCGGGCAGGACCGACCAGGCGCTGAAGGACATCAAGGCCAAGGGCGCCAACTCCGTTCGGGTCGTGCTGAGTACGGGCGATCAGTGGACCAAGAACGACACCGCCGACGTCGCCCACGTGGTGGACGAGTGCAAGAAGAACCGGCTCGTCTGTGTCCTGGAGGCGCATGACACCACCGGTTACGGCGAAGCGGGCGCCGCGGTCGGCCTGGACAAGGCCGTCGACTACTGGCTCAGCGTCAAGGGTGCCCTCGTCGGGCAGGAGAAGTACGTCCTTGTCAATATTGGTAACGAGCCCTACGGCAATACCAATTACGCGGCCTGGACCGGCGACACCAAGAACGCCATCGGACGCCTGCGCGACGGCGGACTCGACCACACCCTGATGGTCGACGCCCCCAACTGGGGCCAGGACTGGTCCTTCACCATGCGGGACAACGCCGCCGGTGTCTTCGCCGCCGATCCGGACAAGAACACCGTCTTCGACATCCACATGTACGGCGTATACGACACCCCGGCCGAGGTCAGCGACTACCTCAACCGCTTCACCAAGGCCAAACTCCCCATCGTCGTCGGCGAGTTCGGTGACATGCACTCCGACGGCAACCCCGACGAGGGTGCCATCATGGCCACCGCACAGGCCCAGGGCATCGGATATCTCGGCTGGTCCTGGAGCGGCAACGGCGGCGGTGTCGAGTACCTGGACCTGGTCCGTGGCTTCGACCCGAACCAGCTCTCCGACTGGGGCAAGCGCCTGTTCGACGGCGCCAACGGCATCAAGGCCACCGCCAAGGAAGCCAGCGTCTTCGCGAACCCGGGGGACGGCGGCGGGAGTGACGGAGCCTGCACCGTCACCTACCGCCTCAGTGACTGGGGTGACTCCTTCAACGCCGACATCACCGTCCGCAACGCGACCCGGCAGGCGGTCGACGGCTGGACCCTGGACTTCGCCTTCCCCGGACAGCAGAAGATCAGGTCGGTGTGGAACGCCAGGGCGACCCAGGACGGCGCCCGCGTCCATGTCACGCCCGAGTCCTGGACGAGGACCATCCCCGCCGACGGGTCGGTGAGCTTCGGCCTCAACGGTTCCTCCACCGGCAGCAACGCCGCACCGAGCGCCTTCAGCCTCAACGGCAAGGCCTGCACCACCGCCTGAACCCCGGTTCTCCGACCGGATGAGTGCACTTCGGCGGGCGGCCGGTAAGGTCGGCCGCTGAAGTGCGGAACCGGTACAGCAGGAGGGCGCATGAAACGGCCGACTATCGCGGACATCGCGCGCAGCGCGGGCGTCTCGAAGGTCGCGGTGTCCTACGCCCTCAACGACCAGCCCGGCGTGTCCGAGCAGACCCGGGCCAAGATCAAGGCCATCGCGCGGGACGTGGGCTGGCGGCCCAGCAACGCCGCGCGCGCCCTCAACGGCGCGAAGGCCCGCGCCGTGGGCCTTGCCGTGTGCCGGCCCGCCCGCACGCTCAGCGTCGAGCCGTTCTTCATGGAGCTGATCAGCGGCATCGAGTCCGAGCTTGCGCCGCGGTCCATCGCCCTCATGCTGCAGACCGTCACCAGCCACGACGACGAGATCGAGCTGTACCGCCGCTGGTGGGGCGAGGGCAGGGTGGACGGCGCGCTCCTCGTCGACCTGCACGACGACGACATCCGTGTACCGGCCTTCGCGGCCATGGACCTGCCCGTGGTGGCCCTCGGCCCGCCCGAGGCGGCCGGCGCGGTGCCCGCCGTCTGGTCCGACGACGGCGCGAGCATCCACGAGACCGTCGCTTATCTGGCGGCGCTCGGGCACCGCAACATCGCGCGCGTCGCCGGTCTGCCGAAACTCGCGCACACCACGGTGCGCGACGCCGCCTTCGAGGCGGGCTGCCGCGCCGCCGGACTGCCCGCGCCCGTCGTGGTGCACACCGACTACTCGGGCGACGAGGGAGCACGGGCCACCCGCAGCCTCCTCATCGCCGCGGAACGCCCGTCGGCGATCGTCTACGACAACGACATCATGGCCGTCGCCGGCCTGTCGGTCGCCCAGGAACTGAACCTGGAAGTGCCGCGCGACCTCTCCCTCGTCGCCTGGGACGATTCACCCTTCACCCAGGTCGTACGGCCCCAACTCACCGCCCTGACACGAGACATCGCGGAGTACGGGGCCTGCGCCGCGCGCACCCTGCTGGCCGCTGTCGACGCCGAACCCGTCGAGAACAGCCAGGTGACGGCCGCCCGGCTGGTGCCCCGCGCGAGCACCAGCCCGCCGCGGCGCACATAGACACCTCCCTCCGGTCGCCCGCGACACGGATACGGCTCAGCCCCTCCGAGCCGCGCGCGGCGCCGCCGTGGACGCGCGTGGCGTCAGCGAAGGCGTCGAGACCGGGTGCGGGGACACCGCGCGGCCGGCGATGACGGCGAACAGCTCGCGGGTGACCTCCGCCCCGAAGCCGTACACGTCGTGGCTCATCGCCGACAGGGTCGGATGCGTGAGCCGGCACAGCTGGGAGTCGTCCCAGGCGAGCAGCGACAGCTCCTCCGGCACGGGGACGCCCATCTCGGCGGCGACGCCGAGACCGGCCACGGCCATCAGGTCGTTGTCGTAGACGATGGCGGTCGGACGGTCGGGGCGCAGCAGCAGCGAGCGCGTGGCGCGCGCCCCCTCCTCGCCGGCGAACCCCGTCGCCACCTGCGGACTCGGCTCCAGGCGCAACTCACGCAGGGTGGCCTGGAACGCCTGCTCCCGGATGGCGCTGTGCCCCAGGCCCGCGGGCCCGCCGACGCGGGCGATGCGCCGGTGGCCCAGGGCGGCGAGGTAGCGTACGGCCTCGGCCACCGCGGTGGCGTCGTCGGTCCACACCGAGGGGATCCCGCCGGTCAGGTCCGGATGGCCGACCGCGACGGCGGGCAGACCGAGCCGCTTGAGCGGTTCGATGCGCGGGTCGTCCTGGTGGAAGTCGACCAGGATGGAGCCGCCGATCTGCCGCTCCCGCCACCAGGTCTCCTGGAGGGCGACCTCCTCCTCCAGGCTGCTGACCAGGCGGAGCAGCAGGGAGCAGGAGTGTTCGGCCAGCACGCTCTCGATGCCGGAGATGAACTCCATGTAGAACGGTTCGAGGCCGAGGAGCCGGGCAGGCCTGCACAGGGCGAGTCCGATGGTGTCGGTTCGCCGGGTGGACAGGTTCCGGGCGGAGGAGTCGGGGGCCCAGCCCAGCTCCCGGGCGACGGCGAAGATGCGTTCGCGGGTCGGCTCCGAGAGCCCGGGTTTGTGGTTGAACGCGATCGACACCGCGCCCTTGGAAACGCCGGCGGCTGCCGCGACGTCCTTGATGGTGACGCGCCGCGAGGGAGCGCTCACGCCGGTTCCACGCAGAACAGGGCGGCCCGGACGGTGTTGGCCCCGGCGCCTCCCGCGCCGTGCACGCGGATCGTGGTCCGCTCACCCGGAAGCAGTGTGGTCAGGCCGCGGTCGGCCGAGGCGTCGGGGGCGATGCGGTCGGCCTGGAGCAGCAGGTCGCGCACGAGGGTCCGCGCGGTCACGGTGACGTCGACCGTGTCGCGGTCGCCGCCCACGGTCTGGACGGTGATCTCGTAGCGCGGCTCCGGGTAGTCGAACTCCTGGTCCCGTACGGGCAGATGGACGGCGCGGAGCTCGTCGGCGTCGGCGACCAGGTACTCCTTGGCGGAGCCCGTGGCGGGGACGGCCTCCGGCGGGACGGGAAGCCGCAGCACCTCGCGGGGCGGGGCGGTCAGCCCGAGCGGGACGCGTGCGGCGAGGGTGCCGTCGGTGCGCATCAGACGCAGCGTGACGGTGGTCGTCCACGGTTCGGCGCCCTGGTTGGCGAGGACGAGCTCGGGCCCTTCGGCGCCCGGCTGGAGGGTGAGGAGGCGGTCGGCGTAGACGCGGCGCAGCTCGTGGTGGAGCGGCTTGAGCCGGCCGTCGCCGTCGACGGCGGACCAGGAGCTGACCGGCCAGCAGTCGTTGAGCTGCCACACGATGGTGCCGGCGCAGCGCGGCCAGTTGGCCCGCCAGTGTTCGATCCCGGTGGCGACGGCGCGGGCCTGGACGACCTGGGTGAGGTAGTGCCAGCGGTCGAAGTCGCCCTCGGGCAGGGCGAAGTGGCGTGCGACGCCGCGGTTCAGCTTGCCGTTGCCGTCCTCGGCCTTCTGGTGGTGCAGCATGCCGGGGGAGTCCGGCGCGAGCTCCTCGCCCGGCAGGGCGCGGCGCAGGGTGGCCATCGCCGGGGGCGCCTGCCAGCCGAACTCGGAGACGAACCGCGGCACGTTCGCGCGGTACTCCGTGTAGTCCTGCCGGTTCCACACCTCCCACGAGTGGTACGTGCCGTGGTCGGGGTCGTTCGGGTGGTGGTCCCACGATCCCGACCACGGGCTGCCCGCGGTGTAGGGGCGCGTGGGGTCCAGCTCGGCGACGACACGCGGCAGAAGCCCGAGGTAGTACCCCTCGCCCCAGGAGTCGCCCGCGAGCTTGTCCTCCCACTCCCAATCGCGGAAGCCCCACAGGTTCTCGTTGTTGCCGTTCCACACCACGAGGCTGGGGTGCGGCATGAGGCGTACGACGTTCTCGCGCGCCTCGGCCTCGATCTCGCCGCGCAGCGGCTGTTCCTCGGGATAGGCGGAGCAGGCGAACAGGAAGTCCTGCCAGACCATCAGGCCGAGCTCGTCGCAGGCGTCGTAGAACGCTTCGTCCTCGTAGATGCCGCCGCCCCAGATGCGGATGAGGTCGATGTTGGCGTCGGCGGCCTGGGTGAGGCGGGTGCGGTAGCGCTCGGGGGTGATCCTGGAGGGCAGTACGTCGTCGGGGATCCAGTTCACGCCGCGCACGAAGACGCGCTCGCCGTTGACGACGAAGGTGAAGCCGGTGCCGTGTTCATCGGCGGAGTGGTCCAGCTCCACGGTGCGGAAGCCGGCCCGGCGGTGCCACGAGTCGAGTGCCGAGCCGTCCGAGAGAAGCGTCAAGTCGACGTCGTACAGCGGTTGTTCGCCGTACCCGCGCGGCCACCAGAGTCGTACGTCCGGCACGTCGAGCACCAGGGTGACGGCGTCGCCCCGGACATCGGCACGGGCCTCGGTCCCCGCCACGGTGGCGTGTGCGACGAGCGGCCGGTCCGTGCCGCGCGCGGTGCGCTCCAGGTCGATCCGCAGCTCCACGCGCCCCGCCCCGCCGTCGACGGTCACCAACGGCCGGACCCGGGCGATGCGCGCCGTCGACCAGTGCTCGAGCCGCACCGGTCGCCACATGCCGGCCGTCACCACGGTCGGCCCCCAGTCCCAGCCGAAGGATGACGCCATCTTGCGGATGTACTGGAACGGCTCCGGATAGACGTTGGGGCGCTCGCCGACCGCTTCCCGGACGGCCGCCGCCTCGTCGTAGGCGGACGCGAACTCCACGCGCAGCTCGCCGTCGAGGCCTGTCACGTCGAACCGGTAGGAGCGGTGCATGTTGCGGGTGCTGCCCAGCTCCCGGCCGCCCAGGGTGACGCGTGCGGCGGTGTCGAGGCCCTCGAAGACCAGGTCGGTCCGTTCGTGTTCACCGGCGAGCGCCCCGGCGGTGCCGAACGGGTGGGTGTACGTCCAGGACCGCCGCCCCGCCCACGCGATGTCGTTCTCGTTCGTGCCGAGGAAGGGGTCGGGAATCACGCTCGCGGCGAGCAGGTCGGTGTGGACGCAGCCGGGGACACGGGCGGCGAGACGCGCCCCGTCATGGCTGAGACTCCAGCCTTCCGTCAGCTGGGTGACGTCCTTCATTTGTGGCTCCAATCGGACAGGCACAGGCCCTGCTCGGATGCGATGCCGGTCAACTTAACTCGCCGTGGTTAACCGGTCCAGTGGTCATCGGCGATCGAGGGCGTATACATCCGGGCAGGTGGAGCGGGAGCCGACAACTACGGGCGCGGCAACGGGTAACGATCGGGTATCGCGCTGGAAATCAGTGCTTTACCGGTTCACGGATCGCTGACATAGTGCCGTCAGCCGCTGGGGCCTGAGCCGTAACCCTTGAAAGGAGTTGGGCACATGAGGAGGAAGTCGCTGAACGCCGCGCTGCTCGCCACCGCGATGCTGACCGTCGCGGGGTGCAGCGGGGGAGGGGCGCCGTCCACCGAGACGGCCACTGCCCCCTCGGACGCGGACAAGGTGTCGGGCACCGTCACGATGCTCACCCACCGCACCGACCTCGTGCAGGACGGCACGATGAAAAAGTACGCCGCCGAATTCAACAAGATCTACCCCAAGGTGAAGGTCAAGTTCGAGGGCATCACCGACTACGAGGGCGAGATCAAGATCCGGATGAACACGGAGAACTACGGTGACGTCCTCTCCATCCCGGCCGTGATCGCCAAGGGTGACTACCCCAAGTTCTTCGCACCGCTGGGCGAGACCCGGACGATGGAGCGGAAGTACCGCTTCACCGGCAAGACCGACGTCGGCGGCAAGACCTACGGCATCGCCAACTTCGGCACCGCGAACGGCCTCGTCTACAACAAGGCCCTGTGGAAGAAGGCCGGCATCACCGACTGGCCCACCACCCCGGCCCAGTTCCTCGTCGACCTGGCGAAGGTCAAGGACAAGACGGGCGCCACGCCCTACTACACCAACTTCAAGGACGGCTGGCCGCTGACCAGCCCCTGGACCAACAGCATCGGCTCGGCGAGCTGCGACGCCAAGGCCTCCGACGAGCTGGCCACCGCCGACAAACCCTGGGCCGAGGGCAGCGACCTCAACGTGATCGACACACTGCTGCACGACATCGTCCACGACAAGCTCTCCGAGAAGGACCCCACCACCACCAACTGGGAGAGCTCCAAGGCGCAGCTGGCCAAGGGCGAGATCGGCAGCATGATGCTCGGCTCCTGGGCCATCAATCAGATGCGCGACGCCGCGGAGAAGGCGGGGGAGAACCCGGACGACATCGGCTTCATGCCCTTCCCCGTCCAGAAGGCCGGCCAGTTCTGCGCCACGCTGCTCTCCGACTACCAGCTGGCGATCAACGCGCACTCCAAGAGCAAGGGCGCCGCACGCGCCTGGCTCGACTGGTTCACCGAGAAGTCCGGCTTCGCCGCGAAGGAGGGCGGTGTCTCCGCCCTGAAGGCCAACAAGCTGCCCGACGTTCTCAAGCCCTACCTGGACAACGATGTCAAGCTGGTCGAGCGGTCCGAGGCCAAGACCGAGGACGTCAACACGATCGACAACGCCTCCGAGATCGGCCTCGCCAAGCCGGACTACCGGCAGAAGCTGATCGACATGGCCCGCGGCGCCCGGGACGGCGATCTGCGGAGCTACTTCGACGACCTGAACAAGCGCTGGGCCGACGCGGCCGCGGCCGCCGGTTCCTGACCGGGCACGCACGGGACCCCGCGCCCTCCACGGCGCCGGGTCCCACGCCCGCCCGACCCGTCGCGGAACACGAAAGGCCCGCCCCCTCATGTCTGACACCACGTCCGCCGCGCCGCCGACACCCCAGCCGCCCCCGGCCACCACCCGCCACCGCAAGGACCGCGCCACCGGCCGCCCCACCGCGCCCACCCGCTCCTGGCGCGACCGTCCGCTGCGGCGGATCACCCCGTGGCTGTTCCTGCTCGCGCCACTGGCGCTCCTGGTCACGTTCACCTACGTCCCCGTGGGCAACATGATCTATTACAGCTTCACGGACTGGGACGGGGTCAGCCCGGACCGGAACTTCACCGGGCTCGACAACTACGAGCAGCTGTTCACGCGGCCCGAACTGTTCCGGGTCTTCTTCGTGAGCTTCTACTACCTGGCCGCGTCCGCCGTGCAGATCGTCATCGCGCTGTACTTCGCGACGGTGCTCAGCTTCGATCTGCGCTTCCGCAACTTCTTCAAGGGAATCCTGTTCTTCCCCTACCTGATCAACGGCGTCGCCATCGGCTTCGTCTTCCTCTACTTCTTCCAGGACGGCGGCACCCTCGACTCGATCCTGTCCTGGTTCGGCGTCGGCGGCGACCACGCCTGGCTCGGCGACCCCGAGTCGGCCAACACCTCGCTCGCCGGGGTGTCCGTGTGGCGTTTCACCGGCCTCAACTTCGTGCTCTTCCTGGGAGCGATCCAGTCGATCCCCGGTGAGCTGTACGAGGCGGCCCAACTCGACGGCGCCACCCGCTGGCAGCAGTTCCGGCACATCATCGCGCCGAGCATCCGGCCCGTACTCAGCCTCAGCGTCATCCTGGCGATCTCCGGCTCGCTCGCCGTCTTCGAGATCCCGTACATCATGACCGGCGGCGCGACCGACACCTCGACCTTCGTCATCCAGACGGTGAAGCTCGCCTTCCAGTTCAACAAGACGGGCCTGGCCTCGGCCTGTGCCGTCGTCCTGCTCCTGATCATCCTGCTGGTCACCTGGATCCAGCGCCGGCTCGTGCCCGACGACAAGGTGGACCTCGTATGACCACGCTCACCACGCCCGCCCGGCCCACGCGACCCGCCCGGCCCACGCGCCACAGGCGGCCCCGCATCGGCACGGCGCTGACCTACCTCTCCCTGGTCGTCGCCTCACTCGTGGTGCTCATTCCGCTGGTCGTCGTCTTCCTGACCTCGCTCAAGACGTCCCGGGAAGTGACGGACGGCAGCGCGATGAGCCTTCCGGACGACTGGCTGAACTTCTCCAACTACGCGACCGCCTTCAACGACGGCAAGATGCTCATGGCGTTCGGGAACACGGCGTTCATCCTGCTGTTCTCGATCACCGGCACCGTGCTCATCGGATCCATGACGGCATACGCGATCGACCGCTTCGAATTCCGCCTCAAGAAAACCGTCATGGCGCTGTTCCTGATCGCCACGCTCGTCCCCGGAGTGACGACGCAGGTGGCGACCTTCCAAGTGGTCAACAGCTTCGGCCTGTTCGACAGCCGGTGGGCGCCCATCCTGCTCTACATGGGCACCGACATCGTGTCGATCTACATCTTCCTGCAGTTCATCAGGTCCATTCCCACCTCGCTCGACGAGGCGGCCCGGCTCGACGGCGCGAACACCTTCACCATCTACCGCAAGATCATCCTGCCGCTGCTGAAGCCGGCGATCGCGACCGTCGTCATCGTCAAGGGCATCACGACGTACAACGACTTCTACATCCCGTTCCTCTACATGCCGTCCGAGGACAAGGGCACGATCTCCACGGCGCTGTTCCGCTTCAAGGGGCCCTTCGGCGCGCACTGGGAGAACATCTCCGCCGGGGCGATCCTCGTGATCCTGCCGACGCTGCTCCTCTTCCTCTTCCTCCAGCGCTACATCTACAACGGCTTCTCCCAAGGGGCCACGAAGTAGGGCGGCACGGTACGGCGGCTGGTTTTATCCGCCACGCGGCGGCTACCCGGGCGGGACCGAAGGGAGGGGTCCCCGTGACAACGACGACATCCCGGACTGCCGTGCGGACCACGCCGACGAGGGAGCGGGAGGAGCGGCAGGAGCGGCAGGAGCTCAGCCACCAGGACCTCGTCCGCTATCTGGAGGACCGCTTCGCCTGCGCGCAGGCCTGCGACGACTGCGTACGCGCGTGCACCATGCGCCAGGGCCCGGCCGAGTCCGGAGACGGGTCCCGGCTCAACACCGCCTGCGCCGACGTCTGCGACGCGACCTACCGCCTCCTCGCCGACCAGAGCGATCGGAGCGACCCGGGCGACCAGGACGAGCAACGGGTCCGTATGCAGGTCGAGTGGTGCCGCGCGGTCTGCCTCCAGTGCGCCGCCCTCTGCGGCCTGAACCCCGCCTCGGCCGGCTGCGCCGACGCCTGCCGCCGCTGCGCGAAGGCGTGCGACGACTTCCTGACGACACTGGGCTGAGGGCCGGGCGGGGTCATCTCCCGGGGGCGGGCCGGCTGCCCGGGCGTGGCGGCTGCCCGGGCGGCGCGGATCAGGCCGGCAGGTCCTCGACGGTGCGGACGACGGGACCGAACCGGTCCGTGATGGTGGTCAGGGCGGCGGCCCCCAGCGCCTGTGCGGACACCACCGTGCCGTCCGGCGCGGTGAGCGCCCGCGTGGCGGTGGCCTCGGCGACGACGGTGGGCCGGTAGCCGTGGTTGACGGCTCCCTGGGCGGTGAAGGCGACACACATGTGCGTCATGAAGCCCGCGAGGACGAGGTCCTTGTCACCGCCGGGGGCGAAGCCCAGCCCCGTCAGCGTCTTTTCGAGGTCGGTGTCCCGGAAGGAGTCCGGGAACGTCTTGACGATCACCGGTTCGCCGTCCAGCGGAGCGACCTCGTCGCTGATCGAGCCGATGTGGGCGCGGATGTCGTACGGCGTGTTCTCGCCGCCGTCGTTGATGACGTGGACGATCGGTATGCCCGCGGCGCGGGCCCGCGCCAGCAGCCGGGCACCCGCCGCGAGGGCCTCGTCGGCGCCGTGCAGCTCCATCACGCCCGTGCGGTAGGTGTTCTGATAGTCGATCAGGACGAGTGCGGAATCGGCGAGCCGGGGCGGCCGGTTGTCCAGGCCGAAGACGTCGCGCAGGGACTTGGACGGGTTGACGGTGCTCATCAGGTGCCTTTCCAGGGGGAGTTGGGCATGGCGGGGCTCGGGACCTCGCGGTCATGCCAAAGGTGTTCGGTACGGGTACGGGTACGAGTGCTGGTGGCCCGGGCCGCGTCAGGTGGTCTGGGTACGGAAGCGGCGGCGGTAGGCCACCGGTGTGGTGGCGAGTTGTCGGCGGAACGCCCGGTGCAGGGTCTCCACCGAGCCGAGCCCGGCCGCGGCCGCGACCCGGTCGAGCGGGCGGTCGGTGGTCTCCAGCAGGCGCCGGGCGACCTCGATGCGGGCGGCCTCCACGTAGGACGCGGGGCTGGTTCCCGTCTCCTGGGTGAAGACGCGGGCGAAGTGCCGCTCGCTCAGACACATCCGGGCGGCCAGGGCCCCCGTGGACAGGTCGTCGTCGAGGTGGTCGGTGATCCAGAGCCGTAGTTCGTCGATGTCGCGACGGCTGGTGGCGGAACGGCCGAGCGGCACCGAGAACTGGCTCTGGCCGCCCTGCCGTTTGAGGTAGAGCACGAGCTGTCTGGCCACCGCCAGAGCGGTCTGCTCGCCCTGGTCCTCGGCGACCAGGGCCAGCGCGAGATCCAGGCAGGCGCTGATGCCTGCCCCGGTCCACAGCCGGCCGCGGTCGGTGCGGACGAAGATCGGGTCCGGGTCGACCGTGACGGCCGGATGGTCGGCGGCGAGCTGGGCGGCGGTCGACCAGTGGGTGGTCGCCGTCCTCCCGTCCAGCAGCCCCGCCGCGGCCAGCACATGCGCCCCCACGCACACCGAAGCCACGCGCCGGGCGTGCGGGGCGGTGTCCTTCACCCAGGCCACGACGGCGGGATCGACCCGCGCCCGTGGCCCGTCGTCGGTCAGGTCCACCGCGCCCGGTACGAGCAGCGTGTCCACGTCGGCGCCGACCTCGTCGAACGAGAGGTCGGCGAGGAGCCGCACGCCCGCCGACGTCCGGACCGCGCCGGCGGCCGGCCCGGCGAGGCGGACCCGGTACCCCGCGCGGCCCCCGGTCTCCCGGTTGGCCAGCGCGAAGACCTCGGCGGGGCCGGTGACGTCGAGGAGGTCGACATCGGGGAAGACCGCGACGACCACCCGGTGTGTGAGGGGCATGTCCCCATCCTCACCGCAGGACTCCATGGCCGCAATGACGGTTCCCTGTCACATCCGGACATGGGGACGCCGGACCCGCGGACCACGTGGCGCCGACTCGCCGGGAACCAGAACGGATCTCCGTCCGACCACTGCACAGAGCCCCAGCACACTCCACGAGCACGACGCACCGGAACGAGGCGGCAGCTGTATGCACTGGTACGAGGACGACGGATTCTGGTCGGACTTCTCCGGGACCATGTTCTCCGAGCGCAGACGCGCGGACGTCGAGAGCCTGGTCACCGATTCGCCGCTGCTCGACTTCCCGGCCGGGAGCCGGGTGCTCGACCTGTGCTGCGGGCCCGGCCTGTACCTGGTGCCGCTGGCCCGCCGCGGCTGCGAGGTGACCGGGGTCGACCTCAGCGCGGCCATGCTCGAGCGGGCCGACGCCGCGTGCGCGGCCGCCGGGGCCGACGTCAGGCTGGTCCGGGCCGACATGCTGACCCACGTCGAGCCGGAGACGTACGACGTGGTGCTCAACCTCTTCACCTCGTTCGGCTACTTCGACGATCCGCTCGACAACGAGCGCGTGCTGCGCAACGCCCACGACTCCCTCGTACCGGGCGGCCGGCTGCTCGTCGACGTGATGGGCAAGGAGGTCCTCGCGGGCTGGATCGGCAGGCCTCAGCTCGTCGAACTCGACGGCGGGGCCTACGTGGTGCAGCGCGACACCGTCCTCGACAGCTGGACCCGGCTGCGCACCGACTGGACCCTGGTGCGGGACGGGGAGGCGCGCGAGTCGTCCATCACCTCCTTCCTCTACAGCGCGGCCGAGCTGCGCGCGCTCTTCGAGTCGGCCGGCTTCACCGACGTGCGGTGCTACGGCGGCTTCGACGGCGGCCCCTACGACAACCACTCGAAGCGGCTGATCGTGACCGGCACCCGGCCCGAGGGCACTTCATGACCCAGGCCGCGTCCGCCACGCCGGCTCCCGGCGGCGCCGCACGCTCGCGCGGCGCACCGCACCAAGGCTCCACGGGCCGTCCCTCGGCGGACCGGCCCGCGGGGCGCGGCCGCCTGCTGACCACGCTGGTGGCGCTCTCCGTGACGCTCGCGCTCTCGATCCTGGCCGGCATCGCGCTGGGACCGACCGTCGTACCGGTCGGCGACGTCGTGCACTTCCTGACCGCGGCCCTCACCGGCGGCGGCATCGGCGCCGACGAGGTGACCGGGTACTCCATCGTGTGGCACGTGCGCACCCCACGGGTGCTGCTCGCCGCGGTCGTGGGCGCCGGGCTCTCCGTCGTGGGCGTCGCCATCCAGGCGCTGGTGCGCAACGCCCTCGCGGACCCGTTCGTGCTGGGCATCTCGTCCGGCGCCTCGGTGGGTGCGACCGGCGTCGTCGTCTTCGGGATCTTCGCCGGGCTCGGGGTGTACGCCCTGTCGGCCGCCGCGTTCCTCGGTGCCCTCGGCGCGACCGTGCTGGTGTACCTGGCCGCGCGCGGTCCGCTGGGGCTGACACCGTTGCGGCTGGTGCTGACCGGGGTGGCGCTGGCGTACGGCTTCCAGGCGCTGATGAGCGTCCTGGTGTTCCTCGCGCCGAACGGGCAGGCCGCGCGGACGGTGCTGTTCTGGCTCCTCGGCAGCCTCGGCTCGGCGACCTGGGAGTCACTGCCCCTGGTCACCGCGGCCGTGCTCGTCGCGATCGTGGTGCTGCTGCGGCACAGCAGGTCCCTGGACGTGCTTTCGCTCGGCGACGAGACCGCGGCCAGCCTGGGCGTGGACGCGGACGGATTGCGGCGCGGGCTCTTCGTGCTCACCGCGGCCGTCACCGGGCTGATCGTCGCGGTCAGCGGCGCGATCGGCTTCGTCGGCCTCGTGCTGCCCCATGTGGTGCGGATCTGGGTCGGCTCCACGCACCGGCGGGTGCTCGCCGTCGCGCCCCTGGCCGGGGCCTGCTTCATGGTCTGGGTCGACCTGGTGGCCCGTACCGCGTTCGCGCCCGAGGAGTTGCCGCTCGGCGTGATCACCGCGCTGATCGGGGTGCCGGTGTTCGTCGTCCTCATGCGCCGCCGCGGCTATCTCTTCGGAGGCCGGTAAATGGTCCTGTCCCTACGTGACTTGACGGTCGAGGCGGCCGGACGCGCCCTCGTCGACCGGCTGAACATCGACGTGGCCGCCGGTTCCGTCGTCGGGATCGTCGGCCCCAACGGCAGCGGCAAGTCGACCGCACTGCGCTGCGTCTACCGAGCCCTGAGGCCGACCTCCGGGGCCGTGCTGCTCGACGGGACCGACCTGACGTCGCTGAAGCTTCGCGACAGCGCCCGCTCGGTCGCCGCCCTCACTCAGGAGAGCCACACCGAACTCGACTTCACCGTCGAGGAAGTGGTCGCCCTGGGCCGCGCCCCGCATGCGCGGGGCAACCACCCCCTGACCGCTCGCGAACGTGACCTGTGCGAGCAGGCGATGGACCGGCTGGACGTCGCGCACCTCGCTGACCGCAGCGTGCTGAGCCTCTCCGGAGGGGAGCGGCAGCGGGTCCTGGTCGCGCGGGCGCTGGCCCAGGAGCCCCGGCTGCTCGTCCTCGACGAACCCACCAACCACCTCGACGTACGCCACCAGGTGGAGCTGCTGTCGTTCCTGCGCGGCTCCGGACTGACCGTGCTGACCGCTCTGCACGACCTCAACCTTGCGGCCCAGGTCTGCGACCGCATCGCCGTGCTCGGCGCCGGCTGTCTGGTCGCCGCCGGCGCCCCTGCCGAGGTCCTGACCCCGGAGCTGGTCCGGAAGGTGTTCGGCGTCGACGCGGCCGTCGTACCCCACCCACGAACCGGAATCCCCCAACTGCTCTACGACCTCGCGCCGGCCTCCGCCGACGCGTCCCCGGAAGGACCACACTCGTGACCAGACCACCGTTCCCCCGAGCCCTCACCGCCGGGTTCCTGGCCACCGGGCTCCTGCTGACCGCGGGCTGCGGCGCCGAGGTCGAACGGGCGGCGGACAGCAAGCCCGTCACCGTCACCGTCTCCAACTGCGGCAAGGACGTCACGTACACCCGCCCGAAGCGGGCGATCGCGTACGACGTGAGCGGCGCGGAGAAGATGTTCGCCCTGGGGCTGGACGACCGCATGCGCGGATACGTCATGAACAAGCTCGGCGACCCCTCCATCAAGGGCTCGCCCTGGCGCGAGAAGTACACCGAGGTCGACCGTCTCGGCACCGAGCGCATCACCCGGGAGATCGTCGTCGACGCGAACGCCGACTGGGTGCTCGCGGGCTGGAACTCCGGCTTCAGCGAGGAACGCGGCATCACACCCGCCCTGTTGGACAAGGTGGGCGTCGCCAGCTACCTGCACACCGAGACCTGCTGGGACTACGGCAAGAAGAACGCCGGTGACACCGATGTGTCACCGCTCCAGGCGCTCTACACGGACCTGGACAACCTCGGCAGGATCTTCGGCGTCGAGAAGCGGGCCGACAAACTCGTCACCGGCCTCGAGAACCGCGTGGCCGCGCTGAAGAAGACCTGGCCCGACAAGGGCGACCCGGCCAAGGTGTTCGTCTACGACTCGGGCACCGACCAGCCGTTCACCGCCGGCCGGCACGCCGCGCCGGACAGCATCATCACCGCCGCCGGCGGCACCAACGTCTTCGGGAACCTCGACAAGGGGTGGACGACGGTCGGCTGGGAGCCGGTCATCAAGGCCAGGCCCGACGTCATTGTGATCGTCGACTATGCGGACCAGCCCGCCAAGGAGAAGATCGCCCACCTCAAGTCGCTGCCGTCCCTGAAGTCCGTTCCCGCGGTGAAGAACAACCGCTTCCACGTCATGTCGTACGGCGACGTCGTCAGCGGCCCCCGCAACGTCACGGGCGCCGAGGACCTGGGCCGCTACCTGCGCTCGGTCGGGCGGTGACGGCGACGTGACGCCTACCGAGACCGCCCACGGCACCGCGCCCGGCCCTGCCCCCGTCCCGGCTCCCACCCCGGTCCACGAGCACATCACCGACGCGATCAAAGCCCCCGACCTGCTGCGGCTCTCCGGCAACGCCGTGCTCGCCCGCTTCGAGACCCTCAAGGTCTACGCCGCCCTCGGCGCGGTCCGCACCCTGCTGGAGCGCGGCACCGTGCAGCCGGGCCAGACCCTCGTCGACAGCTCCAGCGGCATCTACGCCCTCGCCCTGGCCATGGCCTGCCACCGCTACGGACTGCACTGCCACATCGTCGCCTCCACCACCGTCGACGCCACCATGCGCGCCCAACTGGAAGTCCTCGGCGCCACCGTGGACCAGATGCCGCCCTCGAAGGACCTGCGGCTCGACCAGGAGGGCCGGGTCCGGCGGGTTCGCCGCCTGCTGGCCGAGCGGCCCGGGATGCACTGGATGCGCCAGTACCACGACGCCGTCCACTACACCGGCTACCGGGAGTTCGCCGCCCTCGTCGACCGCGCGCTGCCCGGCGTGCCGCTGACCGTGGTGGGTGCCGTGGGCACGGGCTCCTCCAGCGGGGGCCTCGTCCGGGCGCTGCGCGGGCGCGGGCGTGACGTACGTCTGCTGGGCGTGCAGCCCTTCGGCAGCGTCACCTTCGGCAGTGAGGGATTCAGCGACCCCGAGGCGATCATCGCCGGAATCGGCAGCTCCATCCCGTTCGACAACGTCCACCACGACCTCTACGACACCGTCCACTGGCTCGACTTCCGGCACGCCATGGCGGGCGCCGTCGGCCTGCTGCGGGAGCACGCCGTGTTCGCGGGGCTTTCGACCGGCGCCGCCCACCTCGTCGCGGGCTGGGAGGCCGCCCGCGACCCCGACCGCACGCACCTGGTCATCGGCGCCGACACCGGACACCGCTACACGGACCGCGTCTTCGCCCGGCACCGCGAGGCCCTCGATCCGCGCACCCTGAAACCGCACCAGATCACCGACCTCGCCGACCTCACCCCGCCGTGGTCGGCGATGGAGTGGAACCGCAGGCGTTACGACGTACGCCACGACTCATTCGCCGCCCCGCTCGGCGCGCCATCTCAGGAGGACCGGACACCGTGACCATCGCCGCTCTGGAAGCACTCACCTTCGGCCTCGGCCGCCTCGTCGAGGCGGCGGGGAATGCCGGGCACCGGCTCTGCCTGCTCACCGGCGACCGTGACGTCTACCGCCACGAACTCGCCCACCTCGACCCCGGGGCGCTCGACATCGTCGACCTGGACACCACCGACACCGCGGCCTGCGCCGACGCCCTGGCCGCGCTGCCCGGCCTGAAGGGGCTCATCAACTCGACCGATACGTGGGGCGTCCCGGGCGCCGACCTCGCGGCCAAGTTCGGCCTGCCGGGCCCTGACCCGAGCGCGGTCCGCCTGCTGCGGGACAAGAGCCGGGTGCGCGCCCTCCTCCACGAGCGGGGCCTGAGCCGCAGCGGTGCCGTCGACGTACCCGCCGATGTCTCCGCGGCCGCCGAGATCCTCCGTACGGTCGGCCTGCCCGCCGTCCTGAAGGACTCCGCGGGCACGTCCTCCCGCAACGTGTGGCCCGTACGCGACGAGCGACAGCTCCGTACGGCCCTCACCGAGGCAGCTCAACGCGCTTTCAGCGGGCGGCTGTTCGCCGAGCGCTACTTCTCCGGACCGGTCTACAGCGCGGAGACCCTCGGCTGGGAGGGCGAGACGAAGCTGCTCGGCGTACTCAGCCGCCAGATGTCGCCCGAACCCTCCGTCCGCGAGGAGGCCGCGGCCTTCCCCGTCGCCTTCCCACGCCCCGAACTCGCCCTGATCGAGGAGTGGGTGGGGCGCGTGCTGGCCGCCGCGGGCCACGACAGCGGCTTCGCCCACGTGGAGTTCGTCCTCACCGCGGACGGTCCGGAGCTGGTGGAGATCAACCGCCGCATCGGCGGCGCGCTCGTCGGTGAGGCGCTGTGCCGGGCGCTGGACACCAACGTGTACGACGCCATGGTCGACACGGCGCTGGGCCGGCGCCCCGCGCTGCTGGACGCACTGGATGCCCTGCACCCGCTGGACTTCCCGGACGCTCCTGCCACCGCCTTCGTACTCGTCTACCCCGACCGCCCCGGCACCCTCACCGGCTGGAGCGGCCTCGACGGCCTGTCCGCGTTCCCCGGCTCACCCGAGTGGTATCCCACCGCCGTCCCGGGCCGACGCGTGGAGCACCTGAGCGACCAACGCGGCTGCACCGGCATCCTGCTGGCCGGGGCAGCCACCGCCGAGCTGGCCCTGCACCGGGCGCTCAGCGCAGCCGGGAGCATACGCCCGACCATCGAGACCGACACCGAGACCGACACCGGGACCGGCGTCGACACCGACGACCGGGGATGACGAAGGCACCGTCGCGGAAACCGCCCGGACGGCCGGGCCCCCGCCTCGCACGGTTGACCGAACTCACCGGCCCGCAGTACTTCCTGCTGGCCGGGTCGTTCCTCATACCTCTGGGCAGCTTCGCCGTGCTGCCCTTCATGTCGGTCCTGCTGCACGAACGGCTCGGCATGGGGCTCGGCACCGTCGGCGCGGTGCTCGCCGTCGCCTCGTTCGTGCAGTTCTCGGGCGGCGTCGTCGGTGCCGCCATCGCCGAACGCATCGGCCTGCAACGCACCATGCTGCTCGCCCTGCTGGTCCGCACCGCCGGGTTCGCCGCCTTCCTGCCCGGACTGGGCCGGCCGGCGGCGGCGATCACCGCGCTCTTCCTCGTCTCCTGCGGGGCCGCGCTCTATCTGCCGGCGAACAAGGCGTACTTGGTGCACGGCGTGGGGGAGGACCGGCGCCCGCTGCTCCTCTCCGCGAGCAGTTCCGCCCTCAACGCCGGGATCGCGCTGGGCCCGATCGCCGCCGCCCCGTTCATACTCACCGCCTCGGCCGGTTTGTTCACCGCCGTGACGGCCCTGTTCGCACTGATCACGGCGGGGCACGCGCTGCTGCCCGTAGAGACGCACGAGGAGACGCACGAGGAGACGCACGAGGAGACGCACGAGGACCGACCGGAAAAGGCGGAGCAGGCAGCCGCTCGGCAGAGAGGCGCCGGGCCGCTCCCCGCGCACCTCCCCTTCGCGATGACCGTGCTGAGCGTGTACGCCTTCATGTTCTTCCAGCACTACCTCGCGCTCTACGTCGTGGGCAGGACCTCGACGCTCTTCTACAGCCTCGTCCTCGCGCTCTACGCCCTGCTCCTCGTCGTCACCCAGCCCCTCCTGTCGGACCGGATCGCCCGCCTGCCCTACTCCCGCGCCCTGCGCGTCGGTTTCGCCTCGCTGGCCGCAGGCATGGCCGCGCTGGCCCTCGGCCACCCCGCAGCCATCCTGGCCGGAGCGCTGCTCATCTGCCTCGGGGAGGTCGTCCTCTTCCTCAAGAACGACCTCGAAGCCCTGGCCCGGTCCGCCCGGTCACCCGCCGTCGTCTTCGGCCGTCAGCGCATGGCGGCCGGGATCGGCGCGTTCGCCAGCGGGATCGCGGGAGGCGAAGGCTACGCATGGGCCGAGCGCTCCGGCCACGCGAACCTCTTCTGGCTGGCGGTCGCGGCGCAGTGCGTGCTGCTGCCGCCGCTCCTGATCCGGACCCTGCGCCGCCTCCGCCGTCCCGTAGGGGCCGCCGCCGGGAGCTGAGCACCGTCGCACCGTCCATTCCCTATTTCTGCAACGGGTTCTACTGTGTGCGCCGTCAGGTCCGGGACCGAGCGATCCGGGCGCGCCCGGGCGCGCCGGGCAGTGAGCCAGTAGAGCCTGGAGGGGCCGTGCACCTCGAATACACGCCTGAGCAGCAGCAGTTGCGCACCGAGCTGCGTGCGTATTTCGCCGAGCTCGTGCCGGACGACTCCTATCAGCGGTACGGCGAACCCGCGGCCCAGAAGCGGTTCTACCGGGAGACCGTCCGGCGCCTGGGGGCCGACGGGTGGCTCGGGGTCGGCTGGCCGGAGGAGTACGGCGGGCGCGGGCTCTCGCCCATGGAGCAGTTCATCTTCTTCGACGAGGCGGCGCAGGCGGGCGTACCGCTGCCGCTCATGGCCCTCAACACCGTCGGCCCGACCATCATGCAGTTCGGCACGGACGAGCAGAAGGCGTACTTCCTGCCCCGGATCCTCTCCGGCGAGCTGGACTTCGCCATCGGCTACAGCGAACCCGACGCCGGTACGGACCTCGCGTCGCTGAAGACGAAGGCGGTCAGGGAAGGCGACGAGGCCACCGGCCACTACACGGTCAACGGGCAGAAGGTCTGGACCACCAACGGCGACACCGCGGACTGGGTCTGGCTCGCCGTCCGTACTTCGACGCCCGAAGAAGGAGTTCCGCTCCACAAGGGCATCACCATGCTCCTGGTCCCGACCAGCGACCCCGGCTACTCCTGCACCCTCATCAACACGCTCGCCTCGCACGACACCACCGCCAGTTACTACGAGAACGTCCGCGTCCCCGTCTCCCGCCGCGTCGGCGAGGAGAACAAGGGCTGGCGCCTCATCACCAACCAGCTCAACCACGAACGCGTCACCCTCGCCGCCCACGGCACCATGGCCATCCGCGCCTTCCACAACGTGCAGCGGTGGGCCATGGACACCAAGCTGGCGGACGGCCGCCGGGTCGTCGACCTCCCCTGGGTCCGCGGGCGGCTCGCCATGACCCACACCAAACTCGACGCGATGAAACTCCTCAACTGGCAGATGGTGAACGCCGTTCAGGAAGGCACCCTCACCCCGCAGGACGCCTCCGCCGTCAAGGTCTACGGCTCCGAGGCGCGCCGTGACGCGTACGCCTGGCTCATGGAGGTCGTCGGGGCGGCCGGCGCCCTGAAGGAGGGCTCGGCGGGCGCGGTCCTCCACGGCGAGCTGGAACGCGGCTACCGCTCGGCGGTGATCTTCACGTTCGGCGGCGGGAACAACGAGATCCAGCGCGAGATCATCTCCTGGATCGGCCTGGGGATGCCGCGCGTGCGCCGCTAGTGCGCCGCTGGAGGGAGCTCCGCCCGGGGCGCCGCGGACGCTTCGTCCGCTGAGCAAGCGGCTAATGTCCGCACGTATGACCGATTCTCAGACGCGCGGCCCGGTCGTGGGCGACCTCGCGAGACCGTCGCCCCGCTCCCGCCGCGCCTTATGGCTCGCCGCGGGCGCCACCGCCTTCCTACTCGTCGCCGATCTCGCCACCCGCGCCTACAACCACTACGACGCCATCCCGACGATCCGCAGGCTCGTGAACGTGGATGTGGAGGCCAACCTCGCCACCTGGTGGAACAGCACGCTGCTCCTGACCGTGGCGGGCACGGCGCTGATCGCCGCGCTGCTCAGCGGGCGCGGCGCGCGGCCCGGGCGGCTGTCCTGGCTCGGTCTCGCCGCCGCGACGGCCCTGCTCAGCGTCGACGAGACGGTCTCCTGGCACGAACGCCTCGGCGAGGTCGGCCGGTCGTGGAAGGAGTGGGCCGGGGGCTCGCTGCCCACGCACGCCTGGGTGCTGCCCGGCGCGGCCCTCGCGGCGGCGGGCACCGTGTGTGCCGTGCTGTGGGCGCGGAAGCTCCCGCGCGACCTCCGGTACGGGCTGCTGGGCGCGCTCGCGGTCTACCTGGGCGGAGCGCTGCTGACCGAGGCGTTCAACGGGTGGGCGCTCGACGGCGGCCACAGCACCGTCCTCATGCTGGGCACCCTCGTTGAGGAGGGCTTGGAGATGGGCGGCTGCCTCGTCGCCCTCGCGGCCCTGAGCCGGTACGTGGTGCTGGAACACGCCCCGGGCAGCGGGCGGATGGCGATCCGCCTACGGGACGGCTGAGGCGAACCGCCGGAGTACTCACACGGGTGTGCGATACGTTGCCGCCATGACTGAGCCCGGACCCGTCGCCCTTGCCCGGCCCTCCGCCCCGATCAGAACCGAGCGGCTCGTGCTCCGGGAGTCCGAGGCCCGGGACCGTGCCGCGTTCATCGAGCTGTTCGCCTCACCTGAGGTGGGCACCTACACCGGTGGCCCCCGACCGCGCGACGAGCTCGAACGCGCGGTGCCCGAGGTGCCGGGGCGGCGCCCCGGCTTCTTCGTCGTCGAGCTCGACGGAGCGATGATCGGCATGGTCACGCTCGACCGGCGCGGCGCCGAGCGTCCGGGACACGTCCGTCCGGAGGCCGGAGAGGCCGAACTCGGCTACATGTTCCTGCCCGGGGCGTGGGGACGCGGATACGCCGCCGAGGCGTGCGCCGCGGTACTCGACTGGTTCGCCGGCACGCTGCCCGGCGAGCCGGTGGTCCTCTGCACCCGGAGCGCCAACGTCCGCGCCATGCGCCTCGCGGCGAAGCTCGGGTTCACCGAGGTGGAGAGGTTCGAGGAGTACGGCGCCGAGCAGTGGTTCGGCGTGCTCGCTCGCGAAGGGGCGCGGATCCGGGAGTGACCGGGGCCCGGCCGCGCCCCCTTCTGCCGTCGGCGGTCACATGTTCCGTGCCCCCGCCCTGACCGCCTCACGTATGCGGAAGTACGTTCCGCACCGGCAGATGTTGCGGATGCCGTCGAGGTCCGCGTCGGTGATCTGCCGGTTCTCCTCGGCGGCGCGTGCGACCAGGGCGACGGCGGCCATGATCTGGCCGGGCTGGCAGTAGCCGCACTGGGCCACGTCCTGGTCGAGCCAGGCCTGCTGCATCGGGTGCAGGTCGGCGTCCACCGTGGCCGGGAGCCCTTCGATGGTGGTGACCTCGTCGGTCGGCCGGAGGTCCTTGACGGGGATGGCGCAGGGGTTGGCGGCCTTGCCGTTGAGGTGGCTGGTGCAGGCCTTGCAGACGTTGATGCCGCAGCCGTACTTCGGTCCGGTGACGCCCAGGACGTCGCGCAGCACCCACAGCAGCCGCACGTCGTCGGCGACGTCGACCGTGACCTGCTCGCCGTTGAGTCGGAAGGTGTGCTCGGGCACGGGGGGTTCTCCAAATGGTCGGCGGTCAGCGGACGTGGTCCAGGCCGTCGGTGGGGGACTGGGGGATCGGCGGGACGGTCGGTTTCGGCGTGAAGGAGAGCTTCCCGTGGTTGATCGGGAACGTGGTCGGCATCGTGCCCGTCGCCCGGCCGTACGCGCAGGCGACCGCGGCCGTCGACGCGGCGACACCGAGCTCTCCGGCGCCGCCGGGCTTCCCCGTCGTGCCGGGCATGACGACGATCTCCAGCTCGGGCGGGGTGTTCCACTGCCGGGTGTAGAAGTAGTTGTCCCAGCTGGCCTCCAGGAAGTGCCCGTCGCGCAGGTGCAGGCTGGAGGTCAGGGTGAGGGCGATGCCGTCCATGAGGCAGCCCATCATCTGGGCCTCCAGGCCGCGGGGGTTGACGGCGAGCCCGACGTCCACGGCGATGACGGCCTTCGTGACCCGCGGGCCGGTGACGCCGTCGCGGACGGGCCGGTCGACGGTCTCGGGCCGGCAGTCGATCTCCACGAGGACCGCGCTCGTGGCGTGGTACTCGGAGTGCACGGCGATGCCCTGCGCCATGCCGGCCGGCATCGGGCGGCCCCACTTCCCGACCTCCGCGGCCTTCTCCAGCACCGCACGCGTGCGGTCGTCGCGGAGGAAGTCGCGGCGGAAGGTGAAGGGGTCCTTGCCCATCCGCGCGGCGAGCGCGTCGACGATGAGCTCACGGGCGCAGGTGACGTCGGGGGAGTAGACGTTGCGCATGCTCCCGGTGTTGAAGCCCTTGTCGGTCTCGCTGAGCAGGCGGCTGTGCACGCCGAAGTCGTACGGCATCGACTGGGACAGGTGGAAGAAGGTCTGGGAGAAGCCGATGTCGCCCACCGGCAGCTTCGCGGCCATGGCGGTGAAGAGCTCGCCGAGGCCGTGCCCGAGGTCCGTGGAGACGCTGGTGTGCCGCTGCTTGTAGCTGAGCACGGTGTCGCCTGCGTAGGCGACGCGTACGCGTGAGGTGGCCATGGGGTGGGTGCGCCCCTGGCGGGAGTCGTCGGCGCGGTGCCACATGAGCTTGACGGGTTTGCCGAACTCCTTGGAGATCTCGGCGGCTTCCAGCGCGGCGTCGAAGAACAGCTTCCGCCCGAAGGAGCCGCCGCCCTCGGTCACGTGCACGATGACCGCGCTCAGCGGAAGCCCGAGCCGGGCGGCGATGGCCTGTCTGGCGACGATCGGCGCTTTGAGGGAGCCCCAGATCTCGGCCCGGTCCGCACGCACGTCGGCTATCGCGCAGTTGGGTTCGAGCGCGCTGTTGCTGCGGAAGTGGAAGGTGAACGAGGCCTCCACCGACGGTGTCAACGGAGGCAGCCCGAGCGGCGGTTCGGCCGCCCGCAGCTCCTTGAGCACCGTCTCGTCGGACTTCCCCGCCGCGCTGCCGGGCTTCCACGACACGCGCAGGGCCCGTACGGCGTCGATGCACTGGCCGAAGGTCCGCGCGCGGACCGCGACCCCGGTGGAGATCACCGCGGCATCGGTGACCCCCGGCATGGCCCGTACTTCTCGGAGGTTGGCGACCGAGTGGACCTTGCCGTTGATGGTCGGCGGGCGGCAGACCATGGTGGGCTCGGCGTCGGGTATGTCGAGGTCCATTGTGAACTTCTTGCGCCCGGTGACCGCGGCGAGCGCGTCGACGCGGTTGTGCGGCCGGCCGATGACGGTGAACTGCTCGCGGTCCTTGAGCTCGACGGACATCCGCCGCGGCGCACGGCTCGCGGCCTTCTCCGCCAGCGCGCCGATGCCCACGCGACCGCCCGCCCCGTCGCTGACGACCCCGGCCTTCAGCGTGAGGTCGCCGGCCGCCGCGCCGAGTTCGACCGCCGCCGCGTCGAGGAGCCGGCGCCGGGCGAGGGCCGCGGCCACCCGGATCGGGGTGTAGGTGGAGATGGTGGTGTTGGACGCGCCGGTGAGCTGGTTGAACACCAGCTCGGGGCGTGCGTCGGCCAGGGTGACCCGGACCCGGTCCAGGGGGACGTCCAGCTCCTCGGCGATCAGCATGGCCGTCGACGTCGTGATGCCCTGCCCGACCTCGGCGCGCGGCAGCGCGAACGACACGGTGCCGTCCCTGCCGACCTCGACCGTGATCAGGTTCGAGGTCGGCAGGGCCGCCGCGGTCATCACGTCGTTCAGGTCGACCAGCTCGGTGACGTCCGGTGACGGCACCGCGGCCTCGGCTTCGGGCGCGAGCTGGGCCGCGGTCACCAGGGTCGGAGCGGCGAGCACGTAACCGAGGAAGCGACGCCGCCCGATGCCGGGCGTACTCGACTGCGGTTCCGCCATGTCAGCCGGGCCGGTTCGCGTCGGGGATCTCGAGGTGGATGGGCCTGCCCTCGGACAGGTAGAGCAGGACGAATCTGCGGAGTGCCTCCTCCATGGCCCAGGCGGCCTCCGGGACCAGGGGCAGCGGGATCAGCTTCTCCCGGAAGGCCACCAGGAGCGGCCAGGACTTCGAGATCAGCGGCTGCCAGAAGGGTTCCCTGGACAGCCCGATCATGTCGCCGATCCGGTCGCCGAGCGTGTACCTGGAGAACGCGCTGACCAGCGGCCGGGTCACCCCGGCGTCGAGCTCGGCGATGAGGTCGAGGAGCACCTCGGTCAGTTCGACGCCCTCGTCGGTGCGGGCGAGTACCGGGTCGAGGAGCTGCCGGGACTGGGCGTTGGCCGCGTCCCAGGTGGCGGGGATGTACTCGTCGTGGACGCCGAGCATGTGGGCGGTCACCTGCCACACGTGCAGGTAGGCCTCGGACTCGGCGCGGGAGACCGGCACCTTCCAGTCGAGCAGTTTGCGCATGACGAAGGTGGCCAGGCTGTGCCAGGTGACCAGCACGTCCGCCTGGCTGATGGGGATCTGCTGGCCGTCGCTGGTCCTGGACCACCCCGGTGACTTGGGCAGCAGGTTGCGTACGGCCGCGTGGACGAGCCGGGTCCGTACCGCGGTCGCGATCATGGAGCCCTCGGGACGGTACGCGTCCAGGTCACCGACGTCGTACCCGAACTTCGCTGTCTTGGCGATGCGGTCCTTCATGTCCGCGCCGCCCTTGGAGTAGTAGACGGCGCGTGCCTCCCTGGGGATCGCGGTGCTCATGAGGCCGCTGCCGAGGCCGTACAGCGCGCCGACGTAGATGCCCTTGGTCCTGTTGAACCGGGCGGCGGTCTCCAGCTTGTCGCGGTCGGCCCACGCGGGCAGCCGGCGCGCCTTCTCCATGAACGCCCGCAGGTCCTGGGGGAGTCCGTCGGGAAGGGGCTGGTCGTTGCGGGTCCAGTTCCGCAGCAGTTGGTTGACCTTCGGTATGTCGCCGCGGTCGAGCAGCGAGCCGAGCAGCCGGTCGGCCTCGTCGTCCCACACCCACTGCGGGTCGGTGCCCGCGCCCGCTCCGGCGACCGAGCCGCTCGCGGCCCACGACCACAGGGGCCGTGCGCCGGCCGGCGCCGCCGCGCCGAGCACGCCGAGCGCGCCCAGCGCGCCGCCCGTGAGCAGCATCTTGCGTCTGCTGAGTTCGTCCATGAGCGCAACTCCTCCTTGGTGTCCGCCCGTTGGTTCAGGCGGGGCGGTTGGTGTCGGGGATGTCGATGTGAATCTCGCGCCCCTTGGAGAGGTAGAACAAGATGTACTTTCTGGCCGCCTCGTCGATCGTCCAGGCGATCTGCGGCACCAGGGGCAGCTCGATCAGCTTTTCGCGGAAGGCCACGAGTGGCGGCCAGGCGGTCCTGATCGCCGTCTCCCAGAACGGTTCGCGGGGGATGCCGTCCCAGTCGGCGACCCGGTTGCCCACGAGGTACCGGGCGAAGGCGTTGACGAGGGGGCGGTCGACGCTGCCGGGGCTCGTCTGCTCGGCGAGCTGGCCCAGCAGGATGTCGGTCAGCTTCACGCCTTCCGGCGTGGGGCCGAGCACCGGGTCGAGCAACTGCCTGGACTGCGCCTCGGCCGCCGCCCAGGTCGCGGGGATGTACTCGTCGAGGATGCCCAGCATGTGGGCGGTCACCTGCCACACGTGCAGATAGGCCGCGGACTCGGCGGAGGTGATCGGGACCTTCCACTCGCGCATCTTGCGCATCGCGTAGGTGGGCAGCGTGTGCCAGGTGACCAGCATGTCCGCGAGGCTGATGGGGATCTTCTGGCCGTCGCCGGTGCCGGTCCAGCCCGGCGACTTCGGCAGCAGGTTGCGTACCGCCGCGTGCACCATGCGGGTCTTCACCGCTTCCACGACACAGGTGCCGTCGGGCCGGTACGCGTCGAGGGCGCCGACGGCGAAGCCGAGCTTGCTGGTCTTGGCGACGCGGTCCTCCATGTCGGCGCCGCCCTTGGAGTAGTAGACGGCGCGCGCCTCGCGGGGGATGGCGGTGCTCAGCATGCCGCCGCCGATGCCGTTGAGGATGTTGAGGTAGAGGCCCCTGCTCTCGTTGAACTTCGCGGCCGCTTCGAGCTTGGCACGGTCCGCCCACGGGGGCAGCCTGCGCGCCTTCTCCATGAATTGCCGCAGGTCGCCCGGGAGTCCGCTCGGGAGGGGCTGGTCGTTGCGGGTCCAGGTCCGCAGGAGTTCGTTGATCCTGGACACGTCGCCCCGTTCGAGGACGGCTCCCAGGAGTTCGTCGGCCTCGTCGTCCCACACCCACTGCGGGTCGGTGCCCGCGCCCGCTCCGGCCACCGAGCCGCTCGCGGCCCACGACCACGTGGAGCGCGCGCTCGCCGTCGAGGCCGTGCCGAGCACGCCGAGCGCGCCCAACGCGCCGCCCGTGAGCAGCATTTTGCGCCTGCTGAGTTCGTTCATGCCAGGAACTCCTCCTTGAGTCGCCTCAGCGCCGGCTGATACCCTGCCTGATACTCTGATACAGAATCTGTTGCTGTGTTTCATCGAGAGAAGCACAACCCGGATCGGAGCACCAGACTGTGGAACCCGCATTTCCCTTTCTCGCCGCGCCGCAGGACTCGGGCTCCGTGCTGGACCGCGCGTTCGCCGAGGCCGCCGAGCGGGCCGACGACGACCATGACCAAGTCACCGCGCGCGTGCTCGACGCGGCCTTCGAGCAGTTCCGCCGCATGGGGATCCGGCGGTCCACGATGGAGGACGTGGCCCGCCGCGCGGGCGTCTCCCGGATCACGGTCTACCGCCGGTTCGCCTCCAAGGACGCACTCGTCGAGCAGGTCGTGCGCCGCGAATTCCGGCGGTACTTCGACCAGTTCATCGTCGACGTCCAGGGCGCGGAGACCGTCGCCGACCGCGTGGTCCTCGGCTTCGTGAGCTCCCTGCGCGCCATCCGCGGCAACCCCCTCATCGGCGGCCTGATGGACGCCGAACCGGACGCGGTCGTGCCGTCCATGACCACCGACGGAGGCCGCACGCTGGCCGTCGTCCAGCAGTTCGTCGCGGGCAGGCTCCGCCGCGAACAGCAGGCGGGCAACGTGGCGCGGGACGTGGACGTGGACGTCGTCGCCGAGATGATGGTCCGGATGTCGGCGTCCTTCCTGGTCATCCCCAGCCAGGTGGTCGACCTCGACGACGAGGAGCAAGTCCGGGCGGTGGCACGGCAGTTCCTGGTGCCGATGCTGGGGCCGCCGCCCACCGCTCGGTGAACGTCATGTGCCACTGCCCCTGTTCGAGGAGGAACGCGCACCATGCCACGAGTCCTGACGGACGAGCGACGCGACCTGGTCAAGGCGATCGGTGACTTCTGCCGCCGCGAGTGCGGCACCAAGGAACAGCGCGACAAGCTGACCGACGGCGGCCGGGAGCCGCACAACCAGAAGCTCTACGAGAAGATGGCGGAGCTCGGCTGGCTCGGCATCGTCGTTCCGGAGGAGTACGGCGGCGCGGGCCGCGGCATGGCGGACCTGTGCCTGTTCCTGGAGGAGACCGCGTACGGCCTCGCGCCGATCAGCGGCTTCGGCACCACGGTCATCGCCGCCGCGGCGTACGACAAGTTCGGCACCGAGGACCAGAAGCGCGTCGTCCTCCAGGGCGTGGCAGCCGGGCGGGTCGAGGCCATCTCGATGTCCGAACCGGGGGCCGGCTCCGACGTGGGCGCGCTCACCTGCCGCGCCGACCGCGCCGACGGCGGCTATGTGATCAACGGGCAGAAGGCCTGGTGCTCCAACGCGCACATCGCGGACCACATCCTGCTCATCGCCCGTACGTCGCACGGAGCGTCGAAGCACGACGGGCTCACCCAGTTCATGGTGCCGAGCGACATCGCGGGCCTGGAGATCAGAGGCATCGACACGATGGGCGGCCGCGAGGTCAACGACCTGTACTTCACCGACTGCCGCGTCCCCGACTCGGCGGTCGTCGGCACCCCCGACCAGGCCTGGCCGCAGCTGATGGCCGGACTGAACCTGGAGCGGATGATCCTCGCCGCCCTGATGCTGGGCACCGCCCGCCGCGCCTTCGACGACACCCTCCAATACGTGCGCCAGCGCGAGCAGTTCGGCCGGCCGGTCGGCTCCTTCCAGGTGCTCAAGCACCGCATCGCCGACATGGCCACCGAACTCGAATGCGCCCGGCTCCTGGTGGACGACGTCGCGGCGGCCATCGACGCCGCACCCGGCCGGGTGTTTGCCCGCGAAGCCTCCATGGCCAAGCTCAAGTGCACCGAACTCGCCAAACACGTGACTCTGGAAGGCATGCAGATGATGGGCGGCTACGGCTATGCCACGGAGTACGGCATGGAAGCCCTGCTCCGCTCGACCGTCGTGTCCACCGTGTACGGGGGGACGAGCGAGATCCAGCGAGACATCATCGGCCGGACGTACGGGCTGTAGAGCTGGCCGTACGGGCTGTAGGGAAGGGGCGAGGAGCCGCGATACTGGTCGCGGACGTTCGGCGTCACCCGTCAGGAGATGGTCGCACCATGCCCGATCACATATCCCCGTCCCGGCTCGACTGCCGGCCCGACCCCGGGCTCTTCGGGCCGGCCTCCGTGACCTGGCAGGCACACTCCGACCCCATGATGTGGATCGCCGGCATCCGGGCCCTCTACCTCCAGGCCCTGCACCCGCGCGCCGTCCGCGGAGTCATGGAGAACTCCGACTTCCGGAAAGACGCCTGGGGCCGCCTCATGCGCACCGCCCACTTCGTCGGCACCACGACCTACGGCACCACCGAGGTCGCCGAGAAGGCGGGCGCCCGGGTACGGAAGATCCACACGATGCTCGAGGCCACCGACCCGGAGACGGGGGAGCGCTACGGCGTCGACGAGCCCGAGCTGCTGCTCTGGGTGCACTGCGCGGAGATCGACTCCTACCTCCACGTCGTACGCCGCTCAGGGCTCCGCCTCACCGACAAGCTGGCCGACCGTTACGTCGACGAGCACCGGCAGAGCGCCCGCCTGGTGGGCCTCGACCCCGCCGGCGTACCCGCGTCGACGGCCGAACTCGCCGCGTACTTCGAGGAGATGAGGCCCCGGCTCGCCGCCGGGCCCGACGCCCGCGCCGTCGACGACTTCCTCCGACGCCCGCCGGCCCACCCCCTGCTCGTCCCGGCGCGCGACCTGCTGTGGCGGCGCGTGGCGAACCTGGCGTACGCCTCCCTGCCGCCGTACGCCCACGAGCTGTACGGCAGAACCGCCCCACCACCCGCCACGGTCACCCGCCGCCTCGTCCTCACCGGCACCGCCCTGCGCCGCATCCCCACGCGTATACGCTGGCAACTCCCGCCCAAACACATCCTGCGCGCCATGGCCCGCCTGGGCCCCGGCAGCCGCCCCGCCCCGTACAAACTCGACAGACTGAACGCCATACTGGACGGGCCGGGGAGGGCGCAGCGAGGCAACGGGGGCGACAACACGAGATGGCGGACACCAGGCTGATCCAGAGCCGGTACCGGCTCCTGGATCTGATCGGGCGCGGCGGGATGGGCGAGGTGTGGCGGGCGCGCGACGAGTCGCTCGGCCGCCAGGTCGCCGTCAAATGCCTCAAGCCGATGGGGCACCAGCACGATCAGTCCTTCACACGCGTGCTGCGCGAGCGCTTCCGGCGCGAGGCGCGCGTCGCGGCGGCGCTCCAGCACCGCGGCGTCACCGTCGTCCACGACTTCGGCGAGTACGAGGGCGTGCTGTACCTCGTCATGGAACTCCTCGAAGGACGCAACCTCAGCCAGCTCCTGGAGGACAACAAACAGCATCCCCTGCCGGTCGCCGACGTCGTGGAGATAGCCGACCAGGTCGCCGCGGCCCTCGCCTACACCCACGAACAGGGCATAGTGCACCGGGACCTGAAGCCCGCGAACATCATGCGGCTCGCCGACGGCACCGTGAAGATCTGCGACTTCGGCATCGCGCGGCTCGGCGCCGACATCGGCTTCACCTCGCGCCTGACCGGCACGGGCATCGCGATGGGCACACCGCACTACATGTCGCCCGAACAGATCGGCGGCGACCCCGTCGACCACCGCAGCGACCTCTACTCCTTCGGCTGCGTCCTCTACGAGATCGCCACCGGCGCCCCGCCGTTCGACATGGAGGACGCCTGGGCCGTCCTCGTCGGCCACCGCGACACCGCCCCCGCACCACCCCGCAGGCACCGCGGCGAACTGCCCGAGTACTTCGACCGGATCGTCCTCGACCTGCTCGCCAAGGAGCCCGGCGGCCGCCCGCACGACGCCCGGGAGCTCGGCCGCCGCATCGCCGCGGGCCGCACCTCGCTCACGTACGTCCCGACCGTCGCCACGCCCGCCGTGCGCCGCCGCCCCGACCACCTGCCGCCGCACGAACCGCGGCTGCCGTCCTGGACCCGCGGCATGACCACCGGGCACAAGGCGTCCGGCGCGTCCGTGCTGCGCACCACACCGCCCGACGCGGCCGCGGGCCTGACCGGCGAGTGGATCCCGCGCATCGACGCCCGCCGCGCCGCGGCCCCCCGCCGCCCCGAGCGGCCCACCCCTTCCCCCGAGCTGGTCGCCACCCTCACCAGCCGCCACAACGCCGGGCTCAGTCTGGGCCGGCTCGGCCGCTGGGCCGAGGCGGGCGAGGTGCACCGCGCGGTCGCCGCCGAACGCGAGCACGCCCTCGGCCCCGACCACCCCGACACGCTCGCCAGCCGGTACGAGGTCGGCTTCACGCTCAGCCGCACCGGCCGCGCCGCTGACGCCCTGCGCGAGTACGGCCGCGTCGCGCAGGGCCGGGAGCGCACCCTCGGCCCCGAGCACCCGGACACGCTCGCCGCACGCCAGGAGATGGCGTACGTACTGGGCCAGCTCGGGCGCCACTTCGAGGCCCACCAGACGTACACCTCGGTGCTCGCCGCCCGCGAGCGCACGGCGGGACCCGACCACCCGGACACACTGCGCTGCCGCCACAACCTCGCGTACAACCTGAGCCGCCTCGGCCGCCTGGAGGACTCCTACCAGCTGGCCGAGGAGGTCGCGGCGGCCCGCTCCCGCGTGCTCGGCCCGGCCCACCCCGACACCCTCGTCACCCGCTACGAAGTGGCGTACGCGCTGGGGCAGTTGGGGCGCTGGCCGGAGGCGCTGCAGACCTACCGCGAGGTCGCCGACGCGCGGATGCGGGCTCTCGGCGCCGACCACCCCGACACGCTCGCCGCCCGCTACGAGGTCGGCATCAGCCTCGGCCGGCTCGGCCGCAGCGCCGAGGCGCTGGAGGTGTACCGCGACCTGATCGCGGACCGTACGCGCGTCAACGGCCCGGCCGACCCCGAGACGCTGCGCGCCCGGCACGGACTCGGTGTGAATCTGGGACGACAGGGCCGCTGGGAGGAGGCGCTCGCGGAGGCCCGGGACGTGTGCGCCATCCGCGAGCGGGTCCTCGGCCCCGACCACCCCGACACGCTGGTGAGCCGCCGCGAGGTCGCCGTCGGCCTCGGCTGGCTCGGCCGCTGGGCCGACGCGCTCACCGAGTACCGGAGGGTCGCCGCGGCCCGCGAGCACGTCCTCGGCGCCGACCACCCCGACGCCCTCGCCAGCCGCAACGACGAGGCCCACTGCCTGGAACAGCTGGGCCGCGGCACGGAGGCCGTCGCGCTCTACCGCCGGGTGGCGGCGCTCCGGCAGCGGCGGGGTGCCGGAAGCCACTGAGAGCCTGTCTTTGAACCCCCGCCTGCGCCCCGACGCCCGGCACGCCCTCCCCCAAGCTCTCGGCTCCGCTCGAGCAGGGGGGACCCCCATGCCGCACGGCGCCCCAGGACAGGTGGCTCCGCCACGAACGCCGCTGCGCCCGCGCTCCGCGCGGACGACGGGGGTTCAAAGACAGGCTCTGACGGAGTCGACCACACCGTCGCGGGGGCGCAGGATGGAGATAGCGAAGACAGAAGGAGGTGCGGCGTCATGTCGAAATTCATGGACGTCCACCACGGGATGAACGGCATCACGGCGGACCAGCTGAAGGCGGCCCATCAGGCGGATCTCGCCATCGAGAAAGAAGAGGGCGTGCACTTCGAGAAGGCGTGGGCGGACCCGGACTCCGGCACGGTCTACTGCCTCTCCGAGGCACCGTCGGCCGAAGCGGTCCAGCGCATCCACGAACGCGCGGGCCACCGGGCGGACGAGGTGCATGCGGTGCCCCTGACCGTGTGAGCCGTGCGCCCAGGGCGGACAGAAAAGATGTGGCCTCGGCTGCTTGGCGCTGGGTACCGTCGCGGCCATGACGACGGCGGGGGCTCCGGCACGCGAAGACCGGCGTGAGAGCGGACGGCCCTGGGCCCTCCTGCTCGTCCTGTGCGGCACGATCTTCCTGGAGGGCAGCGATGTCGCCATGCTGGCCGTCGCCGTCCCCACCATCCGCGCCGACCTCGGCCTGACCACCGGCACCACGGCGTGGGTGATGAGCGGCTACGTGCTCGGCTACGCCGGTTTCACCCTGCTGGGCGGGCGCACCGCCGATCTGCGGGGCAGACGGCGGACGTTCCTCACCTGGCTGGGCGTCTTCCTGGTCTTCTCCGTGCTCGGCGGCTTCGCGACAGACGGTTGGACGCTGATCCTGGCCCGGTTCGTCACCGGCGTGGCGGCGGCCTTCATGACCCCCGCCGCCCTGTCGATCATCACCACCTCGTATCCGGCGGGGCCGGGACGCGACAAGGCCCTGCTGGTCTTCGCCGGCGTCGGTGCGGGCGGCTTCTCACTGGGCCTCGTCATCGGCGGACTGCTCACCGAACTCGGCTGGCGCTGGGTGTTCTTCGCCCCGGCCTTCTTCGCCGGCGCCCTCCTGCTCGCGGCGACCGGGCTGCTGCCGGCCGAGGCCCGCCCCGAGCCGGCGCAGCGCGGCTACGACCTGGCGGGCGCGGCCGTCGCCGCCACCGCGATGCTGCTGCTCGCCTTCGGCATCGTCCGGCTCGAGCACCGCGGCGAAGGCATCGGGCTCACCCTCGGCGCGCTCGCCGCCGGGCTCGCGCTGGTGGTGACGTTCATCGCGATCGAGCGGCGCGCCACGGCGCCGCTCGTCCGGCTGGGGATCTTCCGCAAGGCCGCGATGGTGCGGGCCGATGTCGGTGCGGCGCTGTTCCTCGGCGCGTTCTTCGGCTTCCAGTTCATCGTCACCCTCTACCTGCAAGAGCTGCGCGGCTGGTCCTCGCTGCAGACGGCGATCGCGCTGATCGTCATGGGCTGCGACGCCGTACTGGCGCCCACCCTCACCCCGCGCCTGGTGCGCCGCTACGGCAACGGCCGGGTCATCTTCGGCGGATTCCTGCTGGCGATCGTGGCCTACGGGCTCTTCCTGCCGGTCGGGATGGACTGGCCCTACGCGGCGATGTTCCCGAGCCTCGTCATCGCGGGCACCGCCTTCGCCCTCGCCTACGGTCCGCTCACCATCGCGGCGACCGACAGCGTGGCCGAGGAGGAGCAGGGCCTGGCCGGCGGGCTGCTGTACACGTGCACCCAGTTCGGCTCGGCGGTCGGGATCTCCGCGGTGACCGCGGTGTACGGGATCGCCGCGGCAGGGGCCGATGGGTCACCGGGGACAGTGCTGGACGCCTACCGCACCGCGCTCGTCGTCCCGGTGGTCATGGTGCTGCTGGGCGCGGCCGTCTCCGCATGGGGCCTGCGCGCCGCCGGGCCCGCCGACGGCGCTCCGGCCGAGTCCGCCGCGGTCAGGGCCGCGGCGGGGAAGAACCCGGCGTGACCAGTCCGCTCTGGTAGGCCGCGGCGACCGCCTGGGCGCGGTCGCGCATGCCGAGCTTCAGGAGGATCCGGCCCAGGTGGGTCTTGACCGTCGCCTCGCTGATGAACAGGTGGGCGGCGATCTCGGCGTTGGAGAAGCCGTGGGCGACGAGGACGAGGACCTCGCGCTCCCGGCCGGTGAGCGCTGCCAGCTCCTCGGGGGCCGGCCTGATCCGCTCCGGGCGGGCGGCGAACTCGGCCAGCATGCCGGAGATCACCGCGGGGTCCAGCCAGCCGTCGCCGTCGGCGAGCGCCCGGACCGCGCCGACCAGCTCGTCGGGGGCCGCGTCCTTCAGCAGAAAGCCGGAGGCCCCGGCACGCAGTGCCTGGTAGACGGCCTCACTCACGTTGTACGTCGTCAGCACGAGCACGCGGGCCTCGCCGGGGAAGGCGTCGGCGGTGATTCGCCGGGTCGCCTCGACGCCGTCCGTGCCGGGCATCCGCACGTCCATGACGACGACCTTGGGCCGCAGCTCGGCCGCCAGGGCCACGGCCTGGTCGCCGTCGGCGGCCTCGCCCACCACCTCGATGCCGTCCTCACCGGTGAGCAGCATGGCGAGCGCGGAACGCACCATCGCCTGGTCGTCCGCGATCAGTACCTGAATCATGACGCGGCCTCCTGTCGGAAGAGTCCGTGGGCCGGCAGGGTGGCGGCGACTCGGAAGCCGCCCTCCCCGGTGGGGCCGGCGTCGAACGTGCCGCCGCAGACGGCCACCCGCTCGCGCAGCCCCAACAGGCCGTGCCCGGTGGAGAGTTCGGAGCGGACCGCCGCCGGAGTGCCCCGCCCGTCGTCGCCGACCTCGATCCGCAGCCTGCCGTCGGCGCCGTGCCAGTCGAGGCGTACGACGGTGGCCGCTCCGGGCCCCGCGTGCTTGGCCGCATTGGTGAGCGCCTCCTGCACCAGCCGGTACGCGGTCAGGTCGACGCTCCTGGGGAGCGTGGCGGGCACCCCTGTCACCTCCAGGCGGGCGTGCAGCCCCGCCTGGCGCACCCCGTTCAGGAGCGGGTCCAGATCGGCGAGCCCGAAGCCCGCCCCCTCGGCGGCGAGCCGCTCACCCTCGGTGCGCAGCACGAGCAGCATGTGCCTCAGCTCCGCGACAGCGGTCTTGCCGCTCGACTCGATCTGGTCGAGCGCGCGCTCGACCCGGTCCGGGTCGGCCCGCAGCACATGCCGGGCACCACCCGCCTGCAACACCATGACGGTGACCGCGTTGGCGACGATGTCGTGCAACTCCCGTGCCGTACGCGCCCGTTCGGCCAGGATCGCCTCCTGGGCGCGGGCCAGCGCGAGCCGGTCCCTGGCGCCCGCCGCCCGCCCCGCCCGCACCCACCGGCCGACGCCCCACACCTCAAGGTTGAGCAGCCCGTAGAAGCAGGCCACCCCGATCAGGGAGGTCAGTCGCTCCGCGGCGGGTACGTCGGCGAGCGCCGCCCGCACCGAAAGGGCCACCGGCACGGTCACACAGGCCAGCGCCAGCACGGCGGGCCGGGCGCCCTGGGAAGCGGCGACGGTGTAGAGCGCGGCGAGCAGCGCCAGCGTCGGGCTGTAGTCGAACACCCCGGTGGCGGTGAGGAGTTCACCGCCGAGGGCATGCGCCCACACGTACCCGAACACCGCGCGGGGAGCCCGCCGCCGCCCCGCGAGCGCCGCATGGCCGAGGACGGCGTACCCGACCGTGACAAGCCGGTCGGCCAGGCCGACGTTCGGCAGCGCGAAGTCCGAGAAGAGGAACAGGTCGGGCAGGAGCAGGGCGCCGGCGAGCACGGAGTCCTGGACGGCGGGCGCCGCCCGATACAGCCTGCCGAGGGCGGCGCCGGGCCCGGCCATCACGGTCCGGTGGGCGGGTGTGGGTGCGGGTGCGGGTCGTCGTGGTCCGAACCGTCGCCGTGCGGCGGCTGCGGGTTGTCGCGGTGCGGGTCGTCGCCTTGCGGCGGGCGTGGCGGGTGCGGGAAGCACGTACGGATGACCCGGCAGGGACCTGCCGCGAACGCGTCGAGCCGGTCGAGTGGATCGAGCCCGTTCGCCGCGTCGGGCCCTTCCTCGCCGGCCACCTCTTCGCCTACCCCTGCCCCTGCTTCGGTCAGGCCCGCCCTTCTGGGGCGCCGGGGCACCGGAGAGTCGTAGCCCAGCGTCCGCATCGCCGCCCACAGGTCACCGTCCTCGGCGAGCAGCGCCTCGGCGAGGCGGCGCTGGGTGGAGGGCTCGGCGCGCACCATGTAGCGCGAGCGCCCCGCGAGCCGGACGACGCTCGCCGTCACGCCCGGCGCGGGCTCGCCGGAGCCGAGGTGCTCCACCTCGGACACGGCGATCCGCTCGACCGGCCCGCTTCCGGCGGGCAGCGGTGCGATCACGGCGACCAGCGGGCCCGGCGGCCGGAGGAGGAGCGGCGGCGGATCCGGGACGAGGAGCGCGTCCCTGTCGACGAGGAGGGCCCGGGCGCCGATCGGTTCGAGGGTGACGTCCGCAGCCGTGACCAGCACGGTTGTCTCGTCCATGGGGTCGTTCCAGTCGCTCATGGACCCATGAAACTTTCTCGCTCCCACGCAGAAACGTACCCCCTGGGTCGTACACGGTTAATCCACTCCGGAGTGGACGCGAGGGTGGTCCCGATGCGCGCATTCTCATGGGTGTCGGAAACACGTCCGACGAGGTGGGAGACCGGAAAGGACCGGGGAGACGCCATGGGATACCAGGTCAAGTTCTACCAACTGCGGTGCATCGAGACCGAGGACAACGGCGAGGACGAGCTGTGGGTGGACTTCCGCGGCCAGCGCGTCTGGGGCCGCGGCGACATCAACAACGGCGCCGTCATCAACGTCAACAACGGGCCGTTCACGATGGTCAACAGCGGTGCCGACGTCGTCTCCATGTGGGACAAGGACGACTTCGACCCGGACGACCACCTGGGCGACTTCCACATCAGCCCCGCCGTGTCGGGCCGCGGCGAGCAGGTCGCCACGTTCCGCAACAACGGTGCCCACTACACCCTCACGTACGAGGTGCGGCCGGACAACTGGTAGTCCGCTCGGGCACGCCGCCCCGGGGCCTTCGGGTCCCGGGGCGGCTTCGTACGGAGAGCCCGCGGCGGCTCGTGTTAGGAAGAGCCATGCCTGATCGTGATGCGTACGACGCCGTCATCGTCGGCGGTGGCCACAACGGTCTTGTCGCCGCCGCCTATCTCGCCCGCGCCGGACGGTCCGTGCTGCTCGTCGAGCGGCTCTCCGCCACCGGCGGCGCCGCTGTCTCCAGCCGGCCCTTCCCCGGAGTCGACGCGCGGCTCTCCCGCTACTCCTACCTCGTCAGCCTCCTCCCCAAGAAGATCGTCCGGGACCTCGACCTCGACTTCAGGGTGCGCACCCGCACCGTGTCCTCCTACACGCCGGCCGAGCGCGGCGGCCGCCCCACCGGCCTGCTCGTCGGCGGCGGCGAGGCCCGGACCCGCCAGTCGTTCGCGCGGCTCACCGGCGGACAGCGCGAGTACGAGGCCTGGCGCGACTTCTACGCGATGACCGGGGAGGTCGCCCGCCGCGTCTTCCCCACGCTCACCGAGCCCCTGCCCGGCCGCGCCGAGCTGCGTGCCCGCGTCGACGACGACACCGCGTGGCGCGCCCTCTTCGAGGAGCCGATCGGCACCGCGATCGAGGAGCGCTTCGCCGACGACCTGGTGCGCGGCGTTGTCCTCACCGACGCCCTCATCGGCACCTTCGCCGACGCCCACGACCCGTCCCTGCGCCAGAACCGCTGCTTCCTGTACCACGTCATCGGCGGCGGCACCGGCGACTGGAACGTTCCCGTCGGCGGCATGGGCGCCCTCACCGCGGCCATCGCCGACGCGGCGCGCTCGGCGGGCGCCCAGCTGCGGACGGGGTGCGAGGCGACCCGGATCGCCACCGACGGGCAGCGCGCCGAGGTCACGTACGCGACGGAGGACGGCGAGCGGACCGTCGGGGCCGGTCACGTCCTGGTCAACGCGTCACCGCAGGCCCTCGCCGCGCTCGTCGGCGAGGAACCTCCGACGCCCGCCGAAGGCGCCCAGCTCAAGGTCAACATGCTGCTCAAGCGGCTGCCGCGGCTGCGCGACACGTCCGTCGACCCGCGTGAGGCGTTCGCCGGCACCTTCCACATCGCCGAGGGGTACGAGGAGTTGGCGGCCGCGTACGCCCAGGCAGCGGCCGGTACGCCACCCGTGGCGCCGCCCTCCGAGATCTACTGCCACTCCCTGACCGACCCGACGATCCTCGCCCCCGAACTCGCCGAGACCGGCCATCAGACCCTCACCCTCTTCGGCCTGCACACCCCGGCGAGGCTCTTCGCCCGGGACAACGACGCCGTACGGGCCGAGCTCCTGCGGTCGACCCTCGCCCAGCTGGACGCACACCTCGCCGAGCCGATCACCGACTGCCTGGCCCTCGACGGCGAAGGACGCCCCTGCATCGAGGCGAAGACCCCGCTGGACCTGGAGCGGGACCTGCGGCTGCCCGGCGGCCACATCTTCCACCGCGATCTCGCGTTCCCGTACGCCGAAGGGAACGCCGGGCGCTGGGGCGTCGAGACCCGGCACGCGAACGTCCTGCTGTGCGGCGCGGGCGCGGTGCGCGGCGGCGGCGTCAGCGGCATCCCCGGTCACAACGCCGCGATGGCGGTCCTGGACGGCTCACGCTGACAGCTCCATGCGAATCCATGCGGATCCATTCGGAGGTATGCGGTTCTATTCGGAGGAGGGGAGCGGCGCGCCGCCGAAGCCGATCTCGTTCCCGTCGGGATCGCGGTAGGTGGCCTTGCGGACGCCGTTCGCGTACGTCTCCCGGCGGTCGGGCCTGAGGCTGCGCTCGGCGATCCGCGCGACACGGGCGTCGAAGTCACCGGCGAAGACGGTGTGGCGGGCATGGCCGGCGTGCTCGGGCAGGTGCTCGATGTACAGGTAGCGGTGTTCCGCGAGCTCCCAGACGGCTTCGACGTCGTTCGGGCAGAAGGTGGGCGGCCCGCCGAGGAGGCGTTCGTACCACTGGAGGGCCCGCGCGTAGTCGCTGACCGGGATACCGGAGAACAGTTCGATGGCCATGCGGCCATCGTAGGAACCCCGCGTGCTCGCCGCGTGCCCGCCTCACCGGTGACCGGTCGCACCGGCGGGACCGGTCTCGTCGATGGCGGGCATCGGCTCCCCGTCCGGATGCCATGCCCGCAGGAAATTCTCCTGGCGGCCGATGTCGACGAGCTCGATGCGGGCGCCGATGCTGTCCATGCGGTGGTAGACGAACGGTCGCCCGTGGGGGCAGCCCGAGAAATCCACGGGGAAGCCCTCCCGCTCCAGGCGACGTGAGCCCTCCCGGACATCGCTCGACCAGAAGCCGACATGATCGAATCTGGCACCGCCGGCCGCATGCCAGGGACTGCCGGGAGCTCCCTCGATGAGCTCGATGAAGGGCGCCCCGCCGGCGGTGAAGACGATCCGGTAGTCCCATCCCCCGAGCCGGTCGGAGACGGGCTCACACCACTCGACACCGGCTGAGCGCTGAAAGTCCCGCATCGCTCGTTCGAGGTCGGGGACGGCGAAACACACGTGATAGAAGGCAGCCATCCGTCCATGATCGGATGCGGTGCGCCGGAGAGCCACAGGTTTCGGCGGCACCCGTTTACCTGACACTGCATCAGAAAATCTCTTCCCTCGGTCGGGCCGCTGCGGCATCCTGCGCCCATGCAGACGGAGTTGAGCAAGAAACTCGGGATCGAGCACGCCGTCTTCGGCTTCACGCCCTTCCCCGCGGTGGCCGCGGCCATCAGCAGGGCGGGCGGGTTCGGGGTGCTCGGCGCGGTCCGCTACACGGCGCCCGACGAACTCGCCAGGGACCTCGACTGGATGCAGGAGCACGTCGACGGAATGCCGTACGGGCTCGATGTCGTCATGCCCGCCAAGAAGGTCGAGGCCCAAGATGGGCAGGCACTGACCGAGGCCGACGTCGAGGCGATGATCCCGGACGGGCACCGCCAGTTCGTCCGGGACACCCTCGCCAAGCACGGCGTGCCCGAGCTCGCCGAGGGCGAGGCGTCCGGCTGGCGCATCACCGGCTGGATGGAGCAGGTCGCCCGCAACCAGCTCGACGTCGCCTTCGACTACCCGATCAAGCTGCTCGCCAACGCGCTCGGTTCACCGCCGGCCGACGTCATCCGGCGCGCCCACGACCAGGACGTCCTCGTCGCCGCCCTCGCGGGCAGCGCCCGGCACGCCCGCAAGCACGCGGAAGCGGGCATCGACATCGTCGTCGCCCAGGGGTACGAGGCGGGCGGCCACACCGGCGAGATCGCCTCCATGGTGCTCACGCCCGAGGCCGTCGACGCGGTGGCGCCGCTGCCGGTGCTCGCCGCCGGGGGCATCGGCAGCGGGCAGCAGATCGCGGCCGCGCTCGCGCTCGGCGCGCAGGGCGTCTGGCTCGGCTCCCTGTGGCTCACCACCACGGAGGCCGACCTGCATTCGCCTGCACTCACACGGAAACTCCTCGCGGCCGGCTCCGGCGACACGGTCCGCTCCCGTGCCCTGACCGGGAAGCCCGCCCGTCAGCTGCGGACGCGGTGGACCGACGCCTGGGACGACCCGCAGGGCCCGGGGACGCTGCCGATGCCGCTGCAGGGGCTGCTGGTCGCCGAGGCCGTGTCGCGCATCCAGAAGTACGAGGTGCAGGACCTGCTCGGCACGCCGGTCGGGCAGATCGTCGGCCGGATGAACAGCGAACGCAGCGTGCAGGCCGTCTTCGACGATCTGACGCGCGGCTTCGAGCGGGCCGTCGACCGTGTCATCCGCATCGCGGGAAGGGAAAGTCAGTCGTGAGCACACCTCCCCACAGCGCCCAGCCTCCCCACAGCGCCCGGCCTTCCAACAGCGCCGAGCCTTCCAACAGCGCCCCGCCGAACGGCTTCTGGGCCCAGGCCACGGCCGACCCCGCCCGCACCGTCCTCACCGCGCCGGACGGCGAGGAGTGGACGGCGGGCCGGCTGCACGGCGCCGTCAACCAGTTGGTGCACGGGCTGCGCGCCGCGGGCCTGGAGCGCGGCGACGCGTTCGCCGTCGTGCTGCCCAACGGCGTGGAGTTCTTCACCGCCTACCTCGCCGCCTCCCAGGCCGGCTTCTATCTCGTCCCCGTCAACCACCACCTGGTCGGCCCCGAGATCGCCTGGATCGTCGCCGACTCGGGTGCGAAGGTGCTGATCGCGCACGAGCGGTACGCGGCTGCCGCGGTCGCGGCGGCCGACGAGGCGGACCTCCCGGCGACCCACCGCTACGCCGTCGGCGACGTGCCCGGCTTCCGCCCCTACGCCCAACTCCTCGACGGGCACCCCGATGCGCCGCCCGCCGACCGCACGCTCGGCTGGGTCATGAACTACACCTCGGGCACGACGGGCCGCCCCCGCGGCATCCGCCGCCCGCTGTCCGGCAAGCTCCCCGAGGAGTCGTACCTCGGAGGATTCCTCGGCATCTTCGGCATCAAGCCCTTCGACGGCAACGTCCACCTGGTCTGCTCGCCGCTCTACCACACGGCGGTCCTCCAGTTCGCGGGCGCCGCCCTGCACATCGGCCACCCGCTGGTCCTCATGGACAAGTGGACGCCCGAGGAGATGCTCCGCCTCATCGACGCGCACAAGTGCACACACACGCACATGGTCCCGACCCAGTTCCACCGGCTGCTCGCCCTGCCGGAAGCGACACGGGCCGCGTACGACGTGTCCTCGATGCGGCACGCCATCCACGGCGCCGCGCCCTGCCCCGACCACGTGAAGCGGGCGATGATCGACTGGTGGGGGGAGTGCGTCGAGGAGTACTACGCGGCCAGCGAGGGAGGCGGCGCCTTCGCCACCGCACAGGACTGGCTGAAGAAGCCGGGGACGGTCGGAAAGGCCTGGCCCATCAGCGAGTTGGCGGTCTTCGACGACGACGGGAACCTCCTGGGCCCCGGTGAGCTCGGCACCGTCTACATGAAGATGTCCACCGGCGGCTTCTCGTACCACAAGGACGAGTCGAAGACGAAGAAGAACCGCATCGGCGACTTCTTCACCGTCGGCGATCTCGGTCTCCTCGACGAGGACGGCTATCTCTTCCTGCGCGACCGGAAGATCGACATGATCATCTCGGGCGGGGTCAACATCTACCCCGCCGAGATCGAGTCGGCGCTCCTCACCCACCCCGCGGTCGCGGACGCCGCCGCCTTCGGCATCCCGCACGACGACTGGGGCGAGGAGGTCAAGGCCGTCGTCGAGGTCGCCGAGGGCCACACCGCCGACGACGCGCTCGCCACCGAGATCCTCACTCACTGCGAGCGCCGCCTCGCGGGCTACAAGCGCCCGAAGAGCGTCGACTTCATCGAGACGATGCCCCGCGACCCCAACGGCAAGCTCTACAAACGGCGGCTGCGCGAGCCGTACTGGGAGGGGCGCGAGCGCACGATGTGACCGGGGCGGGCGGCGGGTTCAGCCACGGGTGCCGTACAGCGACGGCAGCAGCTGCTCCTCCTCGTACGCGAAGTGCTCCTCCAGGTCGGAGGTGAGCTTGTCCAGTTCCGCGACGAGGTCGACGGCGGCGTCCGGAGCGGCGAGAAGCGCCTCCAGTTCCCCGAGTGTCCGTGCCACGACTTCGTGCTCCGCACGGAGCCTGGCGACGGCCGGGGACAACTCGGGGAACTGGCGCTCCAGTTGAGCGAAGGCGTTGTCCTCATTGGTGTGGTGCTCGTGGAGCGCGCCGCAGAGCGTGAGGCAGTGCCGCGAGAGCTGTTGGCCCAGGGGCCGGAGTGGTCGCGTCGGTGTGCCGGTCGGATGCTGGGCGGCCTCCTCCCGTACGGCGGCCAGCTCGCGGCGCAACTCGCCGTGGACCCGTACGAGGTGGTCGGCGATCGCGCGGTGGCGTGCCGGTTCGGCGACGGTGAGGCGTTGCAGCGCGATCACGGGGATGGTGCGGACCGTGCCTTGCTGGTAGGCGGTGAAGGCCGGATCGCGCTCGCACTGGGCGCGGTACAGGGAGTCGCGCTCCGCGCCGCGCAGTACCTCGGCCGTGGCGGGGAAGCGCTCCACACCGCCCGCGCCGTCGCCGATCTCGACGGTGACCGCGGGGTCGGCGAGGAGGTTGTGGTACCAGGCGGGGTGGGCCGGAGCGCCGCCGTTGGAGGCGAAGACGATGAGGCGTGCGCCGTCCCGGGCGTAGACGGCGGGGGTCGTGCGGGCCATGCCGCTGCGGGCTCCCGTGGTGGTCAGCAGGAGGAGGGGCGCGCCGGCGAACATGCCGCCGACCTGGCCGCCGCTCGCCCTGAACTCCTCGATGACCCGCTGGTTGAACGCTTCGACGTCGTCGGGCATGGGTGTGGCCTCTCCGATAGCATCGGTGTCACAGACTGCTTTGCTTTGAAAGCAAAGTAGATTTGAAAGCAAAGCTATTGAGGGGAGTGCCGGGTGTCAACCGGCGACGAGAACCGAGGGAGCCTCGGGCGCGGGGCCGACGGGGCCGGACCGGAGGTCGACGACGCCGTCAGGACGCTGCTGCTGCTCATGCCGCGCATGGTCGGACGCGTGAAGCGGATCAAGGTCCCGGACGAGCTGCGGTCGCTGGACCTTGCGCCCCGTCACCTCTCGCTCCTGGCCTACCTGTTGTTCGACGGCCCGATGAGCGTGAACGACATCGCGGCCCGCCTCGGCGTCGCCCCGACGACCGTGAGCCTCATGGTGGGGGACCTCAGCCGCAAGGGGGTCCTGGCGCGCCAGGAGGACCCCGCCGACCGCCGGCGGAAGATCGTGAGCATCGCCGACGAGCACCGTGCGTCGATCGACGGCTGGCTCGGCCGCGGCGCGCTCGCCTGGCGCAGGGCGCTGGCCCCACTGACCCCGGCGGAACGGAAACTGTTCATCGACACGCTGACGGCGTACGAGGACGGGCTCGCCGAGGAGTGACCCCGGTGAACGGCGCGAGGCCGGACCCCGCCGCGCGGTGCGGCGGGACCCGGCCTCGTCCCTGTGGTCGGCCGACGGAGCGTCAGCGGCGTTCGCGCACCCGCACCACCTTCAGGGCCGGGTCGCCGAGGATGTCCTTCTCGCAGAAGCGCGATGTCACCCAGCGCTCCTTCGCGTACAGCTTCGTCTGGTCGCTGTAGTGCGGGGAGTTGGGGTTGGAGGACTGGGAGTACGACAGGAGGGTGCGGGCCTCGGGGCAGCGGTCCTTGTTCCAGCCGACCGCCTGGATGTGGCTCGAACCGTGTGCGACCTCCGTGTAGCCCTTCTTCGCGTCCCAGTTGGCCTCGATCTTGTTCCAGACGCCGAGGGACTCCGTGCCGCCGGAGACGGGGATGCGCTTGCCGCCGCGTACGACGTACTGGTTGTCGCCCAACGGCGCGTCCAAAGCGATGCCGGCCGAGGTCAGCTCGGTCACGGCGTCGGCCAGCGCGGTCCTGAAGCCCGGCCGCGTGGTGTCGAGGGTGTTCGGGGTGCGCACCGGGTCGGCCGCCGAGAACGGCACCTTCCAGAGCTGCGCGTTCGGCACGGCCGCCGTCAGCTTGCGCCAGAAACGGTCGAAGAGCAGGGCGCCGCGGCTGTCGGTGTCCATCGTGCGGTCCCAGCGGGCCAGGACCTCGCAGGCCTTGCGTACGTCAACGTCCTTGCCGTCACTGCTCGTTGCCGTGCCGCCCGGCAGGGCCGCGCACGCCTTCGCGGTGTCGGCCGCCGCGAGACCGGCCGCCGGCACCCGGTTCGCGAACTGCTGGCGCTGGAGGTCCCGGACTCTGAGGTCACCCTTCTTCGCCATCGCCGCCACGTCCTCGATGGCGCCGCGCGTGCGCATCGAGCGCTGCGTGCCGATGGTGCCGAAGACCCGCTCGTAGCCGGTGATGGGCCGGTCGGCGTTGGTCAGCCAGGCGCTGTCGTTGGAGTTCTCCGCGTACGGGGCGTCCTTGAGGGTCGGCATCCGTGACGGGCCGAAGATGCCGGGCTGCACGGCGTCCTTGTCCGAGCCGAGCGCGCACGCGCCGCGGGAGCCGTCGAGGACGGCGACGCCGGACGCCGGGTAGGTGACCTTGCCGAGCGGTGTGCTGCAGCGCTGCGCCAGGTCGTCGGTGATGCGGGGGAGCACCTGTGACTGGCTGAGCAGCGAGTGGCCGTGGCGGTCGGCCGCGACGGTGTTCACCCAGGGCAGCCCCTGCGTGTCGCGCAGCGACTTGAGGATGCCCGCGGTGGAGCGGGCCTTGCCGAACCCCAGATTGGTGTCGCTGCCGCGCAAATTCACGGCGTTGGGGTCGTTGAGGGCGTACGCCGTGGTCGAGGACCAGGGCAGCGGGAGCTGGGGTCCGAGGCCGGTGACGACGGGGCCGTATCGGGTCCACCACTGGGTACGGGTCACCCGGCCGCCGTCCTTGACCGGCACCGAGACCGTGCGCTTCGTCATCCGGTGCGGCTCGCCGTCCACCAGGTAGGTGGTGGGGTCGGCCGGGTCCAGCGTGAGCTGGTGCAGGTTCAGGGTGACGCCGGTCGCGACCGTGTGGCTCCACGCGACGTCGCCGTTGAAGCCGATGTTGACCACGCTCGTGCCGAGCAACGAACCACCGGAGACGTTCAGTTCACCGGGGATGGTCTGCTGCGACTGCCAGAAGCGGCGGCCGCCCTGCCAGGGGTAGTGCGGGTTGCCGAGCAGCAGCCCCCTGCCGTTGGCGGTGGTCTCTCCGCCGAACGCGACGGCGTTGGATCCCATGTCGGCGTCCTGCGCGGAGAACAGCTCGCGGGCCGCCCGCGCCGTGCGCTTCGGATCGGGCGCCCGGTCCGCGGTCGTCGTGGCGCCCGGCGGGGCGGCGGCCGTGATGCCGTCGATGCCGCGTCCCTGGCCGCCGAGCACCTGTACGGCGAAGCCCTGCCTGGCCACGTCGAGCGCGGTGATCGGTCGCACCCAGTCGGCCTTGGCGCAGGCCGGGTCGGTGATGCGGTTCTGCTTCAGCCAGGCGTTGTAGCCCGCCGCGAAGCCGCGCATGAGCTCCTTGGCCCGCCGGCTCGGCCCGGCGGGCGTGGGCCGGTCGAGGAGCTTCTCCACGGTCCCGGCCTCGCGCACGCCGCGGAAGTACAGGTCGCTGCTGAGGTTCGTGGACGCCGACGACAGCGCCGAACCGGGAGAGGCGTCCGGTCCGAAGTGCCGGGAGCGCTCGCCGCGGACGGTCAGATACCCGTCGGCGAGCGTGCACACCTGGTCGGCGGCCTGCGCCCAACCGGTGCCGAAACCGAGGTTCTTGTAGTCCTCGGCGAGGATGTGCGGAATGCCGTACTCGGTGTAGCGGATGGTCGCGTGCAGACCACCGCCGGAGGGGCGGGCCTCGCGGGGCGCGGCCCCCGCGCCGGACGACGGCAGCAGGGCCACCGCTGTCAGCAGGGTGATTCCCACGGCCGCCGAGCGTCTTGTGCGGATGCGCATCGTGCCTCCCAACTGGGTTCCGGGAAGGAGCGGTTGAGCGTACCAAGCGGTTGGTCATTTGCCCTGTCCTTGGTCCTTGTCCCTTGACCCGGGCGGCCGGGGAGACGCAGGATCACGCCATGACGGGTGCGGGTGGCAACAGGGTCGACGACGTACTCGCGCGCAGTGCGCGCCGCACACCGGGCCGGGTGGCGCTCCGCTACGGGGAGCGGGTGTGGACGTACGCGGAGCTGAACGACGCGGTGTCCGAGGCGGCCGCGTTCCTCATCGGCGAGCGGCTGGGCAACGGCGACCGGGTCGGCGCCTACGGGCACAACTCCGACGCCTACCTGATCGGTTTCCTGGCCTGCTCACGCGCAGGCCTCGTGCATGTGCCGATCAACCACAACCTCACGGGCGAGGACCTGCGGTACATCGTCGAACAGTCGGGCTGCTCCGCCGTGCTCGCGGACCCGCAGGTCCAGCACCGACTCCCCGGCCACGTACGGGTGTTGCCGCTCCGCGACGCGACCGGTTCACTCCTCGAACAAACGCGCCGCCGCCGGGCGGGCGAGGCGCACGTCCACCTGGGCACGGACGACGGCGACGGACTCGCCCAACTGCTCTACACGTCCGGTACGACGGCCCTGCCCAAGGGCGCGATGATGTCCCACCGCGCCCTCGTCCACGAGTACGCCAGCGCCATCACCGCCCTGGACCTCAAGGAGAGCGACAAGCCCGTCCACGCGCTGCCGCTCTACCACTCGGCGCAAATGCACGTCTTCCTCATGCCCTACCTCGCGGTCGGCGCCGAGAACACCGTCCTCGACGCGCCGGACGCCGAGCGGATCTTCGAACTCGTCGAGGCGGGCCGCGCCGACAGCCTCTTCGCGCCGCCGACCGTGTGGATCGGCCTGTCGCGCCACCCGGGCTTCGCGAGCCGTGACCTCGGCGCGCTGCGCAAGGCCTACTACGGGGCGTCGATCATGCCGGTGCCGGTCCTGGAGCGGCTGCGCGCCAGGCTGCCGGGGCTCCGGTTCTACAACTGCTTCGGACAGAGCGAGATCGGTCCGCTCGCCACCGTCCTCGGGCCCGACGAGCACGAGGGCCGCATGGACTCCTGCGGGCGGCCCGTCCTGTTCGTCGAGGCACGCGTCGTCGACGAGCGCGGCCGGGAGGTGCCTGACGGCACGCAGGGCGAAGTGGTCTACCGCTCACCGCAGTTGTGCGCGGGCTACTGGGAGAAGCCGGAGGAGACCGCCGCGGCGTTCCGCGACGGCTGGTTCCGTTCCGGGGATCTCGCGGTGCGGGACACCGAGGGCTTCTTCACCGTCGTAGACCGGGTGAAGGACGTCATCAATTCCGGGGGAGTCCTCGTGGCGTCCCGGCAGGTCGAGGACGTCCTGTACGAGCATCCGGGCGTCGCCGAGGCGGCGGTGATCGGGCTGCCGGACGAGCGCTGGATCGAGGCCGTCACCGCCGTCGTCGTACGCGGTGACAGAGACCTCACCGAAGCGGTGCTCCTCGCCCACGCACGCGAGAAGCTCGCCCACTTCAAGGCGCCCAAGCGGGTCCTCTTCGTGGACGAACTGCCTCGCAACGCCAGCGGGAAGATCCTCAAACGGGAGCTGAGGACCCGCTTCACCGCCGGCCGGGCCGGGGCCTGACCGAGGTCAGGCCGGGGCGTGGTGCCGCTCGTCGTCCTGGTCGGAATCGGATCCTGTCCGGTCCGCCTCGTCCCTGGCCAGCAGGGAGAGCAGAGAAGCGACGGCGAGTCCGGATTCGGCAGGGTGACGCAGCACCTTGCCGGGGTCGATGCGGTATGTGTTGGTCCGTCCCTCTCTGGTGTGGGAGAGGTAACCGTCCTGCTCGAGGTCGGCAATGATCTTTTGAACGGCACGCTCCGTGAGCCGGCAGTGCGCGGCGATGTCACGGATGCGGGCGTTGTGGTTGTCGGCAATGGCCGCCAGGACGCGGGCGTGATTGGTGAGAAAAGTCCATCCGGTGTGTGGCTCGGGCACTCCATCCATGCGTCAACTCTAGTGCGTGACATTCGCGTTTTCAAAAACACGTACTCGATTTCAGGTATTAGTTGACGTGCGTGAGAGTTGAGGGGCAGTCTAGGAGCGGCGGTAGGCAGCGACAGAGGGAGAGGCCATGCCGGAGCCCGCATACTCGCAGCGGTCCTTCGTGGAAAAGGGTGGCGAGCACGGTCAGGGCGGCAGTACAGCCGCGGCCCCATCGCCGCGTACACCGCTCGACGCCGAGCCGGCCGGCGTCAGGAGGAGCCTGGCCCTGCGGGGAGAGCTCGACCTCGACTCCGGTCAGTGGCTCCGTGCGGACCTGTACCGGACCCTCAGCCATACGTCCGACGGGCTCGACCTGGACCTGGCCGAGGTGGAGTTCTGTGACTGCTCCGGTCTCAATCTGCTGCTCGGCCTGCGCCAGCACGCCATCGAACAGGGCAAGACGATCGTGATCCGCTCCAGCAGCCCCGCGGTGGAGCGCCTGCTCGACGTGACCGGCACCCGCCACCTCTTCATGCCCCCCGGCCGCGAGGAGGACGAGGACGCGCCGTGCCCCGTCGTCCACGAGGCGAACCCGCCCGAGGGTGCCGAACAGGATCTGCACCTCCTGGTGGCGCAGCTGCGCCGGGCCATGCGGACCCGCCCGACCATCGACCTGGCCCGCGGCATCCTGATGTCCTCCTTCAGCCTCAGCCCCGAGCAGGCCTGGGACGTCCTGGTCACCGTCTCCCAGAACACCAACATCAAGCTGTACGTGTTGGCGGGGGACGTGGTGAGCACCGTCGAGGGTGTCGCCCTGCCGGCCGCCGTGCGCAAGCAGATCGAGCTCGCGGTCGCCAAGTCGAACGCGGCGGCCGCCGCGGCAGCCGACGCGGCGGCCGAGGAACCGCTGGGCGTGCCGCGCCCCGACGGGGCCGTCCGCGAGGCCGAGCTCTGCCACCCCCCGGACAGCGTTCCTTGACGTGGGCTCAGTCAGTCCCGTAGGCCGGGACCGGTGTCGGCTCGGTCCCGCAGATCCACGATCCGCTTGAACTTGCCCACCGACCGCTCCAGCGTCTCCGGGTCGACGATCTCCACGCCGACCGAGACGCCGATGCCGTCCTTCACCGCGGCCGCGATCTCCCTGGCCGCCTCATCGCGCCGCTCCGCCGGTGTGTCCGCGCGCGCTTCGGCCCGCACCGTCAGCGCGTCCATCCGGCCCTCACGCGTCAGGCGCAGCTGGAAGTGCGGGGCGATGCCCGCCGTCCGCAGCACGATCTCCTCGATCTGCGTGGGGAAGAGATTGACGCCGCGCAGGATCACCATGTCGTCGCTGCGGCCCGTCACCTTCTCCATCCGCCGGAAGATCCGCGCCGTGCCGGGCAGCAGCCGCGTCAAGTCCCGTGTCCGGTACCGGATCACGGGCATGGCCTCCTTCGTGAGCGCGGTGAACACCAGCTCGCCGCGCTCACCGTCCGGCAGCACCTCGCCGGTGATGGGGTCCACGACCTCCGGGTAGAAGTGGTCCTCCCAGATGTGCAGCCCGTCCTTGGTCTCCACGCACTCCTGCGCGACACCCGGACCGATCACTTCGGAGAGCCCGTATATGTCGACGGCGTCGATCGCGAAGCGCTCCTCGATCTCGCGCCGCATCTCCTCCGTCCACGGCTCGGCGCCGAAGATGCCGACCCGCAGCGAGGTCGTACGCGGATCGACGCCCTGCCGCTCGAACTCCTCCAGGAGCGTGAGCATGTACGACGGGGTCACCATGATGATCTCGGGGCGGAAGTCCTGGATCAGCCGCACCTGGCGCGCCGTCATGCCGCCGGAGGCGGGAATCACCGTGCACCCGAGACGCTCGGCGCCGTAGTGCGCGCCCAGGCCTCCGGTGAACAGGCCGTACCCGTACGCCACATGGACCTTGTCGCCGGGGCGGCCGCCCGCGGCGCGGATCGAGCGGGCCACCACGTCCGCCCACATGGAGAGGTCCTGCTCCGTGTATCCGACGACCGTCGGCAGGCCCGTCGTACCGCTCGACGCGTGCAGCCGGCGCACCTCGGACTGCTCCACCGCGAACATCCCGAACGGGTAGTTGGCCCGCAGGTCGTCCTTGGTGGTGAAGGGGAACCGCGAGAGGTTGGCGAGCGAACGGCAGTCGTCGGGGCGCAGCCCCGCCTTGTCGAACGCCGCGCGGTAGAACGGGACGTTCTCGTACGCGTGCAGCAGGGTGTCCTGGAGGCGCTCCAGCTGCAGGGCTGCGAGCTCGCGCGGGCCGAGCCGTTCGGCCGCGTCGAGCAGTAGCGGCATACGCGTCATAGGGAATGCTCCCGTCCTGAACGGGCGACCGATCATTCGGTCGTCGATCTTCTGTGCAGCTCAGTAATCCAGGCCCGGAGGTGGGCGTCAAGAGATCTCGCACAGCGGCTTTGAGCTGCGGCGCTAGCCGCGCCGCGGGGGCATGGGCCACCGTCATGAGCCACGCCGGGACAGCGTTGCCCGGGCGGGGCGACGGATGTGATGATCACTGGCATGCCGACATTCAGCGCGTACGACGGGACGGAGCTCGCCTACCACGAGAAGGGGGACGGCGAACCGCTGCTCTGCCTGCCCGGCGGCCCCATGCGCGCCTCCGCCTACCTCGGCGACCTCGGCGGCCTCACCGCCCACCGCCGCCTGATCCTGCCCGACCTGCGCGGCACGGGTGACTCCGCGGTGCCGGACGACCCGGCGACGTACCGCTGCGACCGGCTCGTCGACGACGTCGAGGCGCTCCGCGAGCACCTGGGGCTCGACCAGGTCGACCTGCTCGGCCACTCGGCGGCCGGCAACATCGCCACGCTGTACGCGGCCCGCCACCCGAAGCGGATCCGCACGCTCGTCCTCGTCGCCCCGGCCACGCACTCCCTCGGCCTCACGGTCACCGACCAGGACCACCGCGACGCCGCGGCCCTGCGCGCGGACGAACCCTGGTACCCGGCCGCGGAGGCCGCACTGCGGGAGCTCGCGGCCGGCCGCGGCTCCGCCGAGGTGTGGGACGCCCTCGCGCCCCTCGCCTACGGACGCTGGGACGCGGCCGCGCGGGCACACCGCGCGGCGAGCGCCACGGAGAAGAACGCCGAGGCGGCGGCCGCCTTCTACGGGGCCGGCGCCTTCGACCCGCCGGCCACCCGCGCCGCCCTGACCGACCTGGCCGCGCCGGTCCTCGTCCTCGCGGGGGAGTGGGACGGGGGCCCGAACCCCGCGCACGCCGAGGAGTGCGCCGCGCTCTTCCCGCACGGCGTCCGCCAAGTGCAGCCGCGCGGTGGACACTTCCCGTGGCTGGACGACCCGGAGTGGTTCGTGCGGCGGGTCGAGGGGTTCCTCGCGCAGGACTGACGGCGCCACACGCACGGATCCGATCTGCTCCGTCGTGCGTTTCGCCACTCCCAGCCGCCGCCAAGTACGGCACCGGCAGCCCCATCGACGACCCGGCCCGCGAGCGGCAGGTGCTCGAGGCCGTGGCCGGGCAGGCGGAGGAGATCGGCGCCGATCCGGAGGCGACCGTCCGCGTCTTCCGCGATCAGATCGAGGCCCACGGCGCTGCGCTCAGTCTGCGCGCACTGAGCGGACTGAGGCGACTGAGCGGACTGACGCCCGCCACGGCGAACAGCACCGTGCCGACGCCCACGGTGCCGCCGAGCAGCCGGCCAGGTGTTCAGGACCGGCGCGGGACGTAAGCCAGGCCGTGGGCCCCGGGCTCGCCGCGTTTGGTGATGTCCAGTCGGGACAGGACCCGCAGCGTCTCCAGGTCGACGACGTCGACGGTGGACGAGGAGACGCAGGCCACATAGGCGATGCGGCCGTCGGGCGAGGACGTGATCGTCAAGGGGCCGCTTCCCACCTCGACGTCGCCCAGGCGTTTGCGGGTGTCGGTGGAGAAGACGGTGAGGCGGCCCGCGGACTGGCGGCCGAGTTGGGAGGCCGGGTCGGCGGACATGCGCAGCTCGCCCGCGAGCAGTTTCCCCGTCGACGTCAGGTGCACCGGCAGGACGACGTCGTCCGTGGGCAGCATGTCGACGACGGATGCCGTCGTGGCCTCGATGACTCTGATGCCGGGGGCCGGCCTCTCCGCGGCGGTGGTGGGGGTGAACCCGGCGTAGGGCGAGGCGACATAGACGTGCGCGCCGTCCGCGGAGACGGCGAGACCCTCGCTGCCCGGCACCTCGACCTTCGCCGTGAGAGTGCCGCGTTCGAGGTCGACGACCGAGACGAACGGCGCCTCCTTGTTCGTGGCGTAACCCGTCCGGCCCGCCGGGTCGATGGCGAACCAGTGCGGTCCCGGCGCGTCCGTGTCGATTCTGCCCACCGGCCGGCGGGACTCCGTGTCGAGCACCACGACGCCGCCCGGCCGGTCGGCCGAGCCCTCCACGCTCACGTAGAGACGACGGCGCGCCGGATCCAGCGCGAGGCCGTGCGGCCCGTGTTCGGGGGCGAGGTCGACGACCTCGACGACGCGGCGTGCGTCGGGGTCGATGACGGTCAGCTCGGTGCGGCGGCCGCTGTTCGCGTGGTAGTAGCCGGAGTGGTACGCCGTGGTGCACCACAGCAGACGCTGCGACGCGTCGAAGCACAACTCGTGCGGTTCGGCGGGAACCTCCACCGCGCCGAGGCACCGGTCGGACGCGGCGTCGAAGAACGAGACGGTCGGCCCGCTCTGACTGACCACGGCCAGTACGTCGCCTTCCCGGCCGGCACGCGGGTCGTGCCGGTCACGCGGGTTGTGAGGGTCACTTGGGTTCTGCTGCATGGGGGAGCTCCTCAACAGGGTGCGGGGATGTCACGCGTAGGCGCGTCGACCCCTCCACTCTCCGCACGGGAGCGTTGCGCGACAATGCAAAGATCGGCATCGGATCATTGCCGTAAGTGGAAAGCGAGAGAGGTGGAGTGAACCGGACCGTGACCATGGACCTCAATCTTCTGCGGGCGCTCGACGCTCTCCTCCAGGAGAACAGCGTGACGCGCGCCGCCGAGCGGCTCGGAACCTCACCGGCGGCGGTCAGCCGCACGCTGGCCAGGCTCCGGCGTGCCGTCGGCGACCCGCTGCTGGTCCGCGCGGGACAGGGCATGGTTCCCACGCCCCGCGCCCTGGAACTGCAGGGCGAGGTCAGCGCGTTGCTGCGCGGCTGCGACAACGTCCTGCGGCCCGGCGCCGGTTTCGACGCCGTCCATCTCCGGCGCAGCTTCACCGTGCAGGCCGCCGACGTGCTCCTGGCGGGGCTCGCCGGGACGCTGACCGACCGGATCCACGCGGAGGCGCCGCACGTCGACGTGGTCTTCCTGCCGGAGTCGGTGGAGGGCGGTCCCGCGCTGCGGCAGGGCTGGGTCGACGTCGAACTGGGCGTACTCGCCCACCTGGACCCGGAGATCCGGACCCGGCCGCTCACGCGGATGACGGTGGTCGCGGTCGCGCGCGACGGTCATCCCCTCTTCTCGGGGCGGCTCGACGCGCGACGCTTCGCCGCGGCCGACCACATCGGTGTCTCCCGCCTCGGCAAGCGCCACGGTCCCATCGACAGCGCCCTCGCGGAGCTCGGGCTGCGGCGCAGGACCGCGGTGGTCGTGCCCAGTCACACGAGTGCGATGCTGCTCGCCCGCGACACGGACCTCGTCGCGCTCACCCTGGACGACTGGCTCCCCGACGCGGTCGCCGCACTGGGGCTGCGTACGTTCCCCATCCCGCTCGATCTCGCTCCGGTCGACCTCGGAATGGCCTGGCATCCCCGCAACTCGGCCGACCCCGGACACCGTTGGTTCCGCGAACACCTGGCGGCCGCGGTCCTGGGCTCGGAGACCGCCTAGCACCGGGTGCAGCGTGCTGCCGCGTTCCGGGGTGGGTCTCGCGCCGTCAGGGGCGGCCCCATGGCGGGGCCGCCCCTGACGGCGTGGTGCGCGTGGTGCGCGTGCTGCGCGTGGTGCCGGTAAGGCGTTCAGCGCTTGCCGATGTCCTTGGTCTTCTCCTTGGCCTGGCGCGCGTCGCCCTTCATCTGGTCGGCGCGGCCCTCGGCGGTGAGGCGCTCGTTGCCGACGGTGCGCCCGGCGGCTTCCTTCGCGGCGCCCTTGGCCTGTTCGGTCTTCGCCTTGGCCTTCTCGTTGGCGGTCATGATCCGCTCACGCTCCTTGGCATCGACATCATGTGCTGGGGGTTCGCCTGGCCGCTCAGCCGCGCGGCAAACATCCTCGTACCGAACGTTGCCGAGGTCACGTGGGTCGACAGATGGCCCTGACCCGGGGGCATTTCACGGTTGTGAACGTGCTCGGCGGTCGTGCGCACGGCGGAGGTGTGCGGGCTGAGGGGCCGGGCATGCGAAGACGAGGAACGGCACCGAGGAATGGCTCGAAGGAACGGTGGGACGCGGTCGTGTTTGCACGTGTGCAGGGAAAGGATCACAGCCCGATGAGCGTTCCCGAGACGCCCGACACGGCTCGGACGACCTGCTCCGAAGCCCGGGCCGCGGTCCGCTCGGCGCTGCGACCGGTGTGCCGTGCGATGCCGCCCGCGCAGGCGCGACGTGTGCAGGGGGACGCTCTGCTGGTGGTCAGCGAACTGACGGCCAATGCGATCCGGCACGGCGGCGGCCTCACCCACCTCGATGTCCAGGTCCAGAACGGTGTCCTGCTGCTCGGCGTGAGTGACCGCAGTGAGACGGTACCGTGCCACGTGCCCGCGGACCCGGCCCGGCCCGGCGGCTTCGGCTGGTCGATGGTCCACCGCCTCAGCGCGAGCGTCACGGTGGAGGTGGAGCGCGGCGGCAAGACGATCACCGCCGCCATGAACGTGTCTCCCGACGCCGGAAGCGACGCCGGAAATGAAGCCGGAAGCAATAAATTCGAAAGTCAGCACGCGTGAGCGGCAACCATTGGGGTAAGCGTGGCGCTGCGGGGGAAGCAGCCGAGCTGACAAGGAGCGGAACGCCATGATTACCGTGACGCAGGAGCAGACGCAGGACACGGCCACCACCCGGGCCGGGGCGGACCTCGTCGAGCGCGCGTACACGGACCCCTCCTCCATCGCGCCGAAGGACGCGCGGGAGGTCGGCAAGCGATTCTTCGAGCGCCTCACCGAGCTCGAGGAGGGCACGCACGAGTACCAGTACGTGCGGAACGCGCTGATCGAGATGAACCTCTCGTTGGTGCAGTACGCGGCCTCGCGGTTCCGGCACCGCGGCCCGCAGGAGATGGAAGACATCATCCAGGTCGGCACCATCGGCCTGATCAAGGCGATCGACCGTTTCGAGCTCACGCGCGAGGTCGAGTTCACGTCGTTCGCCGTCCCGTACATCACCGGTGAGATCAAGCGGTTCTTCCGCGACACGTCCTGGGCCGTACACGTGCCGCGCCGCCTCCAGGAAGCCCGCATCGAGCTGTCCAAGGCGACGGAGGAGCTGCGGACGCGGCTCGGCCGCATGCCGTCCACGGCCGAGCTCGCGGAGCTGATGCAGCTGGAGCCGGCGGAGGTCGCGGAGGCGCAGAAGGCGTCCAACGGCTACAGCGCGGTGTCCCTCAACGCGGCGGTGAACGGCCAGGACGACGAGTCCGACACGATGCTGGCCGACTTCATCGGTGTCGACGAGGAGTCCTTCGAACTCGTCGAAAACTTCCACTCCCTGGCGCCGCTCATCGCGGAACTCGACGACCGTGACCGTACGCTCATCCACCTCCGCTTCGTCGAGGAGCGGACCCAGCAGCAGATCGCCGACGAGCTCGGCTGCTCGCAGATGCACGTTTCCCGGCTGATCTCCCGCGTCGTGGCCAAGCTCCGCGCCGGCCTCCTGACGACGGACTAACCGGCCGCCACCGCCTTCGCCCAGCGGTAGTCCGCCTTGCCGCTGGGCGAACGCTGTATGTGGTCCGTGAAGACCACGGACCGCGGAATCTTGTAGCTGGCGAGCAGTGCGCGGCAGTGGGCCTGCACCGCCTCCAGGCCCAAGGGGGGTGCCTCGGCGCGGAGCTGGACGACCGCGGCCACCCGGCTGCCCCACCGCTCGTCGGGAACCCCGGCGACCAGCGCGTCGTACACGTCGGGATGTGACTTCAGGGCCTGCTCGACCTCCTCCGGGTACACCTTCTCGCCGCCCGTGTTGATGCACTGGGAGCCGCGGCCGAGCACGGTGACGATGCCGTCCTCGTCGACGGTCGCCATGTCGCCGAGCAGCACCCAGCGCTCGCCGTCCTTCTGGAAGAACGTCTCTGCCGTTTTCCCCGGGTCGTTGTAGTAGCCGAGCGGTACGTGGCCGCGCTGGGCGAGTCGGCCGGGTTCGCCCACCGCGACCGGCTCGTGCGTCGCCGGGTCCACCACCTGCGTACGGTCGTTGACCTCCAGGCGGAAGCCCTTCTCCGGGCCCGAGTCGTCCGTCGCCTTGCCGTTGGAACCGGACTCGGACGATCCGAAGTTGTTGAGGAGCAGGACGTCCGGCACGAGTTCCTGGAACTGGGCGCGCACCGTCTCCGACATGATCGCGCCGGACGAGGAGACGCTGAACAGCGACGAGAGGTCGGTGCCCGCGAGCGGGCCGCGCAGCGCGTCGATGAGCGGCCTCAGCATCGCGTCACCGACCAGCGAGACGCTGGACACCCGCTCCTTCTCGATCGTGCGCAGCAGTTCTTCCGGCACGTACTTGCGGTGCAGGGCCACCCGCTGTCCGTAGTTGAAGGCGATGAACGACGTCAGTGTCGACGTGCCGTGCATCAGCGGGGGAGCGGGGAAGAAGGTGAGGCCGGAGCCGCCCGCCGCGACGCGCTCGGCCAGCTCCTCGGGCCGCTTCACCGGCTCACCCGCCGGCTCGCCCCCGAAAAGCCCCGCGAAGAACAGGTCCTCCTGGCGCCACATGACGCCCTTGGGCATGCCGGTCGTGCCGCCGGTGTAGATGATGAACAGGTCGTCGGCCGAGCGGGGCCCGAACCCGCGACCCGGCGAGCCCGCCGCCTCGGCGTCGGTGAAGGCCACCACATCGAGCGGGGGAGCGTCCGCGGGCGGCGCTCCCACCCGGATCAGATGCCGCAGCTTCTCGGTGCGCGGCAGCGCCGCCGCGACGCGCTCGGTGAACTCGGCGTCGAAGACGAGCGCCGCGAGGTCCGCGTCGCGGTAGAGGTAGACCAGCTCCTCCTCCACGTAGCGGTAGTTGACGTTGACGGGCACGAGCCGCGCCTTGAGGCAGCCGAGGACCGTCTGCAGGTACTCGACGCCGTTGTACAGGTGCAGGCCCAGGTGCTCGCCGGGCTCGAGGCCGCTGTCGATCAGATGGTGGGCGACGCGGTTGGCCGCCGCGTCGAGCTCGGCGTAGGTCAGCCGGCGCTCCGCGCCCGTGCCGGGGTGGTCGATGTAGACGAGCGCCTCGCGGTCGGGGACCACGTCGACGACCGACTCGAACAGGTCGGCAAGGTTGTACTCCACCGCACTCCTCCTGACCCCGGCGTCCTCACTGACGTCTCGCTTGGCGGTCATCAGAGCAGAGGCACCCACAAGTGGGAAGGGCCCCCGCGGAAAGAAACTGACTGGGTGTCAGAAAACTATTGAACTGGCACCCCGGCTACTGCAACCTGTTCCAGGTCCGGAGGCGACGGGCCGGCCGCTCGGGTGGCCGTCGTCGGTGGCCGTCGATGGAGGGAGCACGGCAATGGGTGGGACGGAACACCTCTCCGTGCGGCGCGAAGGCGCCACACTGATACTCACGCTGAACAGGCCCGAAGCGAAGAACGCGCTCTCGCTCGCGATGCTCGTGGGCCTCTACGACGGATGGGTCGAGGCCGACAGCGACGACGAGGTCCGCTCCATCGTGCTCACCGGCGCGGGCGGCTCGTTCTGCGCGGGCATGGACCTCAAGGCGCTCGCGGGCAAGGGGATGGAGGGCGAGGAGTACCGGGACCGGCTCAAGGCCGACCCCGATCTGCACTGGAAAGCGATGCTGCGGCATCACCGTCCCCGCAAGCCCGTCATCGCCGCCGTCGAGGGCCACTGCGTGGCGGGCGGTACGGAGATCCTGCAGGGGACCGACATCCGCGTCGCGGGCGAGTCGGCGACCTTCGGGCTCTTGGAGGTCCGGCGGGGGCTCTTCCCCATCGGAGGGTCCACCGTGCGGTTGCCGCGGCAGATTCCGCGTACGCACGCCCTCGAAATGCTGCTCACCGGGCGTCCCTACGCGGCGGCCGAGGCCGCCTCGATAGGCCTGATCGGACACGTCGTGCCGGACGGCACTGCGCTGGACAAGGCGCTCGTCATCGCCGAGCAGATCAACGCGTGCGGGCCACTGGCCGTGGAGGCGGTGAAGGCGTCCGTGTACGAGGCGGCCGAGCTGACGGAGGCGGATGGCCTGGCGGCCGAGCTGAAGAGGGGTTGGCCCGTGTTCGACACGGCCGACGCGAAGGAGGGGTCCAGGGCCTTCGCGGAGAAACGGGCGCCTGTCTTTCGGCGGGCGTAGGTCTCTTGTCGGCTGCGGGCCGGTGGGGGCGGGCCGCGCAGTTCCCCGCGCCCCTTCGGGGGCTCCGGCCCGTCGATCGGCGCGGGCCCTTCGTGGCTGGCCGCGCAGTTCCCCGCGCCCCTGGCGGGGCGCCTGTCGCCCCACCCCGTTCCCCTAGCAGAGGGAGTCTGTCCATGACATCCGCTCCGTCCCCCGAGGTGCTGCGTGCGCCTCTCGTCGTCGAGTTTCCCTTCACCCGGTCGCTCGGGCCCGTGCAGAGCGCCTTTCTGACCGGGCTGCGGGAGCGCACCGTGCTCGGGGTGAAGACCCGTGACGGGCGCACGCTCGTGCCGCCCGTCGAGTACGACCCCGTGACCGCCGAGGAGATACGCGACCTCGTGGAGGTCGGGACGGCCGGCACCGTCACCACCTGGGCCTGGAACCACGCCCCCCGCCGCGGCCAGCCCCTCGACACCCCGTTCGCCTGGGTCCTGGTCAAGCTCGACGGCGCCGACACCGCGCTGCTCCACGCCCTCGACGCACCGGACGGCCCCGACTCCGTGCGCACCGGCATGCGCGTCCGTATCCGCTGGGCCGCCGATCGCGTCGGCGCGATCACCGACATCGCCTGCTTCGAGGCGGGGGAGGGAGAGGGAGGGCCCGGCCAACCCGCTGCACACAGTGGGGAGTTCGATGACGCCGTCACCGGAATCGTCGCGCCCGCCCGGCTCGACTACACCTACTCGCCGGGCCGCGCCCAGTCCGCGTACATCCACGCGCTCTCCGCGCGGAAGACCGTCGGCGAACGCTGCCCGTCCTGCCGCAAGGTGTACGTCCCGCCGCGCGGCGCCTGCCCCACCTGCGGCGTCGCCACCGCGGAACGGGTGGAGGTCGGACCGCGCGGCACCGTCACGACGTACTGCATCGTCAACATCAAGGCAAAGAACGCCATGAATGACGCCATCGAGGTCCCGTACGTCTACGCGCACATCGCCCTCGACGGCGCCGACCTCGCCCTGCACGCGCGCATCGCCGGCATCCCCTACGACCAGGTCCGCATGGGTCTGCGCGTCGAACCGGTGTGGAGTGAGGGCGGCCGTTTCCCCGACCACTACCGGCCCAGCGGTGAGCCCGACGCCGACTACGACACGTACAAGGAGCTGGTGTAGATGGCGCCCCACGAGTCGTCGCCCCGCAAGGCGTCCGTGATGCGGCCCGCACGCGACGTCGCCATCGTCGCGTTCGGGCAGAGCGACCACCTGCGCACCACCGACGACGTCTCCGAGGTCGAGATGCTCATGCCGGTGCTGCACGAGGTCCTCGCCGCCACCGGCCTGAAGACCAGCGACATCGGGTTCACCTGCTCGGGGTCATCGGACTACCTCGCCGGGCGGGCCTTCTCCTTCACGATGGCGCTCGACGGGGTGGGCGCCTGGCCGCCGATCTCCGAGTCGCACGTCGAGATGGACGGTGCCTGGGCCCTGTACGAGGCGTGGGTGAAGCTCCAGACCGGCCAGGCCGACACCGCGCTCGTCTACTCCTACGGCAAGACGTCGCCCGGCTCCGTGCGCGACGTGCTCACCCGGCAGCTCGACCCGTACTACGTCGCCCCGCTCTGGCCCGACTCCGTGGCGCTCGCCGCACTCCAGGCGCAGGCACTGATCGACGCGGGGGAGACCGACGAGCCCGCCCTCGCCGGAGTCGCGCACCGCAGCCGCACGGCCGCCGCCGCCAACTCCCATGCGCAGCTGACCGGTTCGGTGGCGCAGGGCGAGTACGTCGTACGTCCGCTGCGCACCGGGGACTGCCCGCCCATCGGCGACGGGGCGGCCGCCGTGATCCTCGCCGCGGGGGAGCGCGCCCGGGAGCTGTGCGGGCGGCCGGCGTGGATCCGCGGCATCGACCACCGCATCGAGGCACACGCGCTCGGCGTGCGCGACCTCACCGACTCGCCGTCGACGCGGCTGGCGGCCGAGCGCGCCGGAGTCCACGAACGCCCCGTCGACACCGCAGAGTTGCACGCGCCCTTCACCTCGCAGGAGATCGTCCTGCGCAAGGCCCTGAAGCTGACGGACGACGTCACCGTCAACCCCTCCGGCGGCGCCCTCGCCGCCAACCCCATGATGACCGCCGGACTCATCCGGCTCGGCGAGGCCGCCGCCCGCATCCACCGGGGCGCGTCGGACCGGGCCGTCGCCCACGCCACGTCCGGGCCCTGCCTGCAGCAGAACCTGGTCGCCGTCCTGGAAGGAGAGTCCCGTGTCTGAGGAACCCGTGGCGGTCGTCGGGATCGGCCAGACCAAGCACGTGGCGGCGCGGCGCGACGTGTCCATCGCCGGGCTGGTCCGCGAAGCCGCCCAAGAGGCGCTGCTCGACGCAGAGTTGACGTGGGCCGACATCGACGCCGTCGTCATCGGCAAGGCGCCCGACTTCTTCGAGGGCGTCATGATGCCGGAGCTGTACCTCGCCGACGCGCTCGGCGCCGTCGGCAAACCCATGCTCCGCGTCCACACGGCGGGCTCCGTCGGCGGCTCCACGGCGCTCGTCGCCGCGAACCTCGTCGCGGGCCGCGTCCACGGCACCGTCCTCACCCTCGCCTTCGAAAAGCAGTCGGAATCCAACGCGATGTGGGGCCTGTCGCTGCCCATCCCGTTCCAGCAGCCGCTGCTCGCCGGCGCGGGCGGCTTCTTCGCCCCGCACGTGCGCGCGTACATGCGGCGTACCGGCGCCCCGGACACGGTCGGCTCCCTCGTCGCGTACAAGGACCGCCGCAACGCCCTGAAGAACCCCTACGCACACCTCCACGAGGAGGACATCACCCTGGAGAAGGTCCAGGCGTCGTCGATGCTCTGGGACCCGATCCGCTACTCGGAGACCTGCCCGTCGTCCGACGGCGCCTGCGCGATGATCCTCACCGACCGTGCGGGGGCGGCCCGTTCGCCCCGGCCGCCCGCCTGGATGCACGGCGGCGCCATGCGCAGCGAGCCGACGCTCTTCGCGGGCAAGGACTTCGTCTCCCCGCAGGCGGGCAAGGACTGCGCGGCCGACGTCTACCGGCAGGCCGGCATCGCGGACCCGCGCCGGGAGATCGACGCCGTCGAGATGTACGTGCCGTTCTCCTGGTACGAGCCGATGTGGCTGGAGAACCTCGGCTTCGCGGCGGAGGGCGAGGGCTGGAAGCTCACCGAGTCCGGCGTCACGGAACTCGACGGCGACCTCCCGGTGAACATGTCCGGCGGCGTCCTGTCGACCAACCCCATCGGCGCCTCCGGCATGATCCGCTTCGCCGAGGCGGCACTTCAGGTGCGCGGCCAGGCGGGGGAGCACCAAGTCGACGGCGCCCGCAGGGCACTTGGGCACGCCTACGGCGGTGGCGCGCAGTTCTTCTCCATGTGGCTCGTCGGCGCCGAACCGCCCACCACCTGACGGGGCCCTGCGACGCCGGACGGGCCGAGGTCCTGCACCCGCGGCCTGTCCGGCGCCCGGAGCGAAAGCTAGGCTGGCGCCCGACCGACGCATTCGGGAGGAGCACGGACGTGGCCGACAGCACCACTCAGCAGCATCCGCTCGCGGGCTGGGACAAGCCGGAGCTCGACCTCAGCACGGCGCACTGGCGATCGAGCAGCGAGGGGCGCGGGGACGTGGAGATCGCGTTCGTCGAGGGCTTCGTCGCCATGCGCAACAGCGGCCGCCCGGAGAGCCCTTCCCTGATCTTCACCCCGCAGGAGTGGGGAGCCTTCGTCCACGGCGCCCGGGCGGGCGAGTTCGACCTGACGTAACGCATCGGAACCGGCCGCCCGGGGCTCAGCGCAGCACCACGCAGCCCCGGGTGGCCAGGGCGCGCAGGAGGCGGTCGCTGACGCGTACGTCGTTCCAGCGCAGGTCCAGCTTCTCCAGGGCGGGCAACTCGGCGACCCAGTCCGGGAGTTCCGTGAGGTGGTTGGCGCGCAGGTCGAGGCGGCGCAGGAGGGGCAGACCGCGCAGGACGCCCGGCACCTCCGTGAAGGCGTTCTCGCGCAGCTCCAGTTCCCGCAGCTCGGAGAGGCGGCCGACGCCCGTCGGTAGCCCGGTCAGCCGGTTGCCGCGGAGCCAGAGCTCCCGGAGCGCGCCGAGCGAGCCGATCGACTCGGGCAGGCTGGTCAACTCGTTGTGCTGGGCGCGCAGTTCCACGAGCCCGGTCAGGCCGCCGAGCGTCTCGGGGAGTGCGGTCAGACGATTCTCGCCGACGTTCAGATACGCGAGCCGGGTGAGACGGCCGAGGGATCCGGGCAGCTCGGTGAGCTCGTTGTCGTGCAGGTAGAGGAAGCGGCTGAGGGCCGTGAGGTCGCCGAGCTCGTCGGGGACCGCGCGCAGCTTGTTGTGGCCGAGGTCGAGGGTGTGCAGCGAGGTGAGCGTGCCGATGCGGGCGGGGAGGCGGGTCAGCGCGTTGTCGGGCAGGAGCAGGACCTCCGGGCCGGGGTGGCACCACACCTCCTCCGGTATGTCGTCGAGGCCGCCGCGCCAGTAGTTCAGGACGGAATCGTTGGTCACTGGGGCTCCCGTGTTGGTAGTGGGGTCATGGTGGCTGAGGGCGCGCCCGGCTTCGGGGCTCGGGGGTTTCCTGAGCTCCAGGGGCCGCCAGGAAAGCTCCGTGGCTGGTCGCGCCGCCCCCGCCACCTGGGCAGCGCGTCCGCCCCCGCGCCGGAACACCCCGCAGGCCACGTACCATAGGCGCATGTCCTTCCTCCGCCGCCGCAGCTCCGCCACCCCCGCGGGCCCGGACTTCGATGTCCTGGCCATGGACCCCGGTGACTGGCCCGGCAATCTCGGCGCGGGCCTGCTGCCCGCCCCCGACGGCAGCTGCCAGGGCGTCTTCCTGCGCTACGACCTGTTCGGCGGCCGCGGCCCCGCGATGATCATCGGCAACCTCCCCGAGGGGTCGCCGGCGCGCGAGACCGCCGAGGGCGAGGTCCCCTTCGAGGTGGCCCAGCTGCTCCTGGCGCTGGAGAACGACGAGGACATCACGGTCGTCTCCACCGAGGACGTGCCGGTGATGCAGGGCGACAACCTCCTCATCGTGCGCCGCCTCAAGCTCTCCGAGAGCCGGATCTCCTGCGTGCAGTTCGACCGCAGTGACAACGTCCTGGTGACCATCGCCGCCTGGGACCGGCCGATCACCGACGACCTGTACGCGCTCCTGAAGCCGCTGCCCGCGGAGCTCTTCCAGCAGGGCTGACGGCCCGCACTTCCCTCCGCGTTCCCACCACGTACTACCGCGTTCCATCCAAGTGCTGCCCCGTTCCGTCCAAGGCGCGGGGCAGTTTTCTGTCGTGCCCTTGCCAGCCAGTCATCGGACTTTTAACGTGACCGGTCATGACTCAGGGGATCACGCGAAGGACGACCATGAGGTCCGCGCTCGGCGGCGCTGCCGCTGTAGCGGCGAGCGGAGGCGCCCTCGGCGGAGCCCGGACGGCCTCGGCGGCGACCGCAGCCACCGCCGCGCACGCGGAGACGAGCCACGACACCTCCGATGAATCACCGCTCGACTCACTGCTCTGGTACGACGCGCCCGCCGCCGACTGGGAGCGCGAGGCCCTGCCCATCGGCAATGGCGCCCTCGGCGCCATGATCTTCGGCACGCTCACCTCCGAGCGGCTCCAGTTCAACGAGAAGACGCTGTGGACCGGCGGCCCCGGCTCCCGGGAGGGTTACGACTTCGGCAACTGGCGCGCGCCCCGGCCCGGCGCCCTCGACGCCGTGCGCGACGAGCTCGACGAGAAGGGGCGGCTCGCCCCGGACGCCGTGGCCGCGGAGCTCGGCCAGGGCCGGCGCGGGTACGGCGCCCACCAGACCTTCGGCGATCTGCACATCGACGTGCCGGACGCGCCGGCCGATCCCGACGCCACGTACCGCCGCGCCCTCGACCTCGGACAGGGCCTCGCGTCGGTCACATACGTCCATGAAGGGGTGCGTCACCGCCGGGAGTTCTTCGCCTCGTACCCCGACAAGGTGATCGTCGGGCGGCTCTCCGCCGACCGTGCCGCGCAGGTCACCTGCACCCTCCGCTACACCTCGCCGCGTGCCGACTTCACCGCGGAAGCGGGCGGTGACCGCATCACGGTCCGCGGCGAACTCGCCGACAACGAGCTGAAGTTCGAGGCCCAGCTGCGCGTCGGACAGCAGGGTGGGACGCGCGTCGCGAACGACGACGGAAGCGTCACGGTGACCGGGGCCGACCACGTCTGGTTCGTCCTCGCCGCGGGCACCGACTACGCCGACACCTACCCCGGCTACCGGGGCGACGACCCGCACGCAGCCGTGGCCCGTACGGTCGACAGAGCCGTTTCGGCGGGCCACCGCGCACTGCGCGCCCGCCACCTGCGCGACCACCGCGCCCTCTTCGACCGCGTCACCCTCGACATCGGCCAGGCGCCCCCCGCCGATGTGCCCACGGACCGGCTGCTCAAGCAGTACGGGACCGGGGTGAGCGCCGCCGCCGACCGGGCGCTGGAGGCACTCTTCTTCCAGTACGGCCGCTACCTCCTGATCGCCTCCTCGCGCGCGGGATCGCTGCCCGCCAACCTCCAGGGCGTCTGGAACCACAGCACCACCCCGCCCTGGTCGGCCGACTACCACACCAACATCAACCTTCAGATGAACTACTGGCTCGCCGAGGCCGCGAACCTCCCCGAGACGACCGCTCCGTACGACCGTTTCGTGGAGGCCCTGCGCGCGCCCGGCCGCCGCACCGCCAAGGAGATGTTCGGCAGCCGCGGCTGGGTGGTGCACAACGAGACCAACCCCTACGGCTTCACCGGCGTCCACGACTGGTCGACCGCGTTCTGGTTCCCGGAGGCCGCCGCCTGGCTCACCGCGCAGCTCTACGAGCACTACCGCTTCGGCGGCTCGACGGAGTACCTGCGCACCACCGCGTACCCGGCGATGAAGGAGGCCGCCGAATTCTGGCTCGACAACCTGCGCACCGACCCGCGCGACGGCACCCTGGTCGCCACGCCCAGCTACTCGCCCGAGCACGGCGACTTCACCGCGGGCGGCGCGATGGCCCAGCAGATCGTGCACGACCTGCTCACCAACACCCTGGAGGCCGCCCGCGTGCTGGGCGACTCGCCGTCCTTCCGCGCCGAGCTGAAGAAGACCCTGGACGCCCTGGACCCCGGTCTTCGCATCGGCTCATGGGGGCAACTCCAAGAGTGGAAGGCGGACTTGGACGACCGTACGGACGGCCACCGGCACGTCTCGCACCTGTACGCCCTCCACCCCGGACGGCAGATCCGGCCCGGCAGCGAGTGGGCCGAGGCGGCGAAGGTCTCCCTCACGGCGCGCGGCGACGGCGGCACCGGCTGGTCCAAGGCCTGGAAGGTCAACTTCTGGGCACGCCTGCGCGACGGCGACCACGCCCACAAGATGCTCGGCGAACAGCTGAAGTCCTCGACCCTGCCCAACCTCTGGGACACCCACCCGCCGTTCCAGATCGACGGCAACTTCGGCGCGACGTCCGGAATCGTCGAAATGCTCCTGCAGAGCCAGCACGACACGATAGAAATCCTGCCCGCGCTGCCGGCGACCTGGCCCGAAGGGTCGGTCCACGGCCTCCGCGCCCGCGGCGGCGCGACCATCGGCATCACCTGGACCTCGGGCCACGCCACCCGCATCACCCTGGTAGCCTCCCGCACCCGCGAACTCACCCTGCGCAGCGACCTGTTCACCGACGGCGTGAAGACGGTGAAGATACGCGCCGGACAGCGTTACGTCTTCGACTGAGCGAGGGCGAGACCGTCGGGTCCGGGCCCGCTCCCACGCGGCCCCGGACCCGACTGCACGGCACGTTCCTACGGCGTCACGAACCCGACCGGACCACCTGTACGTCCGCCGCGCGCACATAACCGATCCGGTGTCCGTACTGGATCACGTAGTACATGTCCTTGCCGCGCACCACCTTGTGCCGCGCGGTGTCGAACGTCGGGGCGTAGAAGTACTCGCCCGGCACCTTGTCGCCGATCACGTACTTCTGGCCCGCGAGGATCTTGTAGGGGAGCGGGGAGACCGCCTGCACCGGGACGCCCGCAGGGTAGGCCTCCTTCTCCGGGTACGCGCGCCCGTACACCGGGACCTCGGCCGCGCCCGCCTTCGGCGTCACCACGAGGCCCTTCGCGTCGACCGCGGTGGGCTGCTTCTTCGGGTTCTTGAACCAGGCCTTCTGGCCGAGGTACCAGACGGCCGTCCAGTCGCCCTTGCGCTCGGCGACCGCGTACTGCTGGCCGGTGGAGAGCCGCGCGCCGACATCGTTCACGTCGATCGTGGAGTCCTGGCCGCCCGGACGCTTGCCGATGTCCTTGATCAGCGGCGCGTCGTCACGGGGTTCGGTGTGGACGCGCACCGCGGCCGAACCGTGCGGCACGCACTTCTCGCCGGGCTTGGCGCAGCCCGTGTACTCGGGCCGGTTCTTGGAGTACTCCGGCGCCACCGTCACCATGCCGCCCGCCGGGCCCGCCGTGGGGCGGAACGGCGCGCCGAGCAGCGTGAAGTAGTGCTGCCAGTCCCAGTACGGCCCCGGGTCCGTGTGCATGCCGGGGATGGTCGAGGACACGGTGCCCTGGACGTTGTCGTGGCCGAGGATGTGCTGGCGGTCCAGCGGGATGCCGTACTTCTTGGCGAGGTACTTCACCAGACGGGCCGACGTGCGGTACATGGCCTCCGTGTACCAGGTGTCGGGCGCGGTGAGGAAACCTTCGTGCTCCAGGCCGATCGACTTGGAGTTCACGTACCAGTTGCCCGCGTGCCAGGCGACGTCCTTGGCCTTCACGTGCTGGGCGATGTGCCCGTCGGTGGAGCGCAGGGTGTACTGCCACGACACGTAGGTCGGGTCCTGCACCATCTTCAGGACGCCCTCCCACCTGCCTTCGGTGTCGTGGATGATGATCGAGTCGATGCTCTGGCTCTTCGGCCGGTCCGACTTGTCGTGGTTGCCGTAGTCGGGATTGCCGTTGGGATCCTTGAACTCCTCGTACGGCGCCGGGATCCACTCGCACGACACGGTCTGCGGGCACTCCGTCTGCCCCGCGGGCACCTTCCGCAGGCCCATGCGCTTCACCTGCGCGGCGTCCGGCTTCAGGCCCGGCTCGGGCGCGAGCTCGACGCGCTGGCCGGCGTCCGTGGTGCGCCGCTCGCCGTCCCGGATCACGGCGAACACGTCATTGGCGTACGTGGCCGCGGTGGCCTCGTCGTCCGCGCCGGAGAAGCGGGCGATGGCGCCGTACCAGTCGGCGGGATCGCTGCTCAGCGGCTTGCCGAGCTTCCGCTGCGCCGCCGCGAGCAGCGCCGCCCCGCCCGCCACGTTCGCGGCCGGATCGGTGCGCAGCTCCTCGGCGGACCGGCCTGACAGCTCGGCCGCGCGGGGCAACGTCCTGAGCCGGGCGGGGAGTTCACCCTCCTCGGGCAGCTGGGCCCGGGGTGGCGGGGCCGGACGTGAGGTGTCGCCGCGCGGGTCCTCGTCGCCCTCGCTGTGGTGCGGGGCCGAGGTCAGCGCGGTGCGCGCGTCGGTGAGGTGCATGGGGCCGTAGCCCCCGGTGACGCTGGCCGCGCCGCCGTGCGCGTCCCAGCGCGACTGCAGGTACGAGACGCCGAGCAGCACGCTCTGCGGCACGCGGTACTCGGTGGCGGCCGACGCGAAAGCTCCCTGCAGCCGCTCGGCGGGGGCCTGTTGGGAAGTGCCGGACGACGGGGCCGCGCCGAGCAGCGGCACCAGCAGTCCTGCCGACGCGAGGGCGCCCACGGTCATGACGGTGCGTCTGCGGGTGGACGAGGTAGGGGCGGTGTCGGATCCTCGCAATGCAGCCTCCTGGGCCGGTGAAGCGTGACGGGGCGTGCGGGGCCGGGCGTGCGTCAGTGGTACCGGCTCTCCGACGATCCGTCAATCATGCCCAGGAGGCGGGATTCCGCATGTCAGCCCCGGTCCCGGCGGGTCAAGGGCGGGATTTCGCCGGACGGGCCCCACCGCCTGCGGCGCGTCAGTGGCGTGGACCAATGAGCGGTGCGGAGATCCACCTGTTCGGTGGCGCCCGTCGGGGGAGCGGCGAGGCCGGTCCCAGGTGCGGGCGCATGCTCTGAATCAGTCGAGTACGGCGGCGGCTTCGACCTCGACCAGATGGTCGGGTACGTCCAGTGCCGCGACGCCCAGGAGCGTGCCGGGCGCCATCGGTGTCACCCCCAGCTTCGCGGCGGCCCGGGCGATTCCCTCCAGGAGAAGCGGCATCTTCTCGGGGTTCCAGTCGACTACGTAGAGGGTCATCTTCGCCACGTCGTCGAAGGAACCGCCGACCTCGGCCAGAGCGGTGCCGACGTTCAGATAGCACTGCTCGACCTGAGCGGCGAGGTCGCCTTCGCCGACCGTGACCCCCTCGGCGTCCCAGGCGACCTGCCCGGCGATGTGGACGAGCTTCGTCCCGGACGCGATCGACACCTGCCGGTAGGCGCCGACTTCCACGAGTCCGGTCGGGTTCACCAGGGTGACGGCCATGCTCTGTGCCTCCTCGTCGGACCGGGGGAGCGGTCCCCGGTCTCTTGTGGTTACTCGGGAACCGTAGGAGAGTGGCCGCTGACGTGGAAGAACGCACTTTTCAGTGACTGGGGAACCTGATGGTGACCAAGCAGTACGACGGCTCGCCCGACGCGGCGGACCTGCGGCGCGCGGACTCTCTGGCGCGGGAGATCTTCTCGGACATCGCCAACAAATGGGCGCTCCTGATCATCGAGGCGCTGGGAGAGGGGACCCTGCGCTTCAGCGAGGTCAGGAGCCAGGTCGAGGGCATCAGCCACAAGATGCTCACGCAGAACCTGCGCATGATGGAGCGCAACGGACTGGTCGAACGGACCGTGCACCCCACCGTGCCGCCGAAGGTCGAGTACACCCTCACCGAGCCGGGCCGGGCCCTGCGGGAGACGGTCGACGGCATGTGCGCGTGGACGCACCGGTATCTGGGGGAGATCGACGCCTCCCGCCACCGTTTCAACACCTGATTCGACCGCTGCCCGCTGCCCGCTGCCAGCCGTCCTCGGCTCGCTCGCTCCCCTCTGTCTCTGTTGTCTCCGCCGCGACTCATCGAGGCATGCGTGCCACCTCCAGGCGCGGCCAGTCGGCGAGGTCACGCAGCAGTTGCCGGTCGTGGGTGGCGACCATGACGGCGGCGCTCGTGCCGCGGATCGCGTCGGTCAACTCGTCGACCAGCGCGGACGACAGATGGTTGGTCGGCTCGTCGAGCAGGATCAGGCCGGGCCGCCCGGCCAGTGCCAACGCCAGGTCCAGGCGCCGCTGCTGACCCTGCGACATCCGCCCGACCGGCGTACGCATCGCGTCGCGGTCCAGCAGCCCGACCGAGCCGAGGGGGACGGCGTCGGCGTCGCGGAGCACCCCGCGGGCCACCAGCCGCCCCACGTGGCGGGCGTACACCTCGCGGGCGGTGAGGCCGGGCTCCTGCTCAGCGGTCTCCTGGGTGACGCGGACGACCCGCGCCCCCGCCGCCGTACGAACGTATCCGCTCGTAGGAGCGAGTGAACCGGCGAGCACCGCGAGCAGCGTGGACTTCCCGGCACCGTTCGGCCCGGTGACCAGCAGCCGGTCGCCGCCGTCGAGGGCCAGGTCCACCGGACCGGCGAGCCGCCCGTCGACCGTGACGCCGTGCGCCCGCAACTGCGGCGCCCCCGGCCGGACATCGAGGTCGGGCCACCGCAACGCCGACGGCGGCTCCGGCACATCGATCCGGTGCGCCTCCAGGGCGTCCTGCTGCCGCTTCAGCGCCTGTACGACGCCCGGCGCGCGGGACTGGCGCTGGTGCTTGCCGGTTCCCTTATCCGGCCGCCAGCCGGTGGAGAGCCGGTCGCGGGCCTTCGATGCCGCGTCCCGCAGCCGCCGGTGCTCGTCCTGCTGCTCCTCGTGGTCCTGCTCCCAGCGCTCGCGCTCGCGGCGCCGTGCGTCCTGCCAGGCGTCATAACCTCCGGCATAGAGGCGCGTTCTGCCGTCGCGGGTGGGGTCGAGGTCGAGGAACCGGTGCGCGACGTCGCGCAGCAGCGCACGGTCGTGGCTGACCAGAGCGAGACCGCCGTCGTGCTCGAGCAGCCTGCGGGTGAGGAAGCCGAGACCGTCGGCGTCGAGGTGGTTGGTCGGTTCGTCGAGCAGCAGGACGTCGTGGCGCGCACCGAGCAGACACGCAAGGCGGACCCGATAACGCTGCCCGACCGAGAGCGTCGCCAGCGGGCGTTCCCGGTCCGTACAGGCGCCGAGGGCTTCGAGGGCTACGTCGACACGGCGTTCGGCGTCCCACGCGTCGAGCCGGGTGGCGGCGTCGAGCGCTTCCGCGTATCGGTCGCCGGCCGCGGGGTCGCCCTCGGCCATCGCGAGGGTCGCCCCGTCCAGCGCGGCGAGGGCCGCGAGCGACGCGGCGAGGGCCTCGGACGTGAGGGTGCCCACGGTCTCGCCGTCCCGGGCGGTCAGCTCCTGGCGGGCCAGGCCGATGGTGCCGGCCCGGTGCACGGTGCCCTCGTCGGGGCCGATCAGCCCGGCGAGGACGTGCAGCAGCGTCGTCTTGCCCCGCCCGTTCTCACCGACGACGGCGATCCGCGACCGCGCGGAGACGGTGACCGAGACGTCGTTCAGGACCTGCCGGGATCCGAGGGTGACGGTGACGCCTTCGGCGCGTACGTGGGCGCTGCCGCCCGCTTCGACGGGGAGGCGGGACGGGTCGGCCGAGGACGTGGTTCCAGGAAAGGTGAAGGGGGAGAGGTTGGGGTTCACGGGTGCTCCGCAGCTCGCAGTGGAGCCGGGCAGCGGAAAGCGGCCGCCCGGCGGGAACCGGGACGGCGAGCGCTCGTTCAGTGGGAGAAGGCGCCGCCGTCAGCGGGCGGAGCGGACCTTCTGCGACCAGATACCTCGTGCCATGACAATCAGGTTAGCGGATGCCGTCGGCTGTCACCGGATGTCGCCGGACCAGTCGAAGCGGCGCGGGGCGCCGGGGCGTGGGCGGTACGTCGCCCGGCCGCCGGCACCGAACCGCCCCAGCTCGGTCGGGAGAGCGACACCCGCGTCCACGTCCTCCTGCGTCCAGCCGGTGATGTCGAGCAGCAGCCCGTCCAGCGGGCCGCCGACCAACTCGGCGTAGCACTGACCCGGACGCGGGCCCGGGTGGTCGTGATCCTGGCCGTATACCCGGCCGCGCAGCAGCTGCTCGTCGTCGCTGTCCATGCGGTCCAGCCTCCCAGCCGCCACTGACAACGGGCCCCGAGAGGGACGATGGTCGGTCAGTGCTCGGACGGTGCCAGGTGCGCGCGTTCCCCCTGCGCCCCGAACAGGGCGAGCAGCTCGGCGGGCCGGCTGTCGGCACTGCCGATCCAGTGCGGGACGCGGGTGTCGAACTCCGCGGCCTCGCCGACTCCGAGCTGGAACTCCCGTTCGCCGAGCACGAACCTGACGCATCCGTCGAGGACGTAGAACCACTCGTACCCCTCGTGGGTCCGCAGCTCGATCCTGGCCGCGATCCGGTCGGCGGGCGGGTAGATCACCTTGTAGGCCTGGATGCCGCCGGGCCGCCTCGTCAGCGGCACCATCACGAGACCGGACCGCCGCACCGGACGCAGGTGGACACGCGGGTCGCCGGTGGGCGGTGCCGCGACGAGGTCGTCGAGCGGTACGTCGTGCGCCCGGGCCAGGGGCAGCAGTTGTTCCAGCGTGGGGCGGAGCTTGCCGTTCTCCAGACGGGAGAGGGTGCTCGCGGTGAGGCCGGTCTCGGTCGCCAGCGCGGCCAAGGTGGTGCCGCGTGCCTGGCGCAGGGCGCGCAGCCGTGGCCCGACCCCGGCCAGGACGTCCGCCGCGCGGTCGTCCCTGCCGCTACCCCCGTTGCCGGTACTGGTGCTGCTGCCTGTCTTTCCCATGCTCTCCATGGCCCGATGATGCGGATCCGCAATTTTTCTTGCAAGGGCGAGACGGCGGTCCCGATGCTGTCGGTACACCACCGGCGTTGCGGGCACGGATCGGATCCCGCTCGGCACGCCGGACGACGAAGGGGCACGCACTCACATGGAATCCACCGGACGCCGCCTCACCGCAGACACTGAAGCCACTACCGACACCGCCTCGGCAGGCGACGACGCCGAGCTGTTCTGGGAGCAGCTCTACCAGGCCCGGCGCACCTGGGGCGGACGCGTCAACCCGCTGCTCACCGAGACCGTCGCACCGCTGCGCCCGGGCGCGGCCCTCGACCTGGGATGCGGCGCCGGCGGCGACGCCCTCTGGCTCGCCCGGCAGGGCTGGCACGTCACCGCCGTGGACATCTCCGCCACCGTCGTCGAACGGGTACGGGAACGCGCCTTGGAACTCGGTGTCGGGGACCGGGTCACCACCGAACGGCACGACCTGGCCGACAGCTTCCCCGCCGGCCGGTTCGATCTCGTCTCCGCCCAGTACTTCCAGACCCCGTTCGCGCTGCCCCGCAGCCGCGTCCTGCGCACGGCCGCACGTGCCCTGCGCCCCGGCGGCCTCCTCCTGATCGTCGACCACGGATCCACCGCCCCCTGGTCGTGGAACCAGGACCCCGACACCCACTACCCCACACCCGCCGAGACCGCCGCCGACCTCGACCTCGACCCCGCGCGGTGGTCCGTCCTGCGCGCAGACATGCCCCGGCGCCGGGCGACCGGCCCCACCGGCGAGACGGCGACCGTCACCGACAACGTCCTGCTCGTCCGGCGAGCCGCCGAATGACACAAGCCCCTGCTCCCCACGGAACGGCCGAGAAGGCCATGCTGCGAAGCTTCCTCGACCAGCTGCGGACCTCGGTCACGCACAAGGTCGCGGGCGCACCCGAACCGCAGGTCCGAACGGGCGGCGTGCCCTCGGGCACCAACCTGCTCGGACTGCTCAAACACCTGGCGTTCGTCGAACGGTTCTACTTCCTCGGCGAGGAACCCGGCGACTGGCGCGCGACGCTGCGGCCGTCCATGGACGACACCGTCGACAGCGTGATCGCCGACTACCGGCAGACCGTCGAGCGGGCGAACCAGGTCATCGACGCGTGCCCGGACCTGGCCTTCCTCGCCCCGAGACCCCCACGCCGGGGCCCGGCCCTCTCGATGCGATGGGTCCTGATGCACATGATCGAGGAGACCGCCCGGCACGCCGGCCACACGGACATCCTGCGCGAGCGGATCGACGGTTCCACCGGCCGCTGACGAGCCGGACGGAAGGCATACGGATCACGGGTGTTGTGTCTGCTTCATGGCCTGAAGTGAGCTACGTCAGTTTCAGTCAGCTTTGCGAAATGGGTCGCGCATGTCGGGGGAATTGCCAAGATGACTGCTGTCCCCGTCGGGCCCTGGTGACAGGCTGCCGGGCGGGCGGCGCGTGCATGCCGAGTCGTCCACCGAAGGGAAGCCCCGTGGCGAACGAGCTCAAGTACGGCGACCACATTCACCTGCAGAACGGCTACAACGGCTGGCAGGGCGGCTACCTCGACACCAACGGCCACAGCGCGGCCGGCGGCGGCAAGTACAACGTGGCCACCGCGGACACGCCCACTCGCGGCAAGGGCACCGGCACGTGGGAGATCGCCTCCGCTTCGGGCAAGTCCTCCGGACAGCCCGTCGTGAGCGGCGACCTGATTTACCTGCGTAACCTCTACGGCGGCGACGGGGGCTACCTCGACACCAACGGCCACGCCTCCGACGCGCAGAAGGGGGCCGGAGCCAAGTACGACGTGTCGACCTCCCAGTCCAAGGACCGCGCGGCGGGCACCGGCCGCTGGCGCGTCTTCGCCCGCACCTCCTCACCCGCCGACCAGAACATACGGGTGGGCGACGTGGTGCATCTGTGGAACACCTACGGCGACAACGGCGGCTTCCTGGAGACGAACGACCACAGCACCCTCCAGGGCGGCAAGCTCGACCTCTGCACCAACGCGTACTTCAACCGCAGCTCGGACGTCGCCGACTGGAAGATCCACAAGGCCTGAGCGGCAATGAGAAGCCCCGGCTGGACGGGGGAGACCAGCCGGGGCCGTAAAGCGTGGCGAGCGGAGGGCGGTCGCCTCTCGGCGAAAGGCTCCATGGGGCTTCAGCCGAACGATCTTCCCCATGGGCTATAGGTGAGGCCCGGGGACACTGTCCCCTCCGCAGCCACACCTGGACCAACGACGGACCACCGCCTGTTGTTCCGGACGATTGCCTCATACGGGGTGATCTGGGCCACACCGCTCACCCTCCCCGCGCGGCGGCCTCCTACGCTGCACCCATGAAGATCCGCCTCATCGATCCGCGCGACACGACCTGGGAGCGGCAGTACGCCGACTTCCGGGTCTACTTCTGGGACCTCTCCGCCCATGCCTCCCATGCGTACGCGATCCTGGCAGAGGTCGACGTCGGCGAACTCCTCTCCTGGGCAGAGGAGTACGCGGCGGGACGGGGCTGGACCTACACCCTCTATGCCGCGGTCACCGACAGCCACGGCCCTGGACTCATCCGGCTCGCCGGAGTCGCGGACGATCCGTTCGACGACCGGTAGTTGATCGTTCACATCCCGTCGCGTGGGGGGCAGGATGGCCCCATGCTTGCTGATCACCAAGAATGCGACGTGGTCGTCACGGCCGTCGCCCCGGTGGGCGCGGCGGTCCGCGCCTGCGGCCACGAGGGCTTCATCGACCAGGCGAAACACCCCTCCTGGCGGTCGGACGTGCCCCCGGCCGCCGTCGGCGACCGGATGCGCGCGGTGGTCCTGGACTCCACCAGGACCCCGGCACGGCTCAGCGCCCTGCCCGCCGACATACGCATTGCCCGCAGCCTGCGCCACACCGAACCGCTGGCACGCCTCTGTCCGCCGCCCGGTAGCGGGCGGACCGTGGAGTGGGCCGCCGTGGAGGCGGAGTTGGGTACGGCCCTGCCCGCCGACTACAAGCGTCTCGTGCGGATGTACGGCGGCGGGGTCTTCGCCGGAGAGCTCTGGCTGCTGGAACCGGACTGCCCGGACCCGGCGTACGACCTGGTCACCCAGACCGCGGAGTGCTCGGAGACGCTCGCCGATTTCTGGGCAGCGGGCCAGAAACGGCCGCCGGAGCTCGACGAACCCGGCGTCAGGCTGGTGCCCTGGTGCTACGTGGACGGCGCGGGCCACTTCCTGTACTGGCTGGTCCGGCCCGGCGTCGAGCCGGAGGAGTGGACCGTGATCCTCAACGAAGGGCGCGGCCCGCTCTGGGAGGCGTATCCGATGTCGTGCGGGGAGTTCCTGCACGATGTGGTGGCCGGTACGACGACGTCGTTCTACTTCACGGACCCGGATGAAGCGGACGACCCGGAGGAGAGGCTGAGCTTCGTGCCCAACTCCCGGATCCTGGGCCCCTAAAGTCACTCACGTGACTGAGCCCTCCTATCTCGCCGCGGTCCGGGAGTCGTACGACGCCGTCGCCGCCGACTACGTGAACATCGTCAAGGACCCCGTGGAACTGGACCCGTTGTCGCGCGCGATGCTGGCCGCCTTCGCGGAAACCGTGCGTGAGGGCGGCCGCGGACCCGTCGCGGACGTGGGATGCGGGCCCGGCAAGGTCACGGCCCACCTGGCCGGCCTCGGGGTGGACGTCTTCGGGATCGACGTGTCCCCAAAAATGATCGAACTGGCCCGGCAGGCCTACCCACACCTGCGCTTCACGGTCGGATCAATGACGGCACTGGACATCCCCGACAACCAACTCGGCGGGATCCTGGCCTACTACTGCGCCCACCACACGCCGCCCGAGCTGCTGCCGACCGTATTCGCCGAATTCCATCGGACCCTCGCCCCCGGCGGGCAGCTGATGCTGGCCGGTCATGTGGGAGAGAACGCGGAGCTGCGCCCGACGCAGGCCTACGGCGGCCACCCGGTGTCCTACACCTCCCACCTGGTGCCGCCCGAACGTATCGCCGAACTGCTGGACCAGGCAGGCCTGACCGTCACCGCGCACCTCGCGGAGGCACCTCCAGCACGCCGATCGTCTTCGGCACCCGGCAACGGAGTCAGAAGGAGCATCGCCACCTTCATGGCCGGCAAGAGCTGATCCGGCCGGCCTGCCGAAACCGGTCGACAACAGGTGTCACGACGGGCGACCATTGCATGACACAAGGTGAGGGTCGTGCGCTGAGCGGCCGCACCGCTAGGGGGCTTTCAGTGGAACCGTCCGAAGCACCCGTCGTCCTCGACCGCGATGTGTTCATGCGGAGCCTGATCCGCGAACTGGCACGCGTCCTGGAGGACGTGGTCGGCCTCGAGGAGGCGGCGGGGTACGTCAGCCTCGTCAGCCAGACCATCGGCAGCGACATCAACCGCCAGTACACCAAGGCGCTCTCCGTGGACCGTCTCGACCGCGGACAGGTCGCACAGGTCATGGTCGACCTCAAGAGACGCCTCGGCGGAGACTTCTTCGTCCTTGAGGAGAACGACCAGCGCATCGTGCTCGGCAACCGCGTGTGCCCCTTCGGCGAGAAGGTCGTGGGCCGCCCTTCGATGTGCATGATGACGTCGAACGTCTTCGGCACCCTCGCCGCGGAGAACCTCGGGTACGCCCGCGTGGAACTGGACAAGACCATCGCCCGCTGGGACGTCGGCTGCCGCGTCATCGTCCACCTGCGGCCGCCGTCCGAAGCGGAGCAGAGCACCGGGCGTGAGTACTACGGCGACCTTCAGTGATCCACGACGAAGCGCTGAGCCTCTTCCGGAAGATCACCGCTCTGCTCAGCGAGCCCGTACTGCTCGTCGCCGCCGACTCCCAGGTCCTGGCCGGCAACCCGGCGGCGGCCCGGCTGCTCCCGGGCGTCGCGGACGGCGTCCCGCTGAGCGACCTCGTCTCCGAACCCGCCGACGACGTCGCCCGCTTCGTCCGGCAGTGGCTCCGCACCGGCCATCCGACGCCGGCGGGCCTCACGCTGCACGGATTCGACGGGGCACGGCTGCGCTGCCGCTGCTTCGGCGCCCGAGCACAGTGGCTGCCCGCCCCGACCGTCCATCTGCGGGCCGTCCGCATCGACCCCGGCGACCGTTTCCTCACCCTCAAGGAGCGTGTCGACGCCCTCGACCGCGAACGTACGCTCCGTTTCCGCGCCACCGAGGACCACGCCGCACTCACCGCGTCCCTCACCACCGCCCAAGCCAGGGTCGAGCACCTGCACGCGCTGATCGTGGCGCTCGCGACGGCCACGACGACAGCGTCCGTCATCCAACTGGTCGCCAAACACGTCCCCGCGGTCCTCGGCTGCACGGAAGCCGACCTGCACCTCACCCCACCGCCCCCGGCACCCGGCCGCCTGGACGTCCCCGTCCCTCCCCGCGCCACCCTCGTCCTCACCTCGGACAGCCCGCCCCCGCCGGACCACCTGGAGTCGATCCGCGTCCTGATCGGCAGTACGCTCACGCGTCTCCCGTGAAACTCAGACGAAGCGGCGCACGAAGGCCAGTGCGACGTCGGCGACCTCCTGCCACCTGTTGTCGAGGGTCAGCGCGTGGTCCCTGCCGTGCAGTTCGATGATCTCCGTGACGCACGCATTGCGCTTCTGGCGCTTGTACGCGCCGCTGGCGAGTGCCCAGGGGATGGCGTTGTCCTGGCCGCCCGAGATGATCAGGAGCGGGCCGCGCCGCGGGGTGCGGTAGTCGGCCTTGACCTCCGTGCGGGGATTGAGGTTGGCGAGCGCCGCCTGCATGGGCGGGGCGCACGGCGCGGGCACGGCGTACCGCTCGTAGATGGAGCGGGCCTCCTCCTCGCTGACGGCGTTGGCGTAGGCGTAGCGGAACTGCTCGTAGGTCAGTGGCTTGGCGCGCTTCCGGTTGGCGGGGTTGGCGATCATGGGAAGCAGTGAGCGCACCGTGGACAGGGGCATCGCGAGGACGCCGCGGAACGGTGCCGGGTCGATCGCCACCGAGGCGGCCGACAGACCGCGGCCCGCGAGGATCTGGGTGAGCAGCCCGCCGACGGAGTGGCCGACGATCACGGGTTTGCGCTCCAACGCGCCGATGCGCTCGGCGAGATGGTCGGCGACCTGCGCGACCGTCGTGCCCGCGATGGCCTCGGGGTGCCGCCTCGCATCGTCGGTCGTCGCCGGTTCGCCCGGCCACGTCAGGGCGACCGGGGCGAACCCGGCGGCCTCGAAGTGCGGAAGCCAGTGGTCCCAGCTGCTCGCCAGCATCCACAGGCCGTGCACGAACACGGCCGGCGTGCGGCCCGAGGCGTTGGCCCGGTCGATCTGCTCTGTGTCGGTTGCGGACATACCCTGACGCTACGGTCGTACGTCCCGGCGCGTAAGCGGGCATCGCCACTGTGGCCGATACTGCACGGCGGCGGACCGACATAGTCCTCGGGTACTCGCCAGAGGCATACGAAAGTCCGCGGTGCGCCCCTGTCCAAAGCGCACCGCGGGCTCCGCCCCCGTCAGCGGGTTCCGACCGCCGCGCGTACGGCCCGGCGGGCCAGCTGGCAGTCGTCGTGCAGCCGCCTCAGCAGCAGCCGCTGTTCCTCGCCGGTCGGCGCGGCACCGGGCTGGGCCGGGCCCGGGGCCACCGGGGCCGAGTCATGCATCGAACGCTGCACGGCGGATTCGTACGTACGGATCTCGCGGGTCAGGACCAGCATCAGGTTGACCAGGAAGGCGTCGCGCGCAGCCGGGCCCGCGGCCTGCGCCAGCTGGCTGATCTCGCGTCGCGCCACCGGGGCGTCGCCGAGGACGGTCCACAGCGTCGCCAGGTCGTATCCCGGCAGGTACCAGCCGGCGTGCTCCCAGTCGACCAGGACGGGGCCGGTGGGGGAGAGGAGGATGTTCGAGAGCAGGGCGTCGCCGTGGCAGAACTGCCACATGGCCTGGGGTCCGCCGCCCTGGTGACCGACCGAGTGCGCGATGCCGTGCAGCAGCTTCTGCAGGTCGCCCATGTCGCGGTCCGTCAGCAGGCCCAGCTCGTGGAAGCGGGAGATGCGCCGGGGGTAGTCCAGCGGCTTGCCGAACATCTCCGTCGGCGGCCGCCACTGATTGAGGTGGCGGACGGAGCCGAGCGCCGCCCGGATGTCCGCGCGCGGCGGGGCCTCGGCCGGGTGCCGGTGCAGGGCCGCCACCCGTCCGGGCATCCGCTCGATGACCAGCGTGCAGTCGTCGGGGTCGGCAGCGATGAGCCGCGGCGCTCGAACCGGCGGGCGGTGCCGGACGAACGAGCGGTAGACCGCTATTTCGTGCCTGATCCGCTCGGCCCAGCCGGGCGAGTGGTCGAGCAGGCACTTGGCGACGGCGGTACCGCGCCCCGCCGTGCCGACGAGCAGCACGGTGCGGCCGCTCCTGCGCAGCACCTGCACCGGATTGAACTCGGGACAGATGCGATGCACGGAGGCGATCGCGGTGCGCAGTTGCGCCCCCTGGGGGCCGGACAAGTCGAGTCTCCCGCTGAGCGGTTGCGTGCCGGGCCCTGCCATGCGGGGCGTGCGGCCGACGCCTGACGGCGTGCCCCCGGGGCGCACCGGCTCCAGATAAGGGCCGTTCCCCGGTGACGGGGGAACCTCGCGGCTCCGGTGGACCGGGGGGCGCGGGCGGAGCGGCCGGGGCGGGGCGGACACGGAGGACGATGCTGCGTACATGGGCGATACAGATCCCTTCGTGTGCCTGTGAGTTGCGTGCGCCTCCCGGCCCGATCACTTCGGGTGCACCCTGGGGAGTGCCTTGCGGCGACCGGGTCGGGGTGGCGCACTCCTACCTGACACCCGGCGTCCCCTGGCACACCATGTGGCGCACCCTGGCGAACCCTGGCGAATAGTCGCTCAGCAACTGACAGGCGGTTACTGTCAACTCAGCCGAGAACCTGGGGGCTTGACGTGAACGGACAACCAAACACCCGCCTTTCCGACCTGTTCGGCCTGGCCGGCTGGTCGAAGGGTGAGCTCGCGAGACTGGTGAACCGGCAGGCGGCGGCCATGGGCCACCCCCAGCTGGCCACCGACACCTCACGGGTGCGGCGGTGGATCGACATGGGAGAGATCCCGCGCGATCCGGTGCCGCGGGTGCTGGCTGTTCTGTTCACCGAGCGTCTCGGCCGTGTCGTGACCACTGAGGATCTAGGTCTGGTCCGGCACGGGCGCGCAGGGAAGCGGCGTGGCGACGGGAGTGTGGAGCACCCCGACGGCGTGCCGTGGGCGCCCGAGCGGACAGCCGCGGTCCTCACCGAATTCACGGGAATGGACCTCATGCTCAACCGACGCGGCTTGGTGGGCGCGGGCGCTGCGCTTGCCGCAGGCTCCGCACTCAGCAGCGCCATGCAGGACTGGCTGCACACCGACCCGGCCCTCAAGGCCGACGCCCCCCGTATCGAAGATCCCCTGCACGCCGACCCCGCCGGGTTCGACCGCTACGAGGCCGCCCCCATCGGGTCCCAGGAGATCGAGGAGCTGGAGCGCTCGGTCGAAGTCTTCCGCGCCTGGGACGCGGCCCGCGGCGGCGGCCTTCAGCGCAAGGCCGTGGTGGGCCAGCTCAACGAGGTGGGCGGCATGCTCGCCTACCGGCACCCCGACCACCTCCAGCGGCGCCTCTGGGGTGTCGCCGCCAACCTCGCGGTGCTCGCCGGCTGGATGTCGCACGACGTCGGCCTCGAGCCCACGGCACAGAAGTACTTCGTCATCGCGGCGCACGCGGCCCGTGAGGGCGGCGACCGGCCGCGCGCGGGTGAGGCACTGTCCCGGGCCGCGCGGCAGATGGTGCACCTCGGCAAGCCGGACGACGCCCTGGACCTGATGAAGCTCGCCAAGTCGGGCGCCGGCGAGGAGGCGCTGCCCCGCACCCGGGCGATGCTGTACACGATCGAGGCGTGGGCGCACGCGTCGATGGGCCGCGGGCAGGCGATGCGGCGCACCCTCGGCCTCGCCGAGGACCTCTTCGTGTCGGACAAGGGGGACGTGCCGCCGCCGAGCTGGATGCAGATGTTCGACGAGGCGGATCTGCACGGCATGCAGGCCCTGGCCTACCGCACCCTCGCCGAACACGAGGCGTCCGCGGCCGGCGCCGCGCAGCGGCACGCCAAGGAGGCGATCGAGTTGCGCGCCAAGAACCGCGACCGGTCGCAGATCTTCGACTACATCTCGCTCGCGTCGGCCTGCTTCATCGCCGATGACCCCGAACAGGCCGACAGGTACGCCCGATTGGCGCTGGTGTCGATGCGAGCGAACTCCTCGCACCGAACCTGGGACCGGCTGCGCGAGATGTATCGGCTGACCGCGCAGTACGCCGGTTACCCGAAGATCCAGGATCTGCGCGAGGAGATCAAGCTCGCGCTGCCGAGGCCGAAGGGGGCCAAGGGAAGGACGGTCAGGGCGTAGCGCCCCGGTACTCCCGGTACGAAGGCTCAGATCCGCACGGCCAGCAGGCAGGCGTCGTCCTCACGTGGTGCCTCGCCGAACTCCTCCACGACGGTTCGCACGCAGTCCTGTGCCGTACGCGCCCCGGCCAGACGGGACGCGAGGGAGAGCAGCAGTCCCGTCGCGGTCTCCCTGTCGCGCCGCGGCACCAGGCCGTCGGTGTGCAGCAACAACAGGTCTCCGGGCCGCAGTTGCTCTTCGGCCTGCCCGTACTTCGCCCCGGAGGTGGCGCCGAGGAGCACACCGTGCGGTGGCGTCAGCGTGCGCCCCGTCCCGTCGCGGAACAGCAGTGGGGCGGGGTGGCCCGCCTGCGCCCAGGTGAGCAGATGTGTGGCGGGGTCGTAGCGGCAGCAGACCGCGCTGCCGAGGGCGGGCTGGACCGTGGCGTCCAGTAACTGGTTGAGCCAGCCCATGACCTGGTCCGGCGGAGCGCCGGTGACGGCCATGCCGCGCAGTGCGCCGAGCAGCATCGCCATGCCGGAGGTGACGGTGACTCCGTGCCCGGTGAGGTCGCCGACGCTCAGCAGCGCGTGTCCCTCGGGCAGCTCCATCGCGTCGTACCAGTCGCCGCCGATGAGGGCGCCGGTCGAGGAGGGGAGGTACCGGGCGGCGAGGTCGAGCCGGGCGGGGCCGCCGTGCGGAAGCCGCAGGGAGCCGCGCCACGGCGGAAGGACCGCCTCCTGCAGCTCGATGGCGAGGCGGTGCTCGGTCTGTGCGATGTCGCGGTGGCGCTGCAGCGAGTCACGGCTCTCGCGGACCACGCGCTGACTGCGGCGCAGCTCGCTGACGTCCCGCAGGACCGCCCACATGGAGGCGGTGGAGCCGTCGGTGGCGAGCACGGGCTCACCCATCATGTGCACTTGACGCGCGCGCCCGTCGGGCCGCAGGACGCGGAACTCGCCGTCGATGGGCTTTCCGTCGATGAGGCAGTCCGTGACCATCGCGGTCAGCAGGGGCTGGTCGTCGGGGTGCACCAGGGACGGGAACTCGTCCAGGGAGAGCGGGGGAGCGGCCGGGTCGCGGCCGAGGATCTCGTAGAGCTCGGCGGACCAACTGGCCTCGTCGGTGAGGAGGTTCCACTCGGCGCTGCCGACCCGGCTCAGGAGGGAACCCCGAGGCGGCTCCACGGGCGCCGGGGCGGCCGGTGCCGCGGGCTCCCCGCCCGCTCGCGGCGGGCCGTCCCGCAGCTGCGCCAGATGGTCGTCGAGGTCGTTGAGCTGGTGGACCGCCAGGTCGCAGAGGGCTCGCTGCCAGCGTCCCGCGGGGTCCCCGTGGTCGGCCACGGCGTCGCGCCGGACGGCGTCCACCTCGCCGCGGAGCCGACGTGTCTGCGAGATCAGCGCGTCGACCGTGCCGCGCTCGGGCGGCTGGGCGGCTGCGTGGTCCGCAAAGACATGGGGCGGCATGAGGTGCTCCGTTGAAGGTGCGGTGCGACCAACTTGACGAGTGGTGGACCGCTAATGACTTTCGCACAGCCGAAGGGGGGCCGTAAGGGATTTGGCAACACACGATTCGGTGGTGCTTCTGGCATATGCCTATGTCCTGCAGATACGCGGCCGCAGGGGCTGGAGTCCAGTCCGGAGCGGTGAAGAAAGCGTAGGGTCATACGGCGGAATGTGGAGGTCCGGTGGCAGGTCAGGGGTGAGCGGTGACTGTGGGTGCCGTGACGGGCGGGGCCGGCACCGCGAGCTGTTGCCCGCGGCCGGTGGCACACGCGAACTTCCGTACGAACAGCCGCTGTTGATGCTTCAGAACGGCGTGAATTGGTTGCTGGGGTGACGCCGAACGACGCCGAGCGGGGCGGTCGTCCGCTACCCCTTCTGCCCCCGGCCCGGCACCTGCGGCGACCTCGCCGCCTCCGCCTCGGCCTTGGCGTCGCTCACTGCCGCGGCAGCCTGCTTCGCGACCTCGTCCGCGGCCGCCGCGGCGTTGAGCGAGAGCGGCGGGTCCGCCGCGAGCTCCGCGCCGCCCTCGACAGGTGTGTCGTCGGCAGCGGCCGTCGCTGTCTCCGCGGGCGGTGTGGTCTCGGGCAGGCCCACCGTCGAGTGATCGCCGAACGCGCTGGTGACGGCGCGCACCGCCTCGGTCAGCTCGCCCGGGATCACCCAGAACGTGTTGTTGTCGCTGCTCGCCAGGTGCGGGAGCGTCTCGAGGTATTTGTAGGCCAGGATCTTCGGGTCGGCGTTGTTGCGGTGGACGGCCTGGAAGACCCGCTCCACCGCCTTGGCCTCGCCGTCCGCTCGCAGGATCATGGCCTGCTGCGTGCCCTGCGCCTCCAGGATGTCCTTCTGCTTCGTGCCCTCCGCGGTGAGGATCTTGGCCTGCCTCTCGCCTTCGGCGTGCAGGATGGCCGCGCGCTTGTCACGCTCGGCCCGCATCTGCTTCTCCATCGCTTCCTTGATGGTGTTCGGCGGATCGATGGCCTTGATCTCGACGCGGTTGACGCGGATGCCCCACTTGCCGGTGGCGTCGTCGAGGACGGTGCGCAGGCGGGTGTTGATCTCCTCGCGCGAGGTGAGGGTCTCCTCCAGGTCCATGCTGCCGATGACGTTGCGCAGGGTGGTCACGGTGAGCTGGTCGATCGCCTGCAGATAGTCCGCGACTTCGTAAGCCGCCGCCCGTGGATCAGTGATCTGGTAATAGAGCACCGTATCGATGTTCACCACGAGGTTGTCCTCGGTGATCACCGGCTTGGGCTGTGAGGAATACACCTGCTCGCGCACGTCGAGTTTGGTGTTGACGCGGTCGGCCACCGGCAGGACGAGATTCAGGCCGGGTTGCAGCGTCCGCCGATATCTGCCGAACCGCTCGATGTTGTAGCGGCGGGCCTGCGGGACGATGCGCACAGAGGAAGCCACGAGGAAGACGACAACGATCGCCGCCACGAGAATCGGAATGACAACCGGATCCATACTTCCTCCATTGCCACAGATTCAACTGTTCACGGAAGGAGCTCACGGAAGGAGCTCACGGAAGGAGCTCACGGAAGGAGTTCGCGGGGGTAGACGATGGCGGTGGCGCCTTCGATCTCCATGACGTCCACCAGTGCTCCCGCCGGGATCACATGGCTTTCGTCGAGGGTGCGGGCGGACCATTCCTCGCCGCAGAGTTTGATGAGGCCGTGGGAGGCGGTGACCTCCCGCACGACCTCGGCCCGCTTGCCGATCAACGCGTCGCTGCCCTCGTGGGTCAGGGGCGCCTGCGCCATGTGCCGCAGCGCGACGGGGCGGACGAGGACGAGGCCCCCTGCCGCCGCCGCGGCGAAGGCCACGAGCTGACCCGCGATGCCGATGCCCACACCGGAGACGACGGCGGCGACCAGTGCGGCGCCCGCCAGCAGTCCGAAGGCCAACGTCAGCGTGAAGAACTCCGCGGCGCCCAGCGCGGCGGCGGCGACCAGCCATGCGAGCCACGGCATCGGATCAGCCTCCCTCGGGGGACTTGTCTACCAAGCTACCTCCGTGAACACCTGACGGAACAGGCCTGTCCCGGCTCGACCCGTGCCCGCACCGGGCCCTCGGGGATCGCTCACACCGGGCCCTCGGGTGCGGCCGGGGACAGGCCGAGCCGGTCGGCGGTACGGGTGTGGTCGACGAGGCGGGCCACCAGCGGGCGCAGCGGTCCGCGTATGCGGAAGTCGGTGCCGGCGCGCAGGGTCTCGTCCTTGGTCTGCAGCAGGGCGCGGAGGCCGACGCAGTCGCAGAAGGACACCTCGTGCAGGTCTATCAGGAGGCGGGCGGGGCGAGTGTCCAGGCAGGCGCGGACCGCTTCGTAGAGCGTGCCGACGGTGCCCAGGTCGATCTCGCCGGACAGGAAGATCACGGTCTGCTCCGGCAGCAGCACCGTGTCGGTACGCAACCGCGCGCATTCATGCGGAACCGAAATCACGTTCCCCTCTCGACAACCCTCTCCACCACACCGGAATCCCGGGGGCAGGGCGAAAAGGCCGGGTACCCCCGCGCCTCCAAAGCACGCACGGCACAGGAAACCGAGTACTCGACGGGACCGACAGGACCGGATCAATCACGGGATTTCGAGCACGTCCGGGATTTCATGTGCATCCGGGCGGCACTCCCGGGCCGAAGCGTTCTGTAGCCCTATTTCGATGGAATGGCCGAGAGGACGTGCAATGCACACGGGGCAGAACACCCTGGATCCGGAGAGCGCGGCGCATGGAATCGACACCGACGTCTCCGCCGCGGTGGGACGCACGCTCGAACACATCCTCCACCGGCGGCTGGCGGAGGCCAGGGCCATCGACGCCACGTTCGCCGAGGACATCGCGGAGCGGGTGGTCCGCTTCACCCTGCGCGGCGGCAAGCGCATCCGCTCCCGCTTCCTGTGGTGGGGTCTGCGCGCGTGTGCGGGGGGTACCGACAGCGGTGAGGTGGAAGCGGCCCTTCGCCTCGCCGCCGGACTCGAACTCATCCAGACCTGCGCGCTGGTCCACGACGACGTGATGGACGGTTCACCGCTGCGGCGGGGCCGAGCCGCCGTACACGTGGACCTCAGGACCCAGTACGCGGCGCACGGAGCGGGCAGCCCTCGGGAGCCGTTCGGTGAGGCGGCCGCCATCCTTGTGGGTGATCTGGCGCTCAGCTGGGCCGATGACGTGCTCGCGGCGACCGATCTCGACGCGGCGAAGGCGTCCCGCACGCGCGCGCTCTGGCAGTCCATGCGGGCCGAGATGGTGGCCGGCCAGTACCTCGACCTGCACGGACAGATCACCGGCTCACGGTCGATGGGCAGGGCCGTCCGGATGGCCTCGCTCAAGAGCGCCCTGTACTCGGTGGAGCGGCCGCTGGCCGTCGGCGCGGCGCTGGCCGGCGCGGACGAGGCGGCCACCCGGGCGCTGTGCTCGGCGGGTCGCTGCGCCGGAATCGCCTTCCAGCTGCGGGACGATCTCCACGGCGCGTTCGGCGAGCCCGGCGAGACCGGCAAACCCTCTGGAGACGACATCCGCGAAGGCAAGGGCACGTACCTCCTGGCGGTGGCCACCGCCCGCGCCCGGGCCACGGCGGACCGCGACGTGCTGACCCTCCTCGAATCCCGCGTCGGCACGGCGCGGCCGGACGAGAACGCCGTGCGTCAGGTGCGGGAGGCGCTGGTGGCCACCGGAGCCCGAGCGATCGTCGAGGACAAGATCCGCCACCTGGTCGGGCAGGCGGACCGGCACCTCGCCGCAGGCGCCTTCGTCCCCTCCGCCGAACAGCAGCTGCGCGGCCTCTTCCACCGCGTGGCCGGACTGACCACGGCCGGCGCGCGGAACCCGTCGGCCGGCGCGGAAGAACCCGGTGCCGAAGCGGCAGTACCACCCGGTGCCGAAGCGGCAGAACCCTGTGCCAAAGGCGGGATCCTATGAAGACCGTTCCAGGGCCGACCGATCACGTCGTGGTCGTGGGCGCCGGACTCGCCGGCCTGTCCACGGCCCTGCATCTGCTGGGTGCCGGACGCGCGGTGACGGTGGTCGAACGGGCCGGGCACCCGGGCGGCCGCGCCGGGCTGCTGCTGAGGGCGGGCTACCGGATCGACACCGGCCCCACCGTCCTGACCATGCCCGACATCGTGGAGGACGCCTTCGCCGCGGTGGGCCGGAACATGCGGGACCACCTCGACCTCATCGCCCTGCACCCGGCCTACCGGGCCCAGTTCGCCGACGGCAGCTCCCTGGACGTACACACCCGGCCCGAAGAGATGGAAGCGGAGATCGCCCGCTTCGCCGGCGCCGGGCAGGCCGCGGGGTACCGGCGGCTGCGGGCCTGGCTGGAGCGCCTCTACCGGCTCCAGATGCGCCGGTTCATCGACACCAACTTCGATTCCCCCCTGGAGCTGCTGACCCCCGATCTGGCCCGGCTCGCCGCCCTCGGCGGCTTCGGCCGGCTGGACGCGCGCATCGCCTCCTTCGTCTCCGACGAGCGACTGCAGCGGGTCTTCTCCTTCCAGGCGCTGTACGCGGGTGTGCCCCCGGCCCGTGCCCTGGCCGCGTACGCGGTCATCGCCTATATGGACACCGTCGCCGGAGTCCACTTCCCGCGCGGCGGCATGCACGCCCTGCCCCGCGCCATGGCCGACGCCGCCGCCCGAGCGGGCGCCGACTTCCGGTACGGGCAGGACGTCCGGAGCCTGGAGCGGACCGGGTCTCGGGTCACGGCCGTCATCACCGACCACGGGCGCATCGCCTGTGACGCCGTGGTCCTGACGCCCGATCTGCCCGTCACGTACGAACTGCTGGGCCGTACGCCGCACCGCCCGCGGCCACTGCGGCATTCACCGTCCGCCGTGGTCCTGCACTTCGGCAGCGCCCGCACCTGGCCCCGGCTGGCGCACCACACGATCTCTTTCGGGGCCGCCTGGCAGCGCACCTTCCACGAACTGACCCGCACCGGACGCCTCATGTCCGACCCGTCCCTGCTCATCACCCGCCCGACAGCCACCGACCCCGGCCTGGCGCCCCCGGGACGCCATCTCCACTACGTGCTCGCCCCGTGCCCCAACACCGACATCGGCCCCGGCGCCCGGGACTGGCGGGAGCTGGCCCCCCGCTACCGCGACAGCCTCCTCGCCGCACTGGAACGGCGCGGCCTCACCGGGGTCACCGACGCCATCGAGGAGGAGTGCCTGGTGACTCCCGCGGACTGGACGGCGCAGGGCCACGCCGCGGGCACCCCGTTCTCCGCCGCCCACACCTTCGCGCAGACCGGCCCCTTCCGGCCCCGCAACCTGGTGCGGGGCACGGAGAACGCGGTCCTCGCGGGCTGCGGCACCACACCCGGAGTCGGCGTGCCGACCGTCCTCCTCTCCGGCAAGCTGGCCGCCGCACGCATCGCGGGCCCCCGCCGCTCGCCACACCCCGCCTCCCCACGGCCCGCCGCCGAGAGAGGAACCGGATGAGCACCCGGGAGCTGGACGCCGCGGCCATCACCGACCCCGCGCTGCGCTCCGCCTACACCCACTGCCGCCGCCTGAACGCCCGCCACGGCAAGACGTACTTCCTGGCCACCCGGCTGCTGCCGGTCGAACGCCGGCCCGCCGTCCACGCCCTGTACGGCTTCGCACGATGGGCCGACGACATCGTCGACGACCTGGCGGACACGGCCGCACCGGCCGAACGCGCCCTGGCGCTGCGACGCCTGGACCACCACCTCGACCACGCGATGCGCACGGGGACGAGCAGCGAACCCGTCGCCGCCGCCCTGGCCGACACGGCCCGGCGCTACGACATCGACCCCCAGCACTTCACCGACTTCATGACGTCCATGCGGCAGGACCTCGAAGTGAGCGAATACCCCACCTATCACGACCTCGAGCGGTACATGCACGGCTCGGCCGCCGTCATCGGCCTGCAGATGCTGCCCGTCCTGGGCACCGTCGTACCCCGCGAGGAAGCCGCCCCGCACGCCGCCGCCCTCGGCACGGCCTTCCAGCTGACCAACTTCCTCAGGGACGTGGGCGAGGACCTCGACCGCGGCCGCACCTACCTCCCCGGTGAACTGCTCGCCGCGCACGGCGTCGACCGCGCGATGCTGCACTGGAGCCGGGCCACCGGCCGCCGGGACGCCAGGATCACCGCCGCACTGAAGGCGGCCGCCGCCCTCACCCGAGACACCTACCGCGTGGCGGCCCCGGGCCTCGCCATGCTCGACCCGGTCGCACGCCCCTGCATCCGCACCGCGTTCGTGCTGTACGGCGCCATCCTCGACGCCATCGCCGACGACGGGTACGCGGTGCTGCACCGCCGGGCCGTCGTCCCCCGCCGTCGCCGCGCCACCGTCGCCTGCGACGGCCTGTGCCGGGTCGCCGCGGCCCGGCTGCGCCACCGCCTGGCCGACGGACCGCCCCAGATGCGCGAACAGGCCGTACCCGCACCACCGCACCTCATCCGCGGCGCACAGCGCCGACCGTCCTCGAAGGAGCCGGTATGACCGGAGGCCCGCGCGGAACCGGACGCCTTCCCCTGCGGCTGCGCCGTCGGCCCGTGGCCTGGAAGGACCAGCGCCCGACCTGGCGCGAGGCGAGACCCGCGGTGATCGCCGCCGCGTTGAAACGCGCGCAGAGCCGGCCGTCCGGGAACTGGTACGTGCTCGGCGCCACCCGGGACATCAGGGACGACCTCCCCCTGGGCCGCACCGTCGCGGGCCTGGAGGTCGTCGTGTGGCGCGGCGCCGACGGGGCGCTGCGGGCGGGCCCCGGCGCCTGCCCGCACCTGGGCGCCCCGCTCAAGGACAGCCCGGTGCACTGCGGCACGCTGATCTGCCACTGGCACGGACTCGCCCTGACCGGCCGGCCCTTCGGGGCCTGGCACCCGTACCCGGCGTACGACGACGGTGTGCTGACCTGGGTCCGACTGGACGACGTCGGTGGGGAGGAGGCTCTGGAGCGACCCGTGCTGCCCGCGCGCCCGGATCTGGCCCGGAGCGTGGCGACCGTGGTGACCACGAGCGGACGCTGCGAACCCGAGGACGTCGTCGCCAACCGCCTCGACCCCTGGCACGGTGCGTGGTTCCACCCGTACTCCTTCGTCGATCTGAGTGTGGTCCCCGTGACCGGTGACGCCCAGGACGACCCGGCGGACGACGCGTTCACCGTGGACGTGTCGTTCAAGGTGGGCGGGCGCGCGGTCGTACCGGTGCGGGCGGTCTTCACCGCGCCGGAGCCCCGTACCGTCGTCATGCACATCACCCACGGCGAAGGCGCGGGCTCGGTCGTGGAGACACACGCGACTCCGCTGACCGCGGCCGGCGCCGGGCACCCCCGAACCGCCGTCGTCGAAGCGGTGATCGCCACGTCCGACCGCCGGGGCTTCCTCGCCGCCAAGGCCGCCGCTTCCGCACTGCGACCGCTGATGCGGGCGGCGGCAGGGCGGTTGTGGCGCGACGACATCGCTTACGCGGAGCGGCGCTGGACCCTGCGCGGCACGGGCCGCTTCCCCGGATGACTCACGTCGCGCCGGTGCCGGCCAGCCGGTTCAGCGTCCGCAGCGCGCCCACCCTGCCGCGGGTCGGCACCGACCACAGCGTCTGCCCGCGCAGCCCCCAGCGCTGGAGCAGCGCGTTCGCGGCCTGGAACCCGGTCGTCACGGCCCGCTCCATCAGGGCGACCGGCAGATCGGTGCGCACCAGGTCGCCCGCGACGGTCACGGCCGGATCCGGGGTGCGTACGGTGGGCCGGTCCCGGTAGGTGCCGACCGCGAACAGGGGGCAGTCGGCGCGCCATTCGTGGCGTTCGTCGATGATCCTGGCGTCGCGTGTCTCCGGGTAGACGCGCCGGAGCTGGGTCAGCAGCCGTTCCTGTTCGGCGGTCCGGTCGGTGCCCGAGGGGACGGCGTAGGCGTGCAGTTCGACCACTGAGCCGCCCGTGCGTGCGACCCATCGCAGGGCTTCACCGTCCCACCGCTCCAGCACGCTCACGTTGTCCAGCGGCCCGTATCCGCTGGTCCCGAGGAATCCCGGGCGGTCGTGGGCGACGGGCCGGTCGAGCCAGAGGCGGGAGACGAGGAAGGCCGGCGCGGTCCGCAGCCGCATGATCCGCTCCCGCCAGTCCCTGTCGGCCAGTTCGGGCGAGCGGGCGACCACGTGCTGGAGGCCCGCCGTGTCCAGGGCGAGCACCACGGTGTCGTGCCGTTTCTCGCTGTCCGAGGTGGTGACGAGGAACCCTCCGCCGGAGACGGGCCGCACGTTCTCCACCGCGTGCCCGGTGCGGATGTCCGTGCCGTGACCGGCGAGATAGCCGGCCAGCGGCTCCCAGAGCGCCGCGGGGAAGGGCTCCTGCGGCACGTCGAACAGCAGGCCCTCGCTGGAGCCGAGGAAGTAGATGTGGAACATGAGGGCGAGTTCGGCGGCCGAGAGCCGGCGTGGATCGGCGAAGAAACTGCGGGAGAACACCTCGAACGCCAGATGATGGGCCGCCCGGGGAAACCGGATCCGCTCCAGCAGATCCTGGGCGCTGACCCCGTCGAGCCGCCGGTAGACGTCGGGGACGCGCACGTCCATCAGCGGCAGGGCGGCGCGCGGGTTCATCCGGGCCAGGTCGCGCGGGCCGAACGTGGGGCTCCGCACGGCGAAGCCGAGGGCGCTCCAGGGCGGTGTGCGCGGCACCTTGGCGAAGCTGTCCCGGTGCCCCGCGCTGTGCCACAGGGGGTAGTCGGGCAGGCGGGTCAGCATGTCGAGACCCGGATCGACCCGGCGCAGCAGGCCGCGCAGGTTGTAGTACTGGCGGAAGAACGCGTGGAAGCCGCGGGTCATGGTCGCGGTGGTGCCGTCGGCGAGTTCGACCGGCCAGCCCGCCAGGCGGCCACCCAGCTGGTCGTCACGTTCGTACAGGGTGACCTGCACGCCCCGTTCGGCAAGCGCCGTCGCGGCGGCGAGTCCGGCGAGACCGCCGCCCACGACGGCGGCCGTGGGCGCCGGGCCCCGAGCCGGGCGGGGAAGGCCGACGGGCGCGGGCCACACCTGGGCGCGGCGGTCGAGGCCGCGGCGCGCCGCACCGTACGGCGACGTGGTGCTCCGCTTCATCGCACGGCCTCGCGGGCTCCGCCGGCACTGGCCAGCACGGTGTGCACGATGCCGGTCTGCCAGCCGGGCATCGGCAGGACACGGACACCGGAGAAACCGGCGCGACGGATCCGCGCGGCGAACGCGCCCGCGGTGTCGAAGCCGGTCACGCTGTGGAAGAGGTGCCGGTAGAGGGGCCCGTCGCCGGTCAGGGTGCCCGCAGGCTGCACCACCGCCTTGCAGACGGCCAGCCACACCAGGCGGTCGACCGGCCGGCCGCTGAGGGTGTAGTCGTGCACGGCCAGCCGGCCGTGCGGTGCCAGGAGGGCGCGGACCGCGGTGAGCACGGTGTCCGGGTCGGCGAGGTTGCGGAAGAGATAGGCGGCGAAGACCGCGTCGAACGGCCCCCGCACGCCCGCCTGTTCGAGCTGTTCGGCGGGTGCGTGCACGAAGGTCACGGTGGGTGGCCAGGCCTTCGCCGCGGCCTGGTCCAGCATGCCCGGTGAGGCGTCGACCGCGACGATCTCGGCCAGTGGGGCGGCCCTGTGCAGGGCGGCGGTGGAGGCGCCGGTCCCGCAGCCCAGGTCGAGCAGCCGCAGCCCGGCGCCGCCGCGCGGCAGCCGCAGCCGGCGGGCGGAGCGGCGCAGGTGAGCGTGGTAGCCGGGGTTGACGGCGACCAGCCGGTCGTACGTACGGGCGGCGTGGTCGAACGCCGCGGACAGGCTGTCGTCGCGCAGCACGGTCATCTCAGGTCTCTTTCCGGTCGGCCGGGCGGCCCGTCGTGCCGGGGGCGTGGGCGAGGCGGGTGCGGTACTTGGGCAGCAGGGGAAGTTCGAGGGCCGTGCGCAGCATGGGGCGCACGGGGGTGCGCAGCCCGATGAACAGGTCTTCGCGGGTGCTGGTGCGACCGTCGAGGAAGCGGAGCAGCCGCTCCATGGGCACCTGGCGGAACAGGCCGGTGAAGAACTCCGCCCCGCTCACGCGTCCGGTGTGCAGGGCCCGCAGCAGGACGGCGTCCATCGTCCGTGACCACGGTGAGTGGGCGGCGGGGGGCCGGGGCGTCCGGCCCTGGTGACAGGCGGCGGCGATGGCGCGGGTCTGGCGTTGGACGGCCGCGAAGGTGTAGCCGGTCGAGGGCCGTGTCGCGCCGCCCGCGGTGCCGATGCGGAAGACGGAGGGACTGGTGCGGCGCGGGAAGCGCGCGTCGGTCATGGGGATGACACCGTGCTCCACCCGCGTGATCTCGTACCGCTCCAGGGCGAGTTCGTGTCTCAGGTAATGGCGCAGGGCATCGTCGTAGCCCCGGTCGTCCAGGACCCGGCGGGAGAACTCCGTGTACTCGACCAGGGTTCGGGAGGGGCTCGTGGGCAGGGCGTAAACGAAGGAGAGGCCGTGTGCGGGCTGCGGGGTGCGGAAGTCCATCAGGTCCGCGACCCGCGGGTCGAAGGCCGGGCGGTCGGTCGTGATGAACCAGCCGCGGAAGTGCTGCAACAGCGTGGTGCGCCCCGGGGGAAGGACCCGCAGAGGACGGGAGTCGAACACCCATCGGGCCCGCAGCGCGCAGGGCCGCCCGTCCGGGGGCCGCAGGCGGATCTCGGCGCCGCGCCCCAGCTCTCGGATCGCGCTGACCACCCCTTCGAGCCGGACCACGTTCGGCTCGCCGGACAGACGCTCGCCGACGAGGGCCTCGAAGGCCGTGGAGCGCAGCATCTTGTAGCGCAGCGGGGCGGGCGAGGCGGCGACGGCGGTGCCGTCCGGGGCCCTGACCCGCAGGGTGTCCCAGGCGGCCGACAGGGCGGTGTCGAACTCGCCGCCCGGCTCCTCCCAGAAGCACCAGGTGCGCTCGGCCGGCTTCAGCGGCCCCGCCGGGGCGTCGACGAGCACCACCGAAGGTGTACGGCCGACGGAAGCGCCGTTGACGAGGTGGTACGCCAGCGAGAGCCCGGCCGCGCCGGCTCCCACGATGGCGATCTGCGTGTCGAGCATGCACCCCTCGCCGGTCGTCTCGCCGGTCGTCCCGCTGGTCACTTCCTGTGCACAGCATTCCGTACGGGGCCGCCACTTGGATGCACCGTCGCGGGCGGGTTGCGTGGCCGCTTACGTGTCGGGTACATGGGCCCGCATGACAGATGTCGTACAGGCTGGACTGTGGGGACTCGTGGCAGGCTCCGCGCTGCTGCTCGGGGCCGGGGTCGGGTACGGGCTGCGGGTGCCGCAGAAGCTCGTCGCGACCGTGATGGCCTTCGGAGCGGGCGTGCTGATCTCGGCGGTCTCCTTCGAACTGGTCGGGGAGGCGTACGAGCAGGCGGGGCTCGCCCCCGCGGTCATCGGCACGCTGGGCGGCGCCACCGCCTACACCGCCGGGAACGCGTGGCTGGCCCGGCGCGGCGCCCGGCACCGCAAACGCTCAGGCCACCGCAGGTCCCAGTCGCAGCCGACGGAGGCCCAACAGGCCGGGTCGGGAACGGCGTTGGCGTTCGGTGCCCTGCTGGACGGGGTGCCGGAGTCAGCGGTGATCGGGGTCAGCCTGCTCGACGGCGGCGCGGTCAGTCTGGTGACCGTGGCGGCGGTGTTCCTCAGCAACATCCCCGAAGGGCTGTCGAGCGCGGCGGGCATGAAGCGGGCCGGCCGCGGCCGGGGCTACGTCATGGGTGTCTGGGGAGGGATCGCCGCGGAGTGCGCCGTCTCCGCGGTGCTGGGTTACGCCGTGGTCGGCGGCTTCTCGGCCTCCGTCATCGCGGCGGTGACCGCGGTGGCCGCCGGGGCGATCCTCGCCATGGTCGCCGACACGATGATCCCGGAGGCGTTCGAGGACACGCACCTGGCCATCGGCCTGATCACCGTGAGCGGCTTCCTGGTCTCCTTCGCGCTCTCCCACTCGGGCTGAGCGTTCAGCCCTCCTCCGGGTACCAGCGCAGTTCCACCGTGTTGCCGTCCGGGTCCTCGACGTAGAGGGAGATCGCGGTGCCGCGGGCGCCGAAGCGCTCGCCGGGGCCGTCCACGACCGTGAAGACGCCGGAGTCGATGACCTGTTGCCAGTCGAGCGGCTCGACCACGAGGCAGATGTGGTCGACGTTGGACCCCTTGGCCTCCCCGTCGGGTCCCTCGACGAGGTCGATGATGGTGGTGGGGCTCACCCGCACGGAGGGGAAGGGGACCTTGCCGGCGCGCCACTCGTCCACCCGTACCGGCTCCAGTCCCAGGGGGCCGGTGTAGAAGGCGAGCGAACGCTCGATGTCGGCGACGTTCAGGACGAGGTGGTCGAAGGCGATCACGCGCATGAGGATCTCCGTGAGGTCGGGGTGCGAGGCGTGGGCCGGGCAGTGACTGCCGTGGCCCGTCGATGAGTTCAGCATCGCCGACCGGTGATCCATCGGTCCAACGCATGTTTGTCATCCGATCCATCGTGATTCACGATGCGTCGATGGATCTCCAGCAGATGCGTTACGTCCTCGCCGTGGCCGAGACCGCGAGCTTCACGCGCGCGGCCGAGCGGTGTCACGTCGTCCAGTCCGCACTCAGCCACCAAGTGGCCAAGCTGGAGAAGGAGCTGGGGGCCCGACTGTTCGACCGCACCAGCCGCCGGGTGCGGTTGACCGCCGCGGGCGAGGCGTTTCTGCCCGCCGCCCGGCAGGCCCTGGAGGCGGCGGAGCGCGCCAGGGCGGAAGTGGCGGCGGCCACCGGCGAGATACGGGGCAGGCTGACCGTCGGTTCGATCCCCACCGTCGCGGCCGTCGACCTCCCGGCGGTGCTGCGCGACTACCGCCTGCGCTACCCCGACGTGCGCATCACGCTGCGGACGGGCTCCAGCGAGCGGCTGGTGGAGCAGGTGCGCGAGGGTGTGCTGGACGCGGCGTTCCTCGGCGTACCGCCCGGATTCCGGCCGCAGGGTGTCCGGGACCACGAACTCGCCCATGGGGAGCACGTCGTCGTGGTCTCCCCGGGGCACCCGCTGGCCGCGGAGAAGGAGGTCGACCTCCAACGCCTCGTCGACGAGGTGTTCGTGGACTTCGCCGAAGGCAGTGCCGCGCGGGCCCAGTCGGACGAGGCGTTCGCGGCGGCCGGACTGCGGCGCGAGGTCGCCTTCGAGGTGTCCGGCGTCGAGCTCATGGCCCGGATGGTCCGCAACGGCCTGGGTGTGGCCCTGCTTCCCGCGCTGTTCTCCGTCGAGCTGCACGGCCTGCGGAGCGTGCCCGTCACCAACGGGCCCGTACGGGTGGAGCGGCTCGTCTGGAGCCGGTTCGAGCCGTCCCCCGCGGCTGCCGCGTTCCTCGCCCTGTTGGGGGTCGGCGGATATCAGGAGGTTCTGAACTAAACAGACATTATGAGTTATTGCCCTTAGACTTGTCCGAGGGTGGGCGTCACTGGACATAGTGACGACGTAACGATGAGGAGGCTCTAATGCTTGCTCAGCACACACCGCTTCTTGTCACTCCGACGGACACCGCGGCGCTCGGTACGGCCATGGTGGAGCCAGAGGCGATTCTGAGCGACGCGCCGACATACGCACCGGAAGCGCAAGGCGCTCTCCTGCTTCTGCTGCTCGTCTCGCCGAAGGAGCCCAAGGAGCCGAAGGGGCCGACGGGTAAGTGACCCCCGACAGTCCCAGCAGTCCCGACAGTCCCGATCAGTCGCAGACCGCATACGCCGCGTCAGCGGCTGACCTGGCACTCATCGCCCTCGACGCTCTTCACGGCGTCGGGGGCACCGCGATGTTCGCCGAGCACGTCGAACGCTCGGACGACCCGAAGGCGGCCCTCGCCGCCCTCCGTGTCGTGGGCGCCGACGCCTTCGCGCCCCAGCTGCTGGCCGACGCCGTGTTCCACCCCCAGGACGCGGCGGCCGTGGCCCAGTCCTTTATCCTCTTCCCGCCTGCGGTGAACCCGCCCGCCCCGCCACCCGCGGGCGCCGCCGAGCCCTGGCTGGCTGCGTGGCGCGACTGGGCGACGGCGACCCTGCTGGACCGGTTCGCCGGGGCGGAGGCCGGGGGAGTCCTCGCGCCACGGCCCACGGGAGCGCCGGTCCTCGCGGAACCGCCTCGCGGAGAGGCCGTCCCCGTCAGCGGCGACCCCTGGCAGCGCTGGTCCGTCCGCATGGGCCAGCTCTCCCCGCTCGCGCTCCCGTATCTCGACGGGCCCGTGCACGCCGCCGCCCGCGCCGCCCCGCAGGCCCTCGCGCGCGGCGCCACGCGCGCGATGCTGCGCCGCGACTACCCCACCGCCGCGCGCATCGCGCGCTGGCTCGCCCTGCTGGCCTACGAAGGCGTATCTCTGCCCCTCGACCCGGCGCCCCTCGTCGAACACCTCCGCCTGCACGGCGGCGGTCCGCGGCTCGCCCTCGACGCCGAGATCGCCCGCCGGCTGCTCGGACCGGAGACCACATGACCGCGCACGTGACACGGACCGCCCACGAAGTGAGCGCCCGGGCCCTGGCCTGGCTGCACGCGCACCGCGAGTGCGGGACGCTGCCCGCCGACACCACCGCCGACCTCTGCGACCCCGACAGCGTGTACAAACCGCTCGGCGAGAGCGCGCTCGCCGCCTCGCTCGTGCTGCGCGAGTCGGTCGCGGGCAGCACCGAACAGCGGCTCGTCCGCGAGCTGCTGGGCTTCTGCTGGCAGCAGCTCGGCGAGGGCGACATGCTCTACGAACGGCTGCTGCGGTACACCCTCATGACCGACCCACTGGAGACGTACGTGCCGTTCGCCCGCAGCGGTGTCCGGCACGAACCCCTGGAGCGGCTGCTCGGCCACACCAGCGCGCTGCACGCCGTGCGGGGCGCCGAACTCCTGCCCAACCGCAGGCTCGCCGTGGCCAACGCGGCCCGCGTCGTGGGCCTGGACCGGAGCACCCCTGCGTACGACTGGGACGTACTGACCCGGGCCACCTGGCTCGGCGCGACGCCGGAGCCCTGGCTCATCGACTGGACGACCGGCTACTGCGTCACCCACACGGTCTTCCACCTCACCGACTGGGGCAGCACGCCCACCGGCCTGCCCGACGACCTCGCCGCATACGTGACCACCTGGCTGCCCGTGTGGATCGACATCTGGGCCGAGATCGAACAGTGGGACCTGGTCGCCGAGCTCATGATCGTCGGGTGCTGCCTCGAGGAGCCGTACTGCGATCCGGCGGACTGGGAGCGGCTCGCGGGCGTCCAGCACGCCGACGGCCTGGTGCCGCGCGACGGCGACCCGGTCACCGACGACCCCGGACAGCGCTTCGCCGACCACCAGCACACGGCCGTGGTCGCCGCGATCGCGGGGACTCTCGCGGTGTCCCGGACGCTGGGCGGGGCGACGGGGTGAGCCGCCGCGGAGCCCGGTGCGCAGAAGGCGACGAGCCGGGTGGCGCGGCGGTGGGGGCCACGGAGCCCGCGTGGGCGGTACGCGTACTCGCCGGCCTGCGGGGCGCCGCTCCCGGTGCGAGCGCGGTAGCCCTCGCCGTGCGGCGCGGACCCGAACACGCACTGCTCACCACAGGTGACACCGCGTTTCGGAGCGGAGCCCCCGCCGGCGCCGACACCCGATTCGAGATCGGCTCCCTCACCAAGACGTTCACCGCGCTCCTGCTCGCCGAAATGGTGGCGCGCGGCGAGGTCGCGTACGACGATCCGGTCTCCCGCTTCCTGCCCCGCGCCGCCGCCCCACACCTCCGGGACACCGGCATCACCCTCCTCCACCTGGCCACCCACACCTCCGGCCTGCCCCGACTGCCACCCGGCCTCCTGCGCACCGGGGCACCGGCCTGGTTCAGCAACCCGTACGCAGGTTTCTCCACCGCCGCCCTGCACCGCGCCCTCACCCGCACCCGGCCGCGCTCCGCCCCCGGCACCCGCGTGCGCTACTCCAACTACGGAGTCGGCCTCCTCGGAGAACTGCTCACCCGCGCCGCCCACGGCTCCGCCGACGCGGACTTCGCCGACCTGCTCGCCGACCGCGTCCTGACACCGCTCGGCCTGACCAGCACCAGCTGCGCCACGGACCAGCCGCAGGCCACCGGCTACTGGCACGGCAGGGCCCGCCCCCTCTGGCAGATCCCCGCCCTGCCCGCGGCGGGCGCCGGCCGCTCCAGCGCCCGCGACCTGCTCACGACCCTCGACGCCCTCCTCGACCCCACCGCGCAGCCGCCCACCGTCCCCCGCACGCTGCGCACCGCACTCGCCGACGTGACCCGCCCACGACTCGTCCTGCCGCGCACCGGCAGACGCATCGCCCTGATCTGGAACGTCAGGCCGCGCCCCGGCCACGACCTCTACCACCACTCCGGCGGCACCCGGGGCTTCACCACGTTCGCGGGCTTCAGCCCCCAGGCGAACGTGGCACTCACCGCCCTGGCCAACACGGGTCCCGCGTTCACCGGCACCTTCATCCAGCGCGCCTACCTCGAACTGTGGGCGCTCGCCCATACGGAGAGTTCCCGGCTCCGGGGCGAGGGCTGACACTCATGACCACCCTGCCGCGCATCGCCCCCATGCTCGCCACCCCGGGTTCGCTGCCGCCCGCGCGGAGCGAGCACCTGTGGAGTACGGAGACCAAGTACGACGGACAGCGCGCGGTCGTGTACCTGCCCGGCGACCACACCGTGCTGATCCGCTCGCGCTCGGGCGAGGACATCACCGCCGCCTACCCCGAACTCCACGCCCTGGCCGACGCCTTGGGCGACGTGCCGGTGATCCTCGACGGAGAGATCGTCGTCCTCGACGAGGCGGGCCGCGCGAGCTTCGAGCGCCTCCAGCCGAGGATGGGCCTGGCCGGCTCCCCGGCGAAGGCGGCCCGCCTCGCCGCGCAGGCCCCCGCACACCTGGTCCTGTTCGACGTCCTGTTCCTGGACGGCCAGGACCTTACCCGCGCGCCCTACATCCGGCGCCGTGCCACTCTGACGCAGCTGATCGAGGCGGGCCCGGCCTGGTCCATCCCCACAGCGGTCACCGGCCGGTGCCGCGAGGCCCTGGAACTCGCCCACGCCCAGGGTCTGGAAGGCGTCGTGCTGAAACGGCTCGACTCGGTGTACGAACCCGGCAGACGCTCACCGGCCTGGATCAAGATCAGGAACGTACGCACCGTGGACGCGGTCGTCGGTGGCTGGCTGCCCGGCCAGGGACGTCTCGGCGGGCTGCCGGGCGCGGTCCTGGTCGGAGAGTACGAGGACGGGGCCCTGGTCTACCGGGGGAGCGTCGGCACGGGATGGAGCGAGCGGGAACGCGCCGAGCTCGCCCGGCTCCTGGACGTCGCCGCCATCGACGACTGCCCGTTCACGCCCGCACCCGCCGTGCCCGGCGCCCGGTGGGTCCTGCCCCGGCTCGTCGCCGAGATCCGCTACGCGACCCGGACCCGGGCCGGGCTGCTGCGCCACCCGGTGTGGCACCGGCTCCGCCCCGACCTGGCCCCCGAGGTGTGATCGCGGCAGAGGGCGGTCCGAGGTGCACGCGCGCGCCGCTCGGGCCACTCTGATGAGGATGCGGCGCAAGGGTGCGAGTACGAAGGACGGCGAAGAGCGCGACGTCGAGAGTGTCCTCGACGATCTCTACGCCACCGCGCCGCCCCGCTTCGTCTCCCGGCGTGAGGAGCTCGCCGCGCGGGCCAGGACGGACGGCCGCGCGGCGGACGCCCGCCGGATCCGTGCCGCACGCCGCCCCACCCTCGCGGCCTGGGCGGCGAACCTCCTGGTGCGCTCCCGGCCCGAAGAGGCGCGGCGGTTCCTGGAGCTGGGGCAAGAGCTGCGTGAGGCGTTCCGGACCCTGGACGCAGCCGAGATCAAGGAGCTGTCCAAGCAGCGCGGCAGCGTCGTCGCCGGCCTGTCCCGGCAGGCCGCCACGCTCGCGAGGGACGCCGGGCACCGGCTGTCGGACGCGGCGCAGCAGGACGTCGCCGCCACGCTGCACGCGGTGCTCGCGGACCAGGACGCGGCGGACCAGTGGGCGGCCGGGCGCCTGCAGAGTGCTCTCATTCCGCCCGCGGAGTTCCCGTCCGGCACCGCCGACGCACAGCAGAAGCCGTCACCCACCCAGAAGCCGCCACGGAGCCAGAAGGAGGCACGGGGCCAGAAGGCGTCACAGGCGACGGACGAACTCGCCGAGCGGCGCCGGCAGAAGCGGGAAAAGCTCGCCCGGAAGGCCCGCGAGGCCGCCGAAGAGGCAGCCGAGCAGCTGCGCGAGCGGCATGCCGAACAGCAGGACGCCGACGCGACGCTGCGGCAGGCCCGCGACCGGCACGACGAGGCACGTCAGCGAGTGACCGAGGCCGAGGAACAGCTGCGGCGGGCACGCGACGAACTCCAGCGCGCCGAACAAGCGCAGCAGGAGGCCGAGGAACGGAGCCGGGAGACGGCCGACGCGGTCGTCGGGGCCGACGAGGCGGCACGGGATGCCGCGCGGGAAGCGGAACGCCTGCTCGACCCCCGCGCATAGACGACGACCTCCTCCACTCGCCCGCTCCCAGCGAGCGCACCACGCGCAGGAGTGCCAGCGTGGTCGGCAGAGACCTCCGCACTTCGCTGTTCTCACGGCGACGGTGAAGCACGATGGGAGTAGACGCTCATGGCACGCGCGATCTGGACCGGCGTGATCACCTTCGGGCTGGTCAGCGTGCCGGTCGGCCTGTACACCGCGGTCGAGAACCACACGGTCCACTTCCACCAGCTGCAACGCGGCACCGCCGACCGGATCCGCAACCGGCGCGTCAACGAACGTACCGGCAAGGAAGTGTCGTCCGAGGACATCGTCAAGGGCTACGAGGCGGCCGAGGGCGAGTACGTCGTCGTGGAACCCGACGAACTGGACGAGATCGCTCCGGGCCGCTCCCGGACCATCGACATCAGCGACTTCGTCGACCTGGACGACATCGAGCCGGTCTACTTCGACCGCACGTACTACATCGCCCCGCGCGGCAAGGACCACACCAAGGTGTACGGGCTGCTGCGGGAAGCGCTGGCGGAGGCGGGCAAGGCCGGCATCGCGACGTTCGTGATGCGCGGCAAGCAGTACCTGACCGCGCTGCGCGCCGACGACAAGGTCCTGGTGCTGCAGACCCTGCACTGGGCGGACGAGGTGCGCGACCCGGACCAGGAGCTGCCCGAACTCCCCTCCGGCCAGGCGGACAAGGGCAAGGAGCGGGACATGGCGATCCAGCTGATCGACGCCCTGGACGCGCCGTGGGAGCCGGCCAAGTACCACGACACGTACCAGGAGAAGGTGCGGGAGCTGGTGCGCGCGAAGGCGGAGGGCCAGGAGATCGAGGCCGCGGAGGAGGCACCGCAGGCCACCAACGTCGTCGACCTCATGGAGGTCCTGCAAGGCAGCCTCGACCGGGCCCGGGGCACCAAGAGCAAGGAATCGACGAAGAGCAGGCCCAAGCCACGGAAGACGGGGTCGAAGAAGAAGACCGCGCCGCGGAAAGAGACCGGGCTCCAGCAGCTCAGCAAGAGCGAGCTGTACCAGCGAGCCACGGAACAGGGCATCGAGGGACGCTCCAAGATGAGCCGGGAGGAGCTGATTGAGGCGCTCTCCGGAACCGGCCGCCGCCGCGGCGCAGGCGCCGCCTGACCACGGCCGTCCCACCTCGGAGCCCGGAACGTCAGAGGAGCGAGCGGCCTGTCGGCGCGAGTCGCAGGGTTCTGGGGGCTCCCGTCTGCTCCCGCTCGATGCCCGGCAGGATCTCGCCCCGAGCGAGCGGGTGAGCGAGCACGTCGGCGAGGTGCTGTCGGTACGTGCTCTCGTCGGGGTACGACGTGATGACCGCCGCGACGTTCTCCCCGGTGCGGACGGGCAGCCTGGAGAAGGTGTTGTGGGCCGTCTCAGTGGTGAGGGCGGCGAAGGGCGCGGGTCCCGTCGCGCGCAGCACGGGGAGGAGTCCGTCCCGTATCAGCGCGCCGCCGTCGGGCCGGCCGGGCGCGAAGGACCACACGGTGGCGCAGACGAATCGCTCGGGGGCCGGGGCACCGGAAGGAGCCCGCCCGGAGGGGGAGACGCTCAGACCGTCGTCCGTCAAGGGGCGCAGCAGCAGGACGTCGTCGGAGTCGGCCATGGTGTCGTTGGCCTGCGGGCCGTGCTCCGCCCACACGGGACCTTCGTAGAAGGCGGTCAACGCGCGGTGCCGTGTCGCCATGTCCTGGAAGCCGCGCAGCCACACGAAGCGGTCCGGGTCATCGAGGTCACGGAACTGGCCGAGCACCCGCATCCCCGCCGCTTCCTGGGTCTCCACGAACTCCCGGTCGAACAACTCGATGAGCTCGTCGCGACGGCCAGGACGCGTCGTGTACTGGCGAAGCTCGACGATGGCGGGACGGCGGGACGTCTCGGTGAGAGGCACGCGGCAGGCTCCTTCTGGGGTTCGGTTCGGTGGCTCGGCGGTCGGGGCACCGACGGTAGGGCGACCTCGTGCCAGGGGCTGTCAGGGTTTACGGGGAGAATGCGGCCATGTCTGCCGGTCGACTGCTGTCAGTGCTGCTGTTGCTGCAATCCCGGGGCCGTATGTCCGCGCGGGGCATCGCCGACGAACTGGGCGTGTCCGTGCGGACCGCGTACCGTGACGTGGCGCGGCTGCAGGCCGCCGGGGTGCCCGTGTACGCGGAACCGGGCCGCAACGGCGGCTACCGGCTGGTCGAGGGCTACCGCACGCGCCTGACCGGGATGAGCGAGGGCGAGGCGCGGGCGCTGTTCTTCGCGGGGCTGCCCGGCCCCGCCGCCGACCTGGGGCTCGCGGACGAGGTGGCTGCGGCGCGGCTGAAACTGCTGGCCGCGCTGCCCGCGGGACTCCGCGACGAGGCGGCGCGGGCCGCGGCGGTGTTCCACCTGGACGCTCCGGCCTGGTACCGGGAGCCCGAACGGACGCCGCACCTCACCCTGCTCGTCGACGCGGTGCTCACCCGGAGGGTGGTGGACGTCCGCTACCGGCGTTGGCGCGCGCCGCAGGAAGTGCGGCGTCGGCTCCGCCCCTACGGTCTCGTGCTCAAATCCGGCGTCTGGTACCTCGTGGCCGCCGCCGAGAGCCGCGTCGGGACCTACCGCGTCACCCAGGTCCTCGACGCGACCCCGAGCGACGAGCGGTTCGACCGGCCGCCCGACTTCGACCTGGGCGCCTACTGGCTCTCCTATCTCGACGGCTTCGAGAAGCGCCGTTACACCGGCACGGCCACCGTCCGTCTCTCTCCTCGGGGACGCCGACGCCTGCCGGACAACCTGCCCCCGGAGGCGGTCCGGGCGGTCGAGTCCAGCGCGACCGCCGTCGGCGACGACGGATGGACCGAGGCGGTCATCCCGACCGAGAGCACCGGACATGCCTGCGGCGAGCTGCTGCGGCTCGGCGCCGACGTCGAGGTCGTCGCGCCGCCGGAACTGCGCCGGGCCATGGCCGACACGGTGAAGGCACTGGCCGAGACGTACGGCGCCGGGCGGGGCGAAGGAGCGTGAAGCCGCGTCGGAGTGTGAACCCGCGTCGCGGTATCTCCGGGGCAGCGGTCAGCGCTGCTGGGCCCGGTCGTACACCTTCTTGGCCGTGGCACCCAGCACCTCGCCGTACATCCTGGTCGGCGTCAGGGAGTCCAGCGAGCTGTTGACGGAGACCAGGACGCCCTTGCCGGTGGTGGCGTTGAAGTCGGCCAGCCAGGGGCCACCGCTGGAGCCGCCGCTCATGTCGCACGGGATGGCCTGCGTGCCGTTCTTCTTCTTCGCCGTACCGACGCAGCGGAGGAGTTCCTCGCCGAGCTGCGGGCGGGTGGCGGAGTAGCCGAAGGAGGAGACGGTGCCGCCTACGGGGCGGTTGAAGGCGATGGGCTGGCTGCCCACCGTGTCGGTGAGCTTCTTGCCGTTCTTGCCGGCGTCGACGGTCAGCGCGGAGACGTCGTTCGTGGAGTCCTCCTCCCAGGTGCGCGGGGAGACGGCCTGGCGGACCGCGAACGCGCCGTGCGGCGCCTTGCCCTTGCTGTAGCCGGGGACGAACACCATCGAGAAGTTGGTGTTGTGCGGGGACGAGCCACGGCGTACGCAGTGCGCCGCCGTCATGACGGCGGAGCGGTTGGCGCTCTTCACCGCGGTGGCCGTGCACCAGGTGTCGGCCCCGCTCGCGTTGACGAAGAACAGCCGCCCCACGGTCTTCAGTTCGGTGCCGCGCCACGGCTTGGCCTTCGGCCCGGTGGGGCCGAGGTCCACGGATTTCCCGACCGCCTTCATGCGGGCCGGCGTCCAGTACGCGAGGGCGTCCTTGCGCTCCTTGGTGGTGAACTTCAGGACGGAGACCGGGTCGGCGGCGGCGGTACGGGCCTGGGCCGTCGCGGTGGCTGCGGTCGCGGCCGTCGCCGGGATCGTGACGGCGAGGGCGAGGGCCGTACCGGCCACGGCGCGTACCGTGGCGCGGCCGCGCGGTGGCCGGGTCACGGAAGCGGTTGTCTCGGTCATCGTGGATATCTCCTCAGTGGCCGCACGCGGCGGGCGGGCTGTCGGTCGGTCCGCCGTGCAAGAGGAGGCATCCGGCTGTCCGGTTGGCGCTGTCGACGTTCTGTGACAGAAGCGCGCGCGTCGCTCGCTCAGTGAGCGATGCCGTCGATCAGCTCGCGGGCGCCCTGACGCAGCAGCGCCACCGCCACGGACGTGCCGAGCGTCGCCGGGTCGAGCGGGCCCGCCCACTCGTGCGCGTTGAGGACCGTCTTGCCGTCGGGCGTGAACACGCAGGCCCGCAGCGACAGATCGCCGCCGCGCTCCGACCGCGCGTATCCGGCGATCGGCGAGTTGCAGTGCCCTTGCAGGACGTGCAGGAACATGCGCTCGGCGGTCGCCTCCCGCCAGGCGTCCGTGTCACCCAGGTCCGTGACGGCGTCGATGGTCGCGGTGTCGTCCTCGCGGCACTGCAGAGCGAGGATGCCCGCACCGATCGGCGGGCACATGGTCTCCACCGACAGAATCTCGCTGGCCAGCTCGGGGCGGCCGATGCGGTCCAGGCCCGACTGGGCGAGCAGCAGCGCGTCGGCGTCGCCCGCGGCGAGCTTCTCCAGCCTGCGGCCCGCGTTGCCGCGCATCGGGACGCACTCCAACTCCGGGTGGGAAGCGGCGAGTTGGGCCACGCGACGGACCGACGACGTGCCGATGCGGGTGCCCGCGGGGAGCTCGTCGAGGGTGAGGCCGCCGGGGTGGATGAGCGCGTCCCTGATGTCGTCGCGCTTCAGGAACGCGGCGAACGTGGTGCCCGCGGGCAGCGGCCGGTCCGCGGGCACGTCCTTCACGCAGTGCACCGCGAGATCCGCCTCACCGGCGAGCAGTGCGGCGTCGACCTCCTTGGTGAAGGCACCCTTGCCGCCGAGCGCCGCCAGATCGCCCATCCAGCGGTCACCCGAGGTGGTGACCGGCACGACCTCGGTACGGATGCCGGGGTGCAGCGCGGCGAGTTCGGTGCGGACGCGCTCCACCTGGGCGAGGGCCATGGGGGAGGAGCGGGAGACGATGCGGATCAGCTCAGGAACGGACATGCGCTCCACGATAAGGGCTGCGAAGGGGTGCCTCGGACACGCGTCCAACTGATCAAAGGGCCGTTGGCTCGGGTGAGTTGGGGGCGCGGAGGCGGGTGGTACGACCTTTCGGCCATCCGGGGGAGCGCTCCGGCGCGGCGTCGCGGTGCGTCGAGCACGCCACGTGTGCTGGGGCCGGGTCCCCACCCCGGGCGCGCTGTGCGTGCCCCTCCGGGGCCAATACCTCGGCGTGCGCGAGCACCGGCCGCCACATAGCGTGAGCCGCAGAGCCCGCCCCGGCGCGGCGCCGCGCCCGCCCCCTGGAGGCCCCATGTCCCACGCCGCCGCGCCGGACCCCTCGGCCGGTATCGGTCTCGCGCCGATGACGGCCACCCATCTGGCCGACGTCCTCGCCCTGGGCCGCCGGGTCTACGACACGTCCGTGAAGCCGTACACCTCCTGGTCGCTCTCGGCGATCGCCAGGCACCTGGACAGCGAGGCGTCCGCGTGCTGGGTCGCGCTGGACGGGGACCACCTCGCGGGCTTCGTGCTGGGCTCGATGGGCTTCGACCAGCGTTCCGACTGGGGCAACCTGGAGTGGATCGCCAGCGCCCCCGAGTACCAGGGGCGGGGCGTCGCGAGCCGCCTCGTGAAGGCCTGCTGCGCGACCCTCACGGAGGCGGGCGCGAGCGCCGTCGTGACCGACGTCGAGTCCCGCAACACCGCGTCGTCCGCCCTCATGCGGCGCAACGGCTTCGAGGCGAGCGTGTCGGTGACGCTGTTCGTACGGGAGTCGCCGCGGTAGCCGTTCTCGTTCCCGGTCACTCCGAAGTGCGTTTCCGGTCGCTCTCCGGCGCGGCCCCGGGCTCCAGAGGCGGTGCCCCGACACAAGCTTCGGTGCTCAAGCCGCTATGTAGCCTGTCGATCTGTTCGCACCGGAGGGCGGGACGTGGAGAAGCTGGTAGAGAGGGCCGTCGCCGAGACGCTTCGTGACGGGGGTGGCGAGGCGATCTGCCTGTATGTCGCCGCCTGCACCGAGCGCATGGCGCCACTGTTCATGGGTTTGCGAGCGAACGCGCCGGGTCGGGAATCCGACCTGGACTTCTACGCGGAGACCGTACGAGAGCTCTGGCATGCCGACCGGCCGCTCGCCGACGCTGCCGAGCGCGTGCGCCTGCTGGAGCAGTTCCCGGAGCTGCAGCCGAACGAGGAGGGGATCACCGATGTCGTCGACACCTACGCCTTCTTCGCTGTCCTCACCTTGCGGTATGCCCTGCCGGGCCATGGCTCGGGAAGCGCTGATGACGCGGTGTCCTGCGGCCATGCGGCGCTCACCGCGATGGGGATGCTGGACCAGAATGAGGCGGGGGCCGGCCTTCTCGCCGAGGAACAGCGGCTCCAGTCCTTCTCGCTGAGTGGTGACGCAGCAGGTCTGTGGGACGCGAGCGTCACGGCAGGCCGGGAGAGGTTCCGTGCCGTGCTGGGCCGCCTGCCCCGCCATGCATGCTTCTGATCTCTCGCCGTGAGATACGGCGTCTGGTCGTGCGGCCATCGCCCCCACCTCGCCGGGCGGAGGTCTCCGTGGTCGTCACGACGCCTGCGGTAGTGGATTTTGGCGCCGGAGGGCGCGGGCGTCTGGGTCCGAAGCAGGACCCGGAGCCGGCCCCGAAGTCATCGCGTCACCGCCCTACATGTGCACCGCGCCGCTGCCCGTCTCCGTCGGCACCGGCGGCCCTCTGCGATACAGGACGACCGTAACGACGAGGCCGATCGCGAAGAAGAGGGCTGACCACCAGTACGCGGTCGCGTACGACTGCATCGCCGCCTGTTCCTCCACCCGCCGTGTCGGGTTCCTGCCCTCCATGTAGTGGGATGCCGCCGTCGTGGCGAGCGTGTTGAGCAGCGCCGTGCCGATCGAACCGCCCACCTGCTGGCTGGTGTTGACCATGGCGGAGGCCACGCCCGCGTCGTGCGCCGCGACTCCGGCGGTCGCCATGCTCATCGCCGGGGCGAAGATGAGGCCGAGACCGAGCCCGGCGACGAGCAGCGGCGGCAGCACATGGGCGGCGTACCCGCTGCTGACGTCGAGGGCGGTCAGCCACGCCATGCCGGCCGCCGAGAGCCCCATGCCCAGCGGCACGATGGGCTTCGCGCCCATCCGCGGCACCAGGTTGTTGGTGGTCACGACGGAGGCCACCACCATCACCGCGACCATGGGCAGGAAAGCCAGACCGGTCTTGACGGGCGTGTACTCCAGGATCTGCTGGAGGTAGTACGTGAGGAACAGGAACACCCCGAACATGCCGGCGCCCGAGATGAACATCGCGAGGAACGACGCCCCGCGATCCCGGTCCAGGACGACCCGCAGGGGCAGCAGCGGGTGGGCGGCGCGCGTCTGCCACCAGGCGAACACCACCAGAAGTACCGCGCCGACGACCAGGAAACCCCAGGTCAGCGCATCGCTCCACGCGTGTGTCTCCGCGTTGGAGAAGCCGTAGACGATGCAGAAAAGACCGGCCGACACCAGCACCGTGCCGGGCACGTCCAGCTTGGGCCGGTCCGGGGGCGCGCCGGCGTGCAGCAGCCGCGCGCCGCCCACCATGGCGACCGCGGCGAACGCGAGATTCACGTACAGGCACCAGCGCCAGTCCAGATACTCGGTGAGTACGCCGCCGAGCAGCAGCCCCACCGCGCCGCCCGCGCCCGCGATCGCGCCGTAGATGCCGAACGCCTTGGCGCGCTCCCGCGGGTCGGTGAACGTGGTCGTCAGGAGCGACAGGGCGGCGGGCGCGAGGAGCGCGCCGAACACGCCTTGCAGCGCGCGGGCCGCCACGAGCATCGAGAAGCTCGTCGCCGCGCCACCGATCGCGGACGCCACCGCGAAACCGGCGAGACCGGCGAGGAAGACGACCTTGCGCCCCACCAGGTCGGCGACGCGCCCGCCGAGCAGCAGCAGGGAGCCGAAGGCCAACGCGTACGCGGTGACGACCCACTGGCGGTTTCCGTCGCTGAAGTCCAGGTCCCGCTGGGCCGAGGGCAGCGCGATGTTCACGATCGTGGCGTCGAGGACCACCATGAGCTGTGCGATGCCGACCACCGCGAGGATCAGCCAGCGGTGCTCGTGACGGCCGCCTCCCGCGTGTGGCGCGTGAGCGGACGGTCCGGTGTCGCGGGCGCAACCGGGCACCGGGGAGGGTTCCGGCGATGGCACGGCTTCACGGTCCATGGTGCTGGCCTCCAAACACCCCCGAACAACGCTAAACGCCCTGATCGGAGGCCGCGACCGGGATCTTCGCGCACCCCGGTGCCGGACCTCATGGGGGCCCGGCACCGGGGTGCGCAACCGCCGGACGGCAGCGCATGCGGACCGCTATGCGGCGTCGTCCGCCGCGAGCAGCAGCTCGCTCACCCGTTCCCGCGCGCGGGCCACGCGCGAGCGGACCGTGCCGATCGGGCAGCCGACGGCGGCCGCCGCGTCCGCGTACGGCAGCCCGGCGAGCTGGGTGAGGACGAACGCCTCGCGGCGCGGCGCGTCGAGCGTCTCCAGGAGGTCGAGGAGGGCCACCCCCTCCTCGAACCCGGGCAGCCCGCGCGGCTGGGCCCGCTCCGCGGCCGCCTGCCAGTCGCCGGTGTCGGCGATCCGCGGCCGGGCCGCCGCCGAGCGGAAGCGGTCGGCGACGGCCCGGCGGGCGATGGCGAGCAGCCAGGTGCGCGCACCGGACCGGGCGGCGTAGCCGGGCAGCGCGGTCAGGGCCCGCAGATACGTCTCCTGGGTCAGGTCGTCGGCGCCGTGCAGGTCGCCGCTGAGGTGGGCCACGAAGCGCCAGACGTCACGGCGCGTGGCCTGCACGAATTCCTCGAAAGCCCGGGCGTCGCCGTCGCGGGCCGCCAGCGCCCACTGGGTGATCAGGTCGTCACGGGTCCGGTCCGCGCAGGACCGGGATCGCAAAAGGGCAGCAGTCATCGCAGAAGGTCCTTCGGTGAAGGGAGTTCAGGAAGCGGCGCGGACGTACGACGGAGGTGTGACCCCCGCGTGCGCGGACGCCGAAGATCCGCCCGGCGCCGAGGGGCGCGGGCGGTTTCAGGAACTGGCCGGAAGGACCGGCGGACCTCTGCGTGAGACGGCGTACTGGAGAAGGACCCCGCGCAGCCGCGGCACGGGCACGAGGGCGCCGACGTGGGGCGGCGCGGGCGGGAGGGCCGCGAGGAGGACCGTGAGGACGAACCGCAGCGGCACGAAGACGGCCGCCGCGAGCGCGCGTCCGGTACGGAAGACGGCGGCCTCGCCGCGCCACAGCCACAGGGCGCAGATCAGCGCGGCGACGACGTGGGCGAGGAACATGCCGGAGCCGCTGTGCCCGAAGACGGACATGACCCAGTGGGACACGCCCTCGTCCGGCATCGCGGACGCGTACATGGAGGCGTCGGACGAGCCGGCACCGGACGAGCCGGTCCCGGCCGGCGGCACGGTCGCCGGCATCGCGTGGTTCAGGTGGTTCATGCCGTCGTCGGGGTGGCCCGGCGCCGCGTCCGGCGGCCCGCTCCCGCCCGCCGGGACGCTCACCCGCTGCGCCAGGCCGAACAGTTCGTGCAGGCACAGCTGCGCCGCGACCGTGGCGCCGGTGACGGCGACCGCGCCGCGCTCGCGTCCGGTGAGCCACCACGCGGCGGCCACCGTGGCCGCGAACGCGTAACCCACCGCCCACCAGGGCAGCGTGGCACCGGACATGACCGCGTGGCCCAGGGCCGTCGCCACCACGCACACGGCCGCGAACATCGCGGCGCGTGCGAGGCGGAACCCTGGACCTGAGGTCATGGGAAGCATCGTGCCAGGCGGCGGCCCGGTGGCGGGCGGCGAGTCCAAGAGATGCCCGAAGTGCCCGGATAACGCGCGCTGTCGCCGAAAACCCCCTTGACGTGGCGTGTACGCAACGAAAATGATCTCGTCCAGCGGTCGGCATTGTCGAACTGTGTTCGCCCACGCGCCACTTGCCACGCACCTCGCCTCCCGGCCGCCGCCCTCACCCCCTCACCACCTCACGATGGGAACCCCGATGCACCTGCGCCCCGCCGTACGGTCCCTGATGACCGCCGTGGCCGCCCTCGCCCTCGGATTCGTGGGCCTCGCCGCCCCCGCCCCCGCGTCGGCCACGACCTCCGCGTCCGCGCCGACGTCGGTCCTCGACATCCCGCCCCGCGGCGCCAACGACTGGTCCTGCAAGCCGGATCCGGCACACCCCGAGCCGGTCGTCCTGGTCAACGGCACGTTCAAGCTGATGGCGGAGAACTGGGCCACGCTCTCGCCCAGACTGAAGAGAGCGGGCTACTGCGTCTTCGCGTTCAACTACGGGAGGCTGGCGACCGCGCCGGTCCCGCGCTCGGCCACCGAGCTCAAGGACTTCGTCGAGGCCGTGCGCGGCGCGACGGGCTCGGCGAAGGTCGACCTCGTCGGCCACAGTCAGGGCGGCATGATGCCCCGCTACTACGTGAAGTTCCTCGGCGGCGCTGACAAGGTCGACGACCTGATCGGCATCGTGCCGTCCAACCACGGCACCACCAATCCGCTGACCAAGCCGCTCGGCGACCTCGCCTGTCCCGCCTGCCTCGACCAGATGGCGGGCTCCGAACTGCTGGCGAAGCTCAACGAAGGCACCGAGACCCCGGCGGGCCCCGACTACACGGTCCTCACCACGCGGTACGACGAAATCGTCATCCCGTACACGAGCGCCCTGTTGAACGGCCCGAAGGAATACGTCACCAACGTGGTCCTGCAGGACCGCTGTCCGCTGGACCCGTTCCTGCACGACCAGGTGACGAAGGACCCGGTCGCCGCTCAGTGGGTCCTCGACGCGCTGGGCCGGAAGGGGCCGGCCGACCCGGAGTTCCGGCCCAGCTGCGTCGGCTAGCTACGGCCGGTCGGCCACGTCCTGCCCGTCCAGCGTCTCGACCGTCTTCCGGGGCCCCGGCACCTGCGGGCCTGCCGCGCCGGCGGTTGCGCGGCGGCGGGCCAGCGCCCCGCTCACGTATCCCGCGATGGGCTGCGTGTAGCGGGCGGTCAGCGGCCCGACGATGACGAGGATCAGCACGTACGCCGTCGCCAGCGGTCCGAGCGACGGCTCGATGCCCGCGGTGACCGCGAGCCCCGCGATGACGATGGAGAACTCGCCCCGCGCCACCAGTGCGCCACCGGCCCGCCAGCGGCCCTTGACCGAGATGCCCGCACGGCGGGCCGCCCAGTAGCCGGTGGCGATCTTCGTCAGCGCGGTGACGACGGCGAGCGCGAGCGCGGGCAGCAGCACCGGCGGAATGCTCGACGGGTCGGTGTGCAGCCCGAAGAAGACGAAGAAGACGGCCGCGAAGAGGTCCCGCAGCGGCGCGAGCAGCGTGTGCGCGCCCTCGGCGACCTCACCGGACAGCGCGATGCCGACCAGGAACGCGCCGACGGCGGCGGACACCTGGAGCTGCTGCGCGATGCCCGCGACGAGGATGGTCAGGCCGAGCACCACGAGGAGCAGCTTCTCCGGATCGTCGCTGGAGACGAACCGGGAGATGAGCCGCCCGTACCGCACCGCGATGAAGAGGACGATCCCCGCGGCGCCCAGCGCGATGGCGAGCGTGAGACTGCCCGCGGCGAGCCCGACCCCCGCCAGCAGGGCGGTGATGATGGGCAGGTAGACGGCCATCGCCAGGTCTTCGAGGACCAGGACGCTGAGGATGACGGGGGTCTCGCGGTTGCCGAGCCGCCCGAGGTCCCCCAGGACCTTCGCGATGACACCGGACGACGAGATCCAGGTGACGCCGGCGAGTACGACGGCCGCGACCGGACCCCAGCCCATGAGCAGCGCGGCGATGGCGCCCGGCAGCGCGTTCAGCGTGCAGTCGACCAGACCGGCCGGGTACTGCGTCTTGAGATTGCTGACCAGGTCGTTGGCCGTGTACTCGAGGCCGAGCATCAGAAGCAGCAGGATGACGCCGATCTCGGCGCCGATGGCGACGAACTCCTCGCTCGCGCCGAGCGGCAGCAGGCCGCCCTCGCCGAACGCGAGCCCGGCGAGCAGGTACAGCGGGATGGGCGAGAACCGGAAGCGTCCCGCGAACCGGCCGAGCAGGCCGAGGGCGAGGATGATCGCGCCGAATTCGATCAGAAAGACAGCGGAATGCACGCGATCACTCCCGCCCGAGTATCGTCGCGGCGGTCTCCACGCCCTCACGCGTTCCGATGACGATCAGGGTGTCCCCGCCGGCGAGCCGGAAGTCGGGGGCCGGCGACGGGATCGCCTCGGCCCGCCGCAGCACGGCCACGATCGAGACGCCCGTCTCGGTCCGCATCCGGGTCTCGCCGAGCAGCCGCCCGTTCCAGTGCGAGGTGGCCGACAGCAGCACGCGCTCGGCGACCAGGCCCAGGTCGGTGGTGTGCAGCAGGGTCGGGCTGTGGTGAGAGGGCATCAGGGCGTCGATCAGCGCCTCCGCCTCGCCCGAACTCAGCCGCAGCGACAGCGCGCACTCGTCCGGGTCGTCGGACCGGTAGGCGCTCAGCGTCCGTGCTCCGTCCCGGTGCGCGACCACCGACAGACGTCGTTGTTCTCGGGTCGTCAGGTCGTACCGCATGCCGATGCCTGGAAGCGGCGTGCGGCTGAGTCGTGAGGCGGGCACAGCTTTTCCCCTTGCGTGATAGATGATCTCCCCCGGCTGTCACCCTATCGGGGCCAAGGATTGGCAAAATCCCACCGGAGTCGGGCCCGTTTTGGTACGCCGGGCTCAGTCGGTCGGGGAAGTGCCGCCGCGGTGGGCTACGCCGGGCCGGGACCGCCCCGCAGCACCGTCTCCACCGTGTCCGCCTCCTCGGGCGACTTGTCCTCGCGGTACCGCACGACCCGCGCGAAGCGGAGCGTGACGCCCGCCGGGTAGCGGGTGGATTTCTGGAGGCCGTCGTAGGCGATCTCCACGACGAGCTCGGGGCGCACCGTCACGACGTAACCGCTCTCCTCGACCGCCAGCTCCTGAAGGCGCTCGGTCTGCCAGGCCAGCATCGCGTCCGTCATGCCCTTGAAGGTCTTGCCCAGCATGGCGAACGTGCCGTCCGGCCGCCGCGCGCCCAGATGCAGGTTGGAGAGCTTGCCGGTGCGGCGGCCATGACCCCACTCGGCGGCGAGAACGACCAGGTCCAGGGTGTGGACCGGCTTCACCTTCAGCCAGGAGGCACCCCGGCGGCCCGCACTGTAGGGGGCGTCGAGCCCTTTCAGTACGACCCCTTCGTGGCCGCGCCCCAGCGTCGCCTCGAAGAACTCCTGGGCCTCACCGCGCGACCGTTCGTCGGCCGGGTCCGCCACGAGCGTGCGCCGCACCCGCATCGGTTCGGGCACCAGCGCCGCCAGCTCCGCGTGGCGCTCGGTGAACGGCAGGTCGAGCAGGTCCCGCCCGGCCACGGACAGGGCGTCGAAGAAGACGGGGGAGAGGGGCAGCCCGGCCGCCGCCGTCGACACGTCGACCCGTGAGCCGACGCGCCCCGCGATCTCCTGGAACGGCCGCGGCCGCCCGTCGGCGTCCAGCGCGATGACCTCGCCGTCCAATATGAAGTGCGACCCCGCCATGCCGAGGGCGGCGGAGGTCAGCTCGGGGAGGCGGTCGGTGATGTCGTCCAGGGTGCGCGTGTAGACGCGTACGTCGTCCCCGTCCCGGTGGACCTGTACGCGGATGCCGTCCAGTTTCTCCTCGACCGCGCAAGCGCCCAGCTTGTCGATGCCCTCGGCGACGGACGCGGCACTGTGCGCGAGCATCGGCAGGACCGGCCGGCCCACGGTGAGCCGGAACTCGTCCAGGGCCTCCGCCCCGTCCGCCAGCAGCGCCTGGGCGACCGGGCTCACGGATCCGGCGAGCATCACCGCACGCCGCACCGCGTCCGCCGGGGTTTCCGTGGCGAGCGCGAGCCCCTCGACCGCCACCGCGTCCAGCGCGCCCTGCCGGACCTCACCGGTCAGCAACCCGAGCAGGAACCGCTGCTCGTCGGCGGTCGCGGCACCCATCAATTCCCCGACGAGACGCTTCCGTTCGGCCTGCGACCCGGCGCCGGACACCGACCCGATCGCGGTGAGCGCCGCGTCCACCCCGCGTACGGTGAGCGTCGCCTCGTCGGCGGGCGGCACCGTGTGCTTGAGCGTGCTCCAGCCGATGCCGAGCCGCCCCTGAGGCAGCCGTCCCGACAAGTAGGGGATGGCGATCGGTACGTCGTCCGGCTCCGCGGCCCGGAACAGCTCGGCGAGCAGGGCGATCTTCCGGGACCGCGCCGAGGTGGCGGCCACTTCCTTGGACACGTGTGCGAGCCGGGCGAGCAGCATGAGGCCATCCTGCATCGGGGCGGCACGTGACGCATGGGGATCGCAACGCGCGAGTGGGCCGAGAGGCTGATGTTTCCCGAAGGTACGCGTGCACTTGCTTGAGGCGGGCACCCGGACCGGCGTGTGCCGGCCGGGCGGGTTTCGAGGCTCTGGGCGACACATGACCGCCTACGGGAAGGCGAGTGACGCAGGTCACATGAATAACTCGACATCGTGGCGTAATACCGCCCCTCCCTGAGGGGTCATACGGGCACAGGAGCCCGCCGGAACCGCAGTACCGAGCACTGGAAACATCAGAAGTGGAGTCCCCTCATGGCCGTCACCCTCGAACAGCCCGCCCGTGCCCGTCTCGTCACCCCCGAGGGTCGTGAGCGCGCTCTGCCCGTGGTGCTGCGCTACTCCGCGGAAGACCCCCTGGCCATCCAGATGACCTTCCCCTCGCAGGCGTCGCTCGACGGCGCGGAAGTCACCTGGGTCTTCGCCCGGCAGCTCCTCGAGGACGGCCTCGTCGCGCCGACGGGCAGCGGCGACGTGCACATCTGGCCGTGCGGGCGGGCCCGGACGGTCCTGGAGTTCCACTCGCACCAGGGTCTGGCCCTGGTGCAGTTCGACAAGATCGTCCTGCGCCGCTTCCTGGTGCGCTCGTACGCCGTGGTGCCCGCGGGCGGCGAGGGCGCGCAGATCGACCTCGACGAGGGACTCTCGCGGCTGCTCGGTGGTGTCTGAAGCCTGCGCGCCGTCCGGACGCCCCGCGCCGGCGCCCCGCGTCACCCGTACAGCGCGGGCCGCTCGGCCATCTCCACCGTGACGCGTGAGCCGGTGCGCAGCGCCGCGACACCGGCCTCGGCGACGGCCGACGCCGCGTACCCGTCCCACGCGCTCGGCCCCGTGACCCGGCCGTCCCGGGCGGCGGCCACCCACGCCCGCACCTCGCGGTCGTACGCGTCGGCGAACCGGACCAGGTAGTCCTGCGCCACCTCCTCGTGCGCGCGGCCCGCCGACCTGACGACCATCGTGCGGTCGTCGCCGAGCCGGGCGCTGCCCCGCTCGCACACCGCCTCGCATGCCACCTCGTAGCCGAAGCCGCAGTTGACGAAGACCTCCACGTCGACGACGGCGCCGCCCGCCGTCTCGAAGAGCACCAGCTGCGGGTCGAGCAGACCCTCCGGGGCGTCCGCGGACGGCGTGGGCCGGACCACCGTCACCGCCGTGATCTCCTGCCCGAGAAGCCACCGCGCCGCGTCGATCTCGTGCGAGACGGAGCTGCTGATCAGCATGGAGGAGGTGAAGTGCGGGGGAGACGACACGTTCCGGTGACGGCAGTGCAGCAGCAGGGGGCGGCCCAGGCGCCCGGAGTCGAGGAGCGTCTTGAGGGCCGCGTACTCGGCGTCGTACCGGCGCATGAACCCGACCTGGATCAGCCTGCGCCCCAGCCGGACCTCCGCCTCCACCACTCTCAGGGCCGAGGCGGAATCGGGGGTCAGGGGCTTCTCGCAGAGCACCGGGAGGCCGCGCGCGCAGGCCGCGAGCAGCGCCTCCTCGTGCGCCGCCTCGGGCGAGGCCACCAGGACCGCCTCCACCCCGGGCGCACTGATCGCGGCCGACGCCTCACGGTGCACGGACACCCCCGCGCGCCCCGCCACCGCCGCCGCGGCCCGCTCCGTGTCGGGGTCCGCGACCGCCACCACACGGGCCCCGCCCACCGTTTCGCCGATCCGCCGCACGTGATCGGCGCCCATGTGGCCCGCCCCCAGCACGGCCACCCCCAGCAGATCGCTCACCCGAAGACCTCCCCGTGTCCGCGCACTGGACGACCCAGCCGCACCACCCGACGTATCCGCGCCGCACGCACCCCGGCCTACTCCACGACGCGTTCCGGGTCCGCGCGGCGTCGAGCCACCGTAGCCCTCCGCCGCCGGACCGCCCGCCGCCGGGCCGCCACGACGCAGCCCGCGAGCAGGACGACCGAGCCCGCGACGACCAGCAGCACCGCCGGCCACTCGGAGTCGTCCGGCTGTACGGCCAGGTCAAGCCGGCCGGCCGCGCCCGCCGGGTGGGGCGCCGAATCCGTCCGGGTCCTCTCCGGCGGCGGCTGCAGCGAGCCGACCGGCCGCACCTTCCCGGCCGCCGCGAACCCCCAGTCGAGCAGCGACCTCGCCTCCTCGTAGACGGCACGCCCGCTGCCCCCGCGCGGGTTCATCACCGAGACGACGAGCGTGCGCCCGCCGCGCTGGGCCGCGCTGATCAGGGTGGAGCCCGCGTGGCTGGTGTAACCGTTCTTGACACCGAGCAGGCCCGGATAGGGCGCCACGCCGTCGGCACCGGTCAGCAGCCGGTTGGTGTTCTGGATGGGGTACGACCAGCCACCCGCCGGAAAGTGCGCGACCCGGGTCGAGCAGTAGCGGGCGAACTCCGGATCGGCGAGCCCCGCCCTGCCGAACACCGCCAGGTCGTACGCCGACGAGACCTGCCCGTCGGCGTCGTAGCCGTCGGGCGACACCACGTTGGTGTCGTTCGCGCCCAGCTCGCGCGCCTTCGCCCGCATCTCCCGAACCGTTTTTTCCAGGCCGCCGTTGAGGCCCGCGAGAACGTGCACGGCGTCGTTCCCGGAGCTGAGGAACACCCCCCGCCATAGATCCGACACCCGGTAGGCGCGGCCCTCCGCCACGCCCACCATGCTGCTGCCCTCGCCCACATCGTCCAGCTCGTGCTCGGCGACGACGTGCCGCAGGCCCGGGTCGAGACGGGGGAGCGTCGCCAGCGCGAAGAGAGACTTGAGCGTCGAGGCGGGCGGCAGCGGAAGGTGCGCGTCCCGGGCCGCGAGCACCTCCCCGGTACCGGCGTCCGCCACGAGCCAGGCGCGGGCGGACACGCCGTCGGGCAGCCCGGGCGCGCCCGGGCCGGGCCGGACCTGGACGCCCGGCCGGTCGAGAAGGGTGGACGAGTACGCGGGCAGCGGTCGCGGAGGCGCCGGTTCGGCGGGGACGTCGGAGGCGGCGACCGGCGAGGACAGGAGGACCAGAGCGCCGAGGGAGAGGGCCGCGGCGCGTACGGAGGAGGAGCGCGAAAGGTTCCTGATGACCATTCAGCCACCGTAGGAGCGCCGCTCGGAGTCCGCAGATCGGCTTGGCCCGGCTGGAGGTATCCCCGGCCCGCCCGGGGACCGTCCCTCTCAGCCGGGCAACCGTCGGCCCTGTCGGCCCGTCACTTCAGCTGCCGCACACCCCGGTACGCGAAGACACCGGAAGCCCGACCATCAGGCCGGCAGGTGCTTCTCGACGGCCACGACGAGCTCGGGGGCGTCGGGCTCGGTCTGGGGCGAGAAGCGGGCCACGACGTTGCCCGCCGGATCGATCAAGAACTTCTCGAAGTTCCAGCGGACATCACCCGTGTGCCCCTCCGCGTCGGCCGTGCCGACGAGCTTCCCGTACAGCGGATGCCGCGCCTCGCCGTTGACGTCGACCTTCTCCGTCATCGGGAACGTCACGCCGTACGTCGCCGAGCAGAACTCGGCGATCTCCTCGGACGAACCGGGCTCCTGCCCCATGAACTGGTTGCAGGGCACGCCCAGCACGCTGAAGCCCCGGCCGGCGTACTGCTCGTGGAGCCGCTCCAAACCCGCGTACTGCGGGGTCAGCCCGCACTTGGAGGCGACATTGACGACCAGGACGGCCTTGCCCTCGTACTGGCGCAGGTCGGCGGGGCCGCCCTGCAGGCTTGCGATCTCTACCGCGTCGTAAACAGACATGGTGGCGAGCCTACGCCTCGCGGTGCAGTCGGCCGTGGGCGACCAGTTCGACCGTGACGGCCACGGCGATCGCCTGGACCGCCATCAGGGCGATCAGCACGAAGAGCTGCACAGCTCCGGCGAGGGCGGGGGAGGCGCCGCCCAGGAGCATGCCGACGAACGCGCCGGGCAGGGTGACGAGGCCCACCGTGCGGGTCTGGTCGAGGCCGGGCAGCAGGGCGTCCGAGGCGGCCGGGCGGATGACTTCGAGGCGCGCGTCGTGGTCGGGCAGGCCCAGCGCGATGCCGGCCTCGTACTCGCCGAAGCGGGTGTGGAGTTCGTCGAGGGAACGGCGGCCCGCGAGGACCGTCGCGGTGAGCGCCCCGCCGATGAGGATGCCCGTCACGGGGATCATGGCGATGCCCCGTACGGGCAGCAGGCCCGCGAGGGTCAGTCCGGTCACCACCGGGACGACGGGGCCCGCGATGGGCAGCGCCGCCCACCACCAGGTGCCGTTCGGTGTGATGCGCCGCCCGGCGGTGCGCGCGGCCACGGCGAACATGAGGAGCAGGAAGGCGAACAGCGCGGCCACGTGGTGCACGACCCAGGCGATCACGAGGGAGACCACGGCCAGTTGGGCGGCCGCGCGCACGCCCGCGATCAGGATCTCCCGCGCCCTGCCGCGCGAGCCGTCGGGGGCGAGCCGGAAGACGGCCGCCGTCGTCGCGGCGGCCAGCAGCAGCACGAGCAGGGCGGCGGCGAGCGCCGCGTTGACCGGCAGGAGGGCCTGGGCCGCGAGATTGCGCACGGAGCCAGCCTAGATCGCGAGGTCGTTCTCCCCGTCGACCTGCTGTATCACAGCGCTTCACCTGTAACGATGTGGTGGGAAAGACGTGTGGAGAAAGAAGGGCTGGAAGTCATGGCGCAGCAGGTGCAGGGCGTGGTCGCGCGCGCGAAGGGCGAGCCGGTGCGGATCGAGACGATCATCGTCCCGGATCCGGGCCCCGGAGAAGCCGTGGTGAAGGTCCAGGCGTGCGGGGTCTGTCACACCGACCTGCACTACCGGGAGGGCGGCATCAACGACGACTTCCCGTTCCTCCTCGGGCACGAGGCGGCCGGCGTCGTCGAGTCGGTGGGCGAGGGGGTCACCGAGGTCGCGCCCGGCGACTTCGTGATCCTCAACTGGCGTGCGGTGTGCGGGCAGTGCCGCGCGTGCCTGCGCGGCCGCCCCCAGTACTGCTTCGACACGCACAACGCGAAGCAGAAGATGACCCTGGCCGACGGCACGGAGCTCTCCCCGGCGCTCGGCATCGGGGCCTTCGCCGAGAAGACCCTCGTCGCCGCCGGGCAGTGCACCAAGGTCGACCCGGCCGCCTCGCCCGCCGCGGCCGGACTCCTCGGCTGCGGTGTGATGGCGGGCATCGGCGCCGCGATCAACACCGGAAACGTCGGCCGGGGCGACTCGGTCGCGGTCATCGGCTGCGGCGGCGTCGGCAACGCCGCGGTCGTGGGGGCCCGCCTCGCGGGAGCCGCCCGGATCATCGCCGTCGACATCGACGACAAGAAGCTGGAGACGGCGAAGGGCCTCGGCGCCACGCACACGGTCAACTCGCGCTCCGCCGACCCCGTCGAGGCGATCCGCGAGCTGACCGGCGGCAACGGAGCCGACGTCGTCATCGAGGCGGTCGGCCGCCCGGAGACGTACGAGCAGGCCTTCTACGCCCGCGACCTGGCCGGCACGGTCGTCCTGGTCGGGGTCCCGACGCCGGAGATGAAGATCGAGCTGCCGCTGCTCGACGTCTTCGGGCGCGGCGGCGCGCTCAAGTCGAGCTGGTACGGGGACTGCCTGCCGTCCCGCGACTTCCCGATGCTCATCGACCTGTACCGGCAGGGGCGCCTGGACCTGGACGCGTTCGTCACGGAGACCATCGCGCTCGAGGACGTGGAGAAGGCCTTCGAGCGCATGCACCACGGCGACGTCCTCCGTTCGGTGGTGATGTTCTGATGGCGGCCGAAGCCTCGGACGGCGCGCGCGTCGACCACCTCGTCACCTCCGGGACCTTCTCGCTCGACGGCGGCACCTGGGAGGTCGACAACAACGTGTGGATCGTGGGCGACGACAGCGAGTGCGTCGTCATCGACGCCGCGCACGACGCGGACGCCATCGCGGACGCGGTGGGGGAGCGCCGCCTCGTCGCGATCGTCTGCACGCACGCCCACGACGATCACATCGACGCGGCCCCGGCGCTCGCGGCCCGCACGGGAGCGCCCATCCTGCTGCACCCCGCGGACACGGATCTGTGGAAGCTGACCCATCCCGACCGCGCCCCGGACGGCGAGCTCTCCGACGGGCAGGAACTGGCCGTCGCGGGCACGGCCCTGAAGGTGCTGCACACGCCCGGGCACTGCCACGGCGCCGTGAGTCTGTACGCGCCCGGCCTCGGCACGGTGTTCACCGGCGACACGCTGTTCGCCGGCGGCCCCGGCGCGACGGGCCGTTCCTTCAGTGACTTCCCGACGATCGTGGAGTCCATCAAGGAGCGGCTGTTGACGCTGCCGCCCGAGACGGTGGTGCGTACGGGCCACGGCGACAGCACCACGGTCGGCGCCGAGGCGCCGCACTTGGAGGAGTGGATCGCGCGGGGTCACTGACGCCCGCTCCTCTCCGTGGACCTCCTCGGATGTACGTCCTCATGGCCCCGCACGGTTCGCCGCGCGGGGCCATGAGGCGTACTGGCCCTGTCCCGCAATCTTCGATAAGTTAGGCAAGGCTTACCTAATGGAGGTTGAGGATGGCTGTCCGTCACAGCAGCACGACCGTGCCCACAGCGGCGGCACGCGCTCGTTCAGTGCTTGCCACCGCATGGTCCTGCGCGGTGACCACGGAGATCGGCAGGGACGAACTCGTGGGCGCGCACACCGTCACCGAGGACGGCAGGCTCCTGCTGTCACCGCCCGAGGACAGCGCGCTCGCCGCCGCCCTCATCTGCACGCCGCGCGGCGAACCGTCCACGCTGCTGGAGTTCGCCGACGTCGCGCCGGTGCCGCTCAGGGACCGGATCCGCGCGCGGCTCTGGCTCTCCGGGGCGCTCGCGTACGACGGTGAGCAGCTCGTCTTCGAGCCGACGTGCGCCGTGCTGCACGACTCCACCGGGGAACGCCAGGGGATCGAGCTCGACGAACTCGCCCTGACCGTGCCCGACCCGCTCGCCGAGGCGGAGTCACGGCTGCTCACCCACCTCGCCGACGCCCACCCGGACGCCGTCGAGCAGCTCACCCGCCTCATCAGCCCCGACAGTCTGCAGGGCGTGGTGCGGGTCCGCCCGCTCGCCATCGACCGGCACGGGATCTCCCTGCGCCTCGAACGCGCCCGCGGCCAGGCGGACGTCCGCCTCCCCTTCCACCAGCTCGTCGAGGACGTCACGCAGGTGACGGAGTGCATGCACGCACTCCTGATGAAGGCCCGCCTCTCAACCACGCGGCGTGGACGACCCGTCGGAGGCTGACCGCATCGACTTCAACGCCAGCACCAGTACGCCGATGTCGTCGAGCAGTATCGGGTCGGGCAACAGGTCGGTGGGCAGCACGAGATAGGCGATCGCGCCCCAGAAGACCCACTGCCGCTCGACGGGAAGCCCGGCTCTGCGCAGGGCGCGGCGGGTCCGGACGAGGCGTACGAGCAGCACGACCGCGACGGCGAGGGTCGCGGCGACCAGAACGGCGGCGCCGGCAAGGAGTACGGCAAGGTCCGTGCTCATACCCACGCACGTTAATCCAGTTGAGGTCCCGCGTCCCGCAGGGATGATGGCGTGGTGACAGAGTCGCCGAAGCCCACGCAGCCCTTCTCGCCCCCCGGGCCCGCCCAGCCCGTCGCGCCCGTGCAGGCGCTGATCGTCATCGACATGCAGTCCGCTTTCGTCACCGGCGACGACGCCGTGCCCGACGCGGAGCGGCTCCTGGACCGGGTGCACGGCCTGCTGGCCAGGGCCCGGGAGAACGGCGCGCTCGTCGTCCAGCTGCAGAACGACGGAGAGCCCGGCACCCCCGACGAGCCGGGCACCCCCGGCTGGGAGCTCCACCTGCCCCTCGACACCGGCCGGGGCGAGCTCCTCGTGCGCAAGACCGTCGACGACGGCTTCGCGGAGTCCCGGCTGGAGGAGCTGCTGCGCGACGCCGGTGTGCGGGAACTGGCCGTGTGCGGCGTGATGTCGGAGATGTGCGTCAGGGCGACGGCGTCCACCGCTCTGGAACTCGGCTTCCGCGTCGTCCTGCCGCACGACGCGCACGCGACGTACGACATCCCGGCCGCGGAGGGCATCAGCGACGTGGTGCCCGCGGCGACGGTGTCGCGCGTCGCGGAGTGGACCCTCGGCGACGAGATCGAGCTCGTCGCACGGGCGGCCGACGTGGACTTCACGAAGCCGTAGCGCCGCCGGACGGACCGAGCACCCCGGGCCACCGCCGCCCACCCGAAGCACTGTCACCCGGCATCCGCATCCGAAGCCGCCTCCTTCCGCCGCCACCTCCAGTTCCAGAGCTCGAGCGCCCGGTGATCCTCCTCGAAGCCCGGACCGAGAGGCCCCACGCGCTCGTACGCCTCCTCGGTCCGCGGGTCGTCGCGGCGGGCGAGACCCCAGGCGGCCTCCAGCCGCACGAACCGGTCGTCGTCGTCCAGCACGGACATCAGGGCCTCCGCGACGGCGGGCGCGTCGTCCCGGGAGGCGGCGAGGGTCACCGCCGCCCTACGGCGCGCGGCGGCGTCCGAGCTCTCGACCATGAGGAGCAGCGCCTGGGTGACCTCGGGGCGCAGGAGCTCGTCGTCCGCCCCCACCGCGCAGGCCCTGAGCCGCACTTCGGTGTCCGGGTCGCGGGTGAGGGCGAGCACCGCGTCCCGGGCGGCCGGCGAGCGCAGCCCGTCGTTCGACACGAGGGCGTAGGGCACCTCGCGGCGTACGCGGGGGTCGCAATGGCTCGCATGGCGGAGCCCGACGGCCTCCTGACCGGGGTGTTCGTACTCGGTCAGGGCGCCGAGCACTTTGGCGAGCACCGCACTGTCCGGCTCTTCGGCGGCCCAGGCGAGCAGAAGCCCGGTCTCCTTCTTCCCGTAGTACGGGTGGCCCGGGTCGACGAACGAACGCATCCGCAGGTAGTCCGCCACGAACCGCCGGTGGGCTGGATCGGGGTGGTGGCGGTGGGTGACCACGGCCGACCAGGTCTCGTTGCTGCGGCGCCCGACGAGAACCCAGCAGACCGCCGACCAGTCGGCATGCTCCTCGTCCGGGCGGCGCACGGCGCGGGCGACCAGTTCGTCGACGGGGGTCAGGATGCGGAAGGCCCATTCGAGCGCGCTCAGGATGCCGCCGTGCCCGGCCCGTACGACGAGCCCGCCGAGCGCGACCTGATCGACCCAGCCGTACTCGCCGTCGGTGACCCGCTCCGTGGTCGCGGGCCCCACCGCGCCGGTCCTCCGCCGCAGCTCCTCCTCCGGCCCGGTCTCGTACCAGCTCCTGGCCAGCGCGACGAGTTGGTCACGCATGACTTCCGGCAGCCGCAGCCGGGGCTCCGTGCCGAGCACGGCGGAGAAGACCGCGTACGAACCGCCGTCGACCGCACGCCACAGTGGTGTGGTCCCGTCCGGTAGCACCCGGTCGGGATCGGCTCCACCCTCCACCAGCGCTTCGGCGACCGCCGCGTCGTACGCAGCCACCGCGAGCCCCAGTGCCGGCAGCCCGCTCTCGTCCACCGCGTCGACCGCGTCCGGATCGGCCCCCTCGGCCAGCGACGCCCGCACCGCGTCGACGTCCCCCGCCCGCACCGCCGACATGAGCCGCGCCGCGAACCCGTCTCCGCTCACGCACCCACCCCTCCCTGATCTCCGATCGACACTGCAAGTGTGTACACGCCGTGGAGGCGGAGCGCAGGGGGTGAACACTGTGGGGGATCTCATGATCACTGAGGGGTGCCATCCCGGTGCGTACGGCGATTTACTCACCGCATGACCGACACGAATGGAATGCTGGCCGGTAAGGCCGTCATGATCACGGGGGCGTCGAGCGGGATCGGTGCGGCCGCCGCGCGCCTGTTCGCCGCCGAAGGGGCGGCGGTCCTGCTGATGGCCCGCCGTCAAGACGCGCTGAAGCAACTCGCCCAGGAGATCAACGACTCGGGCGGCCGCGCGGCGATCAGCGCGGGTGACGTCTCGGACCCCGAGGACGTCCAGCGCGCGGTCGACGCGACGCGTGAGCACTTCGGCGCCCTGGACGCGGCGTTCAACAACGCGGGGTACGCCGGCGAGATCCTGGCGCCCCTGCACGAACTCGACCAGGCCGTCTTCGACCGGACGATGGACGTCAACGTACGCGGCACCTGGAACTGTCTGCGCTCCCAGATCCCCGTGATGCTCGAAGCCGGAAAGGGAGCGATCGTCAACACGGCCAGCACCGCGGCCATGGTGGCCACCGGAGCCCCCGTGCCCTACGTCGCCGCGAAGCACGCGGTGCTCGGCATGACCAGGGCCGCCGCTGCCGAGTACGCCCCGCACGGCATCCGCGTCAACACCCTGGTCGTCGGCACCACACGCACGGACATGATCAGCCAGGCGGTGGAGGCCCACCCCGAGCTGGAACACGCCTTCGTGGCCCGCCAGATGCAGCAGCGCATGGCCGATCCGGCGGAGATCGCCCAGGCCGCCCTGTGGCTGTGCAGCGACCGCGCCTCGTTCGCCACGGGATCGGCACTGGCGGTGGACGGTGGCATGACGTCCAACTGACGGCGCCGGGCGGGGCGTCGGGCACGGCGTCAGGCGCTCATGCTTCGATACGCAGCCAGGTGTCCCCTGCGCGAAGCCACAGGTGACCGTCGCGTCCTTGCCCACAGCGCCCGACGACACGGCCGGGCACTCGGAGCCGTCGTCGGTCGGTCACCGCCCAGGTGGCGCCGTTGAGCTCGGCCCGTACGAGCTCGACGGACCGCATGTTGTGGTCCCGGCGCGTGAACACCGCCCGGCGCCCGCGGCAGGCGAACCCGTCCGGTGCGGGGACGGGGCTGGGCCAGCTGGTCACGTCGCCGCTGGACGGAGTGATCCGGGTCAGGAAGGTGCCGCCTCTGCTGCTGCCGGAGTACCAGACGAGCCACACGTGTTCGCTCTCGGTCGCCGCGGTACAGCCTTGCAGTGGGTGGTCGGGCAGCCGCCCGTCGGGAGCCCAGGACGCCTGGCCCCGGATGCTCCAGCCCGCGAGTCCGGCTCCCGACTCGGGATGGCCGCCGTAGATCCCTTCGTCGCCGTGAGCCGTCCAGATGCCGCCGCGGAGGTCGGTGACCAGGGCGGAGATGTCGTCGCCGACGCAGAACTCGGCCTCGGGTGCGCCTGCTGGGGAGAACACCACGGCGTTGGGTTTCCAGGGCCCTTCGGTCCCGTTCCGGGATGTGCGGAACGTACGGCCGCTCACCAGCAGGAATCGGGAATCCGGCAGCAGAGCCAGGTGGCCTGGGCGCATCCGGATGTCCCGCACCGGGACGCGCCGCTCATCCTGCCCCTCGACGGTGACCAGCTCACCGGCGAACGGGACTTCTGGCCCCCACCCGGCCCACCCCTTCACATGGCTCCACCAGAGGGCTCGCCCCCCCGGGCGGCACCGGCGGCGGGAAGCCGCCACACGTGGTGTACCGCGTCATCGGAACGAGCGGTCGTACGAGCCGATACCTGGCACGTCTCCTAAAGAGGCAGCGCGCACACCGCGATCGGTGACCTGAACGGTTTGCCCGTGAGGCGCAGCCCGCCGTTGCGGGCGTCGACCTCGAAGACGCTCACCGAACTCGACTTCTGGTTCGCGGCGAACAGCAGGCGCTGGGACGGGGAGAACGCGAGCTGGCGGGGGAAGTCGCCGCCGACGGGGACCGTGTCGAGGAGCCGGAGCCGGGCGCCGCCGCGCTCGATCGCGTACCGCGTGATGCTGTTGTGCCCCCGGTTGGCGAGGAAGGCGAAGCGGCCCTCGCGGGTCACCAGGATCTGCGCCGGATAGCTGGTGCCTTCGCCGGTGCCGGTCGACTGCGGCTTGCCCGGGGTGAGGCGGCCGGTGCCGGGGTCATACGCGCAGACGACGACCGTGTTGTCCAACTCGGCGGCGAGATAGGCGAAGCGGCCCGAGGGGTGGAAGGTGAGGTGGCGCGGGCCCGCACCCGGCCGGAGCACCGCGTGCGAGACGCGGCGGAGCGTACCCGCCTTCTCGTCGAGGCGGTACGTGTAGACGGTGTCGTTGCCGAGGTCGACGGCGAGGATGTGTCGGCCGTCCGGGGCGGTGCTGATCTGGTGGGCGTGCGGCCCCTCCTGTCCGGGTCCGGGCGGCGGCGAGGAGTGCGTGACGAGATCCGTCCGCTCGCCCAGCGCGCCCGACGTCCCGATGGGGTGGACGGCCACGCTGCCGGAGAGGTAGTTCGCGCTGAGCAGCCAGCGGCCGCCGGGGTGCACCGAGAGATGGCAGGGGGCGCCGCCGCCGGTGTCCCGCGTGCCGAGGACCTCGTGCTTGCCGGCGGGGGAGAGCGCGACGGCGGTCACGCCGCCCTTCTCCCGCTCGTTGACGGTGTAGAGCGTGCGGCCCGAAGGGTGCAGCGCCAGGTAGGAGGGGTCCGGGACGCCGGTGAGGGTCCCGGTGCCGGTGATCCGCCCCGTGACGTCGTCGTACGTCGCCAGACCGATGCCCGAACCGCCGCCGTCCTGCGAGGTGTACGTCCCCAGGAACAACTGCCGCTCGCGGCGCGGCCGGTGGGCCGCCGAGGAGGCCGCGTCCTGCCGTGCGGGTTCGGGGCGCTCCCGCTGCGCCCGGTCCGGCGAGGCGCAGGCCGACGTCGCGGACAGAGCCCCCGCGGTGGCCGTCCCCACGAGTCCGCCGATGAACCGCCGCCGCCCCGGCCCGCTTCCGGAACCCGTGGCCGACCCTGCTCCGCTGTTCATGCCTGCACCTCGTGCGTCGGTGGTGACGGATGTGGCAGCCACAGTGCCTCGTACGCGAGGGAACGGACAAGAGGACCGCGCGTCGGCGCGGCGCGACGCCGGCCCATGATCGCGAGGCAGAGAAGCCCGCATTGTCGACCGCCGAGAGTCATCGCTCCGATACGGTGTGCAAACGATTGTCGTCAAACGCTCACAGACGTACAGGAGTTGGCGAGTGGAACACAGCCGTCTGATCAGGGTTCGTACCGTCCTGGCCGCGTTCGGTGTGGCAGGCGCCATGGCGGCCGCACCCGCCGCGAGCGCCACGGCCTCCGCCGCGCCGGCGCCCCCGGTGGCCGCCGGCGCCGCGCACGAGCCGTGCACGGGGGAGTTCCGCGGTGACGCCCGCCTCGGCCCGGCCTGGCTCCCCAGGAAGTGGGATCGCCCGGTCGGCCCGCTCCTGAAGAACTGGAAGCGGACGGGCAAGCTGTCGCCGAAGGCCTTCCTGAAGAAGTACTGGGAGGGCCCGGCCGACACCGGCAGCTGGAAGTACCCACCCAACGACGGCTTCGAAACCGTCAACGGCCGCGTCGACAAGCACGCCGAACTCCTGGAGGAGGGCGAGGAGCTGGACCGCTTCGGCTCGGAGTTCGGCGGGTACCTCGCACCAGCCGGCGATCCCTACGCCAAGCGCGCCCTGCCCCCGCAGAACCTCAACACCCGCGACGCCGCGGTCGCCTGCGACTACCGCGTCTACGAGGTGAACAAGCCCTTCTACGTCTGGCAGGGCAGCATCGCCCCCTGGTTCGAGCAGCCCGGCCGCGGCCAGCAGATCAAGCTGGACCCGGTCTTCCTGAACCCGGGCGAGGGCCAGCGCCTCAACGTGAAGTGGCTCCTGGACCACGGCTACCTCGAGCCCGCGAACGACTGACAGCCCGCGAACGACTGACGTCCCGTGAACGCCTGACGACCTGCGACCGATTGGTGCCCCCGTGGACGTCCGAGAAGCTGCGGCGGCCCTGCGCGCCGCCCACGTGGCCGACGGCTACTACTGGATCGAGGGCGTCCACGAACCCGCCCCCACGCCCCCCGACTTCGTCTACTTGCGCAGAGCCGAAGACGGGGCGTGGGAGGTCGGAACGTACGAACGGGGCACGCACCGCCCCCTCGCCCGGCACACGGATGAGGGGGCGGCGTGCGTCCACCTGCTACACCAGCTGATCTGAGTATTCACAGACATCCACGCCATCCGCGCCATCCACGCCGTGGGCGTCCCACGCCGGGAACGGATCGTACGGCGGGACCTCCTCGCCCTCGGCAAGCAGGCACCGCTCCAGAGCCGCGTGCAGTGCCGACGCACACAGATCAACGCCGATGAAGACGAGCTCCTGCCCCTGCTCCTGCCCCTGCCCCTGCCCCTGCCCCTGCTCCTGCGAGTCGTCCGCGGCTCGCGCCGCCGACGGCTCGAAGCGGGCGACGGAGCCCGCCTGCGACCACATGCCGATGACCCGGGGCCGGCTCGCCAGCCAGAAGAACCCCTTGGAGCGCAGGATCCGCCCGAAGGTACCGCTGTCCATCTCCTCCGTGACGAAGGACCACAGGCGGCCCGGGTGGAAGGGCCGCTGGGCACGGAACACCGTGCTGGAGATCCCGTACTCCTCGGTCTCCGGCACATGGTCGCCGTTCAGCTCCCGCACCCACCCCGGCGCCTGCTGGGCCCGTTCGAGGTCGAACAGGCCGGTGTCCAGGACCTGGCCGAGCTCCACCCGCCCCCGAGTCGCGGGTACGATGCGGGCGAGCGGGTTGAGGCGCGCGAGGGTGGCGGCGAGCCGGTCGGCGGCCGCCGCGTCGACGAGGTCGAGCTTGTTGAGGACGATGACGTCGGCGAACTCGACCTGGTCCATGAGGAGGTCGCTGACGGTGCGCTCGTCGTTCTCGTACTGATCCAGGCCGCGCTCCACCAGGCCGTCCCCGTCCGACAGCTCGGCCAGGAAGTTCGCGGCGTCGACCACCGTCACCATCGTGTCGAGCCGGGCGAGATCGCCGAGCGTCGCGCCGTCGTCGCGCGGGAACGCGAACGTCGCGGCGACCGGCATCGGCTCGGAGATGCCGCTGGACTCGATGAGGAGATGGTCGAAGCGGCCCTCGGCGGCCAGCCGGCCGACCTCGTCCAGCAGATCGTCGCGGAGCGTGCAGCAGATGCAGCCGTTGGTCAGCTCGACCAGGCGCTCCTCCGTGCGCGACAGCGCGGCCTCGCCGCCGCGCACCAGGGCGGCGTCGATGTTGATCTCGCTCATGTCGTTCACGATCACCGCGACGCGCAGGCCCGCGCGATTCGCCAGGACGTGGTTGAGCAGGGTCGTCTTGCCCGCGCCGAGGAAACCGGACAGGACGGTCACGGGCAGCCGGCCGCCCGCCGCGGGTCGTGCGTGCGCCATGTACGTCAGCTCTCCGGGCGCAGCAGGCCGCGCTCGTACGCCTTGACCAGGCGCTGCGGCACCATGTGCGGCACGCCGTCGACGGTGACGGGCACGAGCTGCGGGGTGCTGGCCTTCCACTGGGCGCGGCGGTGCCGGGTGTTGCTGCGCGACATCTTCCGCTTGGGTACGGCCATGAGGTCCTCCTGGGGTTGGGGGGCTGGGGGCGGGTGCGGCTGAGTGAGGCGGCGGCGGTCCACGTACCACCGTCTGTCCGCACGGCGACGCTATATGAAAATGAATCTCATTAACAACCCGCGCCGGGCTGAGGCAGGCTGTAACGCTCAGACCCTGACGCTAAACCTGAGGTTGAGAGTCCCCGCCCCTCTCCCTCTCCCTCTCGCTTCCCGGCTGAAACTCTGGCTGGTGCGGGTGCGCCACCAGGCCCTACCCTTGCTCGCCCCGCGCGGCGATCAGCGGCCCCAGCAGCAGGGTGCCCGGCCCCACCTGCCCGCCAGGACCGGGGAGTTGAGTCGTGTCCGCCACCGTGAGCGGCCCCTGGCAGACGTCGCAGGCCACGACCGGTGTGGCGACGTGCCCGCAGGCGTCGTGGCGGATCCGGGCGGGCGGGCCCGCGGGAGCCGCGTACCACTTGTCGCCCCAGGCCATCAGTGCCAGGAGGACGGGGTAGAGCTCCTGGCCCTTCTCCGTGGCCACGTACTCCTCGCGCGGCGGGCTGGCCTGGTACTGCTCGCGGGTCAGTACGCCCTCCTCGACCAGCCGGGCCAGGCGCGCGGAGAGGACCTTGCGGGACAGGCCGAGATCCTGCGCCAGCTCGTCGAAGCGGCGGATGCCGAGGAGGACGTCGCGCATGATCAGAACCGTCCAGGCGTCGCCGAGCAGGTCGCTCGCGCGGGCGATCGAGCACGCGACGCCGGAGAGGGGGGTGCGGGTCATGTTCCCAGCGTATGGCGGCTGGGTTCCCCCAGGGAACTCGACGATGCTAGGTTCCCTCAGCGAACCCAAAGCGCCGCCAACTCGGAATACCGATGGAGCCCGCCATGACCACCGCCCCGCGCATCACGCTCGACACGGCCGGCTCCAAGGCCGTCGACGGCCGCTACATCAGGGCCCTGACCTTCCACTCCGTACGCCTTGAGTACGTGCGGCAGGTGCTCTCGGAGCTGGGCATCGCGGCGGTCGGCGGCCGGGCCCTCGTCGTCGGCAGCGGGCGCGGCCTGCCCGCCCGAGGCCTCGCCCGGCTCGGATTCGAGGTCACCGCTGTCGACCCGTCTCCCGCAGCCACCGCCCTCGCCCGGGAAGCGGACGACGGTCACCGGATCACGTACCGGACGGCACCCGCCGAGGAACTCGGCGTGCCCGACGGCTCCTTCGACCTCGTGTACTGCGCCGACACCCTGGAAATCACCGAAAGGCCGGACGCGGTCCTCGCGGAAGCGGCACGCGTGCTCAGCCCCGGCGGCGCCTTCGTCTACGACACGGTGAACCGCACCCTCGTCTCCCGCCTCCTCTACCTCGGCGCATTCCAGGCCTTCCCGGGCACCCGGATCATGCCCCGCGGCCGCTACGCCGCACACCGGCTGCGCCGCCCGGCGGAACTCGCCGAGGCCTTGGACCGGGTGGGGCTCTCCCCGAAGGACACCTCGGCGTTCAAGCCGCGCGACGTCCGCCGCCTGGTGCGGGCGACGCGCGGACGCAGACGCGGCACGCTGACCGACGAACAGCTGCCGAAGCTGGTCGACATGGTGCTGGAGCCGCAGGGCAGCCCGCTGGTGACGTATCTGGGATACGCGGTGCGGCGGGCGTAAACGACGCTCGGTGACTGTAGGCGCGGCGCGTCGACCACGGCCCTGTTGGCGGGCAGGAACACCGCGTCGAAGGGGCTGAACCGGCTCGCGATGCGCCACCAGTAGCCGTGGAACATCGTGTCGCCGCCGTGGAGGACCTGCTCGTCGACCTGCTGCCCGCCGGCCTCCACCACCCAGTGCAATTGCGGGTCACCCGGCCCGCCGACGACCGGGACCGTGATGACGCGGAACACTCGCGGCCGACCCGGCTTGATGCCCTGCGGCAGCAGAGTGCCCGGTTGAGCGAGTAACTCTGTCGGGAGTCTTGATGGTTGGGCTCAGGCGTCGAAAGGCCGCCAGGACTTCGGCCGAGGTTTTCGCACCGGTTCTGGAAGGGCCCGACGGGCGTGGTCAAAGTGGTGGTACGCGTGTGAAGTTGACCGAGTGGACAACGGCATGGCCGTCGCGCTGATCGGTGCGATCGGCGTGGGTGGCACCATAGTCGGAACCTTCACCGGTACGGTGCTCGGCGCCCGCATCCAAGCCCGCGGCGGACACGACCAAGCCCAATCCGCACGCGACGCAGCGGAAGGCCCCGAGGCATGGCGGCGAGCGTCGGTGGCCCAGGCCGCAGGCATACGGCACCCCGATGCGCGTATCTCCTACCGTCAAGTGGGCCCCGGCGACCTGTGGGGTTCCTGCCGAGTGGCGCGGTCGATGGAGTGATGAGCTGTCCGGTGATGGCCAGCACCTGTGATGTGGCGATGGTGGAGCAGGTGATCCGCGAGGCATGTCGCGTCCTGCGTCCTGGCGGGACCTTCGTCGTGCTGGAGGGGCACCCCGAGGGCGCGGGCATCACCTACACGATGAAGCGGCCCGCTCCCGGGCCGCTTCCCGTCCAGCCCGGGGAGCCGTGACCGGTGAGGCTGAGGGCAGCCGTCGGAGAAGACCTCCACGTCGTACTTCTGGATGTTTAGACCTATCTACGGCTGTTCAAAGCGGCCGGCTTCCGTGAGGCCGAGTGCCTGGCTTCCCTTCTCCAGGACGATGAACGGCTCGCTTCTCCGCACGAGTTGGTCCACAACACCTGGACGGCCGAGCGCCTCCACCCGCCGTACCTCATCATCAGTGGTCGCAGATGAGCGTCGTCGGGAAGCCGCAACCGCCGCCCGCCTGCCCGCCGTCGCTGACTGGGGGAGTGGAGGAAGAGTTCGCACTGACGGACGTCGACAGCGGCGCACCCCTGGCGTGCGCGTCCGCCGTCCTCGCCCGCACCGCCGACAGCCGCCCGCCCGAGGCCGGCGCCTTCCACTCCGAACTGCTGGCAACCATGGTGGAGTCCACCACCGGAATCTGCTCCACCCTGGCCTAGAGGAGGGGGCACGGCTGGGTTGTGGGCCCCACCACAGCGGCCCGCCCCGGCCGGTGGGGGGATGATGGTGCGCACTACCGCCGGATGGAAGCCCTGTACGGGGAGATGGCCACCGACACCGAGACGTGTGGCTGCCACGTTCACGTCGGCAGCCTGGACCGAGAGACCGCAATCGTCGTGATCAACCACCTGCGCCCCTGGCTCCCCACTCTCCTGGCCCTGTCCACTGCGTCAGCCCCCAGCGGGGCCAGTACCAGTTACGCGAGCCCGCGCACCATCGCACTGTCCCGCTGGCCGACCGTGCAGATCCCCCCGCACTTCACCTGCGCAGCCCACTACGACGAAACTCTGGCGGCCCTCCAGCGCGGAGGTGTCCTGCCGCGGGGCGCGAACGCCTGCTGGCTCGCCCGGCCATCGCTGCATCTGACCGACGCCCTGCCCCAGCGATCAGTGACCATCAGGCCGCCGCCGCTTCATGGACAGCAGCACGCCACTGCCTGCGTGGACCGGCCCTCCACCCCACCGACGGACATCAGATCCCCGCAACAGCCTTGGCCGATGAGCTTTTCACCCTCCTGCACCCTGCCCTGCGCGCTACCGGAGACCGCGATTCCCGCGAAGACTTCGCCCTGGTCCGACGACGGCCTCAGTGGCATCAGCGGCCCCGCCGGGACGGCACCTCACATACCGCGAGTGGTTTGCCAAGAGGCGGGGCGCTCGTAGCGCCGGGGTCAGCGCGGTGCCCGGGTGCCGGTCCCCACCACCCGCCTGACCGCTGCTGGAAGACGGCCGCCTCGTCGTGTGAAACTACGCCGACGGCACTGATCCAGCTCGCACCGGTCCCCGAACTGTCAGATGCATGGCCCGGCTCCTCCGTACCGCCTGGCTCAACTCTTGTGACGGAGCCACTGCAGTCCCCGGTCTTTCGACATCATCCCGCGCCAGACATCCGCAAGGCCTGGCCGGTGCACGCGAACGGGAAGAGGAGACACGACGCATGAGCGCTCATCCTGGCGGCACGGAGGCCACGACGTCCGCGAGCGGCCCGCGCCCGCCCATGACACGGTTCGACGACATCTACGACCTTCCCGACCCCCGGGCCTTCTTCCGCGCGCTGGGCGCGTGGCAGTACCAGACCCCTCATCACGCCCAGCCGTTCTTCCGGCGTTTGGTGGACGTCCTCGCCGCGGACGGGGCACGTGGCGACCGAGCCGTCACCGTGCTCGACATTTGCTGCTCGTACGGAATCAACGCAGCCCTCCTCAACCACGACCTCACCCTGCAGGATCTGTACGCGCACTACACGGATCCGGCGGTGGCCCGGCTGACTACCGCCGAAGTGATTACACGCGACCGTGCCTACTACGCGGCCCGCCGCCGCCCCGGGGCGGCCCGCGTGATCGGGCTCGACGTGGCCCACCACGCCGTCGATTACGCCTGCGCAGTCGGACTCCTGGACGCGGGCTTCTGTGAGAACCTGGAGACCACACCGCCCTCCGCAGCCCTGCTGAGCGCCACCAGCGCCACCCGCCTGATCACCGTCACCGGCGGGGTCAGCTTTCTCTCGCCCCGCAGCTTCCGACCCTTTCTGAGCGACGTCGGCAAACCGCCGTGGGTCGCCGCCTTTGTGCTGCGTACCGGCTCCTACCAGACCATCTCCCACGACCTGGAGTCCTCCGGCCTGGTCACCGAAAAAGACGTCGCACGGACCTACCCGCAGCGCCGGTTCACCAGCCCCCAAGAACAGCAATCCGCCATCGACGCGGTGACGGCAGCCCATGAGGACCCCGAAGGCAAGGAGACCGACGGATACTTCCACACCGCACTGCACCTGTCCCGGCCGGCCGAGGACATCGCAGCCATCCCGCTGGCCGCCCTGACAAGGGACGCAACTGATCCGGCGGCCGGGCCGCGAGAGCCCGTACAGGGATAACCGTCCGCCAGTGCTCCCGCGCAGCAAGGGCGGCCAGGAGCATCAGGTGATGAACCATGGGACCGGGCCAAATGTCTCCCGTGCCACCGGCAGTACGGGCAGGGGAGCACGGCAACTCCCGGTCGGCGGATGGTGGTGGTCATCGCAACCAGCGTGGTGTGCGGCGAGGTAACCGAGAGGGAAGCCCTGGCGGTCCGGGCGGCCCGCCAGGGCTTGGCGCAGCCGGCGTTCTCCTGCTGGGTCCTGACGGGCCTGGGGATGACCACGCGGGTGGCGGCCCAGTGGGAACCGGCGCCGGTGGTGTCTCCGGAGGGTCCGGCCGCCTGCGCCGACTGGTGGAGGTTGTCCGGGCTCGACGTGGCTTGCTTGTCCGGGCTTCGGGGGCGGCAGCCGGACGAGGCCGTCTTCGGCGAGCGCTGCGGCACGCGCTGACCGAGCTGGTCCAGGCGTAGGCCGAACACCACCGGCTTCGTCGTCCTGCACCGCTGGGTGGAGATCCTGCAGCGCCACTTCCCCCCCAACTGCCGGACCCCAATCACACCACCGAACAGCCGCACCCACGGCCCGGCCACGCTTCGGGCGGGCCCGCGTGGCGATCGGGGGGTTCAGGCGGCGTCGCCGTCTCCGGCCGGAAGCTGGGGCCGACGGATCCGCTCCCGTTCGACCTCGGCAGCGATGACCGCACGCTGCGTCTCGCCACGCTGCTCAATCGCCGTCCGCTCCGTTGCGCCGTGTTGCTCGATACGCGCCTTCGCCACCTGCCCAGCCATCGTGATCACCGTGGCGACGGGTACGGCCGTGGCCAGGACCCCCGGCCAGGCGGAGCCGGTGAGGGAGCCACCCGGCGGGAAGTCGGTCGACGCAACATCAGGCTCGTCTGTGCTCATAACGCTCATAGTCCGACCTGCATACCCTTGTTGACCAGCACAGTCACCTGTACAGCCCAACGGGAGGCCGGGTCAGGAATCGAGAGAGTCGGCGATGTGCTCGACGCCGCTCAGTAGGTGTCTTTGAACTCTGGCTGTGAGGCATTGGCGGCTGGATGATCTGCTATGCGGGGCCGGCAGAGGGCTCAACGGGGCGAGCAGGTGGTGTGCCCGGTGTGCGGCCGGTCGTGGACGGTGGGGGTGGAACAGGCGAAGTCGGCGGTGTGCTGCTCCAGCCGGTGCCGGGCGCGGGCCTGCCGACAGCGGCATGCGCGTCGCGTTTCGACGTTATGGAAAGGCCGTTGGCGAACGCCTCGCCACCCCTCCAACTCCCCTTGGTTTGCAGAGTAAATGGGCCCATCCTGGGCGCTGGGGACACCCCGAGTCGTTCTCGCAAGCCGGCTCGTTCAAGCGGCATGAGGCTGGGCAGGGCCGGGATGCGGCTGCGGGACAGCAGGGACGCGTCCTGCCGCGATGGTCCCAAACACGGCTTATGAGTCCATAAGCCGATGCAAGGTAGTGGAAAGTTGGACAACTGTGAAAGATGGGCGTCCATATCCCATAGCGAGAGATTTGGTTGTTCCCTTGAAGTGCATACGTATGGCAGTCCTGGCTGCTGTCTCGGTGGCCACCCCGACGCTGTTGGCTGCTGCACCCGCGGTGGCGGCAGAGGTCAGCCCGCCGGCCCTTTCCATGCCAGAGCCTGCTCCGGAGCCCGGGAACCCGGAGCCCCCGACAGGGGGAAGAGGGCCGTCGGCCGGAGATCCGGCCATACCCGGTGCCACATCACCGTCCCAGGCTCCTGCGGCGCCCAGGGCCGGAACGAGCCTGGCGGCGTCCTCGGCCGGAGTTTCCGCCGAACCGACGCCCGACACTGCCGGCCCGGAGCCAACCGATGCCCCCACCTCACTGCCCGAAACTCCGGGCACCGTGGACGCGACCGCAGGCGAGGGGACCGGCAGCCGAACCTGGCCGTCTTCCCTCACCACCGCCCCGGGCGACATCATCGAGCCGACCGGGACCGCCGAGCCCACCATCCCGGCCCAGCCTGCCGCCGGACCGACCCGGGAATCCGAAGAAGACCCGGCCGATGCCGGGCAGTCGGACCAGGCGGCACTGAGCACTACGCTGCACGGTCTGCCCAGCAAGGTCGTGGCCGGCTCCGGCTGGAAGAACTTCACGTTCCGCGCCACCAACACCTCTGCCAAGGTGATCAAGTCGGCCGACGTCCACACCCGGCTGGCGGCCCTTGACCACAGTGGTCGCGAAATGTGGCGCCTGCTGACCCTGCAGTGGTACGACGAGGCCGCGGGTGCCTGGAAGACGGTCGACCCCGAAATCGGCTACCTCACCACCCTCGCCGAGATGGCGCCCGGTGAGCACGCCGACATCGAGTTGCGGATGAAGGCCGACGCCAGCACGCCGGTAGGCCTTGCCTGGGCGTTCGGCTCATACGTCGACGAGGACGACGTCTACGGCCATTCGGAGCCGACGGGCTACGACTTCGAGATCGTGGTTGAGGGCAGCTCGCCGTCGGCCGAGGGCAACAAGCCCGCTCCACAGGACGACCTGAAGGAGCTTCCGGTCACCGGCAAGCCCGCCGCTGCCACCGGCACGGGCAAGCCCACCGCCACCGGCATACGGGACGACGTCACCAGGCCGGTCACCGGGCGGCCCGGCTCAGCCGATGACTCCACCGGGCGGGCCGACTCGGGCACCGCCTTGGCCGAGACCGGCAGCGATGCCGCCTCCGGCTGGATGCTCGGTGCCGGCGGTGCCTCGATCGCCCTGGGCACAGTGCTGACCGCCGCTGCCCAGAGGCGTCGCCGTCACATCTCCTGACCGGCGACCGATGTGGACGACCGGGAGGACGGGGCCCACCACGGGGCCCGGCTCGTACTACCGCGGGGCGGGATGCGGAAGGCCCGATCGTGGTGCAGGAATCTTGGATGAAGGATTGAGTGAATGTTCGACCGGTGGGGTGTGTGGGATGTGCTCCCGGACAGCAGGCGGCGGCGATGGCTGCTGGAACCGTTCGAGAGCGTGGGCCCGCTGCGTTTCGGGATGCGGCCCCAGGAGGTCACCGCGGAGCTCGGAGGCATCGCGCGCAACCCCCAGCACTACACGCGGGGGGCTCTGTCGCAGGACCGGTACGGCACGGTCAAGGGGGAGTGCTGGGGGCTGGGGCTGACGTTCTACTACGGCCTGGAGGAGCGGCTGCGGGGAATATCGGTCGACGCCCTGAAGGGACCTCAGATCTACGCGGACGGCGTCGCGTTGGTCGGCCGGACGCCCTCGGAGCTCGAGCAGTGGATCGTCGACCGTGCCGGGATCCGCGAGCCCTTCTCGGAGCTGTTCCATGCGAACCTCGGTGAACCCGGATCACGGAGCCTGGGCGTGGTGATCGGCGTCCAGCGGGCAGGTGACCGCCTGCTCACCCGGCCGGTATTCCTCCCCGCAGACGCCATGGATGCACCGGTGAGCTTCCTCCCTTCCGAGGCATGGGTAATCCACTGACCAGAAGTCGGGCCGCCCGGGGGGGAGTCTCACCTCCGGGCGACCCGACCTCAAAGCGGGGCTGCGTGTGCGGTTCATCCCGGCTGATGAAGGGTGCCCAGGGTGGTCGTGGTGCCGCCGCTGCCGGAGCAGACCATGACGTGCGGAGAGTCGGCGTCCAGGTCGACGCAGATCGTCCGCCCGTCGGTGCCCACGCCGATCAGGACCTTGTCGGCGGTCAGCGCTTCGAGCTGCTCGCGGATGCGGGGGTCGGCAGGGAAGGCGGGCCCCTGGCGGTACTCGGAGTCATGCTCGAAGTGCACCGCGTCAGGGGCGTCTTCGCCGGGGCTGTTGTCGCAGCCGGGCCTCCGCATGGCCGCGCGTAGCGCCCGGCGCAGGACCGACCGGTGAAGCACACCGAGGACGGCAAGAGGGGGGCAGCCCGTCGGCAGCAAGGCGTTTCCCGCCCGCGGTCTGCGCTCGCCTGCCGAGGTAACGCGGGCACAAGACCCGCATCTTCCACCCGCCAGAACGGAAAAACGTATTCCTCTTTTTCCGGTGAAAGCCTCTGAACTGAACTAAAGCGATATGCCCGATGATCCAGAAAAAAAGTATGTGTACTACTCTATGCTGACAGGTAGTCAGTCTGCGTATATTGCGAACTCAACCGGGTGGCACCGGTGCCGCTGAACAGGGAAGATCTTCCACTGGAGCGGGTTCCTCCCGTTCGGGCTGCATGCGCGGAGCGACGCGGTTGCGGCCCGTGCGAAGAGATATGGCCCGCCGGTACTTGAGAGGAAGCCTCATGGCTGACATTGATCTCGGACTGGCGTCGGACTGGGACGAGGGCGACACCCACGGCCGCATCAAATTGCGGCCGAACCAGGTCTACCAGAATTCCCCCAAGAAGGACGTGATGATCAGCTCGCCGGTGAGCATCGAGCTCGCCGTGAACACGAACATGTCCACCTCTCAGGAGGCGGACAAGGTCTACTTCACGACCTACCACGGCCGGACGAAGAAGATCATCGCGGTGCTCGACTCCGACGGCAACCTGCGCATCGCCGGCCGCCTGATCACCGAGCAGAAGGACCTCTCCTACTAAGACCGACCAGCACGTCGGGGCTACGTCCGCAGACGTACGCAGCAGCGGCCACGTTGCCGGACAACACGCAGGTCCCGGCGTTGCACGCGGCCCTGAAGTGGCAGACCTGCACGCAGTCGGCCAGATCGCCTCAGTGCACGCAGCGGCAAAGACGACGACAATCTCCGCTACGTCTTGGGGTGCAACCCGGGCCGGGTAGGTCTGCGGTTTTCGAAGCACTTCCACGCGTCGGGCCCCCGGCCGCACCGCCGGGGGCCTGCTCTGGTGTCTACCGGCCGATTCCTGGCGGGTGGACACCAGTTGGCTTGTTCGGTTCAGGTCAGAGCGCTGATGGGCTCTACCGTTGCTCGCCGCCCCCCTCCCCGGCCTTACTGGCTCTAACAAAAGCTGCTGATCACGAGGCTGTCGACCTCCCTGCTCGTATGTCTGGGTATGGGAAACCGCCAGTCGCGGCCGTGGATCGTGTCGGATGAACTGTGGTCGCTGGTCGAGCCGTTGCTGCCGAAGCCGGATCCGAAGAAGGTCGAGGGCAGACCGCGGGTGCCGGACCGCCAGGCGCTGTGCGGGATCCTCTTCGTCCTGCACACCGGCATCCAGTGGGAGTACCTGCCCCAGGAACTCGGCTTCGGCTCGGGCATGACCTGCTGGCGGCGCCTGGCAGCCTGGAACGAGGCCGGCGTCTGGGGTCGGCTCCACCAGCTGCTGCTGAACGAGCTGCGGTCGAAGAACCGGCTGGACTGGGAACGGGCGGTGATCGACTCCTCGCACGTGCGGGCCGCCCGACGGGGCCCAAAAGCGGGCCCGGTCCGGTCGACCGCGCGCGGCCGGGCAGCAAGCACCACCTCATCGTCGACGGACAGGGCATCCCGCTCGCGGTGTCGCTGACCGGAACAAACCGCAACGACGTCACCCAGCTCGAGCCGCTGCTCGACAAGATTCCGGCGGTGGCGGGCCGGGTTGGCAGACCGCGCCGACGACCTGACGCGCTTCTGGCCGACCGCGGCTACGACCATGACAAGTACCGCCGCCTGCTCCGGCAGCGCGGGATCCGCCCCGTGATCGCGAAACGGGGCGAGCCACACGGCACTGGCCTGGGCGTCTTCCGCTACGTCGTCGAGCGCACGATCGCCTGGCTCCACGGCTTCCGTCGCCTGCGCATCCGGTGGGAGCGACGCGACGACATCCACGAAGCATTCCTCGGCCTCGCTGTCTGCCTGATCACCCACCGCCACGTCCAACGCCTTTGTTAGGACCACTAAGCGTGGGCCGCCCCAGTGGGCTCACTGCTTCAAGTTGTAGAAGTGGATGGGGGAGTTCGGAGTGAAGCCGATACGCGGGTATACGGGGGCCCCGGCTACCGTCGCATGCAGGGTGGCGCGGGTCAGACCGGTGGCTCGGGCGCCCTCGTGCAGGGCCTTGCGCGTGACTGCCTCGCCGTAGCCCCTGCGCTGCCACTGCGGATCGGTGGCGACGAAGGCGACGAAGAGACGGCCCTGCGCTTCGACCGTCGCGGCGCACGCGACCGGGACGTCACCTCGCATGCCCAGGTACGCGTACACCTCGCTCTTCCAGTACGCGGACCCGACCAGGCCGTCGCGGCCTTCCTCCAGGGGGAACCCGTAGGCGCGCGACTGGAGGTCCGCGTAGGCCCGCAAGTGCTCGTCGGTGCGCACACGCACGAAGGTCAGGTCGGGGTGGACCGGGTCGGGGATGGGCAGCAGGTCCCCGGCCATGCCCGTGCCGGGGAAGGCGTACTGCAGGCCGGCCTGGTCGGCCGCAGCGGCCAGTGCGGTGCGGGCCTCGTCGTCGAGGAGGCCCTCGAAGAGCCACAGGAAGCCCGGGTGCCTCTTCGCGCGCATGATGTCCGCCGCCTGGCCCAGACGTCGGGCGACGAGATCCGCTCCTGCTCCTGCCTCGGTCAGGGTGATGCAGTTGTAGAACGAGAATCGGCAGTCGGCCCAGCGGACGGCGATGCCGGGGAGGTCACGTACATCCGCGTCCGCATCGCGGTCGAGCACCATGGCGCGCCAGGCCACAGTGAGTTGCTCTGCCGATTCGATGGACTCCGTGAGGCCAGTCACCGTACTCCCCGGGATGGTTGAGGTCTGAGGTTTGAGGTCTGAGGTCTGAGGTTGTTGAGGCTGTGGAGGTCGTGTGGGTTGTTGCGGGCGTCGAGGTCGTGTCGTCGTCATCAGGTGATGCCTTCTCAGATGATGCCTTCGAACTGGTTGTCCTCGGCGTGGGAGTGGGAGCGCGGCACGTGGTAGGAGCCGCGCCCGAAGCGCCGCCACAGGGCGGCGATGAGGAAGGCCACCACTACGGCGACGGGGGTGTAGTTGAAGGTGGTGGCGGTGATCGGGCTGCTCTGCGGCAGCAGGAACAGCACGGTGACCGCAGCCGCCCACACCACCGCCACCCAGCCGATGGGCCGGCTCCAGCGGCCCAAGTGCCAGGGGCCGGGGGTGAATCGATCACGGTGCAGCAGTCGCAGCAGTACCGGGATGGCGTAGGCCGAGGTGAATCCCACGACCGAGATTGCGGTCACCGCCGAGAACGCCGTGTTGGAGTACAAGGAAGGCAGTGCGAGTACGAAGGCCACGACGACCGCGAGCCAGACCGCGTTGGCGGGGATGGCGGTGCGGCGGCTGACCTTCTTCCAGCGCGCCGATCCGGGCAGGGCACCGTCCCGGGCGAAGGCGTAGATCATGCGGCTGGCGCTGGCGGTCACGGTATAGCCGCACAGGAACTGGGCCACGATGATCACCAGCAGCAGCGCCTTGGCCGCCGCCATGCCCAGCGCGTCCAGAAGGATCTGCGCCACGGGTACGCCAGTCTGGCTGTCCAGCGTAGCGGCGTAGTCCTGGACGGCGAACAGCAGCGTGATCAGCAGGATGCCGCCGGCGATCCAGGACACCGCCACCGAGCGGAAGACCCCGCGGGCCGCGGCGACGGAGGCATGGTTGGTCTCCTCGCTCAGGTGGGCGGAGGTGTCGTAGCCGGCCAGCGCGAACACCGGCAGCAGCATGCCCAGCAGGATCACGTAGACCGGAGCGCTCCAGCCGGTGTTGTTGGTGAACTCGGAGAAGACGAAGCCGGCCGACTGGTGGTGGGAGGGCACGAGCGTCAGGGAGCCGATGATGACGACGGCCCCTGCCAGATGCCACCACGCGCTCAGGGACGTCAGGATGTTCATCAGCCGGGTGCCGAAAAGGTTCAGGATCGCGTGCAGGGCGAGGATGACCGCGTACAGGGCCAGCAGGGAACCCGGGGACGGCGTGTATCCGAATTGCAGGTTCATCCACGCCGCGGTGAACGTCGCTATGCCGTAGTCCTGGGCGGCGATTCCGCCGAGCAGGCCCAGCAGGTTGAGCCAGCCGGTGTACCAGCTCCAGCGCTCGCCGCCGAGTTGCCGGGCCATGTAGTACAGACCGCCGCTGGTGGGGTAGCGGGAGGTGATCTCCGCCAGGGAAGCGGCCAGGCACAACACCAGCGGCCCGACGGCGAGCCAGCCCCACGTGATCACCGCGGGGCCGCCCGAGTTCAGGCCGTAGCCGAACAGCAGCAAGGTCCCCGACATGATCGAGATGACCGACAGGGAAGCCGAGAAATTACCGAAAGCCCCCATACGGCGGTGCAGTTGCTGGGTGTAGCCCAGCGACTGGAGGAGGCGCGCGTCCTCCTCGTCGTTGTCGACCGGGTTCGGCTGCTGGCGCGGTGTTCTTACCGAAGTCATGGGTTCTCCGCACAGGAAAGCTGACGAGCTGACATGGGGGGTAGGCGGGTGGTTACCGGGCCGCCGACCGGACGTGGTGGGCCGGGTCGGCTGTCATGGGTGTTCTCCCGTAGGCCGCGGGTGCGATCTCAGGCAGGCGACACGGTCCTCCTCGAATGCCTTCCGCCACTGGTCCTGCGGGTACCGGGCGTCGTAATGCCACGGGGCGGGGGTGGCGAAGTCGCCGATGGCGTCGAACACCTCGGTGGCCCACTGGGCGAAGCCGCCCCTGGCCAAGGCGTAGGCGAGGTAGTTCAGATCCAGCTGGGAACTGGTGGCCGGCTCGCGCTTCCGGAACCAGCCCTCGAACGCCTGCGTGACGGCCCGGGTGATGTCCTCCCTGGTCCACAGCAGGTTCAGCATGACCGCGGCGCCGTTGTCCCGCCGCTCCCGGTGCTCCTGCACACGGGCGTAGAGGGGCAGCAGGAGCAGTGGTGAGTCGGGCGGTGCGAAGGAGGCCGCCCAGCGGGCGAAATCCGTCGCGACGGCCTGTCGCCCCGCCGGACCCGGGCGGGCCTGGAGCGCCTGGGACATGCGGTGCCATGCTTCGCGGTTGAACGGATCTCGTCGGTGCACTTCCGAGAGCAGGCCCCACGGCCCGCCGGGCAGCAGATACTCATGGGGCGGCGGAGCCACCTGGTGCTCCGGGTAGCGTCCTGCGATGTCCGTTTCGGCCAGCGCCAGGCGGCATATCCAGGGCACCGAGTCGTGAGGATTGCCGTCACTCGCCCTGTGGCACGCGTCCCGGGCCCGGGCCACCAGTTTGTCCAGGTCCCCCGCCTTCCGGTAGTCGCGCGCCCAGTTCTTCCGGTGGGCCTGCAGCACTCGCTCGGTGGCGACCCGGGCGTACATCACCCGGGCGGCGAGGCTCTCCGGTTCCTCCTTCAGCCACAACTCCACGACGTTGGCCTGAGCCGCGACAACTCCCAACACCTGGGTACGGGACGTCCATTGCGGCCAGTTGCCCGTCCGGGCCAGCACCTGCCGCATCTGCAGCCAGTAGCCCGCCTGGATGTCCTGCACTGCCGCATAGAGGTCTGTGTCTCGGCCGGCCGGGTTCACTCCGCCGGCCGGGTTGGGAGTCTCCATCAGTGGCTCCCTGGCCCGGCGGGCTCGTGCGGCTGCGGCGCCTGCAGTGGCACGTCGTGCGCCTTCAGTCGGCACTCCTGCGCGAGGCATGCTCTACGCGGGGTCGCGTGCCGGCCGCCGCCTCCCTGAGCGCTGCGGCTCGCCGGGCGATGTGAGCATGACACCGGCCGGTGTGCACTGGCGGCCATAGGCAGAAGGACTCTCGGGGCAGTCGGGACGGGGTGGCACGGTCATGCGAGTCGGCGGCTCCCGCCCGTAGCCGGTAGCGAGTGCATGACAGGTACTTAAGTGCCTGGAGAGGCGCATGACCAGAGAATCCAAGATTGTTCGGCGGTTCAGACGCAGGTTTCGGCCATGTGAGAATGGGGCGTTGCCATCCGTGATCAAACCGGTCGGTCGCAGCCGCTCGGCCGGTACGCCGGTGCTTGGACTGGGACGCTCGTAGTGGCGTAGCCGCCGCCCTGAGCGGAGGGGGCGGACCTCTGGTGTGCGGTACGGGCCTCTGGTGTGCCGGGCGGAGGGTCGAGCGCGAGGCGAACCAGCCGTACGGTCCGGCGAGGGAACGCGAGACCGCCCCCTGGATCGGTAGCGAGATCTCGCATGAGCGAGTTGCTTGCTGACCAAGCAACTGGCCTACGCGGAGCGGGAGTTGAGCCATGTGGGGGTGCGTAGGTGGCGTGAAGGGTGCTGCGTTCCGGCGCGCTGGAGTGTCCCCGGTGGTGACCTTTCAGGTGCTGACTTATTCGGCCAGTTCGGTGCGGTGGTCACTGACTGTGAGCAGATGTCATCGTGGGTGAAAATACGTGCAGACCGTCCTCTCCAGGGCGTGGCTGTTAGTTCGGTCGTCTGGTCAGTGGTCAACCCAGTCCGGCGCCCACACGTCATGCGGGGTTCGCCGGCCTGCGGTGCGCAGATGATCGCGTAGCGCGGTCAGTGCGGGGTGCTGGTCTCCGCTGCGGAACAGCAGCACGTGCGGGTAGACCGGGGTCGGTTCGTGCAGGGGGATGCGTCGTAGGTCGTGGGTCTGGGGCCACAGGTACCGGTCCCCGCTGCCGACGAGGGTGGCGAGCGACGCCGAGTCGGCCAGCGCGTCCATCAGGGCCTCGTCACCGAAGTTGGGACCGAGCGCGTCGATGCTCAGACCGAAGGTCTCGGACAGCGCCTGGTAGAACGCCGCCCATTCCGTGCCCGGCCTGATCCCGGGGATCCAGATGCGGTGGCCGGCCAGGTCCGCAGGCCTGGCCCAGGGCGCGCCGGCCAGCGGGTGGCCGGGTCCGACAAGGAGCTCCAGGGGTGCGTCCAGGAGTCGTTCGGCGCTGATCCCGGCTGGGACCTGGTCTGCCGGGAGGGCGCGGAAGGACGCGTCGACGGTTCCTTCGAGCACCGCCTGGGCGGCCTGGACGGCGTCCTCGTTGCTCAATGTGACCGCGTCCAGGTCCGTCTCGGGGTGGGAGCGGTAGAACTGGTAGACGGCCTGGGCCGGAGCGATGCGCCGATGGAGGACATCGACGCGCAAGGGCCGGCTGCCGGGGCGCACGGCCTGCTCGGCCTGCTCGAGGGCTGCGAGGGCCTTCTTGGCGTACGGGAGGAAGACCTGCCCGTCCAGGCTCAGCCGGGAGCCTCGGGAGGCCCGCACCAGGAGCGTGACCTCGAGGTGTCTCTCCAGGGCCGCGATCCGCTTGGAGACCGCCTGCTGGCTGATCCCTAGTTCGTCGGCCGCTGCCTGGAACTGGCCGGCCTCGGCGACGGCCACGAACGTCCGCAGCGCTTCAGTATCCACGCTTCCACCCTAATTCCACAACCATTGGTTGTGTCTGGTGTGGTGCGCGGTTGTTTGATCGAGTGTTCTGCGCGGTGGTGGGATCAGCGCATGTCTACTCGCACAGAGCAGGTCATGTATGTCCGGACGCCTGAGTTCGCGCGTCACGTGGAGCGAATCGTGGAGGTGACCGATGCGACGTCTCGACTGAACGTGCTTCCGTTCAGCGACAGCGAAGGTCGCGCGGAACTACTTTCTGTTGTGTTCGGCGGCCCGCTGCCGGAGTCGGTGACGATCTATCCGCCGTTCTTTACCGAGTGCGGGCTGAACACGACGTTCGGGGGAAACGTCTTCGTCAACCAGGGATGCACTTTCATGGACAAGGGAGGCATCCGTATCGGCAACGGCGTCATGATCGCTCCGAAGGTCAGCCTCATCACCGGAGGCCATCCACTGCCCCTGGCCGAGCGCCGCGAGTACCTCTCCTTCGCCCCGATCGTCATAGAGGACGACGTCTGGATCGGGACGGCTGCCGTGATCACGCAAGGGGTGACCATCGGTGCCGGTGCGGTGGTCGCTGCCGGTGCGGTGGTCACTCGTGATGTCCCTGCCGGCACCCTGGTCGCAGGAGTGCCTGCCCGGGTGACCAGGCAGATCGACTGAGGCAGAGCCACGCCTGGCACCCCTGGGCAGCCCAACCTCGCGAATGGCTCGGCCGACCTGCGCCAGGAACTTAAGCCCTCTTCGGTGGAGGGGACGCGGGTCGCCCTGTTCCAGGCGACAAGGCTACGAGGCGACAAGGCTACGAGGCGACGAGGCGACGAGGCGGCGGAGCTGAAGGCCGTCGATGGTGATGGCTGGGCCGGACGTGGCCGATCGAGGCGTCGGGAGTCGGGTTGCGCCAGCTGAGTACGACCCACGGTGCCGATGAGTATCCGCGCCCATGCCGTCGCGGGGCGGGTGGAGCGAGCATCGTGCGTACCGACGACGGAAGGAATCGACGATGAACCCCGGCACCTACACGCGCTTGTACGGCCCTGCCCAGCCCGCATCGCGCTCCGGGCGCACGGGTCTCGTCGTGGCGGCAGGCGTCCTGTGGGCGCTCACTCTGGCATCGCTGGCCTGGATCACGTTGCTCGTGGGTTTGGCCGCGCTCTGGGGTGCGGCGGAGGGTGCGGAGGTCGGCGCCTTTGTCCTGCAGTACGCGGCGATCGTCGCCGCTGCTGCCGCGGCCCTGACGGCCCTGGTGTTCGCCCCCGGCGTCCGCCGTCTGTCATGGGCAAGCCGCCTGTTCCTGGCGGGTGTCGTGGCTTGCCCGGTCGCCACGGGCTTTGCGTTCTGGTCGTGGGCCCACACCGGGTGACTCCCTGCTGTCGGAGACGATGAACGAGGACTGATGCAACAGGCTCTACACCCCTGAGCGCGCGTCGGAAGTGGTCTAGCTTGGCTGGCGTGACTGGGCGGGGGCGGAGTTATCGATATGTCGGTCCGGTGGAGCTGAAGGTTGCGCTCCGGCCTGGTGACGGCGGGCGTCGCATCGGCTCGGTGGGCGACTTCGGTGACTGGATCGTGGAGCAGTCGACGGCGGAGCTGGCTGAACCGTTCACCTTCGTGGTCGGTATGGATGGTGTGCTTCGGTTGGCGCCGCGGCGAAGCGAGCACGTGGCCTGTGCCGGCGGAGACATGGTCCTGAGTGCCGGCGAAATCAGCTTCATGCGCGAGGCGGACCGGTGGACCGTGAGCGAAGTCAGCAACCAGTCCACCGGGTACTGCCCGGACGTCAGCTCATGGGCGGAAGTTGCCTGTGCTCTGGACGCCATAGGGCTCCAGCGGCCTTCCGGCTTCACCCATGAGGTTGTGTTCCGGCGGTGCCCCGCTTGCCAGGAGCACAACATCGTGCGGGAGGACGATTTCGTCTGCGTCTTCTGCGGCAGCGATCTGCCCGTGGCGTGGAACGTGGATCCCACCGTGTGAGAGTCGTGGGTCCCAGCCACTCGTGGTCGGTTGGGTCGGAGCTCGGCGGTCGGCCGCCGCGAGAGCCGACCCTTCGGCGGCTGCGGGCCGGGTCGACCTTGTCGGGAATGGCGTAGTGGGTCGGTCCCGCGGCGGCGCAGGTAGGTGCGGTTCTGCGGGAGGTGTACGCCTTGTCGGCGCGGACCCGGTCGGGGTGGACGCATGGCCGACCCGACCCGACTCGACCCTCACCCGAGGCGGGGCACCCGAGCCTATGCCGACACGGGCTTGAACTGACTGCGTCGAGTCCCCACGCTGCCCTGCCGTCACCACGACCGACGGCGGGTCCTTCTGCAGGATCAACTCTGCTTACGAGACCCGGCCACACCCTGGTGGGAGCAGCCACGCGTGCCGGGCTCGTGCAGTCAGGCGGCGAGCAGCAGCGCGAGAATCATCGCCGAACAGTAGAGGGCGCATAGCGGTCCGGCCGCCCGCGCGAAGCGGCCGGGCGCGCGGGCGGGCTCGGTCGGCCGGAGTGCCGGGTCGGCCGCCAGAGCGCGGATCCCGTCCACCGCGGCCCGTGCCCGCGGCCGACGGGGCAGCAGCTCAGCGAGCCAACGCGCGGGCAGAACACCGTAGATGTCCGCGACACGGTCGGTGGCGTAGCGGACGCGAAACCCGCGATCCTCCGCACTGACACCGCGGAACCTGTCCCACGGCACCTGGTGAACCGTGAATGTGCCCCTGACCCTGAGACCGTCACAGTCGGCCACGACCTGCCAGTTCAGCAGGGTGACGACGGGGAGCGCCAAGGCTGCCACGAGACAGGCGAGGGCATAGACGTGCCTGGATTCGGCCTCATGGAATTGGAGGCCGATGACCACGAGCGGCAGCACCGCCAGGTATCCCAGCACGATCGAACGAACCCCGGTCCCGGCCCTCCACCGGACCGGCCCCGCACCGGTCCGCCAGGTTTCGGCCGCCGGCTCCGCGCGGTACTGGGGCCGCACCGGTTTCGTGGTGTGCCCAGAACCTTCGGCCGTCTGCAGGACCAACTCGCCGCCGCCATGCGGAACTCCGTACAGCACCGCCTCGTGCAACGTGCCGTCCCTGGGCAGGGTGGTGCGGCAGGAGAAGACCGGTGACTTGCCCGTGGTGTCATCCCCCGCGAAGACGTCCGTGCGCCGGTCGTCCGAACCGCCACCGGCCCGCAGGAGCACCCGCAGCACCGGCACCGGCACCGGCGACCGGCGCAGGGCTGCGAGCCCGTGCCATGCCGCCAGGCCCGAGCCACCCCAGTGCAACCCCACCGCCAGGGCGAAGACCGCGGCGAACCGCCAGTCGTCCGCACTCATCAGCCAGCCGCTTCCCACGGCCGACAGTACGAGAGCGAGCACGGCGAACCCGAGGACCGGGATGCCGCAGCCGAGGTTCGATCCGCCGCGACCGGTGGTATCGACATCCTCCGGCAACGGCAGCCGCACGGGACCGGCTGCGTCGAGAGCAAGCGTCCGCTGCCTGGGGGCGACCCGGCAGCGGTGCAGGCAGCCCACGAATGCGTATCCGGCCGCCAGGGCAACGGCGGTACTGGCCGCCGCAGTTGTCCGCGGTTGCAGCGCGATGCCGAGGACGACCAGCGGTAGAACGGCCGCCGCCAGGTGCGGCAGGCGCCAGAGCCAACCGAAGATGACCGCACCCACGAGAGCGAGGTGCGCGGTGACCCACCACCGGGGTTCACACGGGTCGAGCCGGCCGCAGAGGTAGGTGTCCATGCGCGGGAAGCCTGTCGCCGCGACGAGAGCGCAGGTCAGGGCCAAGACGGCGGGTAGCGGGTGGGACCAGGCGGCGGGCCGGGCTTTCAGCCATCGGCCGGCTTCCGTCGAATTCCAAGCGGCGACGCCTCTCGGAATCGGGTCCTGCGGCCGCGGTGGCGGAACGGGGCTTTCGATCACGCCCGATGGTCCTGGCACGGACATGGCCCGCCGCCTCCCGCCGCACGACGGAACGGTGAACACCGCGGCACGGATCGGTATCGGCTCGGCCGCTCATGTCCGCATCCTTCACCCACGGCCACGGCCACGGCCCGTCGCCGGAGGCAATCAGGATGTGCCGCAGGCCTGGCGAAGGCTTAGAGGATCTCGGATCTCTAAGCCTTGATCGGTGCGGCCGACTCGGCGGCCGACCCGGCGGCCTGCTCGATCTTCGCGCAGTAGGCCGCACGCGCTTCGTGGTCGATCTGCTGCTCGTGTTCAGGGCGCATCCCGGTCCGGCCGTCGAGGCCCTCGCGCAGGATGTCGGCGTGCCCGGCATGCCGGTTGGACTCGCCGAGGACGTGAACCATGATGGCGAACAGGTTCGTGTTGGGGTACGGCTCCGGCCACCACGGCACGTGGCCGGGGGCGTCGAGGGAAAGCTCGTTGATCGTCGCGTCCGAGTGTTCCCACGTGCGCCGGTAGAACCCGATGATCTGGTCGCGGGTCTCGTCCTCGGTCGCCCACAGGTCGCTGCCGTCGTAGTCCTGCCACCGGGTCAGCGGTTCCGGGGAGGGGCGGTCGAAGACCTCGCCGAAGTACCTGGCCTCGACGGTGGCCACGTGTTTGACCAGGCCGAGGAGGTTGGTCCCGGTCGCTGTCAGCGGCCGCCGGGCGTCGTATTCGGACAGGCCGTCGAGTTTCCAGAGCAGCGCCTTGCGGTCCCGCCGCAGTCTCCCGTGCAGGTTGCTTTTCGCGAAGTCATCGATCATGCGGCATGAGCCTGCCATGGGCAAGCTCGTGGTCTCAAGATCCCGTACGTGGTCCGCAACGCCTGGCAGAGCGGGGGCCTGGCCATGGCCGCCGCAGCCCGTCAGCCTGGGGCGCGCGCTGCCCTGTTCATCGGGGCACTGCCCTATTCATCGGGGCGCTGCCCTGTTCACCGGGGCGGGAGCAGGGTGTGGCGGAGGATGGTGAGGACTTCGTCGCGGGTGGGGGGCGTGGGCGCGGTCATCGCGTGCAGGCACAGTCCGGTCATCAGCGGGGGGATGGCCGCGGCGGCGACGGGGCCGACCAAGGGGGTCATGACCTCGGTGCTGACGTGGGCGGACAGGCCGGCCGCCTCGCGCAGTTCCGGGCGGCGCAGGGCGGCGACGTGCAGCTCGTACTCGACGACCGCGCTGGTGCGGCCTTCGCCCAGGCAGGCCATGACGCTGTCGGCCAGGGCCTCGGCGATCCGGTCGGGGCCGGCGGTGGCGTGTTCCTGGACCCAGGACCGTACGAAGCCCGCGAAGCGTTCGGCGGCGCGTTCCAGGGCGGCGCGGATGAGGGCCTCGCGGTCGGCGAAGTGGTAGGTGGTGGAGGAGAGCGAGACGTCGGCCCGCTCGGCGATCGCCCGGTGGGTCAGCCCCTCCAGGCCGCGTTCGGCGATCAGCTCTTCGGCCACCTCGGTGATGCGTTCCCGGCGGTCGGGGTCGTGTCGGCGTGTGCGGCGGGTCTTCTCGGTCACGGTGGTCAGGCTCCTTTTCGTAGCGCACATCCCCCTGAACCTGGTGGACGTCACGGAGGGCAACCCGGAGTCCGGCGACCTGTCGACGTTCTGGCAGACCGGCAAAGCGGTGCCCTTCCTCGGGACCCAGGACGTCGAAGCCACCCTCGCCGAGGTGGAGCGGCACGGCGGCAAGGTCGCCGCACCGCCGCGGCAGACCGGCCCCGTCAAGGTCGCGGTCTTCCAGGACCCGAGGGGCAACCACTGGTTCCTGTGTGAAACCGGCAATGAGAACACTGAGAACACTGAGAACACTGAGAACACTGAAAACACTGAGAACAGTGAGAACAGCCACGAGAACGGAGTATCGGCATGAAGATCGCAGTCCTGGGCACCGGCGGCGGGGGCCGCGCGCATGCCGCCGAACTCACCGCACTCGGCCACACGGTCGTCGTGGGCACCCGCGACCCCGAGGCCACCCTCGCCCGCACCGAACCCGACTTCATGGGCACCCCGCCGTTCGGGCAATGGCTCGCCGATCACCCGGGCATCGAGCTCATGACCTTCGGGGAGGCGGCAGCGGAAGCGGACTTCGTCATCAACGGCATCGACGGCGCCAACGCGGTGGCGGCACTCACCGCGATCAGCGAGCACCTGGCCGGCAAGACCCTGATGGATTACGCCGTCCCCTACGTCTACAACCCGGAGCACGAACACCCCTGGCCCACCCCCTGGGGCATGATGCCCGCGCTGGACCCGGTGGACTCCGACAGCCTGGGTGAGCGCCTCCAGCGCGCCCTGCCGGAGACGAAGGTCGTCAAGGCCTGCGTCACCCAGGAGCAGGAGACAGCCGTCAACCCCAAGGCCATCGGCGGCGGCGAGCACACGATGTTCATCGCCGGCGAAGACGCGGACGCCAAGGCAGAGGTCACCGAGCTCCTGCGCGCCTACGGCTGGCAGGATGTCCTGGACCTCGGGCCGATCGTCTCCTGCCGGGGCATGGAGATGTACGCCCACATGCACAGCGCCATCCAATTCGCGCTCGGCGGCGCGCGCTTCGGGATCAAAGTCGTCCGCTGACACAACCACCCGCCCACCGGCCGGGCAACTGCCAGCGGCAGCCCGGCCCCGGGGCCGCGGAGTCGTGAGGCCCGGCCCAGCCTTGAAGCTCTCGTTGACGGAGGGCGTCGAGGCGATGGCTGGGGGGGCGTAGATGAGCAGTGGCACAGGGAAGGCCAATAGGGCCTGGACCGCCAAGAGTTGTTCGCAAAGAGACCTTTGCGAACAACTCTTGGCGGTCTAGGGTGCTCGGCATGACTGATCCGAACGTGAGGCCGGACGGCCCGCAAACCGAAGCTGACTCTGTTGTTCTGGATGCCAAGGGGCTGCGTGCCCTGGCGCATCCCGTGCGCGTGCAGTTGGTGGGGCTGCTGCGGAAGTACGGCCCGTCGACGGCCACCCGCCTCGCGGAGCGGCTGGGCGTGAATTCCGGTACGGCCAGCTACCACCTCCGGCAGTTGGGCGCGGCCGGCTTCGTCGAGGAGGACACCGAACGCGGCAACGCGCGAGAACGCTGGTGGCGGACGGTGCACCGGACGACCTGGTTCAACGATCCGGAGCTGGCCGAGCGGGAGCCCGAGGCCGCACTGGCTTACCAGCAGTCCATCGCCGCCCTCTACACCCTGCGCACGCAGCAGACCCTGAGCGGGCTTCAGACGATGCCCCGCGCATGGCGGAACACCTTCGACATGAGCGACTGGGCCCTGCGGCTCACGCCCGAGGAAACCGCCGCCCTGTACCGGGAGTTGGCGGAAGTCATCGCGCGCTACCGACGAGACGCGCCGGAGACGGCGGCAAGCGCCCCCGAGGGAGCCGAGCGGGTCGCCGTGATCACGCAGATCCTGCCCGAACTGGATGCGCCCGCCGGGCCGTCGCTCCCTTCCGGCTCTCAGAAAGAGGAAGGAGGCCCGACGCCGTGACCGCCGACGCCTCAGAGTCCGACGGCATACCCGGCAAGAGGTCCTTACGGCCGCTCGGCGGGGTGCTGGCGGCCATGGCCGTGTCGCTGACCGGCACGCGGATCTCCGTGGTGGCACTGCCCTGGTTCGTCCTCGTCACCACCGGCAGCGCCACGCAGACCGGACTGGTCGCCTTCTGCGAGATGGCTCCCTACGTGGTCGTCAAGGCGTTCACCGGACCGCTGGTGGACCGGGTCGGCCCGCGAGCCGTTTCCTGGACCACCGATCTGGTCAGCGCCACCGCCGCCGCCGCGGTTCCACTGCTCCACGCCCTGGACCTGCTCCACCTTCCCTTGCTTCTACTCCTCGTCGCGCTGATCGGCGCAGCCCGAGGCCCCGGCGACCTGGCCAAGGAGGTGATGGTCCCGGAGGCGGCCGAGCGCGGCCGGGTGCCGCTGGAGCGGGCCACCGGCCTGTCCGGCGTGATCGAGCGACTCGCGTCCACCGTCGGCCTGGCGGTCGGCGGATCCCTGGTGGCGCTGCTCGGCCCCCTGACAGGGCTCGCCGTCAACGCGGGATGCTTCGCCCTCGGGTCGGTGATCATCAAACTCGCGCTGCCTCGAGGCATGGGCCACGCGGTCGGGGAAACCCCCTCGCCTGCCGGAGCGCAGAAACCGGGTTACTGGCGGCGGTTCGGCGAGGGCTTCACCTTCCTGCGTGGCGACCCACTGCTGATCACCGTCATCGTCATGGTCGGCATCACCAACCTGCTGGACGCGGCGTTCAGCTCGGTGCTCATACCCATCTGGGCCAGAGAGTCCGGTAACGGGCCGGCCGTGATCGGCTTGATGGGCAGCGTCATGGGGGCAGCGGCGGTCGGCGGAAGCCTGATCGCCGCGGTGGCCGCGCACCGGCTGCGGCGACGGGTGGTGGTCCTCACCGGGTTCCTGCTGGCAGGGGCACCGAGGTTCCTGATCCTCGCCCTCGACGCCCCGCTCGGGGCGGTACTGGCCGTCTTCGCGATCAGCGGGTTCGGTGCCGGCTTCGTCAACCCGGTGCTGGGAGCCGTCCTCGTCGAGCGGGTGCCGCGCCGGATGCTGGGCCGGGTCAACGCGCTCGGTGACTCGCTGGCCTGGGCCGGTATCCCTCTCGGCGGGCTGCTCGCCGGGGCGGCGGTGACTGTCGCCGGACTCGTGCCGGTGCTGCTCGCCTGCGGCGTCGCGTACTTCCTCACCACGAATCTGGCCGGACTGCGGCCGGAATGGCGCGAGATGGACCGTACGCGGGGACGGGGCGCCCTGAAGTCGCAGTCCGAGGAACACGCCTCACGAGACAGCGCGAGCGTAGTGACATGACCCTCCCGGGGGAGGGCGCACGACGGGTCAAGTGCGAAGCAGCGAGGCGTGGATGCGGGCGATGGCCCGCAGTACCTCGTCGCGGTTCTTGGCTTGCTGCATCCATGCGGGCAGGCGGGCGAGCACGGTCATCCTTCGGCCGTTGTCGTGCCAGGGAATCCCTTCACGCAGCGATGCCTGGACGAATCGTCTGATGACGTCCAGGTGTTGCAGGTTGTAGGCCCACACCCACCCGTGCCGGGTCTCGGTCTGTAGCCACAGAGGGAGATTGAAATACGGGTCTGTGGCCGGCGCGTACCAGTCCCGGTGCAAGGACACACATCCACCGCCCCATTCCTTCGACGTCCCGCAGTTCGGGCAGACGAGACGCCTTGGCGCGAAGAGGCCCTGGCCCTCGGGCACTCTGTCCGGGTCCCGTGCTGTTTCGACGTGCGCGGCCTTCTCGCAACCGGGGCAGCACACGAGGACAGGATCGAGGAAGTCGTACTTCGTGCTGCGCGGGTCCCGGAACCGGGAGGCCGGGGAGTTCGGACTCATCAGTCCAGTATGCGAGGAGTGAACCGGGAAGCCGGGTGCAGCGTCGTCTAGCCGCGGATAGTCAGGCTGTTGACGCGAAGGCGAAGGCCGTGAGGGCGTCGGCGAGGTCGGTCGGAGCCTCCAGCGGGATCAGGTGACCGGTGTGCGGGATCACCATGAAGTCGGCTCGGGAGAGATAGGGCACCAGGTTGCGACGGAGCACATCGACAGGCTCGACCTGATCGTTCTCTCCGGCGACCACGAGGGCGGGAACGTCGACCATGCGCGTGTGTTCGGTGATGTCCTGAGCGATGCCGCGCAGCGGCCACTCGGTGCGGGCGGCTTCGGCGACGGTCCGCGAGTCGGTCACGATCTGTGCCTTGACCGACGCGGGCAACTCGGTCGCGGTGAGGATGTGGTCCCGTGCCCCGGCGACGGACTCGGTGGAGTCGTAGGCGTGGGAAAGAGCTTCCCGGTACTCGGCGGTGATCTGTGCGGCGGGCTTCGCCGGACCGGAGCCGACCAGGACGATGCCGCGCAGGCCGGCGGGCCTGGTGGCCGCGACCAGCTGTGCGACCTTGCCGCCCATCGAGTGCCCCACCAGGACGTAGTCGGTGACCCCGCGTCGGTCAGCACGGCGAGCGTGTCGTCGGCGAGTTGACCGAGCGTGTAGGGGCCGGGCAGACCGCTCGACCGGCTCCATCCGCGGAAGTCGACTGTGAGCGTGTCACGGCCGGTGAGACGGTCGACGACGAGCTCCCAGGTGCGGGCGGAACCACCCCAGTAGTGCAGGAACACAAGGGTCGGCCCGGTCCCGGGCCGGTGATCGTAAGCGGGCAGGTGCGTCTGCTGCGTCATGTTCACAGTGAGCTCTTCCGGTCGGCGTGCTGGGCGATTGCCCCTTGTGTTCATCGAACTCTCCGTACCGGGGCAGGGCATCGGCGCGACTGGTCCCCTGATGGTGAAAAATGGACTCGTGAGCGTGAGCGTGATCCGGCAGATGACCTATCAGCCCTCGGGGCACGGCGCCGCCGCAGTCGAGACGATGACGTTCGACCGCCTCCGCGAGCTGAACGACGGCGGCACACAACGTGCCGACTTCCATGTCCTCGCCGTCGTCGACGCCGGGCGAGGCACGGTCACGGTGGACTTCCTCCAACACCCGCTCAAAGAGCGGTCCGCGGTATGGATTCCACCCGGCGCGGTGCACCGGTGGGACGACATCGCCGATGTGGCGGGACACCTCGTGCTCTTCGTGCCGACCGCACCGGTCACCCACGCCACCCGGGAACTCGTCGCGTCCCCGGACCTCGTCGCGCACTGGAGCGTCTCCGACGCCGACTGGCCCTTCGTCGAAACGGCGCGCGACCATCTCCTCCTGGAGGCGTCCGCCCCACCCGAGAACGCCCCGACGGAGCTGCCCCAGATCCTGCTCTCCGCGCTCATCGCCCGGCTGCGGCCACCGCACGCCCAAGCACGGTCCACCCACCCGGTGTTCCTGCTGTTCCGCTCCAGCGTCGAAGCGCACTTCCGGGAGCACCACGCCGTCGGCTACTACGCCCGTACCTTGGGATACGCGCCCCGCACCCTTTCACGAGCCGTGCAGCAGGTCACCGGCCGCACCGCGAAGGCGTACATCGTCGACCGGATCGTCCTGGAGGCCAAACGACTCCTCGCACACGACCACCTCACCGCGGCTCGCTGCGCCGCCACGCTCGGCTTCCCCGACGCGTCGAACTTCTCGGTGTTCTTCCGCAAGGCGACAGGCATGCGCCCGGGTGCGTGGCAGACGGCGAGACGGCCCGGGTCAGTCCCACCAGAGCACGACGAGGAGGTGCCGTTGCGACGCACCCCGGTAGAAGTCGCGCATCGCGTTGAAGTGCCGTAGCAGGTACTTCTTCGGGCCGCCGACGATCCTGTCTGCGCCGTTGCCCAGCAAGGAGGCGGCCTCTGCTTCGTCCGTCGGGAGGCCCTACTGGGTCTTCTCGGTGGGGTTCAACCAGCGACAGAGCCATGCCCCGACCGACGCCCGCCGGGGCATGGCCATGGCACACGGCCGGGTGAGGTCGACCGAAACCATCCCGACGCCGGCCCGCACCCGCCAAGCTGGTGCGGATGACAGCCACGGCAGACCTCTGGCACCACTACGGCCGCACCCGCGCCGAGCGCGACCGCGCTGTCCCCGATGCCTTCCACTGGGCCTGGAGTCAGGACGGCGGCCCCGGCTGCGAAGTGCTGGGGGATCTGACGGGACGAGTGGTCGGTGACCTCGGTGCCGGAGCCGCCCGGCATGCCGCACATCTAGCCGTCCACCACGAGCCCGCCGTAATCGTCGCCGTCGATGCCTCTCCCGCACAGTACGAGATGGCCACCGACTTGTTCGGCCACCTCGCCCCACGCCTGCGTATCGCATCGTCCGACGCCGTGCCCCACCTCCAGGCGGCGAAGGGGGCGAAGGCGACGAAGAGCGGCTACGACGTGCTGTACAGCGTGTTCGGAGCCGTCGATTTCACTGATCCGCGCGAGCTGCTGCCGGCAGCAGCCGCCGCGCTGAAGCCGGGCGGGCGACTGGTCTTCTCCACCTTGGCCCATTACGCGAACGGCGCTGCGCCGCAACCGGACTTGGTGGCAGCCGACGTCCCCGCGAAAACCCCCGAGGGCGAGACGGCCTCGCTGCGTCGCTGGGTCCTCCAAGAGCAGGTATGGGTGAAAGCCCTCGACGAGGCCGGATTCACCAACATCGCCGTTGACAGGCTTCCAGCGAGGTCCAACGGGCCGCGAGCGGCGGTCACGCTGCTCGTGACCGCTGACCGGCAGCGCTGACCTGTTCGGCTGTTGGAGCCGAACCTTGTACGGCCGCTCCGGGTCGGCCGTTCCGCTCGGGGGCCGTTCCGCTCAGCCAGCAGATCGGTTCTGTCTAGAGTTGACGGCCGATGACGGTGCCGAGGCGGCTGGAGGCCGCGAATGGTGCTGACTGGCATGTTGGCGGAGGCGGACTGGGAAACGCATCGCCCTGCGGTATTCGGGGCGGCCTACCGGATCCTCGGCTCTGTGGTCGAGGCCGAGGACGTGGCGCAGGAGGTCTGGTTGCGCGCCGCCGGCGCCGACCTGTCCGAGGTGCGGGATTTGCGGGCCTGGCTGGTGACTTTGGCCGCCCGGATGTCCTACAACGTATTGAAAATCCGCGCGGGTACGGCACGAAACCTATGTCGGGCCCTGGCTGCCCGAACCACTGCTGACCGGGCCCGACGCTTCGGCCGAGGTGCTCGGCAACACGTCCGCTGCCAGCCGTAAGCTCGCCTCTCGGGCGCGAGCGCGGGTCGCCGGGGCCGAGGATCCGCCCGGCGCCTCCCGGGCCGAGGCCAAACGTGTGCTTGAGGCGTTCAAGGCGGCCGCCGATGCGGGGGACGTCGCCGGGCTCGTCGAGCTCCTGCACCCCGGGGCCGTCTATGTCGGCGATGGCGGCGGCAAGACGACGGCCGCGCGCAGGCCGGTGCACGGCGCGGAGGCGATTGCCCTGCTGATGATCCGGCAGGTCCAGATCAGGTGCCCCGACGCGTTCCGGATCATCGAGGTGAACGGGCGGCCGACGCTGGCCACTTACCGCGGCGGCGAACTGGTCTGGCTCGACACCGTTGAGATCGCCGCTGGGCGGACCACGACGTACAGGCGGCTGGTCAATCCTGAGAAGCTCGCCGGTCTTGGTCACGTCTGAGCCTGCCGTCTTGTCTCCCTGTCGCCTCCTCCGATGCCCGGAGGGGGCGGAGTCGGAAAGAGAGGCAGACACGATGGCGCACGTTGTGATCGTCGGAGGCGGTTTCGCGGGTGTGTGGAGCGCGGCGGGAGCATCACTGGCGCGCGGGGATGCGGGTGTGGATACGGATACGGATGCGGATGCGGACCTGCGCATCACGCTCATAGCGCCGAACGAGCACCTGGTGCTGCGGCCGCGCCTGTACGAGCCGGAGCCGGATCTGGCCAAGGTGGAACTCAGGAGAATCCTGGAGCCGATCGGCGTCGGGCATCTGCGGGCTTCGGTGAGCACGATCGAGACCGGCCGCCGCGTGGTGGTGGCCGACGGCGAGGAGATCGGTTACGACCGGCTGGTGCTGGCGGCGGGCAGCAAGCTCGTTCGGCCCCGAAGCCTGCCCGAGGCCGAACGGCTCTTCAATATCGACACCCTGGACGGGGCCCGGCGGCTCACCGACCACCTGCGTGAACGGGACAACTATCGTGCCGTGGTGGTCGGCGCCGGGTTCGTTGGCCTGGAGGCCGCGACCGCACTGGCCGCCCGGGGTCGGGTGCTGCTGGTGGACCGGTCGGAAGTGGTCGCGGACCAGCTCGGTCCGGGGCCACGCCGGGAGATCGAGGCGGCGCTGGAGGAGTTGGGCGTGGAAACCCGCCTCGGGACAACGGTGACGGAGGTCGGTGACGGATACGCCGTCCTCTCCGGCGGCGCCAGGGTCGAGGCGGACGCTGTCGTCTGGTGCGCGGGGATCGAGGCCAGTGACCTCACCCGGCAGATCTCCGACGAGCTCGACTCCCTGGGCCGGGTGCCGGTGGACCGGCGGCTGCGCGCCCTGCCCGACGTGTTCGTCGCCGGAGACACGGCCGCGGCGGCATTCGACGCCGAGCACACGGTTATGCAGTCCTGCCAACACGCCACCCCCCTCGGCTATGGCCGGGTACAACGCGGCGGCCGATTTGCTCGACGTGCCGCTGCGCGACTTCACGCCCGGCCCCTACGTCACCTGCCTGGACCTGGGAGGCGCCGGTGCGGTCTTCACCCGGGGCTGGGACCGCAGGGTGATGGCCTCGGGCGCCGACGGCGCGGAGGTCAAGAAACGGATCAACCACCACATTCATCCACCGGTCGACGACGCCCCGAAGATCCTCGCCGCCGCCGACCGCGTCCACATCGAGCTCCCGTTCTTGCCTCGTAACGAGAGGATGGCGGCCCCTGTTGAGCAGGGCTGACAGAGAAACCCGCCCAGGGCAGCGGTAAGCGTGCCCGTGCGATCGGGGCTGCGGCGTGGCGGCGGCCCCGTTGCGCAGGTGGCGCTCCGCCCGCCACGTGCGGCAGGACCGCGCACGCCCTGCGCGTGGAGACTGCCACATCAGAAGCTCCGCCTGGCTCGAGGAGTATGTCGACTCCTCGATAGCCTGCGTCACCATGATGCGCGCTTGGATCCTGCCGACACTGCTTGCTCTCTGCGGCTCAGCCGTCGCAGCCGGACTGACCTTCGAGGGCAGCCCCGGCACAGCCGCGGTGCTCCTGTCGGCGTTCTTGACCCTCGCCTGCGTGCACTCGCCCCTGATCTTCCCGAGGTCGATCGGCGCGCAGGAGGCACAACGCCGCAGCGCGGTCGACGGCCGGCCGGTCGTCTTCTGGCGGCCGGGTTGCAAGTACTGCATACGACTGCGCATCCGACTGGGGCACAACGCCCGCCGGCTGCACTGGGTCAACATCTAACGAGACCCGGCAGCAGCCGCGGCAGTGAGGGCGTCCAACGACGGCAACGAAACCGTGCCGACCGTCGTCGTAGCGGGCCAGCCACACATCAATCCGGAACCTCTATGGGTCGGCGAACAGCTCTTCCCTTCCGCGTGATCAGAAGTCACGCTCTACCGAAGAGGCACCCGCACGAGCGTCGCGGCGATCCGCAGCTGCCGAAGCGGCGGGGCCGGGCGGGCCCACGTCGTCATGGCTGACTCACCGTGCTCGTGCTACAGCGCGATCAGTCCGGCCGTCGTCTCCTTGAAGCCGCAGGCGTCGAAGTAGAACGAACGAAGGTGTTCCTCGAAGTCGACGTGGAACCACTCGCACTTGGCGGCACGAGCTTCGCGAGCCGCAGTTGCGACCAGCGTGCTACCAACACTGCTCCGCTTGCGATGCTGGGCGACCACCGTGTCCAGGATGAAGGCGTGAACCCCACCGTCCCAGGCCACGTTGACGAAGCCGATCAGCGAGCCGTCTTCCCATGCGCAGACCCAGCCGAGACTGTGGCGTTCAAGTCGTTCTCGCCAGTCAGTCCGAGCAACCGGGTGACCGAAGCCGTCAGCGTGCAGCGCGTTGAGGGCGGCGTTGTCGAAGTCGGCCCGCCACTCGTACTCGATCGTCACTTCTCAACCGTAAGGTCCGGGCCAGGTTCAGCAATCAGATTACGGAGCGAGGAGAACTCGCTTGCGGAAAAGTTGCAGGGCTGCGTGAGGCCGGCGGTGACGGCATCGAGGTCGCGTTCGAGGCGCGGCACGACCCCCGGCGGTCCTTGAGCGCCTGAGAAAGGGGGCCGGCCGTGGTGCTCGCCGCCCCGCTCCACAGCCTGGTGGCCTCAGGTGATCTACATCCCTGCCGGGTTCTTGAACGTCCAGACATATCGAGGCTCGCCCTCCTTGGGCGCCCAGTGCACGGCGATCTCTTCGGCTTCCTTGGGGACCATGTATGTCTGGCATATGACATGGCTTCGTCCAGGCTCCCAGTTCACGATGTCCATGTCCTTCTCGCAACCAGGGGCGTCATCCTGGGCGTCTCCCAGGTTGGCACCGGGAGCGCCGTCCGCGTAGATCTCGACGACGTCGCCGACATCCGGATAGGAGTTCACAACGACGCCGCCCCGGCTCGTGTATTTCACGTGCGCAACGACAGTGACGAAGCCCTTGACCTGCTCCGGATGGAGCGCGAGGGCGGCGTCCGCCTTCGTTCCGACAGTCACCTTCTGCGCTATGGCGGTATACGTGATCTCTCCATCGGCCTCCTCGAAGGTCGCGGTGACGCTGTCGCCGGCACTCAGGTGGCGATAGCCAGCCTTGCTGGCGGGACCCTCGGGCTTGCTGTCGCTCTCCCCGTCGACTCCCGTGCAGGCGGTCAGGGCCATGGCCAAGATGGGCACGGGGGCGGCCGCGCGGAGCCAAAGCCGCTTCCGGTTCTGCATGGTTCGGCCTCCGCCGACGATGTGTTCCCCGGGCGAGTCGCACGCTGTCTGTACGGCCGCCAGGGGCAGCTGGGAGCATAAGGCCATACGCCGGGCAGGTGGGGAGTGGTGTCATGGGGTCGGACGAGATCAGGTCTCAGGGCTTCTGCCTCAAGGAACTGTTCCGTGACGTGACCTATGAGATCGACTACTACCAGCGCGACTACACCTGGGGCGAGGGTGAAGTCCGCATGCTGCTGCGGGATCTGTGCGGATCGTTCAGGAACTGGTCGGCCAACCCTTCCTACCTGCGTCGGCCGTACACCGCACCGCAGTACTTCCTGGGGCCGTTCGTCTACTACGAGCCCTCCAAGAACCGGCGTTACCTCGTCGACGGGCAGCAGCGGTTCGTCACGCTGCACCTGCTCTTCCTGCAACTGCGCCTGGCGGCGCAGGAGCGCGCGGACTCCCGGGCCGTCGACCGGCTCAACCGGGTCATCACGACCGACGGCGAGCACTTCTCGCTCGGGATCACCGATCACGAGCCAGTCCTGCGAGCGGTGAGCCAGGCCCGCCGTTACGAGACTGGCGTGGGGGATTCCCTCTCCCGCCGCAACCTGTGGGCGCGCAGTCAGCAGATCGAGGCCCAACTCGCGGAAGAGCTCGACGCGGAGAGTCTCCACCGGTTCACCGAGTGGCTGCTGGACCGGGTCGTCCTGGTCGGGATCCGCGCGGCCAGCCCCGACCATGGCTACCGGATGTTCGAGACGATGAACGACCGCGGCGCCCGCCTCACCGCCGTGGATCTCCTCAAGAGCCACCTGCTCTCCCACGTCGGTGAGAACGAAGACCAGCTGAACACCCAATGGCACGACATGCTGCGGGAACTGGTGACCGACCGGGAGGACTCCACAGCGGCCTCCCGCTTCATCAAGGCACTCCTGCTGGCCCGTTACGCACGCGAGGGTCTCGCCGAGGACCGCGCGCAGATCGACAACAATCTCAACGTCTGGGTCAGGCAGCATGCCGAGCATCTGAAACTGGTGCCCGAACGCCCCGCCAACTTCCTGCACTTCGTGCAGGACCTGCTGAAGACGGCCAGGCTGTACAGGCCCTTCCTCGCCGCCGGCCGCGGGCTCAAGACGGGTGGCGACCGTCTCGAGGCGGTCCTCTTCAATGAACACAACGGACTCGCCTGCCAGGCAGTCGCCATCCTCGCCGCCATCGACCCCGACGACCAGCCGTCCGACGCCAAGGACAAGGGTCGCCTCGTCGCCGACTACATGGACCGCTGGTATGCCCTGAGGGTCCTTCAGGACCTGCCCGTGCAGTCGGCCGACGCTGACGCCCTGGCCCACGAGACGCTCGTCCCCCTTCTGCGCGGGTGCCGCACCGTCGCCGATGTCGCAGCCGCGCTCGGCGACCTCATCACCCAGGAAGCAGGCGTGATACGCGACGCGGTCACGCTCGGGCTGCGCGGCAACAACGCCCATCAGATCCGTTACCTGCTGGCCCGGGCGACCGCCTACGTAGAGGACGCCTGCCAGCGACCCCACGACGTGCTCGCCTACCTGGACCGGGACCGGTTCCACATCGAGCACTTGTGGGCCAACCACCATCACCGCGTGAAGGAGGACATCCCCGATCCCGTCGTCTTCCGCAGCCGCCGCAACCAACTGGGCGGTCTGGGCCTGCTCATGGGGCGCGAGAACTCCAGCATCAACGACCTGCCCCTGAACGAGAAGGCCGGCTACTACGCCCGCAGCAACGTCCTGCTGGGCATCATCGCCCCCGGCTACGACCAGCGGAACCCGCTGCTGCGAGAGTTCATCAGAACCCACAAGCTCGGCAAGATCCTCAGGCCGTTCGGCCCCCGGGAGACGATGACCTCCGTCGTCCAAACCCGCCAGGAGCTGTATCTGTGCCTGTTCGAACACATCTGGAATCCTGAGCGCCTGGGCTTGCCGACCGCCCTGCCCGGTAAGCAGGGCGGCGCCGACGCGCCGTCGGCCCGGACGTCCGCGCCCGCGGCGCGGCGCAGGCCGGCTGCCAGGCGCCGTCGTACCGACGTCGCCCGCATGGTCGCGGCCAAGATCCTCTCGGGCGGTACACGGATCGTGCTCACCTACCGTTCCACGGATCACTGGGCCACCATCGATGAAGACGGTGGCATCGTCCTCACCGCGACCGGTGGCACGCCCTACGGCCGGGTCGACGAAGCCGGTGCTGTCGCCCGTGGTACGAAGACCTGCCAAGGCATGAGCGAATGGCACATCGAAGAGCAGACAGGGGCACGTATCAGTCTGCGAACCCTGCGTGATCGCGCTGTGGCCTCCGGCGCCCTGTAGCCATCGCCGTGATGTAGGGCGCCGCTTCGGCCACCGGGGCGGAATCAAGGGCGGCCCGTCGGCACCTCCTCCCCGGCGGGCGCGGGCCCCGGAGGCGTGCCGTCGCCGAAGGGGCGGCCGTCCAGCTGCTCCCGGTGGTGCGGTGTCAGCCAGCCGGAGAGGTCCGGGCCCAGCGGCACGATGCCGGTCGGGTTGATGCCTGTGTGCACTTCGTAGTAGTGCCGCTTGATGTGGTCGAAGTCGATGGTGTCGCCGAAGCCGGGGGTCTGGAACAGATCGCGCGCGTACGCCCACAGTACCGGGTCCTCGGCCAGCTTCCAGCGGTTGCACTTGAAGTGGCCGTGGTAGACCGCGTCGAACCGCACCAGCGTGCTGAACAGCCGGATGTCCGCCTCGGTGATCGTGTCGCCGACGAGATAGCGGCGGCTCGCCAGGCGCTCGGAGGTGAGCTCCAGACGGCGGAACACGTCGCGGCACGCGGTTTCGTACGTGGACTGGTCCGGGGCGAAACCGGAGCGGTACACGCCGTTGTTGACGTCGCGGTAGATGCCCTCCATGACGGTGTCGATCTCGTCGCGGAGCGGCTCGGGATACAGGTCCGGGGCTCCCTCGCGGTGCAGGGCCGTCCACTCCGTGGCGAAGTCCAGCGTGATCTGCTGGAAGTCGTTCGTGACGAGCTTGCCGCTCGGTACGTCCACGATCGCGGGGACGCTGACGCCGCCGGGATACCCGCTCTCCCGGGCCTCGTACGCCTCACTGAGGAAGCGGATGCCGAGGACCGGGTCGCGGTCGTCCGGATCCAGCGTGAACCGCCAGCTCCGGTCGTCCTGGATCGGGTCGGTGACGGCCAGGGAGAGCGCGCTCTCCAGGCCGAGCAGCCGGCGGGCGATGAGCGCCCGGCCGGCCCAGGGGCAGGCCCGGCTCACCACCAGGCGGTAACGGCCCGCCTCCACGGGCCAGCCGTCCCTGCCGTCCGCGGTGACGCGGTCGGCGAAGTGGCTCTTGGAACGCTTGAACTCCTTGTGCCCGTACGAGGCGTTGCCCTCCTCGGCGCTCACGACTGGCTCCCTTCTCGTGTGCGGGAACGGGGCATCGGGGTCCGCTCAGCAGCCGGACGGCGGGCCGGATCGGCGGCTCGCGGGGGCGGCGCGAGGTCGTAGATCCGGTCGAGCAGCATCGCTTCGTTGCCCGCGAGACCCGCGCGGCGCAGCGCCTCGTCGGCCTCCGCCATCGGTCCCGCGAGCAGCGTCGCCGCGGCCACGGGGGAGACCGACGCGGAGTCGGAGAGCGTGGCGCGCGCCGTGTGCAGCAGGCGCAAGCAGGCCTGGGCGGCGAGCAGTTCCTCGGACGTCGTGCCGGTCATGTCGAGCGACTCCTCTGCGCTGGATGCGTGGTCGGCATCGTGGGATGCCAACTCCACTCTCGCGCACGGGTCTGACAATGGCGCCCTACGCGGCCCGGGCGCGGCGCGTGAGCCGCAGGGTGAGGCCGTCGGGCATGAGGGTGAGACGCTCGGCGACGCGCAGTCGGTAGGCCGGGTCGGCGTGCAGGTCGTAGCGGCGCAGCAGCAGGCCGAGCACCAAGGTCGCTTCGTGCAGCGCGAACTGACGTCCGATACAGGCGCGCGCTCCGGTGCCGAACGGTTTGAAGACGTGGGCGGGCCGGCCGTGTACGGCCGAAGGGGCGAACCGGTCGGGGTCGAACTCCTCGGGACGCTCACCCCAGGCCGCCGGATCGCGGTGCAGCATCGTCGCGAGGACCAGCGCCCACGCGCCGCGGCGCATCGGATGGACGCCCCCGAGCACGGTGTCGTCGCGGGCCTCGCGGGCGAACCCCGGAGCGGTCGGCCACAGCCGCAGCGACTCGTCGAGCACCCGGCGCACGTACCGCAGCTTGGCCACCTGTTCGTACGCGGGCTCCTCCTCGGCGCCCCAGACCTCGTCGGCCTCGGCCCGCGCGCGGGCGAGCACTTCCGGGGAGCGTGACAAGTAGTGCAGCGCGAACGACAGCGCGCCGGACGTCGTCTCGTGCCCGGCGACCAGGAACGTGATGACCTGGCGGCGGATGTTCTCCGGAGTGAGCCGCTCCCCGGTCTCCGGGTGGGCGACCTCCAGCATGCGGTCGAGCAGATCGCCCTGACCGCCCTGCCCGCCCCGACCGCCCGGCCCGGTCCCGGCGCGGCGAGCCGCGATCACCGCGTCGACCGTGCGGTTGAGGTAGGCCATGTCCGCGTCGTTGCGCCGGTCGGCGCCGCGCAGCACCAGCGGGCTCAGCAGGGGTGGAACCACGTTGCGGCGCTGGGCGAAGGAGAGCGTGCCCACCATCGCCGACACGAACGGGTGCGGCGCCGACCGTTCGAAGGAGCCGAAGTCGTGCCCGAAACCGGTGCGGGCGATCGTCTCCAGCGTCAGCTTCGTCATGTCGCCCGGCACGTCCACCGCCCGCCCCGCCGTCTCCCGTTCGTCCCAGCGGGCCGTCAGCTGCCGCGCCACGTCCAGCATCAGCGGGTGGTAGCCCGCCATCGCCTCGCGGCTGAACCCCGGCGCGAGTATGTCGTGCGCGAGCTGCCAGTTGGGCTCGTGGTTGTACGCCGTGAAGAGCCCGTCGCCCGCCACCGGGCGGAGGTTGGCCACGCCGAGGCCCACGTGCTTGGCGAACCTCGACTCGTCCGCCATGTCCGCGGCGAGCTCGGCGCCCCACACGAAGACGAACTCCTTGCCGAAGGCCTTGCGCCGGAAGATGGGGCCCAGCCTGCGGGCGAGCTTCATCGAGTCCTGCAGCGGCGTGCGGACGTTCGCCCCCAGGATGTCGCCGAGCAGCGGCAGGCGGCGCGGCGGGTGCGGGATGCGGTGCAGCTCGGGCCAGCCGAGCTCGGCGCTGCGGAACCCCTTCGGGGGAGTGGCGGGTGTGGATCCCTCCGGGGGAGTGGCGGGTACGGGCCGTCCTTCAGGACTGTCCGCCGCCGCGGACCGCGTCGTCTGCGCCATGCGCCCATCTCCCTTGTCCGACGGGCCCGTTGGGCCTGTTGTACGTGGATTCAACAACGGATCCCAGTCTGGTGCCGCTATTGAATTCGCGTCAAGTAAGGTGCCCGCATGGCCGCGAATCCCCAGGAGCGCACACGCCGCAGGCTGAGCACCGAGGAGCGGCGTGAGCAGCTGCTCTCGGTCGGGGCGCGGCTCTTCGCGCAGAAGCCCTACGACGACGTGTGGATCGAGCGGGTCGCCGAGATCGCCGGCGTCTCGCGGGGGCTCCTGTACCACTACTTCCCGACCAAACGGGACTTCTTCGCCGCCGTCGTGCACCGGGAGAGCGAGCGCATGCTGCGCCTGACGGCGGCCGTTCCCGGGCTGCCGGTGCACGAGCAGATCAGCGCCGGCCTCGACGCGTTCCTCGGCTACGTGGAGAGTCACGCACAGGGCTTCCGCGCCTTCCACCGGGCCGAGGCCGCGGGCGACCCGCTGGTCCGCGAGGTCTACCGCAACGGCCTCGCGGCCCAGGAGCGGCAGATCCTCGCGGCCCTCGCCGCCGACCCGGGCGGCGCGGACATCACCCAGGACCTGCCCGCGCTGCGCCTCGCGGTCCGGGGCTGGCTCGCCTTCCTGGTGGCGGTGTGCCTGGAGTGGCTGGAGGAGCCCGGCCTGACGCGGGAACAGGTGCGGGATCTGTGCGCCAAAGCGCTGCTGGGCGCGATCACGCGCTGAGGCGGAGCACCTCGCGCAGGCGGGCGGCGGACGTGAAGAGGTGGCCGCGCACGCCGACGGCCTCGGCGGCGCGGATGTTCTCCTCGCGGTCGTCGACGAAGAGGACACGGCCCGGCTCGACGCCCAGGGCGCCCAGGGCGTCCAGGCACCACTGGTAGGCGCCGGATTCGGGCTTGGCGTGGCCGATGCGGCAGGAGAAGGCGCACACCTGGAAGTGCTTGAGCCACAAATGCCGCTCTTCGTAGTGGGCGGCCAACTCCTCCGGGATGTTGGAGAGCAGCGCGACCGGCCGGCCCGCGTCCGTGAGCTCCTCGATGAGCGCCACCATGGTGCCGTCGACGGCGCTCCAGCTGGCGAGGTCCGCCTCGACGAGCCGCGCGACCCGGGCGTCGTCGAAGTCGGTGCCGAGCGCGGCGGCCACCTGCCCCCAGTACTCGGCGCCGGTCACGTCCCCGCGGTCGTACAGCCGGCGCAGCCCCCAGTAGGCGTCCCAGAATGCCCCTTCGGGCCCGCCTGCTATGGCGGCCAGCCGGTTCTTGCCGTCCTCGGACTGGTGGTGCGCGATGACGCCGAACATGTCGAAGAGCACGACGGAGGATGCGGGTGCGGGGGCAGTGGCGGTAGCAGCGGTGGTAGTGGCGGCCTCGGGCCGGTCGGTGGGGCGGGGGCTGTGGTTCATGGGTTCATACCTTTCGTACGGTCATGCCCGCGGCGGCCAGCGCGTCGGTCTCCTCGTCGGGTGCCGCGTCGTCCGTGACGACGGCGTGCAGGTTGGTGGCGGGGGCGACGAAGGCCAGGGCGGTGCGGGAGAGTTTGGCGGCGTCCGCGACGGCGATGACGCGGCGGGACGAGCCGATGGCGGCGCGCTTGACCGCGGCGTCGTCCAGGTCGTAGGCGGTCAGGCCGTCCGCCGCGGTCAGCCCGCAGCAGCCGATCACGGCCGTGTCGAAGCGCAGCGCGGCCAGGGACGCCGTGGTCAGCGGGCCGGTGAGGGCCAGTTCACCGGGGCGGGGCCGGCCGCCGGGCACCAGCAGCGTCACGTCCGGCGCGCCCGTGAGCGCGTTCACGGCGTGCAGCGACAGCGGCATCACGGTCAGGCGGCGGTGTTCCAGGGCGCGGGCGACCTCCAGGCAGGTCGTGCCGCTGTCCAGGACGACGGACTCGCCGTCGGCGATCAGCCCGGCCACCGCGGCGGCGATGCGCCGTTTTACCGCCAGGCCCTCCTGCTCCCGCAGCGCGAAAGGCGGCTCCTCGCCGCGCAGCAGCAGACTCCTGGCGCCACCGCGGTAGCGCTCGAGCACGCCCTGCTCGGCCAGGGCCTCCAGGTCGCGGCGGATGGTCATCTCGGAGGCGCCGGTGAGACCGGCGAGTTCCGCGACGCCGATCCGCCCCGCCTCGCGCACGGCATCGGTGATCTGTCTCAGTCGCTCTGTACTGGCCACGCACACATCAAACAGGCTGTCTGTTCGATAATCAAGCTTCCGAACATCGCTCTTGTTCGTTATGTTCGAAGGCATGGACAGAACACTGCGAGCCGGCCGAGTGGCCACCTTCGCCTACTTCGTGCTGAACGGCTTCCTGATGGGCATGTGGATCGTCCACATCCCCGCCGTGGAGGACCGCGCGGGGATCAGCCACGCCGTGCTCGGCTGGCTCCTGCTGCTGCTCGGTGCGGGCGCGTTCGCCGGCATGCAGATCGTCGGCCCGCTCACCGACCGGCTCGGCGCCCGCACCGTCGTACCGGTCAGCGCGGCCCTGTGCGCGGCGGCACTGGTCCTGCCGGGGCTCGCCGCGAACGTGTGGACGCTGGGCGCGGCACTGCTGGCGCTGGGGTTCGGCAACGGCTGTCTGGACGTCAGCATGAACGCGCACGCCGTACAGGTCGAACGGAACTACCGACGGCCCGTCATGTCCGCCTTCCACGCCGCGTTCTCCATCGGCGGTGTCCTCGCCGCCCTGGTCGGCGCCCGCACGCTCAGCTGGGACTGGAGCCCGGCGGAGACGCTCGGCGCGGTGGCGCTGCTCGGCGTCGCGGCCGCCGTACTGTCCGCTCCCGCGCTGCTGCGACCCGAGCCCAGCCGCGTGCCGACGCCCGGACACGTATCGGCGCAAGAGGCGCAAGAGGCGCAAGAGGCGCCCGCCACGTCACGGCGCCGTACGCCCCGACGGATCTGGGCACTCGCCGCGCTCGCCTTGATGCTCATGCTCTGCGAGGGCGTGGCCAACGACTGGAGTGTGCTGCACCTGCGCGACGTCCTCGACGCACCCGCCGCGACCGCGGCGCTCGCCTACGGAGCGTTCGCCACGGCCATGACCGTCGGCCGTCTGCTCGCCGACCGGGTGGCCGCGCGGTTCGGCCCGGTGGCCATCCTCCGGTACGGCGCGACCGTGGCCGCGCTCGGCCTGACAGTGGCGGCCCTGGCTCCCTGGATCCCGCTGGCCCTGATCGGCTGGACCGTGTTCGGCGCCGGGCTCTCCGGCTGCATCCCGCAGCTCTTCAGCGCCGCGGGCCACGCGGACCACGACGCGGCGGGGGCCAACGTCTCGCGCGTGGCGGGCCTCGGCTACCTCGGCATGCTCGCGGGCCCCGCGGTCATCGGCCCGCTGACCCACCTCATGCCGCTCAACCTCACGTTCTTCCTGCCGGTGGCGTTCTGCGTGATCGCCGCCTGCACGGCGGGCGTCCTGCGGGACCGGGGGAGCGAGCGGGGCGCGGGGCGGGAGCGGGAGGGGGCGGCGAAGCCCGTCCCGAAGTGATCCCCGAACTGCGGGCCACGGTCTCGCTGTCAGAGGCCCGTGCGACGATCAAGCGCATGGAATTCGGATTTGAGGTGCCGCTGACGTGGTGACCCTCGCACGCTCTTCGCTTCTCATGGCCTTCGGAACCGTGGTCTCCCGCGCCACGGGTCTGATCCGGCAGGTCCTCCAGGGCGCAGCCCTCGGTACCGGTCTCCTGGCCACCACGTACAACACCGCCAATACGGTCCCCACCAGCCTCTACACACTGCTGATCGGCGGCGCGCTGAACGCCGTCCTGGTGCCCCAGCTGGTGCGCGCCCGGGCGACCGACGCCGACGGAGGCACCGCCTTCGAGCAGCGCCTCATCACCCTGGTCGTCTGTGTGCTCGGCGTCGGCACGGCCCTCGCGGTGTGGGCGGCCCCGCAGATCGTCGCCCTCTACATGCGGGACAACGCCGCCAACCACGAGGCGTTCCAGCTCACCGTGGTCTTCGCGCGGTTCCTGCTGCCGCAGATCTTCTTCTACGGGCTCTTCGGCATGCTCGGCCAAGTCCTGAACGCCCGCGAGAAGTTCGGGGCGATGATGTGGACCCCGGTCCTGAACAACATCGTGCTCGTCGCCATGTTCGGCGCCTACCTGGGCCTGATGACCGTGCCCGAGGACGTCGGCGACATCACCGCCGCCCAGGTCAGGCTCCTCGGTATCGGCACCACCTGCGGCATCGCCCTGCAGGCCCTGGCGCTCGTGCCGTTCGTGCGCGCCGCGGGCCTGCGCCTCCGGCCACGCTTCGACTGGCGCGGCACCGGCCTGGGCAAGAGCGCCAGGGCCGCCCGCTGGACACTGCTGCTCGTCCTCGCCAACCAGGTCGCGCTGACCGTCGTCACGAACTACGCCAACGCCGCCGACCAGCGCCTGCCGCACGCCGGCGTCGGCTACACGGCGTACTCGTACGCACAGACCATCTGGCTCCTGCCGCAGTCCATCGTCACCGTCTCCCTCGTGACCGCGCTGCTGCCCAGGATGAGCAAGGCTGCGGCGGAGGGCCGCACCGCCGACCTGCGCGGCGAACTGTCCCGCGCGCTGCGCGTCACCGGCACGGTGATCGTCCCGGCCGGCTTCTTCTTCCTCGCCTTCGGACCGCAGACCGCCGAACTGCTCTTCGCCCACGGCGCGTCCGACGCCGCGGCCACCGAACCGCTCGGCCACATGCTCCAGGCGTTCGGCCTCGGCCTCATCCCCTTCTCCGCGCAGTACCTCCTTCTCCGCGGCTTCTACGCCTACGAGGACACCCGCACCCCGTTCTGGATGGCGGTCTGGGTGGCGGGCGTCAACATAGCCCTGGCCACCGCCTGCCATCTGCTGCTGCCCGCGCGCTGGGCCGTCACCGGCATGGCCGCCGCCTACACGCTCTCGTACGCCGTGGGGCTGCTCCTCACCGCCCGGCTGATGCGCCGACGCCTCGGTGGTTACCTGGACGGACGCCGACTGGCGCGCACCTACGGCAAGTTGACCCTGGCCTCCGCCCTGGCCGGAGCCCTCGGCTGGGCGGCCGCCCGCGCGGGCGGCGAGACCTCACTCACCGGCACGGCGGCAACGGCCCTGGGCCTGGCCGCCGGCGGTGTGACGATGGTGGTGGGCTACGTCCTGCTCGCCCGGCTGCTGAGGATAGGAGAGCTGCGCTTGCTGCGCCGGTGACTCCGACCAGAGGCAACTGTCACGCTGAGCTCGTGAAGCCGGCGGTGGCAGGGCGGCGGTGGCAGGGCGAGGTCAGTCGTCACCGACTGCCCGCGCCACGCGCTCCAGTCGGCTCCGGTGGCTCTCCCACCATGCCTGATCACCTGGTGCCATGTTGTCCTTGCCCTGCAGATACCCGACGGAACCGTCGATGAGCTCTCGTACGATGTCGGCGTGGCCGGCGTGCCGCTGGGTCTCGGAGATGATGCGCACCAGGATGTGGTGCAGTGTCACCTCCCGGCGTTCCTCCGGCCACCACGGGACGTGACCGATCGCATCAAGCGTCAGCGTCGCGATCGTGCTGTCGGAGTGCTCCCACGCCTGGTGATACAGCCCCACGATCTCTTCGCGCGACTCGTCCGCGGTGGCCCACATGTCAGCTTCGGGTTCTGCGTCCTCCGTATACCACCAGGGCGGCGGCTCTTCGCCGAAGAACGGCCGCCCGAACGTGTCGCCGAAGTACCCCAGCTCCACACCGGCGACATGCTTGACCAGCCCCAACAGGTTCGCTCCCGTGTGGGTCAGGGGGCGTCGGATGTCGTATTCCGAGAGCCCGTCGAGCTTCCACAGCAGCGCGTCACGCGCCTCTTGCAGGTACCGGAGCAGGTCCGCTTTCGGATTCGGTTCGATCATGCCGGGCAGTGTTCCACGCGGCACTGACAGCGTCTGCCGGTGCGCGAATCGCGGCCGACGGCCGCAATCACCTGACCAACGGCTCGGCCAAGAGGACGACTCGGTCGGCCGCGATGTCGAAGCCGAGCACCGGATGGCCGTAAGCGCCCTCCGGATCCATCAGCACCGGCTTGCCCAAGCGCCGCCGTCGGCAGTCGGCCAGACCCGCAGGTTCGGGCACTCGGCGTCCGTTGGGCGGGACAGCACGGTCTCCGCCCGAGGCAACGGCAGCACTGTCCCCTTCGGAGTACTGGTACTGCCAACCTCTCTCCTCCACAAGATCGAGGACCGCCTGCCAGTCCTCCACCGGGGCGTCCGGGACACGTACGTCCGGCGCCCTCCGAGGGACCCTCTTCCTCAGTTCTCGTTCTCGCTCTCGCCCGCCGTCTCGTCCATCCACATGATCTCCCAGGTGTGGCCGTCCAGGTCGTCGAAGGAACGGCCGTACATGAAGCCGTGGTCCTGAGGCTCACCGGTGACCGTGCCGCCCGCCGCGACCGCTCTCTCCACCAGCTCGTCGACCTTCTCGCGGCTCTCCGCGCTCAGCGCGAGCAGCACCTCGCTGGATCTGGTTGAGTCCGCGATCGGCTTCTTCGTGAACTCGGCGTACTTCTGGCGGGTGTGCAGCATCACCACGATCGTCTCGCCGAGCGGGATCGAGGCCGTCGTCTCGTCGCTGAACTCGTCGTTGATCGCATAGCCGAGCTCGGTGAAGAACTTCTTCGACGCGTCGAGGTCGTTGGTGGCCAGGTTCACGAAGATCATCTGCTGGTACATGGCTGTCCTCTTCCATTCCAAAATGTCGCGCTGTGCGTGCCCGTCCATGCTGGCGGGCCCTCCCGCGGGGGACTAGATCGTCAAATGACCAATTACATCGCCGAGTTGATAACGTCGAATCTATGAGCCCTGGTGGGAAGAGCCGTCGCCTCGCGAGTGAGCCAAGCCTGCGGCAACTGCGCCTGCTCCTCGCCGTGGCGGAGGAGCGGCACTTCGGCCGGGCGGCCGCCCGTTCGTTCATCTCGCAGCCCGCCCTCAGCCAGCAGATCCGTACGCTGGAAGAACGCCTGGGCGTCCGCCTGATCGAGCGCGGCCCGGGCGGCGTACGCCTGACTCCCGCCGGAGAGGCGGTCGCCGAGGAGGCCAGGGCGACCCTGGACGCCTTTCAGCGGCTGCTCCACGTCTCCGACGCACACGCGGGGGCGGTCCGGGGACTCCTGCGCGTCGGCTCGCTCGGCGCCGAAGCGGCGATGCCGCACGCCAGGGCCGTCCTCACCCACACCCGGGAACACCACCCCCACCTGGACATCGAGATCCACAACCTCAACTTCCTCCAGCAGTTCGACGCGCTGGCCGTCGGCGAGGTGGACGCCGCCTTTCTCCGCGCACCGCTGCCCACCGGCTTCCAGACATGCCGTCTGGCGACCGAATCGCGGGTGGTCTGCCTGCCGGCCGATGACCCCTTGGCGCGGGAGGAAACCCTCACCCTGGCTCAGCTCGCCGACCGCACGGTGGTCGACATGCCCCGTGAGGTTCCCCGCACATGGTGGGATCACCTCACGGTCAACCCCCGACCTGACGGAACCCCGGTCCGGTACGGGCCCGTGGTGCGCGACACCGAAGCCATGGTGCTGGCCGTGCTGCAGCGGCAGGCCATCACCTTCCTGCCTGCGGCCGCCCGCGATCTCTACCCCCGCCCCGGACTCGTCTACGTGGACGTCCCCGAGCTCGGGAACTCGGAGTCCGTCCTGGCGTGGCTCCCGGAGAAGCGGGACGTGCCCGCCGTACGCGCCTTACGGGAAGCGGCCCGCGTCGCAGAGCTCGGGTGAGCTGGGGGCCAGGGGCTTTGCGGCTCAGGGGCTCAGGGGTTCAGGGGCTTTGCGGGTGACGGGGATGACCACTCGGAGCCGTGCGGACTTCTGGACGCTACCCCCGGCGCGACCGGCACGGCCGGCATGAGCAACCCGTTCCGGCGCCTGTTCGCCGCCGCGCCTCCCCGGGCCGTGGACCCGCCGCCTCGATCTCCGCGATCAGCTGATGGATGACGGCGGCGCGAGGTGGCCCCGCCATGGCGGCGAGGGCCGGGACCTCGGCCGCTCCGACGACTCCGGCGGCTCCCGCGAGTGCCTTGTGGGCCCGGCGCCAGGCCCGGCTGCGGCGCCCGCGCAAGTGGTCGACGACGGCCTGCGCGTACTGCGTCATGGAACGTGTCCACAGGTCGTGCCGCGGCTGCGGACCCGCCGATGCGCGGCGGACGCTGCGCCACGCGTCGCCGGGGCTGACCCCGGCCTGTGCCACGGCCAGCAGCGCCCAGCTGACGGCGGCGGGCGGACCGTGCTCGGCGTGCACGGGAATCGTTTCGGCGGCCTCCCGCAGATGGGCGATGGCCCGCTCGGTGCTGCCGGCCTCCAGGGCGAGCGCGCCCAGCACGTGCGAGACGCGCCCCACGGTGGCGTCGTCACCCGCGAGCACGGCCACGCGCCAGGCCTGGCCGAGGAGTTCGACGGCCTCCGGAGAGCCGGTGCACACGGCGAGCCAGCCGCACAGCCACAGCGCCTGTCCGTACAGCCGGGTGCCGGACCGGGCGGGCGGCAGCAGCCGGTTCAGCAGTACGCGCCCCTCCTCGGCGTGACCGCAGACCGCCCACCAGAACCACAGGTCCACGGCCAGCGAGAGCATCGTCGACGCCTCGTCGGTGCCGCTTGGCTCCCTGTCGAGTGCGGCACGCAGGTCGGGTTCCTCGTCACGGACGAGTGCGACGGCCCGTCCGTGCGTCCCGATGCTCCACAAGTGGTGGGCGGTGGAGGCGACATGGGCGTACCAGTAGAGGTGGCGGCTGACGGCCGCGGCCGTCTCTCCGGCCGACTGCAGCCGCTCGGCGCCGAAGCCGCGGGCCGCGGCGGGCATCCGGTAGCGCGGAGTGAGAACGCCGCCGGGATCGCGGACCGGCTCCAGGACGGAGGCAAGGACGAGGCGGGCCAGCGCGGCCGGCACGTCCTGGGCGTCGAGCCCGCCGCCCGAGCACACGTAGACGGCCGCGTCCTCGTCGAAGCTCCCGGCGAACACGCTCAGCCGGGCCCACACGGTCCGCTCCGCCGTCCCGCACAGCGCGTACCCCGCGCCCACGGCGGCGCGCAGCGACCGGTGCCTGCGCAGCGGGGCGTCCGGCCTGCCGAGCCAGCCCTGCGAGGACTCCAGCATCCTGGCGAGCTGCGCCAGCGGATACCGCGCCGCCTGGGCCGCCGCCAACTCGACCGCCAGCGGTACGCCGTCGAGCAGCCGGCAGATGTCGTGGGCCAGCTGCGGCTCGTCGGCCCGGTCCTCGGGGGTAGGGCGGTTACGTCCGTGCGGCGGAGTGCCGTGTTCCGCGCGGTGGCGGGCGGCGTGCAGCCGTTCCAGGAACAGTGTCACGGCGGGTCCGACGGTAGGCTCTGACTCTGAGCTGGCGGTGGTGTCCGCGCCTATGCCTACCTCTGCTGTGCCTGTGCCTGTGCCTGTGTCTGCGGTTTCGGCTTCCCCTGTACATGTGTCTGTTCGCAACGGTCCCAGGCGCAGCACCGCCTCCTCACCGAGGCCCAGCGGATGCCGCCCGGCCGTCAGCACCCGTACCTCGGGGGCCACGTCGAGGAGCGCCCGTACGAGCCGTACGCACTCACCCCGCACCGGATCGAAGTCGTCGAGCAGCAACAGCATGCGCCGGGACCGCAGCCGCGCCGCGAGCTCTGCGACCCCGACGGACGCACCCGGCCCCTCCTCCCCGCCGTCCGCCGCCTCGGCCACCGCCTGCGCGACCGACCGCCGGCGCGGGGGAGTGCCGTCCCACCACCGCACCCGCACCACGCCGTCCGCCATCGAACTCCCCACCGCGGCGGCCGCGTGCTCGGCGAGGAGGCTCTTGCCGACCCCCGCGCCGCCCACCACCGTGACCAGCCTCCCCCGGGCGAGCATGCCGCGGAGCATCCCCAGCTCCTCGGTCCGCCCGACCAGACCCCGTACTCGCACACCCATCCACTCCTGCTCGCCTGCCGCATCACCGCGAGCCTCACTGCCCGCCCCGTGCCACCGTCCCCGTGCAGAATCGTCACTGCACCGGATCCGGCTGACCGGCTAACTCCCCTTCGCTGCCCGGGGTAGTGAAGCGCCGGGCCGAATCACGCGGGACAGCGACTCATCGCATTCCTGTACGGGTGCGATACGCGTACGTCGCACGTAAGCGACACACGGCACCTCTGTCAGGTGGATCACGCCGCGCTGCGTCCTGCCAGACGTGACCGACGCAGCCCCCATCCCAAGACCCACGCCCGCCGGGACCAAGGACGCCGACAAACCCGAGCGGCTGCCCGCGAAGGAGACCTGGAGCGCCCTCTACCGGCACTTCCGCCCGCACCGCGGCGCCGTCGCCCTGGGCGCCTTCCTGACGTTGATCGGCTCGGCGACCGGGCTGGCGCAGCCGCTGGCGGCCAAGTCGCTCGTGGACCGGCTCGGCGGTGACGACTCCATCGCAGGCATCCTGCTGCTCCTCACCGCGCTGGTGGTGCTCGGCACCGCGATCGAGTCCGTCGGCGCGTACGTCCTGGAGCGCACCGCCGAGTCCGTCGTACTGGCGGCCCGACGCACCCTCATCGGGCGGCTGTTGCGGCTGCGCCTCGCGGAGGTGGAGCGGACCCAGCCGGGCGATCTGATGTCGCGCGTCACCTCGGACACCACACTGCTGCGGGCCGTGACGACGCAGTCGGTGGTCTCCGCCGCCTCCGGCGGTCTCACCTTCCTCGCGACGATCGTGATGATGGGGCTGATGGACCCCGTGCTGCTCGGCGTCACGCTCGGCGTGATCGTGCTGATCGGCGGCGCGGTGGCTCTGGTGATGCCGAAGATCGCACGGGCGACACAGCGTGCGCAGGAGGCGGTGGGCACGATATCGACCGCTCTGGAGCGGGCGTTCGGCGCCTTCCGGACGGTGAAGGCCTCCGGCGCCGAGCAGCGTGAGGCGGCCGTGGTGGAGGCGGCCGCGCAGGACGCGTGGCGGCACGGTGTGCGTTCCGCGAAGTGGCAGTCGGTGGCGTGGAGTTCGGTCGGTCTCGCCGTGCAGGTGTCGTTCCTCGCGGTGCTCGGGATCGGCGGCGCGCGGGTCGCGTCGGGCGAGATCTCCGTCTCGACGCTGGTGGCGTTCCTGCTCTTCCTCTTCTACCTGATCGACCCGGTGTCACGCCTGGTCGAGGCGGCGTCGCAGTACCAGGTGGGCTCGGCGGCGATCGCCCGGATCGTACAGGCGGAACGCCTTGAGACGGAGGAGACGGAGGAGCGGGAGGGTGCGGAGGAGACGGAGGGCTCGGAGAGTGTGGTGGGGCGGCGGCTCGCGGGCGGTTCCGTAGCGGACGGCGCGGCCTCGGTGGCCTTCGACGACGTGACCTTCCGCTACCGCGACGATCTCCCGTACGTCCATCACGGCGTGAGCTTCGACGTGCCCGGCCCGGGCATGACGGCTTTCGTCGGACCGTCGGGCGCGGGCAAGACGACCGTGTTCGGCCTGATCGAGCGGTTCTACGAGGCGACGGGCGGCCGGGTCCTGGTCGACGGCAGGGACGTGCGGGAGTGGCCGCTCGCCGAACTGCGGGGCGCGATCGGGTACGTGGAGCAGGACGCCCCCGTCCTCGCGGGCACCCTGCGTGAGAACCTCCTCTTCGCCGCGCCCGACGCCACCGACTCCGACGTACGGGACGTTCTCGTACGTGCCCGGCTCGACGCCGTGGTCGAGCGCCTGCCCGAGGGCCTGGACACGGTGGTCGGCCACCGGGGCTCCAAGCTGTCAGGCGGCGAACGGCAGCGGGTGGCGATCGCCAGGGCCTTGCTCAGGAAACCCCGGCTGCTGCTGCTCGACGAGGCGACGTCACAGCTCGACGCGGTCAACGAACTCGCGCTGCGGGACGTGGTGGCCGAGGTGTCCCGCGAGGTCACGGTCCTGGTGGTGGCGCACCGCCTGTCGACGGTGACGCTGGCCGACCGGATCGTGGTGATGGACGCGGGGAAGGTACGGGCGGTGGGCACGCACTCCGAACTGGTCGCTGCGGACCCGTTGTACGGAGAACTGGCGGCGACGCAGTTCCTGGCGACGTCGACATGACGGACAACGGGACGCCCTCGACTTCCCGCACACAGTCGACACCACTCCCCACCGTGTTCACCAGCCCCTGGTTCGTGCCGAGCACCCTGCAAGCTGTGGATTACCGTGTCGACATGACGCGTCCCAGCCTTCGCGCGGTTCACGACCGCTACGCCGATCGAATCGTCGACCAGACAGCGCTGTTGGCCTCGGCCATCGCCGGTGCGGATGCCACCGTGCCTGTGCCGGGGTGTCCCGGCTGGACCCTCGCCCACCTGCTGCGGCACGTGGGCGGCACGCACCGTTGGGCCGAGACGGTCGTCCGGACCCGGGCCACCGGCCCCGTACCGGACGAGCAGGTCAACCTCGTCACGCCCGAGGCGGACGACGACGTTCCGGCGCTGTCCGCCTGGCTCGTGGAGGGAGCCGCCCAATTCGCGGACACACTGCGGGAGGCGGGGCCCGAGGCCGAGGTGTGGACCGTGGCGCCGGGTGGCACCCCGCTCTTCTGGGCGCGCCGCATGACGTACGAAACGGTCGTCCACCGCTTCGACGCGACCGCGGCGGTCGGCGGAACGTACACCCTCGACGCGGACGTCGCCCTCGACGGCCTCGAAGAGTGGATGGAGTTCAGCACGCTGCCCCAGGCCTACGAGTCGGAGGCCGCGCTTCACGCCCTGCTGGGGCCCGGCCGCACGCTCCACCTCCACGCGACGGACGCGCCCGAGGGGGCGGGGGAGTGGCTGATCGACCTCACTGAGGCGCCGGTCACCTGGACCCACGCGCACGAGAAGGCGACCACCGCCGTACGCGGGACGCTCACGGATCTCCTGCTCCTCCTGTACCGGCGCCGCACCCCGACCCCGGCCGACGGCATCGAAGTATTCGGCGACGAGGCCCTGTTCGGGGAGTGGGTCAGCGGCGCGGGCGACTGGCTGCGAAGGTGACGTACGGTGCCGCAATGGCCCTCTGACTTGATGTGGCCCCACCATCCGGTGGGGCCACATCACTTACCGCCGCCGACAACGTCACGCACCTGATCGGGACGCTGGAACGGGCCAAGCGGAACGGGCCGGTGATTCTCGTCTCGCACAGAGACCTACGTACGTCTGGCCGGCGACGCGAGTCTGCCGCCGGCCCTCCAGGACCGCCTGATCCGCGAGGGGGTGGGGTTCTCCGCACCCCCTTCAGGGGGACTCCTCCATGGTCGTCAGCTGCCCTCCCATGGGTCAATGATCTTGGGACGGGGCGCATTGCCCGGTCGCCCGGCGATACAGCAACCCCCCGCACGTGTAGGGGAGTTGTGCGCCGCCGTACGTCTTACAGCGATGTGAGGTACCACCATGACGCAGCTGCGAACCCTGGGAACCCTGACGGCGCTCGCCGTCACGGCGACGCTGGCGATACCGGTCTCCACCGCCTGGGCCCGGTCCGACGCGGGAACCTCCGGCCACGGACGGGCGGATGTGCAGCGAGGCCTGGACGACATCGTCCGCAAGGACGGGGTGGTGGGCGCCCAGGCCACCCTGGTGAACGGTGACCAACGCCGCTTCGTGCGCAGCGGCACCGCCGAGCGCGGCACCGACCGGCCGATGCCGCGCCAGGGCTACTTCCGGATGGGCAGCAACACCAAGACCTTCGTGTCGACCGTCGTGCTGCAACTCGTCGGCGAAGGCCGGCTGCGGCTCGACGACACCGTCGACCGGTGGCTGCCGGGAGTGGTCGATGCCAACGGCAACGACGGCAGCCGGATCACCGTACGCCAGCTGCTGCAGCACACCAGCGGGCTGCCGGACTATGCCGCCAGTCTTCCCGTCATCAACGAGAACGGGTTCCAGGAGCACCGCTTCGACCACTACGAGCCGCGCGAACTGGTCGACCTCGCCCTGCGGAACCCGCCCCTCTTCGAGCCGGGCAAGGGCTGGAGCTACTCCAACACCGGCTACATACTGGCCGGGATGATCATCGAGAAGGTGACGGGCCGGCACTGGAGCGACGAGGTGCGCAACCGGATCATCAAGCCCCTCGGACTCAAGCACACATTCTCCGCGGGCAGGCGGACCGGCCTTCCCCAGCCGCACGCCAAGTCGTACCAGCAGTTCAAGCCCGGGGGCCGCCTTGTCGAGAGCACCGAGGTGAACATGTCCTGGGGTGGCTCGGCGGGCGATCTCATCACCACACCGAACGACCTCGCGCGCTTCTGGCAGAGCCTCCTCGGCGGCGAACTGCTCCAGCCACGGCAGCTGGCACAGATGCTCAAGACGGTGCTGGCCCCTCGGGAGGACGGCGGGAAAAGGGTGGAGAAGGCGGGCCTCGGCATCCTGTGGACCCAGCTCAGCTGCGGAGGCGGCTACTGGGGCCACGGCGGGACCACCCTCGGCCACCGGAACACCAACGGCTTCGTCGACAAGGGCAGGAAGGGAGTCATAGTGATGCGCTCGACCAACGTGGCCGCGGAGGACTGGGACGACCGCACCGACCAACTCGTCGACGACGCCCTGTGCGAGAAGTAGCAGGGGGCCCGACCGGTCGGCCCTTCAGCCGACCGTGAGGACCACTTTGCCGCGGCCGTGCCGCGTGGCCACGAGGCGGTGGGCGTCCGCCGCACGCTCCAGCGGGAACGTCGCGCGCAAGTGCACGTCCACCGCACCCTTCTCGTACAGCGCGGTGAGTTCGGCGAGGCGCGCCGCCGAGCGGGTGCCGCCCCAGTCGGGCAGCCCGAGCCGTGCCGCCTCCTCCATGGCGACCATGGTGATGACGCGGGCGCGGTCCTTGGTCACGGCCACGGCGGCCCGCAGTCCCTCCGGTCCGGCCGCGTCGAGCGCCGCGTCGACACCGTCGGGCGCGATGGCCCGGATCCGGTCGACGAGCCCCTCGCCGTACGTCACCGGGACCGCGCCGAGTGCCCGCAGATGGTCGTGGTTGCGCTCGCCGGCCGTCCCGATGACGGTCGTGGCGCCCCAGGCCCGGGCCAGCTGTACGGAGAACGTGCCGAGCGCGCCGGCCGCCGCGCCGATCAGGACGGTGTCGCCGGGGCGTATCCGCAGGTGGGAGAGGGCCAGATGGGCGCCCTGGCCGTTGCCGGAGAAGCCGCCCGCGACCGTCCACGGCATCGCGGCCGGCTTGTGCACCAGCTGGTCCGCGGGCACCGCCGCGTACTGCGCGTACCCGCCGAGGAGGGAGTAGCCGAGCACCTCGTCGCCGGGCGCGAAGTCTGCGACGCCCTCGCCGAGCCGGTCCACGACGCCCGCGAACTCGTTGCCGGGCACGACCGGGAAGCCCGGCTCGGCGCCCGGCGGCACCCAGCCCTCCCGCACCCGCAGATCGAACGGCTGCACCCCGGCGGCCCTGATCCGGACCCGCACCTCACCGGGGCCCGGCTCGGGGACGTCGAGTTCCGTCGGCCGCAGCACTTCCGGCGGACCGTAGGCGGTCAGCGCCGCCGCGATCATCTTCATGGCAACTCCTTCGTTCAAGTGGGGGGCGAGTCAGGCGGCGTAGGGGCGGACGGTCTTGCCCTCGCGCAGGGTCCGGCCCCACCAGGCCAGCTGGTCGAGCATCGTCTTGGCCGCCGTCTCCGGGCCGGTCAGGTCGAGCGGCTCGCCGGACGCGTCGAAGCGGTCCCACACGTCGTGGAAGCTGACGGTGTCGCGCACCGTCACCGCGTGCAGCTCCGCGAAGACCTGCCGCAGATGCTCGACGGCACGCAGCCCGCCCGACAGTCCGCCGTAGCTGACGAAGCCCACCGGTTTGGCGCGCCACTCCTTGTAGTGCCAGTCGATCGCGGTCTTCAGCGGGGCGGGGAAGCTGTGGTTGTACTCGGGCGTGATGACGACGAACGCGTCGGCCGCTTCGACGCGCCGGGTGACTTCGCCGACCTCGGGCCCCGGACGCCTGGACAGCGCCTCGGGCAGGCGTACCTCGGCCAGGTCGATCACGTCGACGTCCAGGTCGGCGCGGCGTGCGGCCTGCCCGGTGAACCAGTCGGCGATGGTGGGCGCGAAGCGGCCCTCCCGGGTGCTCGCGACGATGACGGCCAGCTTCAGGGGCTCGTCGCCGTCCGTGCCGTGTCCCGTGCCGACCGGCTCGTTCGTGGTGGTCCGCTGGTTGCCGCTCATGTCCGCCTCCTGGTGGGGTGCTTGTTTCCGACCCCGCTGACGTTACGAAGGCGCGCCCCGCCCCCACATCTGTCGCGCGACCGGGATCAGTACCTGCGCAGGGACTAGGTCGACCGGCGGAGACCGTGCGACGCGGGCCGGTGGCCGACTCCGCGCGCGGTCGCCGGCCCGTGTACTCCGGCGTGCGCCCGGGCAGGTAGCAGCGGGACGGCCACGGCAGGAACAGGCCACGGCACGGGACGGCAGGAGGAGTCGGACATCATGGCACAACACACCGCCCAGGAATGGGAGTTCACCGACGACCGGGACCACCTGGTGAGGACCGCGAGCCGCCCGTCCCGGCCGGTCGCCTACGTGCCGACCGGCGCGGCGCTGCACGACCACGGCATACGGCCCGCCGGCCTCTTCGGCTCCGCGCACGACGACCCGGCCGTGCCCGATCCGGCCAAGACGGGCAGCCTCCCCGTCGCCGACCTCCCCTACTTCGGCGCGGGCTCCGCACTCGACCTGGCCGCCCTCCTGGCCTCGGAGCCCGACCTGGTCGTGGCGCTGACCTACGGCGGCGGCCAGGTCTACGGCATCGACCCGGAGGCCGCCAAGCACTTGGAGGAGCAGGTCCCGCTCGTCGTCCTCGACGTCGGCGGTGGCCGCGGTCTCGCCGGGATCAGGGACCGCCTCACCGCCCTCGCCCGCAGCCTGGGCGCCGCTCCACAACCCGACGCGGACGCCGAACTCACCGCAGCGGAGGCCCGGTTGACCGTCGCGGCTGCCGGTCCCGTACGTTCCCGCGTGCTCGCCCTCTCCCCGGCAGGACCCGACTCCGTCCACCTGGCGAGGCCCTACGCCTGGCCCGACCTGGCCGCGCTCGCCGGGTTCGGCGTCGGCCTCGTGGACCCGGCGCCCGGGCAGGGCGCCAACTGGTCCACGACGAACTGGACCGAGGCGGCCGCACTAAATCCTGACCTCGTCCTCACCGACGTACGCGGCAACGCGGCGGCGCTCGGCGACGCCCTTGGAGCTGACGTCCGCACTCTGCCGTGGAACCCCGAACTCCCGCCCAGCGCAAGGCAGCACGCACGATTCCTCACCGCGGTCGCCGAAGCCCTGGAGGCCGCAGGCCCTTGACTCGGCGACGCCACCCGGGCCGGCGTCTACGCACCGTCCGCCAGATAGCGGTGCAGGTGGGCCGCGCCCTCCAGCATCGCCCGCGCCCGCAGGTCCAGCGCCGCCGCGCGGTCCGCGAGGGCCGTGCGCAGCGCGCCGACGCTGCCGCTGCGGCGCAGGTCGTCCAGGACAGGGCCGATCTGCGCAAGGAGGTAGTGGCTCTGCCGGAGCATGTGGACGATGCGTGCGTCCCGGACGTCGGCGGGGGAGTAGGAGCGGTAGTGCGTCACCGGATCGCGTGACGGTGTCAGGAGTCCGGCGGCCTCCCAGACCCGCAGGGCCGACGTGCGCACGCCCAGGTGGGCGGCCACCTCACCGATGCGCAGCCGCGACCGGGGCAGCGCGGGGGCGGCGGGCCCGCCCTCCGCGACGGCCGCCAGCGCCTCACCCGTCGTCCGCAGGGAGTTCCGCTGCTCGTGCAGCGCGGCGTGCCCGGCGTCGACGAGGGCGAGCGCCCCCGGCACGTCACCGGCGTGCACGGCCAGCATGACCGCCCGGGCCGCGCCCGGCCCGTGGCCACGGGCCAGGGCCCGGTAGGCGAGCAGCGCCCGCCGGTGCCCGGAGTCGAACCTGCGGTAGCCGGCGGGGGAGCGGGGCGCGGGCGGCAGGATGCCCGCGTCGGCGTAGTTCCGGATCTGCTGCGGGGAGACGCCGGCCGCGCGCGCCAGATCGACGGGGCGGAGCGCGGGGCCCCCGGCTGCCTCTTCGGCGCCCTTCGCCGTCCCCTTCTCCATGCCCTCTCCCACGTGCCGGTGGCTGTCGAGGGCCTCGCGGACCTCCTGAGCTGAACGGCGACAGCCGGGAACGCGCCGCGGCCCTGCCGACCGGACGGACGCCCGGTTACGGAAGATGATCCCCGCGGAGCCCTAGACTCTCGGCATGGTCGACACCCTGCTGACGCAGCTCAGCGCCGGAAAGTACCTGCTGGTCAGCAGCGCCCGCAAGGACGGCACGCTGGTGCCCACCCCCGTGTGGGTCGTCGCGGACGGCGACGCCCTCGGGATCTGGACGGCCGCGGACTCGTGGAAGGTGAAGCGGATCCGCGCGTGCGCGGAGGTCACCGTCGGCCCGTGCGACCGGCGGGGCAACCCCACGGGCGAGCAGGTGCCCGCCACCGCCGAGATCTGCCCGCCGGACGTCACCGCCGCCTACCGCACCCGCATCCTCCACAAGTACGGCGTGGCCGGCTTCCTCACGCTGCTCGGCAGCAGGATCCGCCGCGGCCTGAAGGGCACGGTCGGGATCCGCATCACGCTCACGCGCTGACGGCGGGTGCACTGACGGCCGCTGTCTCGGCCCGGAAGGCGACGACCGCGTCGCGGGCCTGCCGTAGCCCCATGCGGCCGAAGTCGGCTTCCAGTACGTCCAGTTCGGCGAGCGTCGCCTCCGGGTCCCGCCCGAGACGCGCGCGGCACTTGACGAGGCCGAGCCGCGCCAGCGCGGTGCCGCGCGGCTCGCGCATCGCGGTGAACTCCTCGAGGGCGACGGCGTACGTCTCTCGCGCCGCCGCGTAACGCCCGGCGCGGTACAGGACGTTGCCGCGCATCTTGTGGTTGTAGGCGAGGGCGCTCGCCAGGTCCATGGCCCGGCACACGCCCTCCGCCTCGGAGAGCAGCTCCAGCGCCCGGTCCGGCTCGCCCCGCAGGGACAGTACGTCGGCCACGCCCCGCAGCGACCAGGCGCGCCCCCGCGCGTCGTCCGCCTCGGTGGCGATCCGCACCGACTCCTCGAACAGCTCCAGCGCCTTGGCGTGCGCGCCGCGGTTGCGGTGCATCTGAGCTATCCCGGTCATCGCCCAGACCATGTGCCGCGCCTCGCCGTGCGCCCGCCCCTGTGCGAGCAGCTCCTCGTGGAGGGCGGCGACGGACGCGTAGTCGCCCTGGATGCGGCCCGTCTCGGCGAGGCCCGCCAGCGCGTACCCGTGCGCGAGACGGTCGCCGCCGGCCGCGGCCAGCTCCACGGAGTGGGCGAGCAGCCGCCGGGCGAGCGGCAGCGCCCCGCACTGTCGCGCGAGGGTTCCGCCGCTCCACAGCGCCCAGGCCATCGCCCCGGTCTCCCCGGCGGCGCGGGCGCTGCGGTAGCTCTGGCGCCACGCGTCGCCCGCGTCGTCGACCCGGCCGAGCCGTCGGCTCGCCTCGGCCAGCGCGAGCGCGGCGCGTGCCCGCTCGGCCGCGCCGCCCGCCCGGGAGAGCGCCCGGTCGGCCGTCGCGCGCACGTCCTCGTAGGAGGAGTTCACGCTCAGCTCCGAGCCGAGCTCGCCCTGGTACTCCGGGGCGAATGCCTTGACGTACATGGATCCGGTGCCTCTCGATCGTTCAGCGATGTGACGTGATCAAGAAGCTACGAGCCGGGGCCGGGGCCGCGAATCCCTCCCGGTAGGGGTCATCGCGTACGACTGGAGTGCCACGGGCCGGGCCGTGGTCAGCCTCGGGATGTACGGGACGTGCGGGACGTATGAGAGGGGAGGGTCAGGACGCGTCCCACTCGTCGGGCAGGCTCTCGACCTGGTCGGCCTCGCTGATCTGGCCGGCCGGCGTCTCCGGCGTCTCCTGGGCGGTCGGCGTGGCCGTCGCCGTCCGGAGAGCCGTGATGCACGCGCCGATGGCCTGCTGCAGGTCCTCGAGGCGCTTCACCATGTCGTCCTCGTAGATGTCGCGGATCTCCTCGGCGGCGGCGACGTCGTCGAAGGTCAGCTCCTCGAAGACCTTCGTGGCCTTCTGCAGGCTGCTGTAGAACTTCGCGCGCCGCTCCTGCACCCGCAGCTCCGGGTCGCTCTGGACGGTCTGCGCCACCATGTCCCGCACCGTGTCGTACGCCTCGCGCGCCCACTCGCCGGACTCCTCGCCGTCGTCCAGCTCGTCGATGAGGGACAGGTGGCGCTCGGCCTCCTCGCGCAGCTCGGCGGGCGCGTCGATCATCTGCCCGGCGGGTGTCTTGACCTGGCCCTTCTCCACGATCTGGCGGACGTAGTCGACCCGGTCGCCCGCCTTGGACTCGGCCGCCACGGCCTTCTTGAGGTCGTCGGCGCGGACGATGTCGCGGACCAGCTCGGTGCGCAGCGCCGGGTCCTCGCCGAGACGGTCCATGAGGGCCTTCCGCGCGGCTTCCGCGGTGCCGGGGTCGGCGAGGATCGCGGCGCGCAGCGCGGTCGGGTTCTCGGCGACCTCCAGAGCCTTGGTGGGGCGGATGCCCTCGGCCTCGGCCGCCTCGGTGATCGCCTCGCCGCGCTGGGTGAGGGCGCTGGAGCGGGCGCTGTAGTACGACAGCCAGACGTCGGCGTCCGGGAGTTCGACCTCCATGCCGGGGGAGAGCGCCTCGAAGTGCGGCACCATCCCGTCGTCGGCGGCCTTGTCCCAGGCCTTGTAGTAGCGCATGACGCGGTCGGCGGAGCAGCCCGCCAGCTCGGCGAACTCCTTGGCGGAGATCTTCGGCGTCTCGCCGGCGCTCTGGCCGCCCGGCCGGACACTGCGGGCGACCTTGAGGCCGAAGGCCCAGCCGCCGGTGCGGGCGTAGACCCCGAACGCGCGGGCGTCCTCGGCCACCAGCGCCGCCGCGTCGGCGGTGGGGGAGGCGGCCTCCTCAGGAGCGACTGCCTCCTCGGCGGAGGCGGCTTCCTGGGACGGGACGATGGCTACGCTCACGGATGGGCTCCCTGGGTGTCACAGGCGTACAAAGGTTGACGCGATACTTTATCGCTCCTAATGAGATGGTTTGCGCGCGAGTTGACGCGGCGGCCGGCGGTGGACGGCCCGGAGCCCGGCGGCCGCTCGCATAGGCTGCCTGGATGAGCATTCTGGATGACGCCCGCCCGGGCATGAACCCCGAGATCCGGCCGCAGGACGACCTCTTCGGTCACGTCAACGGCGCCTGGCTCGACACCGAGAAGATCCCCGAGGACCGCTCCAGCTGGGGCCCCTTCGTGCAGCTGGCCGACACCGCGGAGCAGCAGGTCAAGACGATCATCCAGGAACTGGCGGAGCGGGCCTCCGCCGATCCGGGCGCCACCTCCGAGGACGCCCGCAAGATCGCCGCCCTGTACGCCTCCTTCATGGACGAGGAGACCATCGCCGCCCGCGGCCTCGCGCCCGCCCAGCCGCTGCTCGACGAGGTCGCGGGCCTGCGTGACACCCGGGAGCTCGCGGCCTTCCTCGGCCGCTTCGAGCGGATCGGCGGCTCCGGCCTCTTCGGCTCGTACGTCGACTCGGACGACCGCGACTCCGACCGCTACCTCTTCAACATCCTCCAGGGCGGGCTCGGCCTCCCCGACGAGTCCTACTACCGCGACGAGAAGTTCGCCGAGATCCGCGACAAGTACGTCGCCCACCTCACCGAGCTGCTCACCCTCGGCAAGCACACGGACCCGGCGGCCGCCGCGCGGACCGTCCTCGCCCTGGAGACGAAGCTCGCCGCGGGCCACTGGGAGCGGGCCGAGACCCGCGACGTCCTGAAGACCTACAACCTCACCACCCTGGACGAACTGACCGCGCTGTGCCCCGAGTTCGACTGGCGCGGCTATGCCGCCGCGCTCGGCGGCTCGGACGCCACCATCGCGGAGACCTGCGTCCGCCAGCCGTCCTACCTCACCCACCTCTCCGCGGTCCTCGCCGAGGTGCCGGTCGAGCAGTGGCGCGACTGGGCGACGGTCCGCGTGCTGCGCGCGTGCTCGCCGTATCTGCCGGACGAGTTCGTGCGGAACAACTTCGAGTTCTACGGCCGCACCCTCAACGGCACCCCGGAGCTCCGCGCCCGCTGGAAGCGCGCGGTCGCGTTCGTGGAGGGCTCCATCGGCGAGGCCGTCGGCAAGGAGTACGTCGCGCGGCACTTCCCGCCGTCGTCCAAGGCGATGATGGACGACCTCGTCGCCAACCTCCTCGAGGCCTACCGCCAGTCGATCGCCCGCCTCGACTGGATGACCGACGACACGAAGGAGCGGGCGTACGAGAAGCTCGCCACGTTCCGGCCCAAGATCGGCTACCCCGACACCTTCCGCGACTACTCCGCGCTCCAGGTCTCGGCCGACGACCTCCTCGGCAACGCGCAGGCGGCGGCCGCCTTCGAGTCCGACCGGGAGCTCGCCAAGATCGGCGCGCCGGTCGACCGCGACGAGTGGTTCATGCTGCCGCAGACCGTCAACGCGTACTACAACCCGGGCACCAACGAGATCTGCTTCCCGGCGGGCATCCTCCAGAAGCCGTTCTTCTCGCCCGACGCCGACCCGGCGGAGAACTACGGCGGCATCGGCGCGGTCATCGGCCACGAGATCGGCCACGGCTTCGACGACCAGGGCGCGCAGTACGACGGCGCGGGCAACCTCAACGACTGGTGGACCGCCGCCGACAAGACCGCCTTCGAGGGCAAGTCGAAGGCGCTCGTCAAGCAGTACGACGGGTTCTCGCCCCGCAACCTCCCCGGCGAGTTCGTCAACGGCTCGCTGACCGTCGGCGAGAACATCGGCGACCTGGGCGGCCTCACCATCGGGCACACCGCGTACCTCATCGCGCTCGACGGCGCGCCGATGCCCGAGGCCGACGGCCTGACCGGCTCACAGCGGCTCTTCATGAACTGGGCGTACTGCTGGCGCACCAAGCGCCGCAAGGAGCAGGAGCAGCAGTACCTCACCATCGACCCGCACTCGCCCCCGGAGTTCCGCGCCAACATCGTCCGCAACCTCGACGAGTTCCACGAGGCGTTCGGCACGGCGGAGGGCGACGGGCTGTGGCTCGACCCGTCGGAGCGCGTCCGGATCTGGTGACGCCGGGCGACCCGGCCGGGGGAGAGGCGGTGCGGCCGTGGGCGGCTGCGCGCGGCTGTCAGGCGAGGAACGCCGCCGTGGCCGCCACGAACCCGGCCGGGTCGTACAGCCACGGGAAGTGGCCTGCACCGGGCTGCACGACGAGCCGCGCGTGCGGGAACAGCCCGGCGACCTCCGCCACCGCGGGCGGCGGCGAGTTGAGGTCGCCCTCTCCGGCCAGCGCAAGGACCGGCGCCCCGAGCCGTGCCAGCGCGGCCCGCGTGGCATCCGGGTCGTAGGCGCCCTCGGCACCGTAGGCGGCCGCGGCCGTGTCGTTGCGCTGCACGTCCTCGGCCGCCCGGTGGGCCCGCGCCGCCTCGTCCCACCGGCCGTACGCGAAGGGAGCGATGGCCTCGAAGGCATCGGCCGTCGCCCGGCCCGCCACGATCTCCTCCAGGGCCGCGAAAGCCGTGGGGAACCACGGCTCGTCCCGGCGCAGCAGCGCCGTCTCACGCCGCACGGAGCCGTCAACGGAGACCCCCACGGCCATGACGCTCGGCGTGATCAGCGCCAGCTTCCCGACCCGCTCGGGATGGCGGGCCGCGTACAGCACCGCCAGATTCGTGCCGCCGGAGTGCGCGAGAAGGTCCACCGTGTCGAGCCCGAGGTGCACGCGCAGGGCCTCCACGTCGTCCACCAGCCGGTCGCAGCGGTACGAGGCGGGGTCCTCCGGCACCGCGGAGTCACCGGTGCCCCGGAGGTCCAGCATGAGCAACGGGCGGTGCGCGGCGAGCCCGCCGAGGTCACCGAGGTAGGCGGAGGCCTGCATGGGGCCTCCGGGCAGGCAGACCACCGGAGGGACGCCGCGGGCGCCCGCGTCGTCCTGGCGGACGTGGTAGGCGAGCTCGGTTCCGTCCGGCGCGGAGAAGGTAGACATGGCCGTGACCTTGTCAGCGGCGCGGGGCGGGAGCAACCGAGTTCCTGGAACGGTGGGCCGGGGCCGCCCGCCGGGTGGCCTCAGCAGGCGGTGAGCTGCCTCTGACGCCCCGCCGCCGGGGCGAGGTCGTGGCGGATGAACCACTCCGTGGCGAACAACCGCTCCCGGAGTTCCCCCGGCAGCGCGGCGACCAGACCGGGCAGCGCGCCCCGCTCCACCTCGCTCCGGTGCGCCAGGACCGCCTCGACCTTGTGCTCCAGCCAGGGGCTGACGTCGACGGTCGCGGTGATCTCCTCGTCCGGGACGCTGTGCACGGCCTTGCGCGCCCAGGGCAGGTCGCCGAGCGCCGCGACGGCGGATTCCGGGTACGTGGCCAGATAGAGGGCGCTCGGCCGCCAAGGGACACCGGCGTCCGGATAGAGCTGTCCGAGCCCGGCGGCCCCGGCGGCGAGCACGGTGATCCGGTGGGTGTGGACGTGGTCGGGATGGCCGGTCGGACCGCCGTAGGCGTCGTGGGTGACCAGCACCCGCGGGCGGAACGCACGGATGTGTGCCACGAGCCGCCGCACGGCCTCGTCGAGCGGCGCGTCGCACAGGCGCGGCTCTCCGGGGGCCGACTCCGGCACGCGCGCGTCGGCGTATCCGAGCAGCCGCGGGCGGCCCGCCCCGAGAACGCGCAGCGCCTCCGCCAGCTCGGCGGCCCGCACCGTCCCCGCGGCCCAGGTCGCCGTGACGACAGCGGTCCTGGCCCCCGCGGCCGCGTGCCGCGCGAGCACGCCGCCCGCTGCCAGGGACTCGTCGTCCGGGTGGGCGAAGACGCCCAGCAGGCTCGGCTCGTCAGCCACGGTCGAAACTCCTCCCTGACAGGCACACGGCGCCGTAGAGCACGCGTCGGACGCGCCTGATGGTTCGCACGACTGGATTCCCTTCGTATTCATGGTTGCCCGGATGTACTGAAGGCCGCAGCGATTGCCTCACGACCGCGGCGATTGCCCTGAATGCCCAGCGGACCGTCCTCGTACCGGGACCAAAGTCCCTATCTCGCGTGGCGCCGGGCCTTTCGAGCCGTCGAGCCGGGCCCTTGGCCCCTGAAGTCGGTGAGGAAGGTCCCGGTATTCGACCTGCTCTCGGCGGAATCACCACTTCGCGAGACCGCGTGAACCGAGACCGCATGAACCGAGACCGCACGTCCCGCGTGTGCGAAGCGAGTGAGATGAGGGTGCCGTGACTGTGCCGAGGGAGACACGACGCGTATGGGCCGGCGACAGGCCCGCGCGCAGGGGTGGCGGAACGCGCCTGATACCCGCCCGCGACCGGACGGCGGCCGCGTCCGCCGGGAACCCGCCCAGGGACACCCTGGACAAGGCCCGCGGGGCGCCGTGCTGGCTGAGCCTGGCCACCCGGGACCTCCGTGGCGCCGAGGAGTTCTACGGCCGGGTCCTCGGCTGGTGCCACGTCCCGCTGCTCGGCTCGCCGCGCAGGCCGCGCTCCCTGGCCGTGCGGGCCGGGGCGCCGGTGGGAACCATCAGCGAGACGACGTGCGACCTGGGGGGCCTCGCGGGCTGGACACCGTACTTCGCCGTCGACGACGTGGACGGCGCGGTGACCCGGTTCCGTGAGCGCGGCGCCACCGTGGCGGTCGGCCCGCTGGTGACCAGCGCCGGGCGGATCGCCGTGGTGGCGGGCCCCGAGGGCGCGGTGTTCGGTCTGCGTCAGCAGGCCCCCGACCCGAACTGGAGGGTGGGGGACGGGCCGATCGCCCGGCTCGAACTGCACACCCGGGACATCTTCGCCGCGGCCCTGTTCTACGGCGGCGCACTCGGCTGGGCCGACGGGTCGGGTGACTCCTGCGAGGTGGAGTACGCCCACGGACAGATCCAGGTGCGTGACGGACTGCGCACGGTCGCCGCGCTCAGTGACGGAACGCCGCCGGGCTCCGAGGGCCGTCACCGCTGGCACGCGTGCTTCCGCGTGGCCGACGCCGACGCGGCCGCCGCCGCGGCCGTGGTCTGGGGCGGCCGGGTCGTCTCACCGCCGCAAGGGCCCGCACACCGGCGCGAGGCCGTGCTGGAGGACCGCGAAGGGATCCCCTTCACGGTGGTCGCGAGCTGAGCTCGCGCAGCAGAAACAGAAGCAGAAAAAGAAGCAGTAGCAGTAACAGGTAAGTCGAGAACGTTGGGAATCAGAGGATGTTTCCAGGGGCAATGGCCGCCGACACCACCGTCGAGCCGGTCCAGCCGTCGCGGGACGAGGTCATCGGGCTGCCGCAGATCGAGGAAGCGGGCCAGGTCGCGCCCAAGGACGCCCGGGAGCTGTCCAAGCTCTTCTTCGAGCGGCTCCAGACGCTCGAGGAGGGCTCGCCCGACTACCTGTACGCGCGGAACACCCTGATCGAGATGAACCTCTCGCTGGTGCACTACGTGGCGGGCCGGTTCCGCAACCGCGGCAACGGTCACATGGAGGACATCGTCCAGGTCGGCGTCGTGGGCCTGATCAAGGCGATCGACCGGTTCGACGTAAGCCGCGGATTCGAGTTCGTGTCGTTCGCCGTCCCCTGCATCCTCGGCGAGATCAAGCGCCACTTCCGCGACACCAGCTGGGCCGTGCACGTGCCGCGCCGGCTGAAGGAGCTCCGCTCCGAACTGGTCAAGTCCCGCGAGCAGTTGTTCGCCACGCTCGGCCGCGAACCGACGGTCAACGAACTCGCGGCCGACCTCGAGGTGACCCAGGAGCAGGTCCTCGAAGTGCTCGTGGCCGCCAACGGTTACGCGGCCGGGTCCCTGGACTCCCAGCACGGCGGGAGCGACGACGGCGAGACGAACCGCAGTAGCCGCTCGCTCGCCGACGTCATGGGCGAGCCGGACTCCGCCATCGAGGTCTTCGAGAACATCCACGCCCTGGGTCCCCTCCTGGCGCAGCTCGACGAACGGGAGCGCCGCATCATCGAGATGCGCTTCGGCCAGGAGATGACCCAGGCCGAGATCGGGACGGTGCTGGGGATCTCGCAGATGCATGTGTCCCGGCTGCTCTCCCGTACGTTGGCCCGTCTGCGCACGGGTCTGCTGGCCCACGAATAGGCGAAGGGGCACGGAGGGCCGTCGACGGCGTCAGCGGTTCACGAGCGGGTCACCGGAAGATAACTGGTCTGGCCTCGTTACCTCACCAACGGGATCTAGCGTCACGGGAGTTCACGCCGGGCCGCACGCACGGCAGAGACCCGGCCAGAGGCAAGGACCGAAGAACCCCGTGAGACCCACACGACCCACGCAACGCACACGACGCACCCCCTTCGTCATCACCGCCGCATGCGTGGCGCTGCTGCTCCCGGCCGCCGCGGCCCAGGCAGCCCAGGCGGCGCACGCGGAGGCGACTTCGCGAACCACCCCCGAGCCCCCCGCCTTCAGCAGCGCGGGCGGCCGCTACGAGCGTCCCGTCTCCCTGACCCTGCGGGCCGAGCGCGGCACCACGATCCGCTACACGCTGGACGGCACGACACCCACGCGCGCGAGCCGTGCGTTCGTGCCGGGCCGTCCACTGCGCGTGGCGAAGGACACCAACGTCACGGCTGTCGCGTTCCGCGGCGGCCGGGCGAGCGTTCCGGTGTCGGCCGGGTACCTCGTCAGAACCGCCGAGAAGCCCCTCGCGCGCCTCGTGGTCATGTCCGACGTACACATCGGGGACCACAAGAACAACGACAAGAAGTACGAGAGCTTCTTCGACACCATCGCGTCGGTCTTCCCCGAGCCCGACGCGATCCTCTCCAACGGCGACATGATCAACGACAACGGTGACGGCCGCGGCGCCGACCACCGCATCGTCTCGGAGATCTTCCGGGCCAACCTGGCGCGCAAGGGCATGGACGACACACAGGTCCTGCTCTCCAACGGCAACCACGACGCGAGCCTCGCCGACATCCGCGCGCACTACCCGCGCGACTGGTTCCCCGACTCCGGCGGCGGCTACTACGAGTCGACGGTGCGGGGCCTGCACCTGTTCACCGTCAACACGGAAACGTACAACTCCAGCCCCGCGCAGCGCTCCTGGCTGAAGAAGCGGCTCGCCGAGCTCACCGCCGACCCGGCGAACGCGCGCACGCCGATCCTCGTGCAGGGCCACCGGCCCGCGCCCGGCACCGCGATGGACGGCCAGCAGGCGTCCAATCCCCGGCTCACCGAGGACCTGAGCGGCTACCCGCAGGTGATCTACTTCTCCGGCCACTCGCACCTCAACATCAACGACGAACGCTCCGTCCACCAGCGCGACTTCACCGCCGTCAACGACGGATCGATGTCGTACGTCGAGATGGACCACGGTTATCAGGCGGTCACGGAGTCGGGCCTGGCGGACCGCTTCGAGGCCCCGACCGCGCAGGCCCTCTTCGTCGAGGTGTACCGCGACCGCACGGAGATCGCGCGCGTCAACATGGCGGCGGACAAGCACGACATCTACACCGGCGGCCAGTGGTCCGCCAATTGGCAGCCCCCGTACGCCAGCGCGGGCACACTCAGCGGACCGACCTGGACCGTACGCCTGAAGGGGAGTACTCCCCAGCAGATCAAGGACGGCTTCACGTACACGGACGCGCGGCGCAACACGACCGCGCCCCGGTTCACCACGCGATCCCCGCTCGACGTGGTCGGCGGGGATCGCGCTCCCGGGGGCGGGGAAGGCGGCCGGACGCTGCGTCTCCAGCAGGCCCACGACGACCAGATGGTGCACCACTACCGCGTCGACATCGAGTCCACGGCGACCGGCGCGAAGCTGCTCACGACGAAGGTCCTCGCCGAGTACTACTTCATGCCGCGCCCCAACTCCCTGGACATCCCGCTGCCGGCGACGGAGGACGGCGCCCGGTACGTGGCGCGGGTGCGCGCGGTCGACGCGTACGGGAACGCGTCGCCGGAGGCGCAGCTCGCGTTCACGGGCTGACCGGGGGCTGATCGCGCGCGGCGTCGTCCGCCAGCGTCGCGCGCGCGAGCGCGGCCACCCCGTCGTGGATCCGCCGCGGCGGCATACCGTTCGCGCACAGGTGCTCGATGAGGTCGCTGCGCACGGCGGCGAGCAGGGCGTGCGCGAGGAAGTCGGCGTCCCGCTCGCCGCGCGCCTCGGTGAGCAGCGCGGTGAGTTCGGCATGCCAGAGCGTGTAGGTGCCGTTGCGGTACGGGCTGCCGCTGCCGGCGCTCTCCAGGGCGAGCATCAGCGGGCGGGTGTCGAGTTTCAGGCGCAGCAGGGCGTCGAGGAGGGCGAGGGCGCGTACGTCGGCGGTGGCGCCGGGGCCCAGGGGCGGGGGGCCGGAGACGACGTCGGCCCGGAGCTGTTCGGTGCGCTGCTCGACGAGCGCCTTGACGAGCCCGACGCGGTCGCCGAAGCGGCGGAAGAGGGTGCCCTTGCCGACCCCGGCGGCGGCCGCGATGTCGTCCATGGAGACGCGGTCGGGGTCGCCGCGCTCGACGAACAGCCGCTCGGCGGCGGCCAGTACGGCCTCGCGGTTGCGCTGGGCGTCGGCCCGCTCCTTGCGCGGGGGTGGTGTCACGGTGCCTCCACTGGAAAAACGGACCGGCAGTCCGTATCGTCGATCCGGACCGATGGTCCGCATATTAGCGCGGGCCGGACCACAGCCGTGGAAGGGCACCACCATGCACACCACCATGCAGGCCACCGCCATGTCGGACGTGACGGCACCGGACAGCACGCCCGCGGGTGTCTTCCGGCGAGGACTCGAACTGATCCGGGCCAAGGACTTCGCGGGCTGGATCGGCCTCTACTGGAACCCCCTGATCGCCCTGGAGATCGCCGGCGGCACCGACGCGCCGTTCGCGGGCGGTGCGCGTTGAGCGCCGCGGGGACGGACGAGCTGGTCCTGGTGACCGGTGGCACCGGCAACACCGGCCGCCGCGTCGCCGCGCGCCTGCTCGCGCGGGGCCACCGGGCCCGGGCGGCGAGCCGACGCCCGGAGGCACGAACGGACGCTACCGCCCGCTCCCAGGATTCCCAGGCCCCCCGTTTTGAGTCGGTCCGTTTCGACTGGGACGACACCGCGACCCACGACCCCGCCCTCGACGGCGTACGCCGCCTCTACCTTGTTCCGCCGACCGCCGTCCCCGATCCCGCCGCGCACCTGCTCCCGTTCCTCGACCGGGCGCTCCGCGCGGGGGTCGACCGGGTCGTGCTGCTCGGCTCGTCGGCCATCGCGGAGACGGATGACGGGCTCGGCGAGGTGTACCGCGCGGTCCGTGAGCGGTTTCCGCAGTGGGCGGTGCTGCGGCCCTCGTGGTTCATGCAGAACTTCACCGGCGACCACCCGCACGCCCACGGCCTCCGGGGGAGCGGTGAGATCGTGACCGCCACCGGGGACGGCCGTGTCGCGTTCGTGGACGCCGAGGACATCGCCGAGGTCGGCGTGCGGGCCCTGACGGACGAGCGCCCGCACAACACGGCCCACCTCATCACCGGCCCCCAGGCGCTGAGTTACGCCGACGTCGCCGCGGAGATCTCCCGTGTCGCCGACCGGCAGGTCAGCCACCGGCCCGTCTCGCGTGCGGCGATGCGGGAGCGGCTGGCCGCCACCGGCATGCCGGTGCGGTTCGCCGAACTGCTCGCGGGCATGGACGAGGCGATCGCGGCGGGCGCGGAGGACCGTACGAGCACGACGGTGGAACGCGTCACGGGCCGCACGCCGCGCTCGTTCGCCGCCCACGCCGCGGCACACGCGACCGTGTGGCGGCGGTGACGCGACGGACGCGGGGGCCGGTACCGCTCAGGCGCGGACGAGCGGGGTGTCGACGAGGTGCTCGGCCAGGAACCAGGACTGCAGTTCACCGGTCCTGATCACCTGGGACACCAGCAGGTCGTTCGTGCCGTCGTCGCCCAGCTCGGCGGTCCGGGCGGCGGCGTCGTGCGCCTGCACGAGGATCGTCTCGTGGGCCTCCAGCAGCCGCGACAGCATGGCGGGCACTTCCTCCACGCCGTCCGGCGGGCGCGGAATCGACGTGAGCTCCGCGACGTGCCGGGGGTCGCCCACTGCGACGCCGCCGAGCGACTGGACGCGCTCGGCGATGGTGTCGACGAGTTCGAGCTGGTCACCGGCGTGCTTGTCCAGGACCAGGTGGAGTTGGTAGAACGTGGCGCCGCGCATGAGCCAGTGGTGCTTCTTGTAGAGGCCGTAGAGGATCTGCGTGTCCGCGAGGACCCTGTTCAGACGCTGGCAGGAGTACATCCGCGCCTCGTACGACAGGCCGATCGGGAACTGCTTCACCGTGCCGTACTCCTGGATCACCTTCCCCTTCTGGTGCAGCCACGGCTGGCTGTCGCCGTTCAGCGGGGGGTGGGAACTGCTGCTCGTGGCGGCGGTCTTGTCGGTCATGCGTGCCTCCTGCGGCGACGTGCTGTGTGTGCCAGAGGGACGTTAGGTGCGTCGGCGCGGCCCTTCTTGACCGGCAGCGCACACATTGCTGCCGGTCAGCGCACTGGTGGTGACCCGCGCTCGCACCGTTCGCTCTCGGGCCCGCATCCGTGCACTGACGGGCAGAGGGCCGGCCCCGGCCGACCTAGCCTCGGCCGCACCGCCCCGACCGTGGGGCGCCGAGCGGAGAAGAGGCAGGCATGGGAGACGAGTCGGGCGTGCAGGGGTCAGGCGGGCACGGGCAGGAGTGGGCCGACGTCGTGGTGGTCGGGCTGGGACCGGGCGGCGAGCACGTCGCCGGGACACTCGCCGAAGCGGGGCTCGACGTGGTGGGGGTCGAGGCGGAGCTCGTCGGAGGGGAGTGCCCCTACTGGGGGTGCGTCCCCAGCAAGATGATGATCCGGGCCGGTGACCTGCTCGCCGAGGTGGGCCGGGTGCCCGCCCTGGCCGGTACGGCGGCCGTGACCCCGGACTGGGGCAGAGTCGCCGCACGCATCCACGACGAGGCCACCGACGGCTGGAACGACCGCGTGGCGGCCGACCGCCTCACGGCGAAGGGCGGCCGCCTCGTACGCGGCACCGGTCGCCTCGCCGGGCCCCGCCGCGTGACCGTCGGCGACCGCACGATCGAGGCACGGCGCGGCGTCGTACTCGCCACCGGCACCCGGCCCCGCATCCCGTCGGTGCCCGGACTCCGGGAAACCCCCTACTGGACGAACCGCGACGCCATGGCGGCCAAGGAACTGCCCGAGTCGATGGCCGTGCTCGGCGGCGGTGCCATCGGCGTCGAACTGGCCCAGGTCTTCGCCCGGTTCGGCTGCGCGGTCACCGTGATCGAGGGCCAGGACCGGCTGCTGTCGCAGGAGGAGCCCGAAGCGGGAGAGCTGGCTGCCGCGGCACTGCGGGCGGACGGCGTCACCGTGCTGACGGGCGCTCGGGTCCGGGAAGTCGGCCACGCCGACGACCTGTTCACCGTCCACCTGGAAGGCGGCACCGAGCCGCTGCGCGCCGAACGGCTCCTCGTGGCCACCGGGCGCATGGCAGATCTGGGCGCCCTCGCCGTCGACACGGTGGGGCTCGACCCGACGGCCCGGGCCGTGGCCACGGACGGACAGTTGCGGGCTGCCGAGGGGCTGTGGGCGGTCGGCGACATCACGGGCCGCGGCGCCTTCACCCACGTATCGATGTACCAGGCACAGATAGCCGTCCGGGACATCCTCGGTGAGCCCGGCCCCGACGCCGACTACCGGGCACTGCCCCGCGTCACCTTCACCGACCCGGAGATAGGCGCCGTCGGCCTGACGGAGCGGCAGGCGCGGGAGCGGGGACTGCGGGTGCGCACCAGCGTGCTGCCCCTCTCCTCCTCCACCCGCGGCTGGATCCACGGCCCGGGCGGCGCGGGCTTCGTCAAACTCGTCGAGGACGCGGACCGCGGCGTGCTGGTCGGCGCCACCTCGGCGGGCCCGGCGGGAGGAGAGGTGCTCTACGGACTGAACGTCGCCGTCCACGCCGAAGTGCCCGTCCACACCCTGCGCCACATGATCTACACCTACCCCACCTTCCACCGCACGGTCGAGGCCGCGCTCGGAGCGCTCCGCTGAGCGCGATGCGGGGCCGCGACCCCGAAGAGCGGCACCGGACCGCCACTTCGCTGGAACTCCTCTTCGACCTGTGCTTCGTCATCGCGGTGGCGCAGGCCTCCGAGAGCCTGCACGAGGCCCTGATCCACGGGACGTCCGCCACCGGAGTCCTGCGCTTCGCGCTGGTCTTCTTCACCGTCTGGTGGGCGTGGATGAACTTCACCTGGTTCGCCTCCGCCTACGACCCGGACGACATCCCGTACCGGCTGACGGTGCTCGTCCAGATCACCGGGTCCCTCGTGCTCGCCGCAGGTGTCCCCGATGCGTTCGCGGAGGGGGACCTGCGGGTCATCACCATCGGATACGTCGTGCTGCGCACCGCGCTGGCCGCCCTCTGGCTGCGCGCGGCCCGCTCCGACCCCGCACGCCGGACGACCGCACTCCGCTTCGCCGCCGGTGTGACGCTGTGCCAGGCCGGCTGGGTGGGCCTGCTCGTCCTGCCCGGCCCGGCCCGGCTGCCCGGCATCGTCGTGCTGATCGCCGCCGAGCTCTCCGTACCGGTATGGGCCCAGTCCGCCGGGATGACACCGTGGCACCCCCGTCACATCGCCGAGCGCTACGAACTCTTCACCCTCATCGTCCTCGGCGAATCCGTCGCGGCCGCCACCGTCGCCGTCCGGAGCGCCTTCGACCGGCACCAGAGCACGGGAGCGCTGTACGCGACGGCGGCGGGCGGCCTCCTGACGGCCTTCGCCCTGTGGTGGCTGTACTTCGCCAGACCCGCGCACACCCTGCTCGCCACCACGCACCGCGCGCACCGCCGCCGGTTCGGGTGGGCCTACGGCCACTACCTGATCTTCGCGTCGGCAGCCGCCGAGGGCGCGGGTCTGGCCGCGTACGCCGATCACCTCACCGGCCACGCGGACACCTCGTCCACGGCGGCCGGCGCGGCGGTCACCGTCCCGGCGGCGGTCTTCCTGCTGACCGTCTGGGCCGTACACCTGCGGCCCCACCTCAAGTCCGCGGCCGAGCGCGCTCCGTACCCGGTCGCCGCCCTCGCGCTGCTCGGAGCCACCTGGTCCCCGGCGCCCGCCCTCGCGGCAGGTGCGGTGCTGACGGTGCTCGCCGTGCTGGTCACGGCGCCGGCGCCCACCGCGGCGCCGCGCCGGTGACGAGGCGCAAGCGCCGACGGAGGGACGCGAGAACGCCCCGACCGTGTCCGTCCGTGCGGACACCGTCGGGGCGTTCTGCCGTACGTCAGCTCGTGGCGCGCACCGCGTCACGGATCAGGTCGGCGACCTCCTTGGGCCGGGACACGGCGACGGCGTGCGACGCGCCGTCGACCTCGACGACCGTCGCACCGGCCCGCCGCGCGCCGAACCGCTGGACATCGGGGTTGATCGCCTGGTCCGCGCCGGCGACGAGCGCCCACGAAGGCTTCGTCTGCCACGCGGCGGTCGCGGCCTTCTCCGTGAACGCGGCGGCCGCCAGCGGGCGTTGGGCCACGGCGAGCACCTCGGTGACGGCGGCCGGGACATCGGCGGCGAAGATCTCCGGGAAGGCCTCGGCCTTGACGGTGAACTCGACCGCGGGCTCCTCGCCTTCGGCGGGGTACGTCCACTTCGCCAGGTTGCTGCCGAGCGGCGAGAGCGGGTAGCGGTCCTGCAACTCGCCGAGGCTCTCGCCCTCCTCGGTGACGTAGGCGGCGACGTAGACGAGGCCGGTCACGTTCTCGGCGGCACCGGCCACGGAGATGACCGCGCCGCCGTACGAGTGCCCGACGAGCACGACCGGGCCGTCGAGCTGGCCGGCCACGGAAGCGATGTACGCGGCGTCGGACGCGAGGCCGCGCAGCGGGTTGGGCGGGGCGATGACGGGGATGCCGTCGTTCTTGAGTTCCTTGATGACGCCGGCCCAGCTGGACGCGTCGGCGAACGCGCCGTGTACGAGCAGGACGGTCGGGGTGGTCGGGGTGGGCATGACGGGGTCTCCTCGTCGGCTGTGCGGCTGTGAGTCTGCGCGGTTGTGAATCTTTGATGCGGATGTCGTCAGGCGTCAGCGCGGTGCAGAGCCGCCCGCAGGGTGCCCGTGGCCAGCGTGATCGCGGCCTCAGCGGCATGCGTCTCGCGCAGGGCGTTGAGCATGACGAAGTCGTGGATGATGCCCTGGAAACGGACGGCGGTGACCGGAACGCCCGCCTCACGCAGCTTGTTGGCGTACGCCTCGCCCTCGTCGCGCAGCACGTCGGCCTCGCCGGTGATGACCAGCGCGGGCGGCAGCCCGGTCAGCTGCTCGGTGGTGGCCCGCAGCGGTGACGCGGTGATCTGGGCGCGCTCGGCCTCGTCGGTCGTGTACTGGTCCCAGAACCACTGCATGCCGTCGCGGCGCAGGAAGTACCCCGTGGCGAACTGCTGGTAGGAACCGGTGTCGAAGCGCGCGTCGGTGACCGGGTAGAACAGCACCTGCTGCACCAGCGGCACGTCACCGCGCTGCTTCGCCATCAGCGTCAGCGCCGCGCTCATGTTGCCGCCGACGGAGTCACCGGCCACGGCGAGCCGGGCGCCGTCCAGGCCCTTGGCCGAACCTTCCTGGACGATCCAGCGGGCCACGGTGTAGTTCTGCTCGATGGCCACCGGGTAGCGGGCCTCGGGGGAGAGGTCGTACTCGGGGAAGACCACCGCCGCGTGCGCGCCCACGGCGAGCTCACGGACCAGGCGGTCATGGGTGTGGGCGTTGCCGAACACCCAGCCCGCGCCGTGGATGTAGAGGATCACCGGCAGCGTCCCTTGTGCCCCGGCCGGCTTCACTATGCGGGTCCGGACGCCGCCCGTGGGACCGCCGGGGACGGTGATCCACTCCTCCTCGACCTCCGGCTTCGCAATGTCGCCGGACTGCACCTCGTCGACCGCCTTGCGGCCCTCGGCGGGCGGCAGTTCGAAGAGGTAGGGCGGCTGGGCGGTGGCTTCGGCGAATGCGGCGGCCGCCGGTTCCAGGACCGGCTGCGGCGGCTGGACCGGCTTGAGGGGCTCGACGACGTCGGACATGTGGTTCTCCTGAGTGTCATGTGATGCGCCGGTTTCTCCGGCGGAACTCCGCGGACAAGCTCTGCGGGGCTGTCGTTCCACACGCTAAAAGCGGCCGTCCGACGTCAATTGACCGCCAGCGCACCAGCACTGACCTGACAGCGCACGACCGGAATCGGAATGCGGGAACCAGCGTGTTTCGCGGCAGTGCACTGTCGGACCGAGAACAGTGCACTGCTGGAAAACACGGCGGAATCCGCCCGCCATAACGTGGCGGCGAAGCGATGGAGCGGTGCCGAGATATCAGGAGGTTGTCGAAAGGTGTCCAAGATGCCGGTCGGTGGGCTGGTCCCCAGCACCACGGACAACGCGACGCGCCATGCCGCCGACCACGCCGGGGAGTTCGCCGCGGATCTCGTCGTCCGGAACGCGAAGATCCACACCGGGGACCCCGGCCGCCCCCGGGCCGAGGCCCTGGCCGTACGGAACGGCGTGATCACTGCCGTCGGCGACGACAAGGACATGGCCACCCGGGTCGGCCCGGCCACGAGGGTGGTCGACGCCCTCGGCCGCCGGCTGATCCCCGGCCTCAACGACTCGCACCTGCACGTGATCCGGGGCGGCCTCAACTACGTGCTGGAGCTGCGCTGGGACGGCGTACCCACCCTGCGCCAGGGACTGGCGATGCTGCGCGAACAGGCCGCCCGCACCCCGAAGGGCCAGTGGGTGCGAGTGGTCGGGGGCTGGTCGGCCGAGCAGTTCGCCGAGCGGCGGCTGCCCACCGTCGCCGAGCTCAACGCCGCCGCTCCGGACACCCCGGTTTTCGTCCTGCACCTGTACCAGTCGGCCGTCCTGAACCGCGCCGCGGTCAAGGCCGCCGGCTACACCCGGGACACCCCCGACCCCCGGGGCGGCCAGATCGTACGGGGCCGGGACGGCGACCCCACCGGCATGCTGCTCGCCGCGCCCAGCGCCCTCGTCCTCTACTCGACCCTCGCCAAGGCGCCGGTCCTGGAAGGCGAGGACAAGAGGACATCGACCCGTCACTTCCTGCGCGAACTGAACCGCTTCGGCCTCACCTCGGCGATCGACGCGGCCGGCGGATTCCAGAACTTCCCGGAGAACTACAGCACGGTCGCCGAACTCGCCGAGGCCGGCGAGTTGTCACTGCGCATCGCCTATCACCTCTTTCCCCAGACGGCCGGGCAGGAAATCGCCGACCTGAAACGCTGGATCGACATGGCCCGCCCCGAGGACGGGGACGAATGGCTGCGTCTCAACGGCGCGGGCGAGAACCTCACCTGGGCGGCGGCGGATTTCGAGAACTTCGCCCAGCCGCGCCCGGAACTCACCCCCGACTACGAAACGGAATTCGAGACCGCCGTACGCCTGCTCATGGCGAACGGCTGGGGATTCCGGCTGCACGCCACCTATGACGAGACGATCAGACGCGATCTCGCGGTGTTCGAGAAACTCGCCGCGGAAGGGCTCTTCCCGGCCGGCAACCGCTGGCTGTTCGACCACGCGGAGACCGTCTCCGCCGACAGCCTCGACCGCGTCGCCGCCCTCGGCGGAGCCATGTCCGTGCAGAACCGGCTCTCCTTCCAGGGCGAGGCGTTCGTACGCCGCTACGGCCCCGGAGCCGCCGCGGACGCCCCGCCGATCCGCGCCATGCTGGAGCGCGGCCTGACCGTCGGCGCCGGCACCGACGCCACCCGCGTCTCCACCTACAACCCCTGGATCGCCCTGCACTGGCTGATCACCGGCCGCACCGTCGGCGACCTGGTGGTCCGCCCGCCCCACAACCGCGTCGACCGGCACACCGCGCTCGCGATGTTCACCGAGGCGGGCGCCGCACTCACCGGCGAGCAAGACATCAAGGGCGTCCTGCGACCGGGCTGCCTCGGCGACTTCGCGGTCCTGTCCGAGGACTACTTCACCGTTCCCGAGCCGGACATCCCCCACATCGAGGCCCTGCTGACGGTCGTCGGCGGGCGGATCGTCTACGCCGCCGCGGAGTACGAGGGCATCGACGAGGAACTGCCGCCGGTCAGCCCGGAGTGGAGCCCGGTCGCGCACTTCGGCGGCTACCAGTCCGTACCCCGTACGGGCATTTCGGGAGCCCGCCAGGCCGAGCTGCTCGGCCAGGCCGTCGCCGAGTCCGAGCAGCACCGGCAGTGGCGCGCGCGGCGCGGCCTGGCCCCGGAGACGGAGAACCCGGTCTTCGACCCCTGCTTCAGCCTCTGACCCCGACCCGCAACGGGTCTCCACCACCACGTCGCGGACGCCCGTCCGCGGTCACCTCACACCCGCCAGGAAAGGCACACTCATGATGGACATCTCCCAGGTCACCCCCGCGCCAGGACCCGACCTGCTGACCCCCGACAACTGCGCCGTCCTGTTCATCGACCACCAGCCGCAGATGTTCTTCGGCACCGGCAGCGGCGACCGCACCTCGATCATCAACTCGACCGTGGGACTCGCGAAGGCCGCCAAGGTCTTCGACGTCCCGGTCGTCCTCAGCACGGTGGCCGCCGACTCCTTCTCCGGCCCGATCCTGCCGCAGCTCGCCGCGGTCTTCCCGGACCGGGAAGTCATCGACCGCACCTCGATGAACGCCTGGGAGGACGCCCCCTTCGTCGAGGCCGTCAAGGCCACCGGCCGCAAGAAGCTCGTCATCGCCGGGCTCTGGACCGAGGTCTGCGTCGTTCTCCCCACGCTCTCCGCCATCGCCCAGGGCTACGAGGTGTACGTCGTCACGGACGCCTCCGGCGGCGTCAGCCCGCAGGCGCACGAGCACGCCGTCCAGCGCATGATCCAGGGCGGGGCGATCCCGGTGACCTGGGTGCAGGTGCTCCTGGAGCTCCAGCGCGACTGGGCCCGTACGGAGACGTACGTCCCCGTCACCGACGTGGTGAAGGAGCACGCCGGCGCCTACGGCCTCGGCATCGTCTACGCCCAGGCCGTCATCGGCGCCCACGCGGCGGGCTGATCCCCACACCATGGACAACGGACTGTTGGTCCTCCGGCTGGTGGTGGGCCTCCTCATCGCCGGACACGGAGTACAGAAGGTCAGCTTCCGGCTGGGAGGCCACGGCCTGGCGGGCGGCACGGAGGAGTTCCGCCACGACGGCTTCCGCGGCGGCCGGCTCACCGCGCTCGCCGCGGGCGGCAGCCAGATCGGCGCCGGCCTGTTCCTGGCAGCCGGCGCCCTCACCCCCGCGGCGGCGATGGCCGCCATGGGCGTGATGACGGTCGCGGGCACCGTCAAGTGGCGCAACGGGCTGTGGGTGCAGAACGACGGCTACGAGTATCCGCTGGTGCTCGTGGCGGCCGCGGCGGTCCTGGTGCTCACCGGGCCCGGCCGCTGGTCGGCCGACCACGCCCTGGGGCTGACCCCTTGGCCGCACTGGGTGCAGGCCACGGCACTAGTGGTCGGCCCGGCGAGCGGACTGCTCACCCGCGCGGTACTGCACCGCCCGCGCACCGCCGGAGCCGAAGGGAGGGATTCCTATGCGCGCGCTGCTGACTGACGCGGCCCACACCCTGTTGCCGCCGAAGGGCGACCGGCACGGTCCGCTGCCGCCGCTCCTGCTGGTGCTGACCGTGGTGACCGGCCTGGTGGACGCGGTGAGCTATCTGGCGCTCGGCCACGTCTTCGTGGCCAACATGACCGGCAACGTCGTCTTCCTGGGATTCGCCCTGGCGGGCGCCGAGGGCCTCTCCGTGCTCGCTTCCATCGTCTCGATGGCCGCGTTCCTCGCGGGCGCGCTGGCGGGCGGGCGGCTCGGCACCCGCTTCGCGGCCCACCGCGGGCGGTTGCTCGCCCTCACCATGGCGGTGCAGGCGGCGCTCGTCGCGGTGGCCCTGGGCGCGGCCGCGCTCGCGCACGGCCGGGTGACGACCCCGGTCCAGTACACCCTGATCGTCCTTCTCGGCCTCGCCATGGGGCTGCAGAACGCGGTCGCCCGCCGCCTGGGCGTCCCGGACCTGACCACGACGGTGCTGACCCTGACCCTGACGGGCCTCGCCGCGGACTCCGCACCGGCCGGCGGCGCGGCGCCCCGGCCCGGCCGCCGGATCCTGTCGGTGCTGGCCATATTCGCCGGGGCGTTCGCCGGAGCGGTACTCCTCGCGCATGCCGAACTCCCCCTCACCCTGGGCCTGATCCTGGCCGCACTCCTGGTGTCGGCGGTGGTCGTTCGGCGCCTGTCGCCCCCAGGGGCGAGCTGGGCCGGGCGCCCGGGATGAGGGAAACTCCGCAGCCGTATCATCTGTGTCCGCGTTGTTCGTTGAAAGTCAAATTACCTTAAGTGAGTGATGCCATGAAGGCCGACGTCCTGTCCGCCCGTGCTGTCCCGCTGGGCGGCCCGCGCTCGATGACGGTGCGTCGCACGCTGCCGCAGCGGGCCCGCAGCCTGATCGGCGCCTGGTGCTTCGTCGACCACTACGGGCCCGACGACGTCGCCGAAACGGGCGGCATGGACGTCGCGCCCCACCCGCACACCGGCCTCCAGACGGTGAGCTGGCTGTTCACCGGGGAGATCGAGCACCGGGACAGCCTGGGCACCCACGCGTTCGTCCGCCCCGGCGAACTGAACCTCATGACCGGCGGACACGGCATCAGCCACACCGAGGTCTCCACGCCACACACCACCGTCCTCCACGGCGTCCAGCTGTGGGTGGCGCTCCCCGACGAACACCGGCACGCCGCCCGCGACTTCCAGCACTACACCCCGCCCCCGGTCGAGGTGTCCGGCGCCGAAGTCCGCGTATTCCTGGGCGAGTTGGCGGGCACGGCCTCCCCGGTGCGGACCTTCACACCGCTGCTGGGCGCCGAACTAGTCCTGCAGCCGCACGCGACGACCACGCTCGCCGTGGACACCCGTTTCGAACACGGCCTCCTCGTCGACCAGGGCCGGGTCACCATGGCCGGAACCCCCCTGAACCCGGCAGAACTCGGCTACCTCGCCCCCGGACACGACACCCTGACCCTCACGAACGACACGGACACCGCCGCGCGGCTGATCCTGCTGGGCGGCACGCCGTTCGAGGAGGAGATCATCATGTGGTGGAACTTCATCGGGCGGTCGCACGAGGACATCGCGCAGGCGCGTTCGGACTGGATGACCGGGACCCGGTTCGGCGAGGTGAAGGGTTACGACGGAGATCCGCTGCCCGCTCCAGAACTCCCGTCCGTGCCCCTGAAACCCCGGGGTCGGGTGCGCTGATCTGCGTGGATGCGCGTTGAAGGGGGCGCGTGGGCGATGCAGAACTCGGTGCCGGAGCCGGTCGATTGCCGCTGCGACGAAGACCCTGAAGGAGGCCCCCGGGGGCGGCTCTAGAGTCCAGGGTGGGACCTTGTGTGGCAGGGTCTGGCAAACCCAATGCTGACCCAATGCTGACCCAATGCTGACTTACCTGACGGTGTGTCAGTTCAGCGGAGGGTTCTGTGTTCGCAGGTCCAGTGCGTCTAGGTGTCTCTGCCGGCGGGCGGGGCGCGCCTCAATGCTGACCCCTTTCGCGGCTGCGGTGGACAAGGTGCACAAGAGGACTCCGACAGCTTTGACCCTGTGTGCCAACTGGTGTGGCTGGTTGTAGATACTGAACAACCACGGCCGCCCATCAGCTTGCTGGGCGCCGACCTCCCACGCCCAGCTTTCCGGCGTTCCGCATCGAGAACTCGACGCTGCCCCGTTGGGTTTGCTGACCACATCCGTTCGAGCTCGTGTCGGGACAGTGCGGTGGCCTTGATTGACGCGCTCTGACTGGTAAGAGGTTCTTCGTCTCCTGGTGGTACACGCCTGACCTCCCTTCTGACCTGCGACAAAGGGTGGAGACGTCTGGTGTGAGGCTGAGTTGGTCCGCACCTGGTCCGGATCTTAGTGAGGAGACATGACGCTAGCGAGTGGGCCTCGCGGTCCCACATGGCACAGGCAGGCAAATCCGTCTCGGAGCGTCCAGCCAGTCCAAAGCGAACGCCTATGTCCAGTTTCGGGCCTTCGAGTTGGAGGGTGCCCACGGGGTTGGGGCCTCTTCGTGTGACTGGTCAAGGGGCCAGGTCATAGCCCTCGGATCCGCCTTGGCTGCTTCCACTACGCTCCCGAGCCCGCCCCAGGTGGCGCGGATGTGGGCGGGGTTGTACTCGCACGCTGCCTCGCGGTTCGGCAAAGGGCGCCCATCCTGTTGGTGGGGGAACGCGCGGTGTTGGGGGCGCGGGTTCTGGCGGCACAAGGGATACGGTTTACCTCCACTCGCGCGGAGGCGAGGGGTGAGAGCCGAGCATCGAACTGGCCTCCGGGACCACCACGAGCACGCCCGCTTCTTCGCTGGACTTCGCCGCCCTTGCGCTCGCGGGGATGGGCCAGGTCGGCTTCACGGTCGGGTACGGGGCCAGGCACGATGCACCTCGCTTGTCTGTTGGTGGCCACCGTTACGATCAATGTGTGTCCATAGAGGCGATCACTTCCAGCGTCACGGCAGCTGTCGCCCTTGTCGGCGTACCTGCGGTCTACATCCAAGCCCGCGCGGCTCGCCTCTCGGCAGTCGCCGCAGGCCGAGCGCAACTGGAGCACGCGCGGCGGACCAGCCAGCACGCGGCGTGTGTTGAAGTGTTGGCTGCCGCAGACGAGTTGAAGCGGTCATGCGATGTCAGCGGCAGCGCGGCATCATGGCTGGGCATGATCTACGAAGGTCAAGCGGATGAGGATGAGTCAGTCAGGGCGCGGGCCGCCGCGGGGCGGCAGGAAGCTGAGCAGCGACAGAACGAAGCATTTGATCACGCCTTCGAGGCGTATGAGCGTCTACGCAAGGCGGTGGCACGCCTGGAACTGGAAGGGCCAGATCGTCTCATAGCGCCGGCCGCTCGGTTGGCCGACATGGGGGACCTGCTTCAGCTACCTGGTGGGACCCCCACGTTTGACGAGGATGAGCCCGTCTGGGTAACCGAGCACGATCAGCGGCCTTTTGCGTGGGTCGTGAGCCAGTTCCAGCAAGCTCGCACCGAGTTTGTTCGGGGCACTCGTACCTACTTCAACAGCATCTGATGGCGGAGTCCTGGAACGTATGTCCGGTCAGGAAGCGCGCCGACAGCCAGCCGCGGAAGGCGAGAGCACGAAGGGGGCGCAGTCCCGCGGTGCCGGTGACGGCCGGTCGGAGCTCGCTATGGCGGCCGATGCCGAACCACTTCCAGACGTGCTCGGAGAGGGTGTGTCCTCGGTCGTCTCGGGCAAGGGCTACTCCGAGCAGACCCTGGGCTGGACCTGCCCGCCGATCCGCACCGTAGAAGCAGCCGACCGTTGGACCTGGTTGATCCTCGCTGCCTTCACCCAGCTACGTCTCGCCCGTCCCCCGACGGCCGTGGGAGACCCCGCCCGACAGGCTCGACCTCGCCCGAGTCCGCCGCGACTTTTGGCACCTCCGCCCAAAGGCCGCCTGCCCAGCCGGAGCACCGAAAGAGACGCAGCCCGGCCCAGGACGGCCGCTCGGCCGTAAGAACAGCCAACCCACCCCACGCTACGACGTGCACACCATCGGCAAAAACGGCACCGCAAAGCGACGAACGAAGAAATCAACAACTCCATGCCCACGCCGCACAAGTTGAAGATCAATTTCACGCTCCGTCGCCCTCGCGGTGTTGGCGCCCACCGGTCTGCCGGATTCTCGCCGGGCGGAGACCACGAAGAGCGTAGGATCCCGTAATTATCGATCAAGGGCCGCGCCGCCCGGGGGCTCCTTCCCGGAGAAGAGGGCGTCGCGGCCTCTGTCGGCGGGGGACTGTGTGTACTTGGCGCATCTACGGGTCGAGAACTTCCGGGTCTTCGGACCCGCAGCGCAGGGCGACGGCGAGCGGAATGATTCGCTGAGCCTGTCGTTCACAGCCGGGACGAATGTGCTCGTGGGGGAGAACGACAGCGGGAAGACGGCGATCGTCGACGCGATCCGGCTGTGCCTGCAGTCCGCGGCGGCGGATTACTACCGGGTCTCTCAGGACGACTTCCACCTCGGGAAGGGCGGGAGGGCGGAAACCTTCACCATCGGGTGCGCCTTCACCAACCTGTCGACCGAGGAGCAGGCGGTCTTCCTGGAACTGCTCACCCACGACCGCGACGGCACCGCCTGGTTGTGTGTCACGCTCAAGGCCCAGCGGATGGATCCGCTGCGCAACCGGGTCTCGGTCACCACCCGGGCCGGACCGGATGGCAACGGCCCCGCCCTGGACGGCGCTGCTCGCGAACTCCTGCGCGCCACCTACCTGCGCCCCCTTCGCGATGCAGAGGCGGAACTGCGCTCGGGCCGCGGGTCACGGCTGTCCCAGATCCTCGCCGGCTACCCGGCGATGAAGGACCAGGACGTCGATGACTTCGACCCGACCGGTGATGAACCCCCGTCGTCCCTGAGGGGAATCCTGCGGCGTGCTGAGTGCGATATCCGCGACAACAAGGCTGTCGCGGAGGTGAGTGAGGACATCAACTCGGCGTACCTGCAGCGGTTCGCGATCGGTGACGACGTCCTTCGCGCCAAGATCAGCGTTGCCACGGATGCGACGCTGGTCCGCGCGCTCGAGCGGCTGGAACTGAACCTCTTCACAGCATCCGACGAGTGGACGCGACGCGGACTCGGTTACAACAACGCCCTGTTCATGGCCGCGGAGCTGCTCCTGCTGGGCAAGAACGAACTGGCTCCTCTGCTGCTGATCGAGGAGCCCGAGGCGCACCTTCACCCACAGTTGCAGACTCGGATCATGGACCTGCTGCGGGACAAGGCGCAGGGGCCGCAGGATGGTGACAGGGTGCCTGTGCAGGTCATCCTTACCACCCACAGCCCCAACCTCGCCTCCTCGACGCCGGTCGAGTGCCTGACCCTCGTCGCCCGGGGGCGTACGTTTCCGCTGCGGCGCGGTATGACGCGCCTGACCGAGGGGGATTACGCGTTTTTGACCCGGTTCCTGGACGTCACCAAGGCGAACATGTTCTTCGCCCGGGGTCTGGCGATGGTCGAGGGAGACGCCGAGGCGATCTTCCTGCCAGCGCTCGCCGACGCCCTGGGCATGCCCTTCAACGAGCACGGGATCAGCGTGGTCAACGTCGGTCACGTCGGCCTGTTCCGCTACAGCAGGGTCTTCCAACGCACTGGTGAGCAGATTCCGGTCCGCGTGGCCTGTATCCGCGACCGCGATCTCGTGCCAGCCGGCACTCCCGAGGTCATGAGGGGCAAGCTTGCGCGCTGGACCGATATGACGGAGGAGGCGATCTCCGCGTACGTCGCGAACCTCACCACCGGCGACGACGGGCCGGTGAAGACGTTCGTGTCCGACTGGTGGACGCTGGAGTACGACCTCGCGATCACGTCCTGGACCATGGCCAGGCTGATGTACCGCGCGGTCAAGTTGGCATCCGTCGCAGCACGGTCCTGGCCGGACGCCGACAAGACGGAGAAGGCCATCGCACGGGCCGACCGGGTTGTCGACACGTGGATAGGGCAGGGCCTTTCTCTGGAAGAGGCCGCCCTGAAGATCTACCGGCCGCTCAAGCTGGATAACGTCAGCAAGCCGATCACCGCACAGTTCGCCGCCCAGTTGCTTGCCTCGACGCCGCTGGTTCGCAGCGACGTCCCGCCCTACCTGCTCGATGCTTTCACGCACCTGTGCGGCGAGGTGGCCCCGTGACCCGCACCTACCTGCCCGATGCCTTCGCCACGGACAAGGTAGAGGCCATGGTGAAACTCCTGGGGCTGGACCCGCTCGATGCCGAGCAGTGGGACTTCCTGCAGAACGAGAGCACGCAGGACCTCCAGGCCGCCCCGGGGTCGGGCAAGACAACCTTGATCGGACTCAAGCTCGCCCTGATGGCCGACGCGTGGACCTCCCCGACGCGCGGGGTGTGCGTGCTGTCGCACACCAACACGGCCAAGAACGAGATCGCCGACCGGGTGGGCCTTCTCGCCGCGGGACGCAGCCTGCTGCGCTATCCGCACTTCATCGGCACCATCCAGTCCTTCGTGCACACCTTCCTTGCGCTGCCGGCCGTGCGGGCCAAGAGAGTGGAGGTCCGGTCCGTCGACGACGCGGCCTTCGAGACCGCAGCGCTGCGGCTCCTGCAGCGCCCCGAATACTCCACCCTGCGCAGCTATGTGGAGCACCAGCACGAGGGCACCTCCATCGTCACCGGGGCGACGTTCACCTACCGGGACGGCGAACTCGTGGTTACCGGAGCGGCCGGGGATCCGCGCTTCGGCCCCCAGTCTCCCAGCGGAAAACAGCTGGACCACCTCAAACGGACTCTGGCACGCCGGGGCATCTTCCGCTTCCAGGACATGTACGCCATCGCCCAGGAGTATCTCGCCCGGCACCCGGGTATCGCCGCGGCGGTCACCACGCGCTTCCCGTTCGTTCTCCTCGACGAAACGCAGGACACCAGCGCCACCCAGCACGAACTGCTGGATCTCGTGTTCGCTTCCTCCTCCACCGTCGTGCAGCGGGTGGGCGACACCAACCAGGGCATCTACAGCGACGCGGCCTCCGTAGGAGGGTCCGCCTCCCTGTTCCCGCTGCCGGGGGCGCCGGAGCTGCCGGTCAGCCGCCGCTTCGGGCCGCAGATCGCGGCCGTGGCCAGCCGTCTGGCCGTCCGGCGGCCCCAGCACGTCCGCGGGGCCGGCCCCGACGGCCAGGTCGCGGTTCTGCTGTTCGACGAAACCACGGTGTCCGACGTCGTACCGACCTTCGAGCGCATGGCCGCTGTTACCGTCCCCGAGGACGTCCTGGTGCGGCGTCCACCACGTGTACTGGGTGCGCGACAGAACCCGAAAACCTCACCCGTCTACCCGCAGTCGATCTCCTGCTACCTGCCCGGATACACCCCGACCAGCCGCCAGACGGCTCACCGCACCCTGATCGGCGCGGCCCGCGCTGCAAGCGCCCGGTGGAGGACAGCCCCGGACAGCCACGAAGCGGCCACCGAGTTGTGGAACGCCGTGCGCGCGTCCGTCTCGTCAACGACCGGCGACGGGCTCCCGGCCCTCAGCCGCGTGGAGAGGTCAATGGCGACGACCGGAGGCAAGGTGCGGATCCTACTGCGTGAACTCCTCCTCAACGCAGACGGGTTCGACGCAGCGAGCTGGGAGGAGGCCACCGAGCAGCTGGCCGTCCAGCTGAAGCTCCTCACCGGCTGCCAACTGCGCCAGTCTGAAATGGAATTCACCACCGCTGTTGCGGCAGGCACGGTTCTCGGGCCCGCTCCCGCGGCCGTCGCCGCAGTACCGGCGGCGCGGGCCGTACCGGGGACCATCCAGAGCGCGAAGGGCGAGACCCACGCGGCAACACTGATCCTGGAGTGCCTGGGGAAGACCGGCAGGAAGTTCGACGTGACCGAGGCGCTGCGCATGATCGCCGAAGGGAGCGACCCGCTGCGCGAGCTGAAGAGCGTCCAGGCCGCCGTGCAGCTCGTCTTCGTCGGCGCGACACGCCCAACCCACCTTCTGGTGCTCGCCGCCCACCGCGACCGCAGCAAAAAGTACGCAGACGCGATGGCCGGCGCTGGCTGGGATATCCGGGACCTCACCAAGCACTGAGCCTTCGCCAGTTTGAATTCGCAGGTTAAGGGACCGGGGTGGCCGGTCCTCGGGATGCTCGTGCTGGTCGTGGGCGGGAGCCCTGTTGGCGGTCAGACGCTGCGTGGTCTTCTGCGCCCAGCAGGGCTCCTCGCGGTCGATGCGGACCAGGACAAGCGTGTTCTCGGCGACGGTGTGCCAGGCGTTGGCTTCCAGTGCGCCGCGATCTGTTCGGTGTCGGGGCCGGTGACGGTGGCGACGACGGCGCTCGCGTGGATGGGGTGGGTATCGAGCAGGACCCGGGCGTCGGGTGAGGGGCGTGGGCTGCGGCCTAATTCAGCTTCGTGCAGTCGTGCCGCCCTGGGCAGCTGCTGTCGCCGACTGGAACCCTAACGGCCGCTGGAGTGCGATGGGCGGACTGGTTTCGTGAGGAACTGCCTGGAGCCCAATGTTTAATTGGCACGCCGGGTGCCTCGTGCGTCAAGAAGCCGCACGTAACGCACACAGCGCACGTAACGCACGCGAGCGTTATGCCCAGAATGTCCGCCGCAGGGTGCTGACCTGCGGCTACTTCCACGCGTTTGCGCTCCACATGTTTCGCGATGACGCAGCATGTGGAGTGTGTGGCGATCTTTGAGCCCGCCGAGAAGGGCCGCTGACCTGCAGTTTTGCCTGGTGTGCATTATGGTCGTTGTGTGTGTTACGGGCGATATCTTGACGCACGAGCGACGCACGTGACGCACGCATGACGCACTCTCTGATGGGGCATCAGATGCATGAAAGCCGCCTCTGTCCCCCCGGGTCGTCTGGGACAGAGGCGGCTTTCATGCGCTCAGCGAGAGCTTTGGCGCGGACCGCTGTGGCGGTCACAGTGTCCGCCGAGCCCGATGTCGTGGGCACCGTACCGAGTGGTGTTCCGCACCTGAGTTGAGATGGTCTCGCGACTCATCCGCCGGCCCCAGGGCGTGAGGAACAAGGGGCCTTGCTCGCGGTCGCCGATGGCCTCTCGCAGCAGCCGGAGCGTCTCCTCGCTGACGGGGATTGCACGCCTGATGTGGGTGACGTCTCCCACGTTCAACGCGAGGGCGTCGTCCAGCTTTACGTTGCCTTCCCAGAGCAGCCTGACGAGGGAGCGGACGCGTGCTGGGATGGCCTCGTTGGCGAGAAGGGTCTCGATATCGCGGGCTGAAGGCCCCTCACGCGGCACATACGCGCCTGCCTGGAGCGCTTGCTCTGGAGGGTTGTTGCGGGCAGCTTCGGCTTCGTCGTGCAAAGGGCCTCCCATTTTCAACTTCTGGCCCGAAGGTGTGGCGGGTTGCGTGAAAGCGGATCTGAGTTTGGAGGCGACTCCTCATGCTAGGCGGGCCCGGACGAAGGGAGCCGCGGCTGCGGAAATATCCCTGCGCTCAATGCTGTTCTCGTGTGGCACCGAGATCATGAAGGGGGAGTGGCGGTCCTGAAGCTGTTCACGACAGCAGGCGATGTCCAGGAAGTCAGCGCGCGGCTTGCCAAGGTCGAGGCGGATGTGCAGGACCTCGTCGAGGCACACATGGAGACGATGCTCGGCATCACCTTCCTGGCGAGCGAGTACGTCATCGACTGTGTCGATGGCGGGCGGATCGACTCGCTGGGCCTCGACGAGAACGGCGCACCCGTGATCGTCGAGTACAAGCGCGGCACCGACGCAGGCGTGATCAACCAGGGCCTCTACTACATGGCCTGGCTGACGAACCACAACGACGCCTTCCGGAACCTGGTCCGCGACCGGCTCGGGATCACGGCCGCGTCCCAGATCCTGTGGAGCGAACCCAGGCTGATCTGCGTGGCCGGCGACTTCACCCGCTACGACGCGCACGCCGTACGCGAGCACCGGCGCTCGATCGACCTGGTCCGCTACCGGTACTTCGGCAGTAACCACTTCGGCCTGGAGACCGTAGCCTCCGTCACGGGGCACTCGGCTCCGGTCAAGCGGGTACGCCGCCGCGCGGCCGGGGCGCCGCCGGTCCGGAACCAAGACGGTGCGATGGCCGAACTGATCCAGGCGGTCGACGAGGTCCTGGTCGGACTCGGGGAGGGCGTCACCCGGGTACAGCGCAAGCAGTACCGCGCCTACCGACGGCTGCGGAACTTCGCCAGCGTCTGCCCGCCGCAGCAGACCAAGATCCTCGTCTACCTCAAGGCCGACCCGAAGGAGGTCGACCTCGTACCCGACTTCACCCGGGACGTGACGGGGCTCGGCCACCATGGCACGGGTGACTTGGAACTGCAGCTGCGTACGGAGCGCGACCTGGAGCGCGCTGGAGACCTTCTCCGCCTCAGCTACGCCGCGGCATAGAGGTCTCCCGCTCCGGCATCAGCCCAAGCGGAGTGTGGAGTTGTGGGCTGTCGTCGTGATGCTGCCTTTCGACGTGATGGGCAGGGAATGGCGGTGGACCACTAATGGTGCGGAGGATTCCCGGTTTCGCTAACCGGGGGTTCTGTGCTAAGTACCGAGGGGCCTCCGCTCCCTCGGCTTCAGCGTCCGAATGCGGCGTTAGCACAGCGGATCGTTCCGCAGTCAGCTGTCTGCAGGCCGCGTCCTTTTTCGTCCAAATCAGGCTGCACCCGTTGCGGGTCAGGCGCCGGGTCATGAGCGTGATGAACCCCCAGTTCAGGTGGGCTTCGGCGTGTTGGGGAAGTCGCTCGTAGCGCCTAACGTTGCGGCGGGCCTCGAGCGCACCGCGGACCGTAGACGCGAGGAGGCCCGTACACGCTGTGCGTGTACGGGCCTTTGATCGAGCGCCGGGCAGGCCTTGCACCTGCATTTCCCCGCAGGAAGTGGGGCGTCTTTCCTTGGACCACCAACGCATCACCGGCTGCCGCGTGTTGTGGCGACCAATTCAAGATCTACTGTATCGGACAGAGGGGTGGGGGTGCGACATGAGGCGGGCGTTGGGCGCGAAGACGGAGGCGGGAGAGCGCGCCAGGGCGGCTCGTGCGCGAAAGCGTTTGAGGTAGTAGGCCATAACGGTACCGTTCGCGCTGCCGGCGACCGCAGCCGACGCAGGGCGGCGCGCGTCCTCGGCCGCGTAGGTGATGTTCAGGCGCCAGGTCTTCAGCTTGTCCGCAACCTTCGATGCGACCGTGCGCCACTTGAACCACAGGGGTAGTTCGCGGAACGGCACGTAGTCGAGGGTGTCGTCGACGGCGGTTTCGGCGAGGCCGCGGTGGCCCTCCGCCCGCAGGGCGGCGTACAGCTCGGGGGTGAGGGTGCCGTTCAGCCGGGCCGCGGTGTACGCGAAGCCGCGCTGGCCGCGGTCCGGCAGCCGCATCGCCTTGATGATGCGCGGCGAGGCCGCGGCCAGCGGGTAGTTGCGGGCCAGGCCGATGGCCGCCGTACCCAGACCGTTCTCACCGCGCTCGTACGCCGCGTCCCAGTCCGCGGGGTCGTCGACTCCCAGCAGACCTTCTCCGGTCTCCCAGTTCCACTCGGCCGTCATGGCCACTCTTCCTCCAGCGCTGACGGTCCCTACGCGCATGGGTGGTGTCACCCGCTGGTGCGGGTGTCATCTGTCGCCAACTACCGGGCTCGGTCACCTCGGGAGCGGCGCCGGCGCAGGGCCGACACGGCATCGCTGATCGGCTCCGTGGAGCGCAGCCACCAGCTCTCCAGTTTGTTGCGCACCCCGGTGACGATCTTCCGGCGCTTGAACCATGGCGGGAGCTCGCGGAACGGAACGAACGTCAGCGTGTCCCTGATGGCGTGCTCGGCGAAACCGCCCGGGCCCTCCGCCCGCAGGGCCTCGTAGAGCTCGGGGGTCAGCCGGCCGTGGAGGCGGGCGGCGGTCCCGGCCGCGGTGAAGGCGAATCCCCGCTGGTTCGGGTCGCTCAGCCGCATCGCCCTGATGATGCGCGGCGACGCCTCCTCCAGCGCGCACTGGAATGCCAGCCCGATCACCGCCGTTCCAAGATGAGGCTCTCCGCGCTCGAACGCCGCATCTACCGCGGCGGGATCATCGACACCCAGCAGTCCCTCGCCACTCTTCCAGTCCCATTCGGCTGCCATGAACGGCCTTCCTGCCTCGTCCCGTCAGCCGTCGCACGGGGGCGGGAGCACCTTCTGCTTCTTGAGGTTGTTGATCATTCCCTTTTTCTTCAGCTTGTTCAGGTCACCTTCCGTGATGCTGTCAGAGGGGTACTTCCCCTGGACATGGCCATGGTAGATCTCCTTTGTGATCTTGCCGCTCTTGTCGGTTTCGTAGTGGTGCCGGTCAAGGACCACGATCTCGTTGTTGACGTGGTCCACGCCGAGACGCCGGAACTTGGCGGGGTTGTTCGGGTCGCCCAACGGAATCGACCGGTCCAGCGCCGCCTGTCCGTTCGCGGGTGCTCGCCCGATCTCGCCCTTGGCCGACGAGCTGCTGCCCGAGCCGTGCTTGTCGTAGGTCGAGTCGTCGTAGATACGGGTCGGCTCGTCGCCCTCCAGGCCGAGCGGGTCGCTCCAGCGCAGCGGGTTGTCGACGTACGCGTGGTGGTTGGGGTCGGGGAGCAGGCCGAGCGGGTCGGGGGTGAGGTAGCTCGCCGTGTCCGGGTCGTAGTAGCGGGAGAGGTTGTAGTGCAGGCCCGTCTCCGGGTCGCGGTACTGGCCGGGGAAGGCCAGCGGGCACAGGCCGTCGTCGTCCCAGTCGTCCCGGTCGTCCCCGCCCAGCCGCCTTCCCCACAGGGTGGTGGCGGACCGCCAGGCGATCTCGCCGTCCTCCCCGACCAGTTCGCTCGGCGTGCCGACGAGATCGGTGACGATCGCGTAGAACCGCCTGTCGACCTCGTCCGGGTCGGCCGTACGCCACCGGCTGCGCACCTGGGCCGCCGCGCGGTGCGTACCCGGCTCCCAGTCCCAGGTGTCGGTCTCCACCACGCCATCCCGCGTCGACTGCCGCTCGGCGAGGTTGGCGCCGTCCCAGGTGAAGAGGGTCTCCTCGGCGACCGAACCGTCGTCGGCCAGGCGCATCTTGGCCGTTCGGCGGCCGAGTGCGTCGTAGCGGTAGGCCCATACTCCGCGGTCCGGCGTCTCGGCCCGCGCGAGCCGGTCATCGGCGTCCCAGGCGTACGTCCAGATCCGGCGGAGGCCGGACAGCGTCCGCCGGATCACCCGTACCAGGCGCCCCTGCGCGTCGTGCTCGTACGTCGAACGGCCCGCGGCGGTGACCCGTGTCCCGGAGTGATGTGCCGGACCCTGCGCATCCTGGCCGGCGGGGGCCGGGTGCTCGGCGGCCGTGAGGTTGCCGAGGTCGTCGTAGGCGTAGGTCTCGGTCCAGGTGGCGGCCGACACCCGGGTGACGCGGCCGGCCGGGTCGAGAGCGAAGGTCCGGGCGCCGGACAGCCGGTCCTTCACCCCGGTCAGGTGACCGTCCGCCCGGTAGGCGTACGAGCGGGACTGCCGCACGGCCTGCCCCTCGCCGCTGATGCCCGCCCTGCCCGCCCCACCCGCTCTGACGACCTGCTCGACGAGGCGGTGCCCCGCGTCCCAGCACTGCGTCAGGGTCGCCGCAGCGCCAAGGCCACGGGTGGTCTCCCGCCCCGCGGCGTCATGGGCGAAGGTCAGTTCCCCCGCCGCGGTGACCAGCGAGGCCGGCAGGCTCGCGGAGTCGTACGACCAGTGTGAGGTGGCGCCGGACGGCGTGGTGCGCCGCACGCGCCTGCCCAGCGCGTCGTAGGCGCTGGTCACGGTCCGGCCGTCGACGGTCTCGGCGACGATCCGACCGGCCAGGTCGTAGGCGTAGGCGACGCTGCTGAGCCGGCTCGTGGCTTCGAGGAGCCGTCCGGCCGGGTCGTAGCGGAACGAGGTGAGTGTGCCGTCGTCGGTCCGCGCGGTCACCACCCGGCCCGCGGCGTCCCGGGTCACCCGTACCGTCTGACCGGTGCCGTTGGACCGCTCGACCTGCTGACCCGTCGGGTCGCAGTGGTAGGTGAGGGTGCGGCCGTCGAAGTCGGTCTCGCCGATCAGCGTGCCCGCCGCGTCGTAGCGGTAGCTCCACTCGTCGCCGCGCGGGTTGCGCACGCTTGTGAGTTGTAGCTCGGTGTCGTGCGCGAAACGGTAGCGGGTGCCGTCCGGGTCGGTCCTCGCGCTGGGCAGGCCGAAGGCTCCGTACTCGAAGGTGGTGGTGGCCCCGGCGGCGTCGCGGTACTCCGTGACGTTGCCCTCCGCGTCGTACGTCCACGACTCCCGGCCGCCGTCGGCGCGTTCCCGCCACAGCAGTGACCCTTCGGTGTTCCAGCCCTGGCGGATGGTCCCGCCGACCGCGTCGTGGATCTCCACCACGCGTCCGAACGCGTCCCTGCGGATGGTGACGACGCTGCCGCGCGGATCCGTGACCCGCACCGGAAGGCCGGCCCCGTCGTACTCGTACCGGATGGTGTTGCCGAGTGCGTCCGTCTCGGTGATCCGGAACCCGTGCTCGTCATAGCCATACGACGTCACCGCGCCCAGCGGGTCGGTGCTCGTGAGCAGATTGCCCCGCTCGTCGTACGAGCCCTCCCAGCGCGCGCCGTCGGCCTCGGTGATCGCGGCCGGAAGGACACCGTCCACGTACTCCAGGGTGACGCTCGTACCGTCCGGGCGGTCCATGCGCAGCGGCTGGCCGTACGTGTCGAGGGTGAAGCGGGTCGTGCGGTCCAGCTCGTCGGTACGGGACAGCAGACCGCCGCGGGCGTCGTACTCGGTGTGCACGGTGAAGCCGAGCGGATCGACGACACGGGTGAGGTGGAGCCGCTCGTCGTAGTGGTACTCCGTGGTGTGGCCGAGCGAGTCGGTGTAACGGGTGACGCGGAGGTCGGAGTCGTAGGCGATGACGCAGTCGAGGGCGGAGTCGGCGCCCTCGCCGCGCACGCAGCGGTCCTCCTCGTCGTAGGTGAAGCGGAACCACTGGTCGGTGCGGTCGGTCCACGAGGTCACGCGTGCGTGCTGGTCGTAGCCGAGCTGGTAGGGCAGTGGGGAGGAGTCGCGGATCTCGCTCAGGTTGCCGTCGGTGTCGTAGCCGTACCGCAGGAGGGTCGTGCCGTCGGGTCCGGCCTCCGGATCGCGCAGGCGCAGACCTGTCACCCGGCCGCCCTCGGTGTCGACGTCGATGTGGTATCCGCCGGAGTGGCGCACGGCCACGGGGGTGCCGTCGGAGGCCCGGTCGAAGTCGATGCGGTGACCGTTGGTGTCGGTCACCGCGGCGAGCGGCATGGTGAACGCCTCGTCGGCCGCCGCGGGGCGGTGGGTCGGCGCGAAGTGGCGGGTGTGGCCGGTGTCGGGGTCGGTGATGCGGATGGGCGCACCCGGTGCGCCGTCCCAGTCCAGCGGCCAGCGCGGTCCTGCCACGGGCAGGACGGACGAGCCGGGTGAGGGCACGGGGTAGAGGAGGATCATGCCGTCCTCGGCCGCGAAGAGGGCTCCCTCGTGGTCGAGTTCGAGGCGCTCGTCCAGCGTGGAGGCCCAGGAGCGGCCGAAGCAGCGGCCCGAGAAGTAGCTCGACAGGTGGGTGCGGCGCAGCACCAGCGGAAGCAGGCCCGGCAGTTCGACGTCGGTCTTCGTCATGATCATCTCGCCGGAGACCATGTCGATGGGGTCGCCGTTCCTGCAGCGGCTCTTGACGGGCTTACTGGTCCCCACGTCGTCCGCGCCCCGCCGCAGGCCGTTCTTGAGGCCCTTGCCCATCCCCTTTAGGCCCTTCATCCCCTTGGCGAGCTTGGCGGCGGTGGTGATGCCCTTGGCGCCTGGAATGCAGTCCATGGCCGCGAAGGCCACGTCCATGAGGGTGGCTTGGCCTTTTGCGTATTTGCTCAAGGTGTCGGCGAGGACGATGGTGCCCGCGACGATGACGATGGCGGCGAGGATGGGCCCGCCGATGATGATCGCGATGATGCCGACGACGGCGACGACGACCTTGCAGACGGCGACGATGGTGTCCCAGTTGTCGGAGACCCAGTCGCCGACCTCCTCCCACCACTTGCGGTTCGGGATACCCGCGTCGGAGGCCTCGTCGATCTTCTTCTTCGCCGTGCCGGCGGCTTCCTCGCGCATCTTGCGCGCGTCGGCGGCCATCTTCTTCGCCGCTTCCAGCGCGCTCTTGGCGGCGTCGACGTCGCCCTGGGCGGACTTCTGGGCCTTCTCGGCGGAGTGGGCGTTGCGGGTGGCGGCGCGGACCTTGTCCTCGTCGGGCTTGGGGACGTCCTTGCCGCCGCCGGGCTTGTCCTTGTACTTGTCGGCTTCCTTGCCCGCCTTCTCCACCCAGGAGTCGGCGGAGGAGAGACGGGACTTGGCGCTGCTCAGGTCGGCCTGGGCCTCGCGGCCCTTGACCAGCGCCTTGTCGGCCAGGGTCTGCGCGCGCTCCAGTTCCGGCCAGTACGCGGACAGCGCGTCGCCCGCCATCTCGTAGGACTTACGGAGCTTCTTCAGCTTACTGGGGGCGTCCTCGAACTTCTCCGTGAACGCGTCGGCGGTCTTGCCCACCCACTTCAAGATGGCCTCGTCGCCGGCCATCCCCTTGATGTCACGGAGGACCCTGCCCACGTCGTCGGCGAAGTCGTGCAGGTTCTTCGCGAGACCGCGGACTCGCTGCGGATCACCCGGCGTCGGATCCTTGTCCAGATCAAGGACATGCCAATCCCGAGGTCGGTCCCCCACCATACTGCAACCCCTGTCACGCGCACTCGTCAACTGCTCCGACACGTGAACGTACAAGGTCATGGCGCTTGTCGGGTATTCGACAGTGTCACGACTGGGCGACGTAGGTCGTGGCTGGAAGACGAAGGTCACGGCTCCGTGACGGTGCGGGGCGTGTGGTCGGGGGCGTGTGGTCGGAGGCGTGTGCTCGGCGCGAGCGATGCGTGGGCGGTGGAGCTCAAGCTGGACCGCGTCCCCCGCCAACTTCGTACGGAACTACTGCGGCAACAACTGATCCCGCGGGCGACGTTCAAGAAGATGCCACGTCGGGGAGCACGGGAATGCTCAGCGAGTTCACCCCGCTGTCCACTTCCCGGCACCACTCCCCGACGAGGGACAGGATGCGCAGCATCGCGGGATTGTCTCCGAGAACCTTCCGCATACACGCTGCGCACGTCGCCCCGGTGAGCCTGCCTCAGCAACCGGGGTGGTCAGCACCGTCCCCACCCCCTAAAAGGCGCTAACAGAGCCGTTGGACGTGGCGGTGCGTGATCAGACAGACGGCGAGTCCGAGGAATGCTTCGTGGATGTCGTCGCGTCTTTCCCAGCGTATGCGCCGGCGGCGGAACCCGTGGAGCCAGGCGATGGTGCGCTCGACGACGTAGCGGAAGACGCCCAGGCCGGTGCCGTGCGGTTCGCCCCGTCTTGCGTTCGGCTAGGGCCCCGGCACGCTCTTCGATCTTGAGCTGGCCTCCTGACCACGGACTACTCCGGCCGGCCCGCGAGGCTAGGCGGCACCCTGCTCGATGTCGCCTCCACCAGCGACCGGCAGTCCAAGTCGAACTACACGGCCACCGCCGCGTACACCAACTGGATACAGTCCGCCGCCCCAACGGCTGACGACAGACAGCGGGTAAGCCTGCGCCGCCGCCTTGGCTCGGCACTGCGTCGTCGTCACGGGCCATCAACCAACCAGTTGACACGGTTGGCATGTTCGTGACACTCGTCTTGGTCCCCTCTTTCGGTCCCCCAAGGGTCCGAGAGCCCCCGCGTGTGAGAGGACAGTGATGGTGCACTTTTTACGGTTGGGTATAGCCGGTGCCGCGGCAGGGATGCTCTTGACCGCGGTCCCGGCGGCACACGCCGTGTCCGCGGCCGAGCCCACCATGCCGAAGCGCGTGGCCGCGCAGGTCACGCTCCGCTACGACGCCAGCCGAGCGGCAGGCTGGGAGCAGGCGATCTCTGCCGGGGTCGCCTCATGGAACGGCAACGTCGGCAACGTCAAGCTGGTCAAAGCCGCCCCTGGTAGCCGAGCGGAGATCCAGATCGTAGCCACCACCGGCTGGCCGCAGGCCACACTCGGACCGGTCCGGCCGGGCGGCCGGGCATGGGTCGAACTCGGCAGCCAGGCGGTCTCCCAGGGCTACGACAAGACCCGCATCGTCGCCCACGAACTCGGCCACAACCTGGGCCTGCCGGACACCAAGCCCGGCCCCTGTTCGCAGCTGATGTCGGGCTCCAGCGCCGGTACGAGCTGCCGTAACGCGGTGCCCGACGCGGCCGAGCGCTCGCGAGTCGAGAACGCGTACGCGGGCGGCGCCGCGGCACACACCCGGACCGGCGGCCGCGTGCTGGTGGACGCGCCCTAGTCGGCAAGGGCCACCCCGACGTGACGATGCCTGAACCCAGCTATATAGCGGTCAGGCATCGTCACCCGCGCGTGTGCGGAGGCAAGCGGTCATGCCTCCGACGAAGGCCGGCCTCCGACAGGCCCACGGCTTCTCCCTCAACGTCTCCAACTGCCTGACCACCGCCGAGAACACCGCGTACGGCAACGCCATCACGCGCGAACTCGGCGCCCGGTACGGCTGCACCAAGCCGTTCGCGGTGGACACCAGCCGCAACGGCAACGGCTCCAACGGTCAGTGGTGCAACCCCTCGGGCCGCCGCATCGGCACCCCCACCCAACTGGGCGGAGGCGCCGAGATGCTCCTGTGGATCAAGGCCCCGGGCGAGTCCGACGGCAACTGCGGCGTCGGAACCGGCTCCTCGGCCGGGCAGTTCCTCCCCGTAGTCGCCTACAAGATGATCTGCGGCTACTGATCCGGGGACCCTTGTCCGAGGATGAGCATCGCCTCGGCGATCTCACCGGCCGCCGCCCCGGGGATCGCGGTGGCGGCCTCCTCGAGGACGAGCAGCCGCGCCCCGGGGATCTCGCGCGCGATCGCCTCGCCGTTGCCGACGGGGAAGAACGGGTCGCGGCGGCCGTGGACGACGAGCGTCGGGATGTCGATCCCGGGCAGGCGCTCGCGCCAGCGGGGGGCGCAGTCGAGCCGGGAGAACACCACGCCCAGCTGGTTGGCCGTCTGGACCGGGGGCGTGGTGTCGGGCGTGCGGTCCCAGACGCGCGCGGCGATCTCGCGCGCGGCAACGGGGTCGTCGCCCCGGATCTCCGCGCCGGCGGCGGCGAACTCCGCGACCGCCTCGCGGTCGGTCCAGTCGGGCTGCGGGCGGGCGAACAGCCGGCTCATCGTCGCCCGGTCATGGTCGGGCAGGTCGGCGTCGGGCGGGCCGGGGGCCACCGCGCGGGTGCCGACCAGCGTGAGCGCCGAGAACACGGCCGGATGGTCGAGCACGGCCACCTGCGCGACCATCCCCCCGACGCCGATCCCCCCGAGGTGCGCGGGCCGCCCGCCGAGCGCGCCGGCGAGGGCCGCCGCGTCGGCGGCGAGGTCGCGCAGGGTGTAGGCGGGTGCCTGCGGGTTTGCGCCGGTCGACTCCCCGCTGTCGCGCAGGTCGTAGCGCACCACGCGGCGCCCGCCGGCGGCGAGGCGCTCGCACAGCGCGTCGGGCCAGGAAAGCATCGTCGTCCCGCCCGCGAGCAGGACGAGGGGTGCGTCGTCGTCACCGAACGACTCGATGCCGATGGCGACCCCATTGGCGTGGACCGTGGCCACAGTGGTCATCGGATCTCCGGGAGTACGTCGTCGTAGGACGGCCACGTCGCGCGGTCGAGGTCGGGCGCGGCAGCCACCGCAAGGATTCGCGTCATGCCCGGGCAGACCCGATCCACTGCCCGAACTCATCGCCCATGCGCTGATCGCCCTCGTGCTCACCGGCCCGGCGGAGGCCGGTGGTGGCGACCTCAGGCGGAGATTCGGGCGAATGGGTAGAATTCTGGCATGGGGAAGCGGCCTGTGGCGCCGACTGCGCCCGAACTCTTGCTGGAGACCGACAGCGGCTCCACGGTGATGAGTCCGAGCCGGGACTATCACGTGGGCCGCGACCCGCTGAGCGACATCGTCATCGACGACGCCCGCGTCTCGTGGCATCACGCCGTCCTCCACGCCGAGCTCGATCACTGGACCATCGAGGACGAGCACAGCACCAACGGAACGTACGCCGACGGGCGGCGCGTCGAGGAGGGGGAAATCGGGCCGGGCAGCGTCATCCGCTTCGGCAGCGTCACCGACGGCCCGCGCGCGGTGGTCGTCGGGCGCACTCCGCCCGAACCCCGCGCTCCCGAACGCCCCTCCTCCGTCAGCACGCCCTCGGCCACCGGCACCTTCCGGCAGCCGACGACCGTGCGCCCGCTGCCCACCCGCACCATCCGCATCGGCCGCGCCGACGACAACGACGTGGTCATCGACGACCTGGTCGTCTCCCGCAGGCATGCCGAGCTGAGGGTCCTCCCGGACGGTACGTACGAGATCGTCGACCTCGGCAGCCACAACGGCACCTACCTCAACGGCCAGCCGGTGGACCGCGCCCCTCTGGCGCCGGGGGACATCGTCGGCGTCGGCCACCGCGCGTACTGCCTCGTCGGCGACCAGCTGCAGGAGTACGTCGACACGGGCGAGGTGTCTCTCGACGTCCAGGGCCTGACAGTCACCGTCGACCGGGGCCGCAAGACACTCCTCGACCAGGTCTCGTTCCCCGTCGGCGAGAAGTGCCTGCTGGCCGTTGTCGGGCCCAGCGGCGCGGGGAAGTCCACCCTGCTCAACGCCCTCACCGGGCTGCGCCCCGCGGACGGCGGCACCGTCCTCTACGACGGCCGCGACCTCTACCGCGACTACGCGGAGCTGCGCCAGCGCATCGGCCTCGTACCGCAGGACGACATCCTGCACGCCCAGCTGACCGTGCGCCGCGCCCTCGGCTACGCCGCCGAACTCCGCTTCCCTCAGGACACCGAGCAGGCGGAACGCCGGGCCAGAGCCGACGAGGTCATCCGCGAACTCGGTCTGGAACAGCGCGCCGACCAGCCCATCCACAGCCTCTCCGGCGGCCAGCGCAAACGCGTGAGCGTCGCACTCGAACTGCTCACCAAGCCCTCGCTGCTCTTCCTCGACGAGCCCACGTCCGGGCTCGACCCCGGCATGGACCGCTCGGTGATGCACATGCTGCGCGGCCTCGCCGACGACGGCCGCACGGTCATCGTCGTCACGCACAGCGTGCTCAGCCTCGACGTGTGCGACCGGCTCCTCGTCCTCGCCGCGGGCGGGAAGATCGCCTATTACGGGCCGCCGCGGGACGCGCTGCCGTTCTTCGGCTTCCCGCAGTGGCCGGAGGCGTTCGAGGCCTTCGAAGGCGACCGCGACCGGGACTGGGCACGGGACTACCACCTCTCGCCGCTGCACCAGCGCTACATCGTCAACTCCTCCGCGCAGCCGTTCCCGAGGCCCTTCCCGCAGGACGGCACGACTACGCCCGGCTCCTTCGCGCCGCCTCCGAAGCCGCAGAGCTGGGGATCCCAACTGTGCACGCTGGTGCGGCGGTACGCGGCCGCGCTCGGCGCGGACCGCACGTTCCTCGCCATCATGATCGCCCTGCCGTTCGTGATGGGCGCCATGGCCCGCGCGCTGGCCGGAAGCCGGCTCACGCAGGAGACGGCGATGAACGCGCTGCTCATCCTCTGCGTTGGCGGAGTCTTGACCGGTGCCGCCAACGCGGTGCGCGAACTGGTCAAGGAACGCGTCATCTACCGGCGGGAACGGGCGGTGGGGCTCTCCAGATCGGCGTATCTGATGTCCAAGGTCGTCGTCCTCGGCACGGTCACGGTGCTCCAGGCCGTCGTGCTGACCCTCGTCGCTCTCCTCGGCGTCGACCTCAACGCGCCCGGCGGCGACGGGGTGTTGCTGCCACCGCTGGTGGAAGTCACCCTCGCGGTGGCCCTGCTGGCGTTCACCGCCATGATGCTGGGCCTGCTCGTATCGGCGCTGGTGCGCAAGGAAGAGGTGACGATGCCGCTGCTCGTGTTCCTCGCCATCGTCCAGGTGGTCTTCTGCGGCGCACTCCTCAAGCTGAACGGCGTGCCCGGCGTCGAACAACTGGCGTGGCTGGTGCCCTCGCGCTGGGCGCTGGGCGCCATGGCGGGCACCATCGGCCTCGGCAGGATCGTCCCGGGCGAACTGACCACCGACCCGCTGTTCCGGCACTCCGCGGGTGTCTGGCTGCTCAACATGGGGATGCTGGTGGTCCTGTCGGCCGTCTTCGGATACGTGGTCGCCAGGCTGCTGCGCCGCCATGAACCCGCCGTGATGCGGAAGTAGGAGCGCCGGCGATGACCCCCGCGGACTTCCGCCCCACCCATGTGGTTCCCCAGGACGGACTGCCCGCCTGGGAGGCACCCGACGTGGAGCGTCCGACGACCCCTCTCGACGCGCTGCTGCCCGTGCAGCTGGTCGACCGGCTCGGCGACTGGGGCCGGATCGTGTGTGCCAACGGCTGGTCGGCATGGGTCGACGGCCGGCTCCTGCTCGCCGTGCCGCGCGATCCACCGGGCGCGAGCGGCCCCCTGAGCCGCACGGCGGACCCGCGTCCGCTGTTGACCAGGGCCGAGGACGCCCTCGGCCGCTACCGGAGTGCGGCGGAGGAACTGGCGGGCGGCGGCGACGGGGAGTCCTTCCGGCGCGGGACGCACGGGCTGCGGGTGGGCGTGGTCGTGGAGGGCGAATCGGTGTGGCTCTACGACGCCGACCACGAGCGGTGGGTGTACTGCGACGGAACGAGGCTCAGTACGTACGCGGCGACGGAAGGGCCCGCCACCGAGGGGCACGGCGATGACCACGAGGCCGCCGAACCCCAACGGGCAGCCGCCGCCGACCCCGGCGCTTCCCCTCCGCCTGACGAGGAACCGACCCGCCTCGTCCCCGCCGCGCAGGAACCGACCGACGGAACCGACCGTTCGACCGCCGGGATGGGGCCGGGGGAGACGCAGGTGGTAAGCGAGGTGGCAGGGCCTGAGCCGACGCGGGTGGTGGGCGAGGCGGTAGGGCCTGAGCCGACGCGGGTGGTGGGCGAGGCGGTAGGGCCGGGGGAGACTCAGGTGGCCGATGAACTGCACACCCCGCACGGCGGACACCCCGCCCCATTTCTCCCGCCCGAGGGGGACGAACCCCATCAGCCGCTCCGGTCCGGTGACGCCTGATGGCGGCCGCGCCGGGCGAGGGCCGCCCGAGCCCGCACTCCGGGCGGCCCTCCGAGCTGATCGGGCAGCGGATCGCGGACTACCGGGTCGAGGGCGAGATCGGCCGCGGCGGCATGGCCGTGGTCTACCGCGCCAGGGACCTGCGCCTCGACCGGACCGTCGCCCTCAAGCTGCTCGCCCCCGAACTCGCCCGCAACGACACCTTCCGGCGGCGCTTCACGCACGAGTCACGCGTCGCGGCCGCGATCGAACACCCACACATCGTGCCCGTCTTTGAGGCCGGCGAGACAGAGGGGGTGCTCTACATCGCCATGCGGTACGTCCCCGGGAGCGATCTGCGCCACCTGCTCGACCGCGGCGGCCCGCTCTCCGTCACGGCCGCGCTCCGCATCGCCACCCAGATCGCGTCCGCGCTCGACGCGGCGCACGACCACGGCCTGGTCCACCGGGACGTCAAGCCCGGCAACATTCTCATCGCCAAGGGCACGGACAGCGACCACCCCGAGCACGCCTACCTCACGGACTTCGGCCTGACGAAGAAGTCCTTGTCGCTGACCGGATTCACGACCGTGGGCCAGTTCGTCGGGACCCTCGACTACGTGGCGCCGGAGCAGATATCGGGCCGCCCGGTGGACGGCCGATGCGATGTCTACAGCCTCGCCTGCGTCGTGTACGAGACCATGGCGGGCGGGCCGCCGTTCCAGCGCGACGACGACATCGCCCTCCTCTGGGCCCATCAGTACGACCAGCCGCCCCGCCTGACGGAGAAGCGGCCGGGTGCTGCCCCCGGCCTCGACGGGGTCCTCGCGAAGGCGCTGGCCAAGAGCCCGGAGGACCGGTACGGGTCGTGCCTGGAATTCGCCGCCACGATGCGGGCCGCGGCCATGGGCAGCAGTACGGACGGTCACCCCCCGACGCGGGTGGACCGCCGCGTCGAGCAAGCCCCGGCCCACCCGGACGCGCCCCCCGACCCACCCCGCTGGGCCCAGCCGGTCTTCCGGCGGCTGACCGAATAGAGCGGCCTGTCTAGAGCGGCCGGTCTCCCGACGGCCGACCGCGCAGCCCGCGCCAGGTCAGGCCCCGGGCCGCACCTCGCCCCGCCGATGGACCCGCCGCGCCAGCACCCCGCCGAGGAACCCCGAGACCAGACCCCAGGCAACGGCCAGGAGCAGCGCCTTCCAGAGGTGCGGCCGCAGCTCCACGAGGCCGGACAGGCCCCCGCCGAGATCCCCGATGCCGAGGAGCGAGAGCCCGTAGTGGGCCGACACGCCCGCCAGGAGACAGACGGCGAGCACGGTGAGGGCCAGCGCCACCGCCATGTGCACGGCGTGCTGCCAGGCCCGCATCCGTGCCGGGGAGCGGGCCACCATCAGGAACGCCGCCGTCGGCACCAGGACCGCCGTGACGACCAGCAGCCACCACACGCGCCCGTCGTGCTCGGCGAGAGTCCGCAAGCTGAGCGTGGAATCGGCCGGCGTACGCAGCACCTCGTCGAGGACCCGCGGCATGGGCAGCCCGAACGGCCCGTCGACCCGGCCCTCCCAGGACGCGCCGAGCCCCAGGGTGAAGGCGAGCCAGACGAGGTTGGGCAACCCGAGCAGCAGCACCGCGAACGTCTCGGCGGCATGGCCGCGGGTCGCCGCCACGACGAGGCCGGCGGCGAGCCCCAGGGCGGCGTACGACAGCAGCAGGAACACCATGGCGTACGCCGCGGGACGCACCGATTCCTGGAAGCGCAGCAGGCGGGCGGGGAGCGGGGCACCGCGCGAGACGGACAGTGCCACGACGAGGACGCCCGCGAGCCACAGCAGCCCGAAGACGAGGGTCAGCGGCACGTCCGTCTTGAATCCGACCTCGGGCGAGGAGTCCAGCAGATCGCCGATCTCCCCGGCGGGCCCGTCGCCGAGCGCGATCGCGAAGCGGTGCCGGGCCAGCAGGCCGAGGCCGGTGAGCAGCAGCACCCACAGCACCGCGATCCGGGCGGCCCAGCCGGCGAGTTCCCGCACGTCGGCCACGGCCCGGTGCCGCAGCGGCCGGAGGAACCCGGCGGCGACCACCAGAGCGCCGACGAGGCTGACGGAGAGCGGGAGCACGGAGAGCCCCGCGTCCGTCTCGGCGATCATCCCGGCGTCGCCGGAGAGCCCGACGGAGCCGCCGACCGCCATCACGACGACGGCCGCGACGACACTCGGGAACGCCCCGCCGGGCAGGTCGGCGGCGCCCGCGGCCCACAGGCCGAGCCCGGCGACGACGGCCATGGCCGCCAAGGAGGCGAGCACGGCCGCAAGGGCATGGGGCCAGCCGTTAGGGGCCCGTCGGCTCTGCTCCGCGCGTTGCGCCCCGGCCCGTCGCGGCGGTGTCTGCTCGCTCACGGTGCCACGCTAAGCAGCGCGGGACCGGTCCGCCTTTCGAGAGGGACTTCGGGAGGGCTTACGGGAAGGCCGACCGGCGCCGGCTTGCGGGCCCCCGGACGTCGGGGCACACAATAGGCGCGTACCGGGATAAAAGGTACGTCGCCGATCCCCCTACACAGGGAAGTGTTCGTGAGCGTCGAACCACCGTCGTCAGGACGCCCCACAGGACCCCCTTCGGGCCCGCTTTCGGGTCCTTCGCAGCCGAGCCCCTCGGGGCCGGGCGAGACCCAGGCGGGCGCGAGCCCCGCCGGTTCGACGCCGCCTCCGGGTGGTGCGCGGCCCTCGGGCCCGCCGAGCGGCGGCCCGCCGAGCGGTCCGGCCGGTGGCGGGGGCCGCGGCGGCGGGTCCGACGGCCCGGGCGGGGGCGGTCCCGGTGCCGGTCGCGGAGGAGGTCGCCCGTGGTGGAAGTCGGCGCCCCGCGTCGCGGCGATCTCCGCCGCGGTGGTGGCGGCGGTGATCCTGGCCGTCGTCCTCACCCGCCCCGAGGGCTCGTCGGAGTCGGGCGGCGAGGTCCTCCTCCAGCCCGCGGGCAAGTCGGGGCCCGACCCCTTCACGCAGTCGACGGCCCGCGAGGGCTCCACACCACCCTCCCCGAGCGAGCTGCCCAGCTCGTCCGCCTCGGCCAACGTGACGCGCGGCGTCGACGGCGCGGCGCCCGGTCTCTACGGCGGGACGCGGAAGGTCGGCAGCTGCGACGTGGAGAAGCAGGTCGGCGCGCTCCAGAAGGACCCGGCGAAGAACAAGGCGTTCGCCTCCGTCCTCGACATCGAACCGTCCGGCGTCCCCCGCTACCTGCGCTCGCTCACGCCCGTGCACCTGCGGCTGGACACCCGCGTGACCAACCACGGCTACCGCGACGGCCGTGCCACCGGCTACCAGGCCGTGCTGCAGACCGGCACCGCGGTACTGGTCGACGACCACGGGTTGCCGCAGGTGCGCTGCGCCTGCGGCAACCCGCTGCTGCCGCCCGTCGCGCAGAAGAGCGCACCGCGGCAGACGGGCGACGCGTGGCCCGGGTACCGGTCCTCGAACGTCGTGGTCGTGGCGCCCGCCACTCAGGTCGTGAACCAGTTCGTCGTGTACGACCCGGACAGCGGTGACTGGTTCACCCGGGGCAAGGGCGACACGGGCACCGGCGACAAGAAGACGAAGCCTCCGGCGACCAGGCCTCCCTCACGGCACCCGGACACCCAGTCCCCCGACGAGTCGACCTCGACAGCCAGTACGCCGCCGTGCGACGCGCGGTCCCCCGGGGCGCCCCCGGCAAGCTCGTGCCCGCCCTCGTCGGTCCTGCCGCCCTCCTCGCCCGCCACGCAGCCGCCCTCCTCGGCCGAGGAAGAATCGCCCGCGTCCGAGCCCGTACCACCGCCGTCGTCCCCCGAGGAGGACGGGAGCCCGTGAGTAAGCGGATGTCGCCGGGCCGGCAACGGCGGGACAGTACTCTCCTCGCATGACTGACAATGCACTGCGTTCCGTCACCGTCGAGCGGGCAGGCCCCGGCCGGTTCACCGCGACCAACGCCCGGGGGAGCACGCTGACCTTCGGCACCGGCGGGGGTGCCGACTTCACGCCGGTCGAGTTGTTCCTCGCGGCGATCGGCGGTTGCAGCGCGGCCGACGTGGAGGTCGCCACGAGCCGTCATGAGGAACCGGCCGCGTTCACCGTCACCGTGACCGGCACCAAGGTCGAGGACGAGGGCGGCAACCGGATGTCGGACCTCGGGGTCGCCTTCCACGTCACGTTCCCGGACGGTCCGTCGGGGGAGCGCGCCCGCACCATCCTGCCCCGGGCCGTGAAGACGTCGCACGACCGGCTGTGCACGGTCAGCCGCACGGTCGAGGCGGGCACCCCGGTCACCGTGACCGTCTCCGACGGCACCGGCGACGCCTGACACGCTGTCAGGCGCGCAGCGCCTTCGCCATGTGCTCGACGAAGGCCGCCAGGGACGGCGCGGTGCACGAGGCGCACTCGCTCAAGCGCCGTGCGGCTACCGCGACCCGGCCGGTGACCATCCCGCCGCAGTTCGTGCGCATCCTGCGCGCGCACATCAAACGGTTCGGCGTGGCGCCGGACGTTCGGGTGTTCCGGAACCAGGCCGGCAACTACGTGGACGCGTCTGCGTATGGCATTACATGGGCGCGCGCACGGAAGTACGCCCTGACCCGCACGGAACCCGCCTCCGGTCTGGCCAAGCGGCCTTACGATCGGCACGCCGGGATCTCGTTTCTGGTTGTACTCCGGTGCGGACCCAACCGAATGCGCTCGTCGCGCGGGTCAGAGCATCTAGGCCCTCTTCCGGCACTACGCCAAGTTCCTGGCAGCCTGGGAGGTGAGTGGGGGTTTGGTCCGTGACTGGTCCGGAAGAGCTTATGGCATCAACCGGCGCCTGCTCTGAGCGGGCCGGGCGAAAGGCGCCTGACGGGTAAGAGCCCAGTTCAGGCGCCTTTTTTCGTGCGTCTAGAAGAAGCCGAGCTTCTTCGGTGAGTACGACACCAGGAGGTTCTTCGTCTGCTGGTGATACGCGTGTGGCGACTGCGTTGATCTGCGAAGACGCGGGCGCTGTCGGTGATGGCCGCCAACTTGGTCCGAGAGTGGTCCGGATCCTGCGCGACGGAACACCTCCGCTCGCGGGGGGCAAGTCTCGGTGTTCCCCGCTCACTTGTGTCTCCAGCCGACTCCCGCCAGGAGAGAGCCATGCCCGAAGTGCCCGCCATCCCGACGCATCAGGCCGCTCCCGGCCGGCCGGATCCTGCCCCGGACGTCGCCGCAATGCTGAACGTGTTGGAAGCCTGGCCCCCGGCCGGGCCGTGCCTGTCAGGCAGCGTTTCCAGTCGAGGTCCGTGCGGCACCGGAGACCGGGACGGCGCCCGTGTCCTCGGCGACCGCGGCCTTGGCCGGTACCCCGATTCCGAGTTTCTCGAGGATCTTCTTCTCGATCTCGGTGGCGAGGTCGGGGTTGTCCTTGAGGAAGTTGCGGGCGTTCTCCTTGCCCTGGCCGAGCTGGTCGCCCTCGTACGTGTACCAGGCGCCTGCCTTGCGGACGAAGCCGTGCTCGACGCCCATGTCGATCAGGCCGCCCTCACGGCTGATGCCGTGGCCGTAGAGGATGTCGAACTCGGCCTGCTTGAAGGGCGGCGCGACCTTGTTCTTGACGACCTTGACACGGGTGCGGTTGCCCACCGCGTCCGTGCCGTCCTTCAGGGTCTCGATGCGGCGGATGTCGAGCCGCACGGAGGCGTAGAACTTCAGCGCGCGGCCACCGGTCGTGGTCTCCGGGGAGCCGAACATCACGCCGATCTTCTCGCGGAGCTGGTTGATGAAGATCACCGTCGTCCTCGTCTGGCTGAGCGCGCTGGTGATCTTGCGGAGGGCTTGGCTCATCAGGCGGGCCTGCAAACCCATGTGGGAGTCGCCCATCTCGCCCTCGATCTCGGCGCGCGGCACCAGGGCCGCGACGGAGTCGATCACGATCAAGTCGATCGCGCCGGAGCGGATCAGGATGTCGGCGATCTCCAGGGCCTGTTCGCCGTTGTCCGGCTGGGACAGGATGAGGGTGTCGGTGTCGACGCCGAGCTTCTTGGCGTACTCCGGGTCCAGAGCGTGCTCGGCGTCGATGAACGCCACCGAACCGCCGGCCTTCTGCGCGTTCGCTACTGCGTGCAGGGTGAGGGTCGTCTTGCCGGAGGACTCCGGCCCGTATACCTCCACCACACGGCCGCGGGGCAGGCCGCCCACGCCGAGCGCCACGTCCAGCGCGGTCGATCCGGTGGGAATCACCTCGATGGGCTCATTGGGCCGCTCGCCGAGGCGCATGACCGCACCCCTGCCAAACTTCCGCTCGATCTGGGCGAGCGCGGTGTTCAGCGCCTTTTCGTGGTCGGTTCCTGTCATGAGCTGTCACCCGGTCCGATGGTGTGGCACGCCGCACGTCGGAGAACGTGAGCGTTTACTGCCGACAACGGACGTCTCGGAGGTCCCAGTAAGCGAACATCCGATCGATTTGCGTGTCCAGTGAAAGGTACCAAACTGCGGGGGAGCGGGAGGGGACGCGCACCGGACCGTTCCGAGAGTGGCGATGCCGCCTTCGCCTCAGACGGGCGTGGAGTCGGAGTCGGCCCTCCCGAAGGGGAGCGGTGTGGCGGCGAAGACGGAATCCGGGTCGACCGCAGACTTCACGGCCAGCAGGCGCTGGGTGTTCGGCCCGTAGGAGTCCGCGACCTGGGCGGGAGTTTCCGGCCCCAGGAAATTTACGTAGCCGCCCGGCAATGAGAACGGTTCGAGCGCCGCGTGCAGCTCTTCCAGCCAGCGCAGGTGGGGTGAGCTGCCGACGGTACGTCCTGCGTGGTTGTTGCTTTCGCCGCTCTCCCACATGGAGATCAGCTCGACCATCAGGTGCGGTTCGCGCCGGCCGAAAGCCGTCGAGCCGAGAGGCGGGCGGGTGGCGGCACCATGGAACTGGTGCCACACGATCGCGGAGAACGGTGAGGTGAAGTCCTGGGCGGCTCGGTCCAGGGCGGTCGCGATGGAGCTGGAGACGCTCTGGACGGTTCGCGTGCGGATCGCGCCCATCCGCCCGGGTGGAACATGGCGTCCGTCGCGGCCAGTGTCGCGGAACGGGCGACAGGCCCGACCTCGGCGAGCACGGGTGTACCGAGCCCGGCCAGCGCCCGCACCGGCCCGTTCTCGGCGTTCCCCACCTCGAGCTCCCCCGACCAGGTCGGCGCGACGTACACGGTCGGCTTGCCGTCCGGGCCGGGAAGGAACCCCACGTCCACCGTCAGCTCGTCCGGACTGTCCTGAAGGATCCCACCGAGGTCGGCCAGCATGCCGGCGCTCTGGGCGATCGGGTACAGGATGGTTCCCGACACCACTGTCGGCACGGGGTGCAGACGTGTCCGCGCCGAGGTCACGACACCGAAGTTGCCGCCGCCGCCGCACAACGCCCAGAAGAGGTCCGGATGATGTTCGGCGTCCGTGTTCACCCGTGAACCGTCGGCCAGGACGACCTCGGCGCCGAGCAGGTTGTCGGCTGCGAGCCCGAACTGCCCGAGGAGGGGACCGTACCCGCAGCCGAGCGTGAGGCCGACCATGCCGACGGAGCCCGCCGTTCCGGTGACGGCAGTCAGGCCCGCCCGCTCGGCGGCCGAGACGACGTCGGACGAGAGCGCCCCGCCACCGACCGTCGCGCAACGGTTGTTGACGTCGATCCGGACTTCCCGCATGCCGGTCAGATCGAGAACCAGCCCCCCGGGACGGAACGCCCGGCCCCAGAAGTCGTGACCCCCGCCGCGCACGGACAGCGGTACCCCATGGTCACGAGACGCGCGTACTCCGGCCTGCACGTCAGCGGTGGTCGCGCACCGGACGACGACAGATGGGCGGACATCCACCGCCGCGTTGAACAGCGCCACGGCTCGTGCGTACTCCGGTCCGTCGGTGAGCACACGGTCCGGTGATATACGGGACCGCAGCTCGGTCAGCAAGGCGGTGCTGACTTCGTCGTGGGCGTCGGTACCGGCAGGTATCTGCATGGTCACTCCTGTGTGTCGTGGTGGGAGATGGAGCTCGGCGCTCTGGACGGATCAGGACGGATCAGGACGGCAGGTCGGGCTCGGCGCACTGCCGGGCGAGGACGGCGACCATGTCGGGCAGCAGAACGGCCACGGGGTCATGGGTCAGCTCCGTCATGCGGAGGCGTCCCCGGAAGGTGGCGACACCGAGGACGTGCTCGCCGCGCAGCTGAGTGGTCTGCGCCGGTCCCCACAGAGCGGTGAGACAGGTGCGGTCGTGTGCCGGCGTCTGCACCGCCCCGAGATTGGTGATCTGGATGTCGGCGGCGGTGGCGACGGTCATCATCGCCTCGGCCTCCTCGGGGGTGGCGGGCGGCTGTTGCGCCAGCGCCTCCGAGCCGGCCTTGAGTACCTGCGGTGCACGCCGGTGTGCCAGAGCCTCGTGATGGTGGCGGGCCAGTTCCCAGAAATCTCCGGCCTGGGATGCCTCACTGGCAGTCCGTGCTCCCGCGAACCGGTTGGCGACGGCGTCAGGCAGACCTGCGGAACGGCGCAGGTCGATCGGGCTCAGCACCCTCACCCGGGGGCGGCCCGCGCGGTGGAAGACCGTGCAGGCGGCGGCGCACAGTGCGGCGTGCACGGAAACGCCCTCCGTGCGGCAGCGGGTCACGAGCCGTGCGGTCAGACCGCGTTGCAGTGCCAGGGCGGAGACGTGCGGTGACCGTCCCGAGAACTGCGTCAGCTCACCGGGCGCGTTCACCAGCTCGTCCGGGGGTGGGCCCGCGGTGGGCGTCGGAGCGTCGAGAGCTCGCAGGAGGGCCTCCTGGGGGGGGCGGTACATCCTGCTCCGGGGTCGGCTCGGCGTCCTCCTTGTCGCCGTCGAGGGCGGCGACAAGGTCCGTTACCACGCGCATGCCGCCGGTGCCGTCGGTGATCTGGTGGGCGAAGGTCAGCACGATGAAGCTGCCGGTCTCGGCGGGAATCAGTACGGCGCGTATCAGTGGGCCGGGCTCCGGCGCCATGGGGCGCGTCTGCTCACCGGCGACAACCGCCTGCCAGGGAGTTCCCTCGGCAGCGGTTTCGATCCTGACCGGGCCCTCCGCCCAGCGGTATCGGGCCTGGGGAGCTCGGCGGTCGACCGAGACGCGAAGCAGCGGGTGCAGTGCCTGCACACCCCGCAGCGCCCGCGCCGGCGTCTGCCGGGACACCTTCCGGTTGATCTCGGCGACCAGGGAGAACTGGACGGGGTTTCGGTGCATATAGAGATCGATGGTCCGCTCGAAGGCTCCGAGTTCCCTCACCGTCTCCGCGTGCGTATGGCTGATCGACATCCGCAGGCCCCTTCTTCGCTGAGGTGATATGACGGTTCGCTACCTGAACGCATCGTGGCGAGGCTGGAGTCAGGCCTTCTGCCGAGCGATCGTCTCGGCCGGTCGGCCGGGCACCAGGCGCTTCGACGTTGTACGGAAGGCCCAGGCGACGACCAGCGCGGCCACCACGGTGAGGGGGGTGCCCATGGCTATCTTCGCGAAGGCGAGCCAGCCGGTGGCGTCGTGCACGTAGAGCCACTGCTTCACCATGAACCGGGCTCCGAGGACGCTTGCCGCCGCGAGGGTGGCGATGTCGTGTGCCCGCAGAACCTGACGGTCCTCGCGCCAGGCGTGCGCGCCCCCGTGCAGGAGGTTCCACGCCACGCCGGTCAGGGGGCGGCGGAAGAGGACCGAACCGAAGGTGGCGAGGAAACCGGCGAAGGCCACCCAAATGCCCAGCAGGAAGAAGTCCTTGGCGGAACCGGTGAGCGCGACGATGCCTGCCGCGACCAGAACGCCGGTCAGGCTGCCGGAGGTGGCGAGAAGACGTTCCCCGCGTACCAGCCTGGCCAGGGTGAGCACCGCACCGGTGCCAACGGCCGCGATGACGGCCGCCTTTGTCGACAGCAAGGCGAGAGCGATCACGAACACTGCGACCGGGACGGTCGAGTGGACGAAGCCCGCCGTGCCGCCCATGGACTCGAGCACGGGTGGCCGGGGAGGAAGCGGCGTGCTTCCAGGGATCCTGCCGTTGGTGGGAGAGGGGCCGTACTCGCCTGCGGGGCGGGACATCGATCACTCCTGGCAACTCGCTGCGGTTTCAGCGTTCTGGGGCATTTCTCGTCGCAGTGGAACTGCGGTTCAGGCGCTCCAGCCGCCTCCCACGGCCCGGCTCGCGAGATAGGAGTCGCGCAGCGCCTTACGAAGGCCGGGGACGAACGCGTCGAACCGCACCGCATGCGCCTTGAGGTCGGACTTGTAGGTGTGGCGGTCTTCCTTGCTCCACACGGAGGCCAGTTCCAGCTCCACGGCCAGGACGGACATGGCGAGTTCGTCCGTCAGGTCCTCCGCGGGAGGGTCGTCGAAGACGGTCGCGCGCACCCGCTCCTGGAGAGCGCGCACCAGATCCGGGCGTACCACGGTGACCCGGTCGATGGGGACGACCCCCAGCTTCTTCTCCCGCGTGATGGCGACATCTCCGGAGGCGAGCAGCTGGTCGCGAACCGGGGTCTCGGCGGTGTGGGCCTTGTCGTGCAGGAACTTGAGCCAGCCCTTGGGCCTGTCCTCAGGCAGGTCGTACCAGACCGCGGTGGTGAACGGGTCCTCAGGCGGGTTGCCGGGGAGTCGCCGAACCTTCCCTCCGGTGGCGTCCAGCAGACCCTCGCGGGCCAGCTCGGTCATCGCTCCGGCCCGTAACAGTTGGCCGTGCTTTGCCTTCCTGTGTGACTACTACCTCGGGTTCGGGTCGTGAAACTGGTGACGTTACGGCACACTTTCATGCGTCCCGGAAATGGACATTTCGCGACACAATTGTGTTTTGTGTTCCGCTTGATCGGTGAGGGGGCGCGGTGGCGTCGATGCTCGGGCTGTCGGAGACACGGGGCCGCTGCTCGCCCTCGCGGCAGAACGCGCTCGCGGTCCCGCTCAAGGAGTACGGCGCTGTCCGCAGGATCATTTACGCGGCGAAGTACCTGCCGGATCCCGCCTACCGCCGCAAGATCGCCTGGCGCCGGCCCGAGCAGCAGAACGAGCAGGCGTGGTGCCTGACCGTCGTGACGAACGCGGTCGTGTGCCGGCACACCGAGTACATGGGCTTGGCCGTCGGCGTCCACCTCGCGGCGGTCAACTACTACGCCTCGATCACCGTCGACTACTGCCGGCGCAGGCACGCGCCGGCACAGCGGAGGTTTGGTCTGTGACCACTCTCCGGCGCTGAGATGCCGGGCCGACCGGCACCGGCACCGGCGTCACGCCGCGCCAGCCGGACCGGTGGCGTGGTCCGCTGCGAGGCGCGGGCTGGGGACGGTGGGCAGGGCGAGGCCGAGCCGGTTGCTCGAACAGCGGTCTGGAGGTGCCGCCCCCCTCAGAGGGTGCTGTCAGGAATCCAGGAGCCGTGGATCATGGCCGGGACGCGGCGGGGGAGATGGACGGTGGCGACCGGTGGCAGGGACAGGTCGGAGGCGTCGAGGACGAGGAGGCGGGAGCTGTCGGAGTTGAGGTCGCTGACGACGGTCAGGAGATACCCGGCGTCCTCGCCCGCCTGTGGGCCGCCTGTTGCCGGGGCGGCGAAGACGGCCTCGCTGGGAAGACGACCGGTGCCGAACGGCTTGATCTGGCGGGCGCCGGTGGTGCGGTCGTACTTGACCAGGGCGTGCGTGCCGTCGCCGAGGTCGTCGGGGAAGGAGAGTGCGTACTGGTAGCGGTGCTCGCGGCCGGTGAACGCGTCGTTGATGGTGGGGAATTCGACGGTGAGGTCGTCGGTGTGCTCCTGCGTGACCCGGCCGGTGGCGAGGTCCACGGTCCAGCGCGTGGCCCGCGAGCCGGAGGTGGGCTCGGCACCGCGGCCGGGGGCACCGACCCACCAGTTCCAGGAGCGCTGCCATCCCTCGTACCCGACGGCCGGGCCCTCGACGACGATGCGGCCGCCGGCGTCCTCGTAGGCGTTGGCCAAGTGCATGGCGTAGCCGGGCGCGATGTCGAACCAGCGCACGCGCCCGGCGCCGCCCTCGCCGCGCGGCAGGACGCCAATGCGGCCGGGCTGGTCATCGCTCCAGGCATACGGGATGCCGGAGTGCTCGGACGGGTCGAAGGTGACCGACCCTTCCACGAAGACGGCGTGGTGCTCGGTGAGGGCGAAGTCGTGCTTGAGCGCGGCACTCGCGCCCGGGACCTCCTGGCTGTGCAGCACGGTCCCGTCGGGTGAGGCGACGTGGTGGATGAGGAACGGAGGGAAAGGTGAGGAGGCGAAGAAGTGGAGTTCGCCGGTGACCGGGTCCTCCTTCGGGTGGGCGGTCATCGCGGAGGTCAGCTTGCCGCCGAAGTCGAAGGCACCGACCGTCTCCAGCTCCGCGGTCAGCTCGAAGGGCAGGGCGGCCTCGCACAGGGCGAGGAGACGGCCTGCGTGCTCGATGACGTGGGTGCCGGCGGTGCTGGCGGTCAGGTCGGGGCCGTGCTCGGTCAGGTAGGGGGCCCCGTCCAGGGCGGGCGTGTGGACCCAGCGGTTGCGGTACCACTCGGCGCGGCCGTCGCGCAGCCGGATGCCGTGAACCACCCCGCTGCCCTTGAACCAGTGTGTGGGGGTGATGCCCGGCTTGGGGTTGTGGCTGTTGCGGATCAGGCGGCCGGTCAGCTCCGGCGGCAGGGTGCCCTCCACGGTGAGGCTGGTGGCGGTGATCTCGTCGGCGACGGGAGTGTAATGGCCGGTGAGGTAGGGCTTGGCGGTCATGGCAGGTGATTTCCTTCGGCGAGTGGGGTCGAGGAAACGAGGAGTTCGAGGTGGGGCGGGGCAGTCAGGATGGGCGTTCCGCCCTGGTCTTGGACCTCTTCTCGAAGGTCCATGCGTGAATGCCGTCGATGCCGTGCGCGGGGTCGCCCCGGACGATGCGGCGCCAATTCCGCTCGGGCCGGGCCGCGACATGGGTGTGCAGGGCCCAGACGTGGGTGAGGGAGGCGTGGACGGTCGTGGGGAGTCGTACGACGGCCGGAGCGGACGCGTCGATGGGATGGGCGACCGGGGTCTCGGGGATCATCGGTGGACTCCTTCCGGGGCGTTGCCGTTGGAGGGACGGGTGGGAGCACCACTGGTGGTCGGGGTTGCGCGGCGGGACAGCAGCGGGGTGAGGGCGGCCGCCGTGGCGGCGATGGCGGCGGCCAGGAGAAAGGCCGCCCGGTAGCCGTGTGCCAGCGCTGCCGGGCCGCCGGCGGCACCGGTGAAGGCGGTGGCGAGGGTGCCGAGCAGGGCCAGGCCCACCGCGCCGCCGAGCTGGCGGGTGGTGTTCACCAGCCCGCCGGCCGCTCCGGCATCCGCCGGCCGCACACCGTTCACCGCCGCACCGGTGAGCTGGACGAAAGCGATGCCAGGCCGAGACCGATCAGTACGGTCGCACCACTCAGGCCCGCCAGAGTGGTGCCCGGTGCGCTGAGGAGGGCAAGCCACAGCAATCCGCCGGCCTGGGCCATCAGGCCGACAGCCAGGGTGCGGTGCGGGGCAAGGAGGCGGGCCAGGCGCGGAGCGAGTCCCGCACCGAGCATGTTCGCCGCCGCGAGCGGGAGTTGCGCCAGCCCGGCGGCCAACGGGCGCGCGCCGAGCACTTGCTGCTGGAGCAGCGGAAGGAAGAAGAACAGCCCGACCCAGACGGCACCGAGCAGGGCCATCAGGAGATTGGCCGGGGCGACCGGCCCTTGGGTGAGCAGCCTCGGCGGCAGCAGCGGTGCCGGATGGCGCCCTTCGATCCGCAGGAACATCAACAGCAGCAGTCCGGCCGCGAGCAGCGACCCGAGGACGGGCGGGTCGGCCCAGCCGTAGGTGCGTGCGGCGGTGAGCCCGTAGACAAGGGCGACGATCGCGGCCGTGACGGACAGCGCGCCGAAGACATCGACGTGCGAGCCGCCCACGTCGCCGCGCGGACCCCCAGCATCGGCAGGGACCAGACGGAATGTCGCGACGAGGGCCAGGGCTGCCCCGAGCGCGCAGACGTGGAAGATCCAGGGCCAGCCGAACGCCTCGGTCAGCAGCCCGCCGAGCAGTACCCCGGCCGCACCGCCGGCTCCGGAGACCGCCCCCCACACCCCCAGGGCACGGGCGCGGGCGCGGCCGGGCGGAAAGATCCGCACCACCAGGGCGAGCGCGGCAGGTGCCGCCGCGGCGGCACCGACCCCCTGGGCGGCACGGGCACCGATCAGCATCCAGGGAGCACCGGCCAGCCCGGCGGCCACCGAAGCAGCGGCGAACAGGCCAAGGCCGGCGATGAGGACCCGGCGGGCTCCGACCAGGTCGGCGACCCGGCCACCGAGGAGCAGCAGCGCCCCGAAGGCGAGCCCGTAGGCGTTGACAACCCACGCCATCCCGCTGTCCGACAGCGCCACACTGTCCCGCAGCTGCGGCAGCGCGACATTGACGACGGACGTACTCAGGACGACCACGAACTGCGCTCCGGCCAGGGCCGCCAGGGCGGCGCCCGGAGCGACCGATCCCGGACCGCTGCCCCTGACGGGTGGCCAACCCCGGCCTCGGGCACCCACGATGCGTCGCATGGCTCCCAACCTCCCATGTGTGTGGTTAACCACTCACTAATCAGTGCCGAAAAGGGGCGACCCGCAGCCGATCAGTGGACGCGGGCCGCCCGGCCCGGAATCCCGCCCCAGCGTGACGAACCGTATTCGCCGACCTCAGTAGTGCGTGATGCCGGCGGCGAGCGTGCGCGCCCAGGGCCCGTCCGCCGTTTCCGCGTCGAGTGAGACGAGGAGATGACAGAGCATCCCGACCGCGAAGAACTCCTGGACCTGCCGCTCGTCGCCGCCGGAGGCGCCGCGCACGTACTCCACGACACGGGCGTACCCGGCGCGAACCGCCTCCCGGATCACCGGCTCGGAGATCGCGGCCGCTTGAGCGTGCAGCTGGACCAGAAGCAGGTCGTTGTCGCTGATCAGCCCGGCGTACGCATCCCCCATGGAGTCCAGGACCAGCTCGGGCGAGCTGCCCTTCGCCTCGGCCGCGCCGCGCTCCAGCGCGGCACGGACCTGGACAAAGCAGTGCTCGACGACCGCCGCGAAGAGGGCTTCCTTGTTCGGGAACAGCCGATACACATACGCCTGGGAGATGCCGGCGGCCTTGGCGACCTCCGTGGTCGTGGTCCCGAAGTACCCCCGGGCCGCGAAGGCGCCGATCGCGGTGCGCAGCACCGTCTCGCGGCGCTCATCGGCGGTGGAGAGCTGGCGTTGCCGTTCCGTCTGCATGTGAGTAATAAACCACTCACAAATTGGGGCGTCAACCGCCATCGAACACGCAACTCGCTACATCCGCCTCCGATACCCGCCCCGCGGCCCCGTCCGGTGATGGAGCAGGGCGCGGAGAGGGCCCTGGAAGCTGGGCAGTCATGGCCACAGGGATGTGCAGCCGGCGGACTGGGGCTGAGGCACATCCTTCGAACCTCAATCGCTCTCCCTGCTCCGGTCTGCCGTTGCGTCATGGTTTTCAATGGGCCCACGGCGCGACCGCGCCGACTGCACCGGACGGTGAGGGAGACATCGATCATGGCGTGGAGCACCCGGGAGATGGCGGAGCTGGCCGGCACCAGTCTCAGGGCCGTACGGCATTACCACGCCATCGGCCTGCTCGAGGAGCCGGAGCGCCGCTCCAACGGGTACAAGCAGTACGGCGTCCAGCATCTCGTCCGGCTCCTCCGGATCAAGCGCCTCGCCGCTCTGGGGTTCTCTCTCTCCCAGATCGCGGACATGCGTGACGGCCCGGGTTCCGACCCGGACCCGCGTGATCTGCGGGCCCTCGACGAGGAGTTGGCCGCCACCATCGAACGTCTGCAACACGCCCGCGCCGAGGTCGGCGTCCTCATGCGCAGAACGGCCACGGCCGATCTCCCCCCCCGCCTCGCCTCCGTGGACGAGACAGCGGAGCTCCCTGACCCGGACCGCTCTTTCGTCACCGTCCTCGGTACGGTCCTCGGCCCCAGTGGGATGGACGCCTACGCGGACCTGCTCCATGAGGAACCGCAGCCGGTGGCACGCGAATTCGACGAGCTTCCCGCCGATGCGGACGACCAGGCACGCCAGAGTCTCGCTGAGCGTCTCGTGCCTCACGTCCAAGGTCTCCGGGTCAAGCATCCCGGGCTGAGCGACCTCGCCTCGGACGCTCCGCGCGGCCGGCAGCACACCGCTCGCACCATCGGCACAGCCATTGCTGATCTCTACAATCCGGCCCAGGTCGACGTGTTGCGGCGTCTCCACACACTTCTGTCCGATACGGGCGACCCAAGTTGACGGCCTCCGGAGAAGGTCAGTCCGCGCGGCAGAACGTGTCCTTCGCGGGCATCTCGCCCTCGACGAGGTAGCGCGTGGCGGTGTTCAGCGCGCAGGAGTTGTTGCCCAGGACGTACACGCCGTGCCCGCTGTCGTCGACGCTGACCAGCCGCGCCCGGTCACCGGACTTCTCGCGCAGCATCTTCCCGTCCCGATGCGGGGTCGACGCGTCCCGCCGGTTCTGCAGGAGCAGCACGTTGCGGGGGCCCTTGGCGTCGATCCTCACCGGCGGTTCGGCGGGGGTGTACGGCCAGAAGGCGCACGGTGTGATGTTGGCGGTGGCGGCGCCGTACAGCGGGTAGCGTTCGCGGTCCTCGGCGACGCCCCGCCGGTAGACGGTGACATCCTCGGGCCATGCGACGTCGTTGCAGGTGACGGAGAGGAACACGGTCAGGGCGTTGTCGTTCGGCGACAACCCCCCGTCCGCCGTTTCCTTGCGGACGGCCGACAGACCGCGCACCGCCGCCTCGTCGCCTTCGAGCATCGCCTGCCGTAGCTGTCGTGCCGACGGGCGGCCCACTTCGCGAAGTCCGGCAGGGTCTGTTCCATGCCGAGCGCGTAGCGGCGCAGGCCGTCGCGGTCGAGGTGGGTGTCTCCGATGTTGCTGTCGAGCACGATCCGGTCGGCGCGCTCGGGGAACATCGACGCGTAGGCGGCGCCGAGTGCCGTGCCGTAGGAATAGCCCAGGTAGCTGGTCTTCTCCTCGTCGAGCGCGGCCCGGATCCGGTCCAGGTCGCGGGCGGTGTTCGCCGTGGTGAGGTGGCGCAGCATGCCGTCGTCGTTGTCCGCGCACTGCTCGGCCGCCTGCTCGGCGACCTTCGCCTGTGCGGTGACCGCAGCGTCGTCGACCGCGTACGGCGGGATGTTGGAGTAGTAGGGGCTGCCCGTGGTGAAGCCGCAGCCGGCCGGTGTGGAATGACCGATCCCGCGGGTGTCCATGCCGATCAGGTCGTAGCGATCGGTGACGCCGCTGGGCAGGCCCTGGGCCACCAGCAGCGCGGACAGCGCCAGCCCGGACCCGCCGGGGCCGCCCGGGTTGAGCATGAGGACGCCGCGCCGCTTGTCCGGGTCGGCGGCGGCGAGCCGGGAGACGGTGAGGCCGATCTGCTCGCCCTCCGGGTCGGCGTAGTCCAGCGGGACGGGCACGGTGGCACACTGCAGCTCGGTCGGAGCGGCTTCGGCCACGACGTCGTCAGGGCACTGACCCCACTTCACCCGCGGCGTCCCGGGCTCCTCCGCGGCGGCGGGCACCGCGGTCAGCGAGCCGCCAAGGCCGAGGACCGCCAGGAGGGCCAGGCTCTGGCCGACACTGTCTCGTCGTTTCATGTCAAGTCTCCGCATGCCGGTTCGGGGTCGTGGTCGCGCCCATCCCACTCCGTGCCCTTGGGGCAGGGTCAACAAGGGCCGGCGTGGAACCGGCCGGGGTTGACCGTGCCCCAAGGGCACGGTTTTGAATGGCTGCCGGGGGACGATGCCGGAGAAAGGGCTTCTGGTGGCGTGGAGTACGCGTCAGCTGGCGGAACTCGCGGGCACGACGGCCAAAACCGTCCGGCACTACCACGAGATCGGCCTGCTGGACGAGCCGGAACGGGCGTCCAACGGCTACAAGCGGTACGGCATCAGCCATCTGGTCCGGCTGCTGCGCATCCGCAGACTGACCGATCTCGGTGTGGCCCTCGCGGACGTCCCCTCGGTCGAGAGCGGTGACGAGGCGGCACGGCAGATCCTCAGGGACCTGGACGCCGAACTCGCGGCGGACATCGAACGCCGGCAGCGGATGCGGCGGGAACTGGCGGCCGTCATGGAGAACCGGGCCGCGCTCGACATGCCCCCGGACTTCAGGACGCTCGCCGACAACCTGCCCGAGACCCAGCGGTCCCTGCTGCTGGCCTACTCCAGCATCCTCACACCCGCGGCGATGGCAGCTATCCGAGAGCAGCTCTCGGCACCTCGCGGGGACCTCGAAGCGGAATTCGCGGCGCTCGACGAGGACGCCCCCGACGAAGTACGGCAGCGGCTGGCGGAGCGGTTGGCGCCCGATGTCCGCCAACAGCACAGGGACCCCCCGGCCTGGCCGACCTGGGCTCCTCCTCGCGCCGGGAAACGGCGGTCGCCGAGTCGGTCGTCACGCACGCCCTGGTCGAGTTCTACAACCGCGCCCACCTCGACGTGCTGCAACGCGTCCACGCGATCCTCTTCGAGGACGACACCACGGAGAGTGAAAGCAATGACGCGCGGGGATGAGCCGGCGTGCCGGGGCCCTCGCCCTACCCGAGCTGACGGCCGCCGGACCGTGCGGACTGGACGGGGCCCCGCGAGAGTGCTGTTCCCGGCCGTGCCGGAGTGCTGCCGGTGCCGTCCGGGGCGCCGAGTCGCTGGGCTACGTACTCCTGCACGTCGTCCCGTAGTTCGTCGGGGTCCCATCTGCTCCGCGACAGCAGGTGCCGCAGCCCGTACGGACCGTTGTCCTACTCCACCGGGCTCGCCGCGCTGCACGACGGGTGGTGCCAGTTCCAGACGCCCCACTTGCTGCCGCCGCAGTCCGGCCACGAGTACGACAGCGGTCCGGTCCCGGATCAGTAGCCGTAGATCATCTTGTAGGCGACCTCGGGGAGGAACTGTCCGGCCGAGGAACCGCTTCCGGCGCCGCAGTTGCCGTCGGACTCACCCGGGACCTTGATCCACAGGAGCATCTCGGCGCCTCCGCCCAGCTGGGTGGGGGTGCCGATTCGGCGGCCTGAGGGATTGCACCACTGGCCGTTGGAACCATTGCCGTTGCGGCTGGTGTCCACGACGAAGGGTTTGGTGTAGCCGTACCGGGCCTTGAGTTCACTGTTCACGGCGTTGCCGTACGCGGTGTTCTCGGCCGTGGTCAGGTAGTTGGAGACGTTGAGCGAGAAGCCGTGGGCCTGTCGGAGGCCGGCTTCGTGGAGGCGACGGGCCATGGTCGCCGCGCTCGTCCAGGCCGGGTTGCCGGCGTCGAGGTAGACCCAGGTGTTGGGAGCCTGGCGGTTGAACTCTGCGAGAGCGCCGGTGAGCATGCCCTCGCGTTCGTCGATCTGGGCCTGGGTCATGCAGTCGTAGTCCCCGAGGGAGTCCGGTTCGAGGACGACCAGTGCCGGGCGGTTGGCGATCCCGCCCGCGAACTGGGCGATCCAGTCGGCGTAGGCGGACGGCGAGGAGGCTCCGCCCGCGGAGTGCCCGCCGCAGTAGTCGCGGTTGTAGATGTTGTAGGCGACGAGGATGGGCAGTTTGTCCCGGGCGTCCGCGGCGCCCACGTATGCGCCGGTGGCGGTGCCGATGGTGCCGCTCCAGGAGCCGAACCAGCGGGCCGTCGGGGTGCCCGCGATGGAGGCGTTGATCGCGGGCGCCCGGCCGTCACCGGGGTTGGCGGTGACCCACCGCTTCGCGCTGGAGTCGGGGTCCACATAGAACCCGCTGGTCATGGTCGTCGGGTCGGCTGCGTGGGCGGGCGGTGCGGCGGCGAGCGCGAGCGGCAGCCAGGAGAGCGCTGCCACCAGGGTGAGGAGTCTGCGGCGCATGACGGTACCTCGGCTTTCAGACAGGGATGCGGCAGCAGCCTCGAGAGCCGTGCCGGGGGCGGGAGCGGCGGCGGCCCCGGAGGCCGCGGTCAACGGGAGGAAGGAACCGGCGGCCAGGCCGGTGGCGGCGACCAGGACCCGGCGGCGGTCCATGGACTGCTGAGCGCGTGACATATCCATGTGGAGTTCTCCTTGTGCTGCCCGGAGGGGTGCGGTGAACCTGCATGGTGTGCGTCGAGGGGAACGGGCGATCCGTGGCCGCGGCCCGGTGCCGCGCAGTCGCGAGGTGGTGGAGGCCTGCGGGCTGCCGCCGCTCACCCGGAACACGGCCACGCCCTGCGCGGGTACGCTCGCCGAGATCTGCCCGGAGGTGCTCGACGTGCCGCCGGCCCACAGGCCGCTGAGGGTGAACGACCCGCCGGAGCGTGAACCGCGCGGCCTGCTCGTCACGGGTGCCGCTGGAGGAACACCAGTCGTACTCGTAGCCGCCGTCCCGCATGCCCGAGGACACCGTCGCGTCGGCGGCCTGGCGGACCTGAGCCTCGGTGATCCCACACCCGAAGCCGTTCCAGCTGTTCCAGCTGTTCCAGTCCAACGGTGGGGTGAGTGCCGGCTGCCGGGGCGCGGCCGAGGCCGTGGAGTGATTGGAGGCCGTCAGGGACGCGGCGACCGGCAACGCGGACACAGCGAGGAAGCGGAGCAGGCGTCTGCCTGACCGTCTGGACATCGGGGCTCCTGCACCGGAAGGGAACGCCATGAGGTGGGCACTGCGCAGCACGGATGCGGGGCCCGGCAGAACGGCAGCCGGGCCCCGGCCGGCTTCAGCCCGCCGCGCTGTTCAGCGCCGCGAGGACCGCGCCGTATGCCTCCTTCTTCTGATAGTTGCCGTTGAAGAGCAGCGGGGTTTCCCGGGCGCGCCAGGAGTACTTGTCGGTGACGCCCCACACGGTGATGCCGTTGCACCGGGCGACGGCCAGGCACGCCTGGGCGACCTGCCGGTACACGTTGGCCTGTGCCGCGCCGGAGCCGCCGACGTCGAGCTCGGTGATCTGTACGTGCACGCCGAGGTCGGCGAAGCGCTGGAGATTCTGGCGGTAGGTGCTGAGGTTCTCGTTCTGGGAGAGGTGGCTCTGGAAGCCGACGCAGTCGATCGGGACGCCGCGGGCGCGGAAGTCCTTGACCATGCGGTAGATGCCATCGCTCTTGGCGTTGATGGCGTCGGTGCCGTAGTCGTTGTAGCAGAGCTTGGCCTTGGGATCGGCCGTCTTCGCGGTGCGGAAGGCGTCCTCGATCCAGCCGTCACCGAGCTGCTTCTGGAGGTTGGATTGGCGTCGGCTGCCGTCCCACTCGAACGCCTCGTTCACCACGTCCCACGAGTCGATCTTGCCCGCGTAGTGGCCGGCGACCTTGGAGATGTGGTTGCGCATCGCCTGGCGCAGGTTGTCGCCGGTCAGTCCCTGGACCCAGCCGGGCTGCTGGGCGTGCCAGACCAGGGCGTGGCCGCGTATGTACTTGCCGCGCTGCTGTGCGTAGTTGACGAGTCGGTCGCCACCGCTGAAGTTGAACTGATTCCGGTTGGGCTCGGTGGCATCCCACTTCATCGCGTTCTCAGCGACGACGCTGGAAAACTCCCGGTTGAGAGTGCCCTCGTAGTCCGCCTCACCGTAGTGCTCGGCGACCGCGGTGCCGAAGTACCGGCCGCTCTGGGCGGCCGCGGCGCCGAGGGTGCCGGCGGCCTGAACGGTGGATGATGCGGAGGGAGCGGCCGGAGCGGTCGGCGAGAACGCCAGGACACCCGCTGCGGCCAGGACGCCGCTCGCCGCGACGGTGCTGGCGGACCGGGTGCGTCGTGAGGTGGTGCGGGTGTGCCTTCCGGGGGAACTGCTGGTCATTGAGTGTCTCTCTCTGGTGGGGGGGGGGGCGGGTGGCGGTGTGGGGCCTGAACGCGTACGGCCTGGGCCGTCAGACCAGGGCGGCTTCCCAGCGGGTGCCCTCACCGGTGGCGTCGGCGGGGAGGCGGTCGCGGGCGGCGGTGTCGTCGTACAGACGCCAGCGGAACCAGTCCACGAGGGTGTTCTGGGTCCGGCCGAAGGTGGGGAACCCCGGATTCAGGTACGCGGCGTGGTCCGCGCCGACGTGGGTGAGGAACGCCTTGGGCGCGGGCAGTTCCTCGTACGCCCGCCGGGCCAGGGCGTAGTCGCAGGTCGGGTCCTTGTCACCGTGGATGAACAGCACGCCGGCCCGTACTGAGGCGGCGGGGGTGCCCATGTCCACGCAGGCGACCGGTACGGCGGCGACGATCCGCTCGTCGGGCCAGGCGGTCACCAGGCCGTGAATGGTCATGCCGCCCATCGAGTGCCCGGAGACGCCGACGCCGGCCGCGGTGTCGATGTGCCCGGCGAAGGGGCCGCTCCCGTTCAGGGCCAGGGTCCGGGTGATGACCTCGGAGACGTCCCTCGACCACTCGCCTCCGTAGACGGAACCGAGGTTGGTGTTGTCGGAGATCGAGGGGGCGGGGCAGATGAAACCGGCGGAGGCTATCGCGTGGGTCTGCGAGGCGTAGGAGTCGGAGTTGCCGCCCATGCCGTGGTTCCACTCGGCGACGGGGAACACACCGTCGGCGACGGGGGCGTTGGGAACGGGGGCTCCGCCGGGGGCGCCGGGGGTGGGGTAGAAGACCTTGGTGAACAGCGAGCGGGCGCCGCGGCTCCAGTTGAACTGGCGCACTCCGACGGCGAACTCCTTGCCGGGAGCCGAGAGTTCGGCGCCGGAGGCGGGGTGCAGTGCGGAGCCGAGCAGGGGGGAGCTCAGGCCCGCTGCCGCGGCCGCGGTCAGGCCGAGGAAGGTACGTCGACTCAACGACATGTGCGACTCCTTGCATGTGGGGGGAGGGGGGCTCAGTAGGTGGAGTCGGTCCGGGTGGCCAGGCCGAGGCGGTAGGGCAACTGCGAGCACTCGCTGCCGGATTGGGGGTCCCGGCCTTGGTAGAGGAGCTTGAGCTTGCAGGGGTCGATGGTCATGGTCTGGCCGTTGGTGGAGCGGACCAGCTCGCCGTGGCTGATGTCCTTCGTCCAAGCGGAGCTTTGGTCGACATATCGAACGGCAGCCGGATCGTCGGACGTAGGAATAATGGGTCGCTTGACGGAGCCCGGTCAATGCCGCGCGCGTAATACTTTCGGCCTTTTCCCGGAAGTCTTTCGGAACTTTCAACACCCTTGGTGAGCCCGCGACTTAGGGGGCTTCGGTGCGTGCCGCGGCCCGGCCGCCCTCGCGCCCCCGGAGCGGAAGGGCACCGGGGGCGCGTCGTGCCGTACGTGCGTCAGGCCTTGCGGGTTACGGGGCGGTGCCCCACAGGAGTTGGCCGCCGGAGTAGACGCCGATCTTCGGTGCGTCCGTGTATGCACTGGCGGTGCCGTGGCTGTAGTCGTCGGCCTCGTTGAGGTTCGACCAGTCGGCTCGGTGCAGCCGCAGTTGGATGTCGCCGGTCGAGGCGCCTGCGGCGAGTGTGCCGCCGGTGACGTTGACCTTGAGGTAGCGGTTGGCTCCGGCCGTGGTGCCGTTCGTGGACACCGAGTGGGTGAGGTTCGAGCAGCCGATCTGTGCCCAGTCGCACCAGGTGGTGTACGAGGAGGCCGAGTCGTCGAACCAGTAGCGGATCTCGACGTCCTTCAGACTCTGCGTACTGCTGCCGGTGTTGACCAACTTCAGGTTCATCCCGATGGCGTTGTCCGTGACGCTCGTATCGCTCGTCTTGTACTGCACCTTCAGATTGCCGGTGCCCGGCCCACCCCCCGAAGTCGTCGTGCCGGTGACCTGCGCCGACTGGGCCGAGGCGTTCCCGGCGGCGTCCCGCGCCCGCACCTTGTACTGGTAGGTGGTCGAGGCGGTCAGAGAGCTGTCGGTGTACGTCGTGCCGCCGGTGGAGCCGACGAGGGTCCCGTTGCGGTACACGTCGTACGACGCGACGCCCACGTTGTCCGTCGAGGCGGTCCAGGACAGTGACACCGACGACGAGGTGGCGCCCGTCGTCTTCAGTCCCGCCGGGACGCTCGGCGCCTCGGTGTCGGGGCCCGGGTCGCCGCCGCCGTTCAGCGGCGGGTAGGCGTTGGTCAGCAGCATCTGGAACTGTGCGGAGAACCAGCGGCCGGCCAGCGGGGAGTTGGCCATGGCGCCGGTCGGATTGTTGCCGTTGCGTGCGTTGCCCTCATAGGTCGGGTCGCACATCCGGTCGAAGCCCTTGCCCTCGTCGTTGTCGATGGGCTGGCTGTTGCCGTCCGACTCGCCCGGGGGCTTGGCCCACACGTACGCGTCTATGCCCGGTTCGGGCGCGGTCCGCGGGCGTTCGCCGACTCCGGCTCCCTGCTGGTTGCACCAGTTGCCGGTGTGGATGCGGCGGTCCACCCTCCCACCGTCGACGTAGGCGTCGACGGAGGTCTGCGGGCCGGGTCCTGTGGGTCGTGCGGTGCCGCCCCAGCCGTTGCGGGCGGTGTCGATGAGCATGCCGAGGCCGGGGTTGAAGCCGCCGCGGCTGACCAGGCGCTCGCGCAGCGCCTGGGCGAAGGACAGCTCGTCGACGTAGTAGTTCCAGTCGACCCACTTGGCCTGGCGCACGGTGGTGCCGTTCACCGAGTCGGTGACCTTGAAGTTCGGCTCCTTCAGCGCACCGTAGTTGGCGGTGTTGACGATGAAGCCGGCGACGTCGTCAACCGTCGCGCCCTCGGAGGTGGCGGCCTTCTTGAACTCGTCCACCGCCGGGTCGAAGTTGGTGTCCCAGCCGAGCCAGCCGTGGTGTCCCGCGTCGATGTAGTTGTAGACGTTGGGGATGTCGCCGAGCTTGTTCAGCGCGTAGCCGACGCCCTTCTGGTACGACCCCAGCTCCTTCACGTGTCGGCAGGCCTCCGTGGAGCCGGCCGAGCTGCCCGCGTTGGTGACCATGTTGGGCAGCGAGTCCGGCTCGATCAGCGCGGAGATCCGCAGTGCCGCGTACTTCGGGTCGGCGAGGATCTCCGCGATCGGGTCGATGTACTCGGACTTGTACCGGCCGAGCTCCTCCGCCTTCAGCTCGCCGTTGGAGGCGAGCGCGGCGCAGTCGCGGCCCGGCAGGTCGTAGATGACGACCTGGAAGAGCGTGGCGCCCTGCGTCAGCGCGGTGTCGAGGTGGGCGCGCAGGCCACGGCCGTTGGAGGTGCCGGTGATCGCGGCGATCCGGTCCATCCAGACGAAGCTGGGCTGGTCGGCGATGACGGAGCCGCCGGGCTCGGCCTTCGCCTTGGCGGACCAGTCGGGGTTGACGTACGGCTTGGCGCCCACGTACGGGTTGTCGACGCGGGCCGCCGCGGCCGCCGAGGCCGGTGCGGTGGGCAGCGCGACGCTGAGCGTGGCGCCCATGGCGAGCGCCGGCAGCAGCGCCGCGAGCCTCCTGAAGCGGCTCTTGCGTCTGAGGTGCATGGTGGTGTTCATCGTTGCTCGGTGTTCCTCTCGGATAAGGGTGTCCGGGGGGTTGATCAGGGCGCGGTGCCCCACAGGAGTTGGCCGCCGGAGTAGACGCCGATCTTTGGTGCGTCCGTGTATGCGCTGGCGGTGCCGTGGCTGTAGTCGTCGGCCTCGTTGAGGTTCGACCAGTCGGCTCGGTGCAGCCGTAGTTGGATGTCGCCGGTCGAGGCGCCCGCGGCGAGTGTGCCGCCGGTGACGTTGACCTTCAGGTAGCGGTTGGCCCCGGCCGTGGTGCCGTTCGTGGACACCGAGTGGGTGAGGTTCGAGCAGCCGATCTGTGCCCAGTCGCACCAGGTGGTGTACGAGGAGGCCGAGTCGTCGAACCAGTAGCGGATCTCGACGTCCTTCAGACTCTGCGTACTGCTGCCGGTGTTGACCACCTTCAGGTTCATCCCGATGGCGTTGTCCGTGACGCTCGTATCGCTCGTCTTGTACTGCACCTTCAGATTGCCGGTGCCGGTCCCGCCGCCGGGCTCAGTGGTGACGCTCACCGGACCGGTGGGCGGCGAGACATTCCCGGCCGCGTCCCGGGCGCGCACGGTGTAGTTGTACGCGGTGGACGCCGTCAGTCCGGTGTCGGTGTACGTCGTGCCGCCGGTGGAGCCGACGCGCGTGCCGCCGCGGTAGACGTCGTACGACGTGACGCCGACGTCGTCCGTGGCGGGGTCCCAGGCCAGCGAGGCGGACGACGAACTCGCCCCGGTGGACCGCAGGTTGCGGGGCGCGGTCGGCGGCGTGGTGTCCCCGTCGCCCGAGCCCTTGCCGACGTCGAACGAGAAGGAGTTCACGCCAAGTCCCTGGCCGCCCTGCCAGATCTCGAAGCCCGCCTCGGCGTCGATCAGGTAGTGCGCGGGGTTGATCTGTCCGCGCGCGGTGGCGTCGTCGACGAGGCGCTTCACGTCGAGGTCGGTCACCGCGGTGGCGCCGCCCTGCAACACGTACGAGATGACCTTCCACCCGGACGCGCCGGGACCGGTCCACACGTCCCACGTCCGGCCGTCCGCGGTGATCGTCGCCGTGCGGGAGCCGATGGGCTGGACGCCGCCGCGGTGGTTGATCCAGATCATCAACTCGGTGCCGTCCGGCTGGTCGTCGGTGGTGGGCGTGGAGTTGAACCACAGGTCGTACGCGGCGTTCCAGGCACCGGAGGCGACCTGCGTGGTGTCGAACGTCGACCGGGCGCTGCCCAGCTCGCTCACCCGGATCGGCAGGCCGCTGTTCGTCGTGCACGCGCCCCAGTGGCAGCCCTTGTAGCTGGACGGGTAGGTGGCGGGCGGCCCCGCCGTGGTGAGCGAGAAGTTCGCCTCGGTCAGCTTCCAGGCGCCGGTCGCGGTGTCCACGCTGACGCACTGGCGGGCCGAGGAGTTCCACTCGTTCTGCTGGTACGTGTACGCGCCGCCCTGCAGCTCGGTGGTGCCCCACTGGGTGCAGTCGGTGACCGGCGCGGCCGCCGCCGGGCCCGCCCCGGTGAACAGCGCGAGCCCGGCGAGCAGGATGCTCGCGGCGGTGGCGGCGAGGGCACCGCGCAGGTGTCGGCCCGTCATGGCGCCGTCCCCCAGACGAGCTCGCCGCCGACATGCGCGGTGATCTTGGAGGCGTCCGCGAACGACGTGTTGGTGCCGCGGCTGTAGTCGTCGGCCTCGTTGAAGTTCGACCAGTTGCTCTTGTGTATGCGCAGCTGTATCTCGCCGGAGTCGCCGCCCGCGGCGACGCTGCCCGCGCCGGCGCTGAAACCGACCTCCAGGTAGTGGTCCGCGCCGGTCTTCGGGCTGCTCATCGCGACCACCCGGTGGGTGATGTTGGCGGCGCCGAGCATCGCCCAGTCGCACCAGGTGCTGTACGTGGACGGGCCGCCGTCGCCGGTGAAGTAGTAGCGGACGGTCACTGTGGAGAGGCTGAGCGCGCCGCCGCCGGTGTTGCCGACCTTCAGGGACATACGGATGGCGTTGTCGGTGGCGTTGGAATCGGTGCTCTTGTACTGGACCTTGGCCCCGCCCGTACCGCCGCCCGCCTTGGTGGTGCCGGTGACCTCGGCGGACAGTGCGGAGGCGTTGCCCGCGGCGTCGCGGGCGGCGACCCGGTACTGGTACGCGGTGGAGGCGGAGAGCCCGGTGTCGGTGTAGGTGGTTGCGGTAGGGGTGCCGACCGGGGTTCCGTCGCGGTAGACGTCGTACGCTGCGACGCCGGTGTCGTCGGTGGACGCCGTCCAGCTCAGCGACACGCTGGTGCCGGTCGTCGCCGTCACCCTCAGGCCGGTCGGGACGGTCGGCGCGGTGGTGTCACCGCCGCCGGGGCCGCCCTCGTCGCCGAGGAGCTCGGCGTACGAGGCGAAGGAGAGCGCCAGCGCCGCCTGCGCCCAGAAGCGGTGGTACGTGAAGACCGGCGGGGCGCCGCCGTCGAGGTACGTCTGCACCTTCGACCAGCCCGGCTCCTGCTTGAGCCACGGCCGCATCCCGATGAAGGTCGTGCCGGAGCCCAGCTTCACGCCCTGCGGGGAGGTGCCGGACCAGCCCGCCGGGAAGTACACCGGGTCGTCGAAGCGGTCGTAGTCGCGGCGGGTCTCGGGGACGGCGATGCCCTTGGCGTCGGCGTGCTCGGCCATGGCGTCGAGCAGGGACTTGGCGAGTCCGGCGGCGTCGGCGTTCTCGGACTTCGCGGCGTAATAGATCAGCGTCATGGACAGCGCCGCGCCCACGCCGACGTCGTCGCCGTAGTCGACGACCGCTACGTGCAGGCCGGTGTTGGCACCGGGGTTCGTGGCGCTCCAGGTGTCGGGGGCGCCGGTCCAGCGCAGGGTGGCGGGGAAGCGGTAGCTGCCGTCGGCGCCGACGGTGGTCTCCTCGGAGGCCCAGGCCACCCACTTGTCGAGGACTGCCTTGGCGGTCGCGTTGTTGGTGACGTAGTAGTACTGGGCGACGCGCTCCATGCACCAGACCTGGAAGCCGAACCAGTTGTTGCTCGGCGGGTCGTGGTAGACGGGCTGCCAGTCGTACGCCATGCCGTAGAACGTCGGTGTGCCGACCGGCGGGGTGCCGTACTGGCCGTCCCAGCTGTTGGAGCAGCCGCCGGCGAGCCCGCCCTCGGAGGACTGCAGCCAGCGCAGGAACTCCATCTGCCGGGTGAGGGACTTCTGCCAATCGCCCTTCGCTGTCGGTGACTTGGGGGTGAGGGCGGGGATGGTGGACAGCGCCCAGGCGGCGAAGGGGTTCTGGTAGCCCTGGTGGGCGATGCCGTCGCCGATGCGCCAGGCCCAGCCGCCGCCGGTGCCCGCGGAGCCGCCCCAGGCGTAGTACCAGGACAGCAGGTAGTGCTGGGCATCGCGGCCGGAGGCGGGCTGGCAGCCGGTCGGGCTGGTGCAGTCGCCGATTTTCTTGAAGTACTTGTCGAACATTGAGTAGCGCAGGTAGTCGCCCATCTTCGCGGCCTTGGCCACGGAGGCGGAGACCTGGCTCGCCTTGCCCTGCGCCGTCGCCCACGTCAGCGCCCAGTACGCGGCCTGCACGGCGCGCGCGTCGGCGTCGGGGGCGTTGGTGTACTTCCACTGCTTCGCGTACGAGGAGTCCTTGACGAAGAGGTCGAGGTAGCCGTTGGGGCCGCCGTACTTGAAGAGGTCGGTGCTGGGCTGCGGGATGGTCTCCCAGACCGACTCCTGCGCGCCGCGCTGGTAGCTGTTGATGAAGGACGCCATCTTGCCGGGGCCGAGCTCGTCGCCGGTGCCGGGCTTGTTGCCGAAGCCGTAGACGTTGTCGAGGTCCATCAGCCAGTGCATGCCGTAGACGTCCATCGTCCCGTACGCGGAGGCGAGTTCGGCGGCGATGGGGTCGGAGCCGACGGCGACGGAGGAGTTCAGCTCGGACGGGTAGCTGGTGACCTGCGGGTGCTCGGGCGCGTAGGTGGCGGGCTTGGAGGGGGTGTACGAGTCGTTGGTGGACTGGTCGATGTGCGGCGGGATGATCGAGGCCTCGGCGACCTCCCAGGACTTGTTGAACGGGGCCCAGTCGCCGGTGACCCGGCCGTACGCCGCCTCCAGCCAGATCCAGAAGCTGAACGCCTCGGAGGTCGTCTGGTGGCCGTGGTCGGGAGCCTCGACGATCAGGGTCTCGGCGCAGTGGTAGGGGATACCGTCCGGGCTGAAGTAGCCGCTGGCCGGGTTTTTGATCTTGCTGTACTGGGTGAGGAAGGCCTCCGTGTAGGGGCCGTCGGCGGCGGCCGCTTGTGCGGCGGACCCGGCAGGGGCCTCGGCAGGCCGGGCGAACGCCTGCCCGGCGCCGAGGGCGACGAGCGCGCCGCCGGTCACGCCGACGAAGGAACGCCGGGAGAGTAACGCGGATCTTTCGGATCTTTCGGGCACTTCGGGGTGTGCGGACACAGGTCCTCCAGGAGGGGGTCCGGGTGGGAGTGGTGGTGGTGCCGCCGGAACGGTCCGGGCGGGCGGGGCCGGCCGCCCGGACCGCGGTTCAGGGGATGGTGCCGTAGACCGTCCGGCCGTCGAGGTGGACGGTGATCTTCGGCGCATCCGCGAAGGACGTGTTCGTACCGCGGCTGTAGTCGTCGGCCTCGCTGAAGTTCGACCAGTCGCTCTTGTTGAACCGCAGTTGTGCCTCGCCGCTCGAGGCCCCCGGGGTGAGGCTGCCCGCCGTGGCGGCGAAGCCCACCTCCAGGTAGTGGTCGGCGCCGTCCTTCGGCCCGCTCATCGCGACGACCCGGTGCGTGAGCTTCCCGCAGCCGAGCACTGCCCAGTCGCACCAAGTGCTGTACGTCGTGGCGCCGGACCCGCTGCTGAAGTAGTAGCGGACGGTCACCTTGGAGAGCTCGACGGCCGAGTCACCGGTGTTGACCAGCTGCAGCCCGGGCTTGATCGAGTTGTCGCCGGCGGACTGGTCGTTGTTCTTGTACTGCACCTTCAGGGCGCCGTCGCCCGTGCCCGCCGGCTGCGTCGTCGCGCTCACCGGAGCGGACTGCGCCGAGGCGTTCCCGGCGGCGTCGCGGGCCCGCACCGTGTAGGCGTACGCGGTGGAGGCGGCGAGCCCGCTGTCGGTGAAGGACGTACCGGAGGCCGTCCCCACCTTCGTGCCGCCGCGGTGGACGTCGTACCCCGTGACGCCCGTGTCGTCGGTGGCGGCGTCCCACGTCAGGGAGACGGAGGCCGAGGTGGTGCCGGTCACCCGCAGCCCCGACGGCACGCTCGGGGCCCGGGTGTCGACCGCGCCGGTGTCGCCGAGGGCCTTGCGGATCGCGTCCATGACGACGGGCTTGGGCTGCAGGTTCCCGTCCCACGGGAGGGCCGAGCCCTCGCCGTCGAAGACGCCGGGGATCCAGGAGTACTTGTCGGTATAGTCCCAGACCGTGATCCCGACGCACCGGGTGACGGCCAGGCAGGCCTCGGTGACCCGGCGGTAGTAGTCGGCCTGGGTGGCCTCCTTCGCCGTGTCCTTCGGCAACTGCATCCGCACGTCGAGCTCGGTGATGGCCACGTCGAGGCCGAGGTCGGCGAAGCGCTTGATGTTCTGCTGCATCTGGTTCGGGAATCCGTACTGGATCGCCAGATGCGCCTGCAGCCCGACACCGTCGAGCGGCACGCCTGCCGCCTTCAGGTCGCGGGCGAGGGCGTAGAGGGCGTCGCTCTTCGCGCCGAGCCCCTCGACGTTGTAGTCGTTGATGTACAGCTTGGCGTCGGGGTCGGCGGCCCGGGCGGCGCGCAGGGCGTGGGCGACGAAATCCTTGCCCATGGCGTTGTGGAACGGCGAGTCGCGGAAGCTGCCGTCCTCGTTGAAGGGCTCGTTGACGACGTCCCAGGCGGACACCTTGCCGCGGTAGTGGCCGGCGACCTCGGCGATGTGGTTCTCCATGGCGGGGCGCACCTGCGAGGCGGGCAGCTGCCCCACCCAGCCGGGCAACTGGCTGTGCCACACCAGGGTGTGGCCGCGGACGCTCTGGCCGTGCGCCTGGGCGAAGTCCACGATCCGGTCGCCGCCCGAGAAGCTGAACTGCCCCTGGGTGCGCTCGGTGCTGTCCCATTTCATGGAGTTTCCGGGGGTGATCTGCCCGAACTGGGAGCCCAGGATCTGGGTGTACGGGGCGTCGGACAGTTCCCCGTTGTCGGTCGCCGAGCCGAAGTACCTGCCCTTGGCGTCGGCGAGCTGATGCAGCGTCGGCGGCTCGGCCGCGGACGCCGGCGACGGTGTGAGCCCGATCGAGGCCGCCGCGAGGGCGAGGGTGGCGATCAGGGCGGCGATGCTCCGAGACGCCCGTCTTCGGGCGGGGGGTATGGGCGCCGGCGTCATGCTGGTTCCTCTCTCCGAATGCGGGAGGGGGATGCTCGAATGTCACCGAACGCCCTGCGACAGGGTTCAACCGGTCACGGCGCTCGGCCTCCTACCCGCGACTCTGGTGGGAGATAGTGCAAGACTTGAAGGTGTGGGAGCGCTCCCAAAGTGCTGTAGCGGGGTGCACCTGTCAAGGAGTTGGGTCGAAACTTGCGGAGCAACTGAAGAAAACGACGACAGCTCGGGCTGCGCCTGCCCTCCGCAGACAGGAACCACCACAACCGCAATCCGGACGACAACCGGAAGGTGATCCGCCCTGACGGCTGGGCGGCATCAGGGCCCGTTACGCCGATGTCGTCTGCGCCTCCGGGGGTTCAAAGACAGGCTCTCAGGCCTCCACGGCCGGCCGCCGCTCCGTGCCGCTGTCGCCGCGCAGCCGTCGGCGCAGCGCCGCGAGCCTCGGGTAGCGCTCGCTGTGCTCCGCCGAGCGGCGGTCCAGCTCCTGCAAGAGGCGCTCGGTGCGCTTGTCGAGGTCCAGCTCGTCCAGGATCCGGTCGACCTCGGCGAGCAGCGCGCCGTGCAGCTGCCACTGCCTGGGGTGCTCCTGCACGTCTTCCAGCAGCATGTCGGCGACCCGGTCACGGGTGACCCGGCTCGCGGCCAAGGCGGCGGTCAGCCCCTCCTCGGCCTGCTCCGCGTTGGCGGCGACCTGGGTGGTGATCAGCCGGGCGAAGCTCTCGATGGCGTTGGCCAACTGCTCGAACAGTTCCTGCAGGCCGGCCGACACGTCCGGCGGGAACAGTGCCTCCTCCGTACGGAACTTCGCCAGGTCGGTGAGGCTCCGGGTCAGCACCCGCAGTACCACCGCACAGATTTCCAGGGTGTCAAGACCCGTCCGCAGCACCACTCGGGACAGCAGCCCCTCCCGGACACGCGGGTTCATTCGCAGGCTCTCCTCCGCCTGCCGCAGCGAGGCGTCGACCTCCACGATGTCGTGGTCGAGCCGCCGCGCCTCGTGCAGCCGGGCGGCCGCGTGCGGGAAGGGCAGGTGACCCTTGGCGATCTCCGCGCCCATGGTGCGGAACATGTGGCCCATTCCGCGCGCCAGCCCGTCGATGGACGTCCCGGCCGACTGGGTCCACACCGGGGGAGCGAACAGCAGGTTGAACAGCAGTCCCACACCGGCGCCGATCAGTGTCTCCAGCACCCGGTGCCAGGCCGCGGACGTGGCCTGGGAAACGCCCAGGACCAGCATCGCGCTGATCGCCACCTCGGGCACGAACTCGTTCACTCGCACGAAACGGCCGATGATCAGCGAGGTGAAGATCGTCAGGCCCAGGCTCCACCAGGTCAGTCCGACCAGGGTGGTGAAGCCGATGGCGATGAGGACACCCACGACGACGGAGTTCACGCGCCGGATACCGGTGGTGAGGGTCGCGTACAGGGTGACCTGGACGACCAGGAGTGCGGTCAGTGGGGCTGTCAGGGGAGCGGGTTGCGCGGGCAGGACCATCAGGGCGACGACGAAGGAGATGACGGCGGCGGCCGTGGAGCGCAGCGTCTGCACGGCGACGGGCTCGGTGGTCCGCCGCACCAGTTTGATCACGGGGGCTGATACGTCCGGCATCTCCTTCACGTGCCCGATCATGAGCCTCTCACCACACTCCAGCCCCAGGAACCCCTCTGACGCCGCTCGGACGAGTGTTGGTGAGCGGGCACCTGCACCGGTGAGGGTGAGGGTGAGGGTGAGGGTGAGGGTGCGGGTGAGGGGGCGGCGGTGCGGCGCCGCCGCGCGCGGTGGCGACGGCGCCGACGTGCGTCAGTCAGCTACGACTCAGTTGTACGTGATGTCCGATGCCGAGAAGCGGCACGTGGTGCCGTCGGGGCCGCTGCCCAGCTGGGTGGGCTCCTTGCCGGTGTTGTTGCCCTTGAAGCGCACGCAGGTCTTCATCTTCTTCTTCGTGTCGCCGTGGATGCGGATCTTCGACAGTGTCGCGGTGTCGCCGAAGTTCTGGTTGACGCCGACGATCGACTTGCCCGGCGCGGTCACGTCGATGTCGCTCAGCACGATCGTGCGCTTGTGCTGCGTCTTGCAGTTGCCGCACGAGCGGACGAGCTTGCCGAAGTCCTCGACCTGGAAGCCGGTCACGGTGAGCTTGCCGGCCCCGTTGAACTGGAGGACCTTGTCGTCGGCCTTCTTCGCCCCGCCGCCGATGACGTTGTACGTCGCCGACGCCGACTTGCCCTTGAAGGTGGCGGCGTCCTCGCCGACGTCCAGCCACCACACGTTCTGCAGCGTGCAGCTGCCCTTGCAGTGGACGCCGTCGGCGGCAGGCGTGCCGATGATGACGTTCTTCAGGACGGCGCCGTCGGCCAGCTCGAAAATGGGGGACTGGCCCTCGTCCTGGCCGCTGCCGCCCAGGGCGCCGGTGCCGTAGAACTTCTTCATCCCGCCGTCGTACTCACCGGAGACGGGGATGGTCTTCGACACCGGCTTGCTGCCGGTATCCGTGGGCCAGGATGAGGCGGCCCCGGCGGGGGACAGCATCGTCGTGGTGACGATCGCCGCACCGGTCAGCCCGAGGGCGGCGGCTCCGCCGATCACCGCCCGGCGCTTGGTGAGCCGGCGACGGTGGCGGACGCGCTGTTCAGTTCGTGCAGTCATGCCTGTTCCTTGCGTGGGGAAGGTCTTGCGCCTTCTGGTCGCCACGGGTGGGGAAAAGGTTGCCGCTATTTTGCAATCAGTCGTCGTGCCGGGCGAAGTCGCCCGACACGGTGAGCTGTCCGCTCCGCGTCCGGGCGGTGACCGCGTAGCGGTCATCCCGGGCGTCCCGGCCACCACGGGCGTGGTTGTACTGCCCGGCGAACACCCACTGGCCGGCCGGGACCGTGCGCCCCTGCTTGAGCACCCACCTGTGGACGAGGTAGCCGTCCTTCTCGGCGATCGTCAGTGTGAAGTCGGACTCGGGCAGCGACCGCCAGGCACCGGTGGAGGCGACCCCGCCGGTCCGGGCGATCCGCAACTCGACGGTCAGCGCGGTCAGTTCCTCACGCGTCTTGAGCGTGACATTGCTCTGCGCCCAGAAGTCGTTGCTGTGCGGGTCCACGGAGCCGTCCGACCACAGCGGCCCGGCCTGTTCACCGGCGGCGGGTGCGCCGGTATCGGGCGTACGGGACGGGGAGGCGTTCGGCTCGCGGGGCTCGCGGGAGGTGCTCGGCGTGGGGTCCGCGGGCGCCGGATGCGCGGGTGCCGGGGTCACCGGCGAGGGCACCCGGCGTGTCGCGTCCGTCGACGGGGCGGGGGTAGAGGTGGGGGTCGGCGAGACCGCGACCGGCTGCTGCGGAGGCTCGCCGTGCACTACGGCCGCCATGCCGTAACCGCCGACGGCGAAGATCCCCGCGACCGCCGCGGTGACGCCCACCGCGCGCACCCAGCCGAACCGGAGCGGACGGGCCGCCCGGGAACGGGGCAGGTCCTCCTGCGCCATGCCGCGTTCGAGCCGTGCCAGGATCCGCGCGCGGTCGGGCCGGTGCGCCTCGGCCGCCTCGTGCAGCTGGGTGCGCAGCTCGTCGTGCACGTCCCGCCGCATGGTCATCGGTCCTTTCCGATGGCAGTCCCGGTACGCGCCATCGCCGAGTGCACCTTACGCGGAGCGTTCCGCGTGCCGAGCAGCCGCTGCAGTTCGGCCATCCCCTTCGACGTCTGGCTCTTCACCGTACCGACCGACACGCCAAGGGCCAGCGCGGTGTCCTTCTCGGACAGGTCGAACGCATGGCGCAGTACGACACATGCCCGCTTCCGGAACGGCAGCCTGCGCAGCGCCCCTTGCACGTCGACCACCCCGGCCACGTCCGGATTCTCTGTCTTCTCCTCCCGCTGCGCCCAGAACAGCGCGACACGCCGCCGCTCGCGCACCGCGATGCGTATCCGTGTCCGGGCCATATTGGCGACCACGCCTCGCGCGTACGCCACCGGGTGCTCGCTCGCCCGCACTCGGTCCCAGCGGTGCCACAGCGCGAGCAGCGCGTCCGCGGCCAGGTCGTCGGCGGCATCCGCCTCGCCGGTCAACAGGTGCGCGAGCCGCGCCAATTCGGCGTAGTGCCGTTCGAAGAAGGCGTGGAACTCCACGGAGGCGGTGTCGTCGACGACTGAGCCCACGGGCGATGTCTCCTCGCAGCGACCTAGGGGTCCCGGAATCCGGCACCTGTGTGTGTCATGTGTGCGGCTTATGAATGTCCGGATGAGATGCGCAAGAGTAGCAGTAAGCAACCGCTTGGTCTGAAACTCCACGGGAAGACGTCGCGGGCACCCTTGCTCGCCTCGCCCTCGTTCAGGAGGTGTGCGGGCAGTTGCCGCGGTACTCCCGGATGGCCGAGTTCGGGCGCGGCAGCGGGCATAGGAACTGCTCGTAGCGGGTGTCGTCGTCGATGAACCGCTTGAGCCAGGCGATGCTGTACTTGGCGATCGTGGTGTTGGAGAAGTTCGGCGTGATGTGCGTGGCGCCGTTCAGCTCCAGGTAGGCCCGGTCCAGCGAGGACGGCATGTTCTGGTAGAACGGCTCCGAGTGCGAGGAGACCGGGGCCACGGTGTCGCCGTCCGCTCCGATGACCAGTGTCGGAGTCCGCAGTTCGGGCCAGGTCTTGTCGAGGTTCCATCCCGTCAGCGGGATCGCGGCCCGCAGGGACGGCCGGCTCTTGGCGGCCTCCAGCGTTCCACCGCCGCCCATCGAGTGCCCCATCACGCCGAGCCGGGTGGCGTCGACCCGGTCGCGGACGCTGCTGTGCTGTGTCAGGTGGTCCAGCGCTGCCAGCAACTGGCGGCCACGGCTGGCCGGCTGGTCGTAGGTGCTGTTGGTGTCGATGGTGAAGACGACGAAGCCCTGGGAGGCCAGGCGCGGGCCGAGCCAGGCGATCGAGGACTGGCGTGCGGTGTAGCCGGGGGAGATGGCCACCGCCCCGAAACGGCCCTCGGCGGTAGTGGTCGGGTAGTAGATGGTGCCGCCGCCGAAGCCGGTGGCGGAGAACGAGGGGACGGTGGTGCGCGAGACGGTGTACGGGCCGCTCGCCGCCTCGATGCTCGCGGGGGTGGGGGCGGGGCCGCGCTCGTAGGGGTTCTCCGCGGCGCTCGCACCCGGTGACAGCAAGGCAGCAAATCCAACAAGAGTCACCACGCCGACCAGAGGGGTCTTCAGCGGGCCGAACCGGCGTCGGCGGTGCCGAGGGCGCTGGGGAGTTTCCGTGCTCGGCGAGGTCACGGATCTGCGGGCGAAGAGATTCACGAGCATTCCTTTCATCGTGGTGGACGGCAGCAGGCTTGGTGGCGGGACGCGAAAGGTGCCGCTGTTCCCGCAGGTTGACGCGCGTCACCAGCAGGGGCCGTCGTTCAACGGTTCGGGAATATAAGCGGAGGAGGGCAGCCGGGTCGCGTGCCTGTGGGTTTCCGCTCACCGGTTGATACGGGTCCGTGCCGAGCCAGGTGACCGCATGATCACCAACCGTGAACCGGTGCGGTGAATGGGTAGCGAGAGGCCCGGTTCACCCCGAAATCATCGTCGACTTCTGATGAAGTTCGTGGGATTCTGTGTGTTCCATTTCATACGTGGCGTCTCACGTGTTGGACGTCGCGCAGCCAGTGGTACGTCGTCCGTCAGCCGTTCCGTTGCTTCCAGTCGGCCTGCGCGGTGTTGAGCTGGTCGGCGAGGTCGTCCAGGAAGTCCTTCGCGCTGGTCTTTCCGAGCATGACCTTCTGGAAGGCGGGTTCGTTGTCGGCCTTGGAGATCGTGTTCCAGTCCGGCAGGTAGTACGGCAGTTGAACGATGGTGGTGGCGGGGGAGTTGAGCGCCTCGGCGGCCAGGCGTGTCGGCTCGGACTTGTCGACCCAGGCGTCCTTGGCCGCCGCGCTGTTGGCCGGGATCAGGCCCGCGGACTCGTTGAACTTGGAGCTCGCCTTGTGGGAGGAGGCGTACTCGATGAACTTCCAGGCGGCCTTCTTCTTGGTGCTGGTCTTGAAGATCGCCAGTCCGTCGATCGGGTTGGACACCTGGACGCGCTTGCCACCCGCGCCCTTCGGATTCGGGAGGCCGCGGAACTTTCCGGTGCCGAGGGCCTTCACATGGTCCTGGTAGGAGCCCAGGTTGTGGCTGAGCATGCCGATCTGGCCGCCGTCCCACTGGGCGACCATCTGCGTGAAGTTGTTGTTGAGGTCGGCGGCCGGCGTCGCCTTCTTGTAGAGGGCCGTGTACTTCTCGAGAGCGGCGACGTTCCTCGGGTCGTTGACGGTGGTCTTCGTCTCGTCGGCGTTCCAGAAGGACTTGATGCCGCTCTGCCCGTACATCGCGTCCAGGGCCTGGGCGATGGACCCCACGCCGCCGCGAATGGTGTAGCCGAACCGGTTCTTGTCCTTGGCGGTGAGGCGGTCCGCCGCCTCGTAGAACTTTTTCCAGGTGGTCGGCGCGTCCAGGCCGGCGGCCTTGAAGAGGTCGGTGCGGTAGTACATGACCCCGTTGTTCGCGGACGTCGGGACCATGAACAGCTGAGAGGTGCCGCCCGCCGAGGCCGTCGACTTGAGCATGCTCTCGCTGAGCTCGCCCTCCAGCGGGCTCTCGGCCAGCCGGTCCCGCAGCGGCTCCAGGGCGTCCTGCGCGGCGATCCCGGCGAGCATGGCGGCGCCGACGCCGCCGACGTCGGGCAGGCCGCCGCCCTGGATGGCTGTGTCGTACTTCGACTGGGCGTTCTCGGCGGGAACACCGACGTACTGGACCTTGATGTCGGGGTACTTCTTCTCGAAGTCCCTGATGATCTCCAGCCAGATGTCGCGGCGGACGGCCGTGTTGTTGTCCCAGAAGGTGATGGTCCCCTTGCCGGAGCCCTCGCCGCCCTCCCCACCCGCGATGGCGGAGCCGTTGTCACCGCACGCGGTGACGGTGAGGCCGAAGAGGGTGGTCAGGGTGATGACTGTCGGAGCGGATCGGCGGGTGCCCTTGCGGGTGCGGGAACGCATGATAGGTCCTCTTCTCCTCTGAACAGCCCCTGCCCAGGGCGGATGCGCGTTCGTGTACGGCATACCGCGTCTCATATATGACATATGAAACGTGGCGAGTTGAAGCTAGGAGCAGGTAGGTAGAACGTCAACGCATCTGACAAAACTCGTGAGTTCAACTTCGGCCCGTGAGGCGGGAGGGGACCGTTGATCCGTGGTTCAGCCCATGCGGCGTGGTGTGGGCGGGGGAGTGGAGGAAAAGGTTCCCCGTACGCGGCAACCTTTCACGGGCCGGCGGCCACTGATGGGACGTAACCCCCGTTCCTCCCCTGTAAGGAAGCCTCGTGGCTGCTCGTTCCCACCGCCGGTCCCTCCGCTCCCGTCGTGCCGCCGTCATCTGCGCGGCCGTCGTGGCCGCAGGCGTCGGCACCGGTGTCGTCGTGATGAACGCCAACGCCGGGACCGTCGACCTGTATCACCAGACGCTCACCGCCAAGGACGGCTGGGCGTCCTCCGGCACGGGGACCACCGGTGGCGCGAAGGCCGACGCCGCCCACACCTTCACCGTCTCCACCCGTGCGCAGCTCGTGAAGGCGCTGGGCTCGGTCTCGGACACCACGCCCCGCATCATCAAGATCAACGGCATGATCGACGCCAACACCGATGACAGCGGAAAGAAGCTGACCTGCGCCGACTACGCCGCCGGTACCGGCTACTCGCTGCCGGCCTACCTCAAGGCCTACGACCCGGCCGTCTACGGCCGCTCCAAGCTGCCCTCCGGCGCCCAGGAGAAGGCGCGAGCCGCCGCCCAGGCCAAGCAGGGCAAGAACATCGTCTTCAAGGTCCCCGCCAACACGACCATCGTGGGAGCCCCCGGCACGAACGCGGGCATCACCGGGGCCATGCTCCAGATTCAGAACGTGGACAACATCATCGTCCGCAATCTGACCTTCGCCGCCACCGAGGACTGCTTCCCGCAGTGGGACCCGACCGACGGCGACGACGGCAACTGGAACTCCAACTACGACTCGGTGTCCCTGCGCGGCGCGACCCACGTGTGGGCGGACCACAACACGTTCACCGACGCGCCGCACTACGACGGCGCCAACCCGAAGTACTTCGGCCGCGAGTACCAGATCCACGACGGCGCCCTCGACATCACCAAGGGATCCGACCTGGTGACCGTCTCACGCAACCAGTTCACCAACCACGACAAGACGATGCTGATCGGCAGCAGCGACACCGACAGCGGCGGCAAGCTGCGCGTCTCCATCCACCACAACGTGTGGAAGGGCATCATGCAGCGCGCCCCGCTGGCCCGCATAGGCCAGATCCACATCTACAACAACTACTACGACGTCACGCCCCTCAACGGGTACACGCCGCAGTACAGCATCAACTCCCGTGCCAAGGCCCAGGTCGTCGCGGAGAACAACTACTGGAAGCTGCCGTCCGGCGCGAAGGCCGCCAAGCTCCTCAGCGGCGACGGCACCGGTTCAGTCAAGGGCTCCGGCAACCTCGTCAACGGCACGGTGACCGACCTCGTCGCCGCCTACAACGCCGCCTCGTCCAAGGACCTGAAGACCACGGTCAACTGGACCCCGACCCTCACGACGGGACTGGAGGCCTCGGCGAGCAACCTGCCGGCGTCGCTGGCGACGACGACGGGGGCGGGCGTGCTCAAGTAACACCCGAGACACCCGAGGCACGCGAGGCACCCGAGGCACCTGAGGCACGCGAGGCACGCGAGGGTCGGGAAACCATGAACCCCGGCCCTCGCGTACCCATGCCGCGCCGCGGTCATGATCTGTGAGCGAGGTGGGGCCCGGCCCAACCGGTGGCGGCAACCACCTCCCGCGCGATGTCGACGACGAGCCGTCCGTCCGTCGCCACTCGCACGGTCTCCGCGGGGGCCCGCTGGTCCAGGAGCCGTGCCTTGCGGACACTCGCTTCCAGTTCTTGTTCCAGCTCTGAGCCGAGTTCTCGTCCGACCAGCCGTTCGCGGGCGGTGGCATCGGAGGCGGTGAGCAGGACTCGTGTCATCCCCACTCCGGCCCCCATGGCACGCTCGAACATGCCTGCCGTCTCCGGCAGCACACTCATGGTGTTCGTATAGATCAGGCGTCGGTAGCCGCGCCGGGCGAAGTTCGCCCACACGGCGGTCAGATTGCTCTCGGTGATCTCCGCGCGGTGAGGGTCTCCCTCGGGAGCCGGATGAACCTGCCCCATGAAGTCCCCATCGATGATCGCGTGAGCGACCGCCTCGGAACGTAGTAGAGCCGAAACCTCCCATCCCACCGTCGTCTTGCCGACACCGGCCCGTCCTCCAATGAGCACTACTTCCGCGTGATCCATGAGGGCAGCGTGCCAGCGGGCGACCACCTCACGCGATCCAGTATCGGTTCATAGGCGTTCGACCACCTGTTGCCGCCGACGTCAAGCCGTGCGGGCGCGAAGTCGGCGCAGCATGCGCGGGTCTTCGAAACCGACTGAGCGGGCGGCGACGTCGATCGTCGCGCCGTGGCTGATCAGGTGTTGGGCGCGTTCGAGGCGGAGAGTCTGCTGGTAGCGGAGCGGGGTCAGTCCGGTGGCGCGGCTGAAGAGGCGGGTGAGAGTGCGTTCGCTCACGCCGACGGCCGATGCCAGGGCGGGGAGCGGGAGCGACTGGTCGAAGCGGGCGTCGATGAGGTCCTGGGCGCGGTGCACGGTGTCGTCGAGATGGGACCGGTTCCGGAGCATCGCGCTGGACTGCGGCTCATGGCCGTTGCGGCGAGCGTAGACGACCATGTCGCGGGCCACCTGCGCGGCGACGGCCGGGCCGTGCCGGGTCGCGACCAGGTGCAGGGCCAGGTCGATGCCGCTGGCGATGCCCGCCGAGGTGATCACCCGGTCATCGGCGGTGAACAGGACGTCGCGGACGACCAGCGCCCCTGGGTGGCGCAGGGCCAGCTCGTCCTGCACGTCGTGATGGGTGGTGCAGTGGCGGCCGTTGAGCAGGCCGGCCTGGCCGAGTGCCTCGGCTCCGCTGCAGACGCTGGCCACGGTCCCGCCTGTGGCGTGGTGGTCCCGGAAGACCTGCAGCGGGGCGGCGCCGATGGCTGGGGCGTCGGCCAGGGCGGCTGCCCGCCAGCCGGGCACCACGATGAGATCCTCGGGCCCGAGCTCGGGCCAGTCGAGCTCGGCCACCAGCGGCAGCCCCTGGGCCGTGGAGACCTGTGGCTGCTCGGCGACGTACGAGAGCGTATAGGGATGCCCGAAGTCGGCGGCCGTGGAGAAGACCTGCGCGGGGCCGGCCAGGTCCAAGAGGTGGACTCCGGGCAGCAGGAAGAAGACGACGTGACTCACGATCCGGTCATCATGCCGGAATTCCTGCCACGGCCTCCAGCCGGTCGACCGTCGTGATGGTGGCGAACCGTCCGGCGAGGGCGTACTCGGTACGTCTGATGACCTCTTGGGCGGGCAGCGTGCGAGGGTCGGCCAGCAACTCGGCGACGCTCTGGTCGGCGGGAGCGGCGCGGTGCGGGATGGGATTGGTCGCGGTCGCGTCGATGGCGACGGTGACCCGGTAGCCGAGGTCGCTGGCGACGCGGGTGGTCGTCTCCACGCACTGCTCGGTGCGGATGCCGCACACGGTGAGGTCGCGGATGCCGCGCTCCGTGAGGAGTTGCTGCAGGTTGGTGGTGGTGAAGGCGTTGTGCGAGGTCTTGTGGATCAGTGGCTCCCCTTCCGCCCTTTCCAACTCCTCCATCAGCCGTACGTGGCCGAGGGCCGGGTCGAAGACGTCGCTGGTGCCGGGCTCGGAGTGCAGCACCCACACCACCAGGTCCCCGGCCTGACGGGAGAGCCGGACCAGTCGGTTCACCTGGTCAGTGATCTTCAGGTTGGAGGTGGTCGCCCAGAGTGGACGGGCGCGGAAGGACTCCTGGACATCGATGACGATCAGTGCTCGGGTCATGCCCCTAGCCTGAGCCGCCGGACGGGGCGGCAACAGGCCGCATCGAGTCCTGAAGCGGACCGATCCGGTCAGCGGGGAGGGGCGGGGAGGGGGGCGGGCAGGTGTACGGGCACCTGGTCGGTCTGGTCGAGTTCGAGGACGACCATCCTGTCGTAGGCGAACACCGAACCAGCTCAGCGGCTGCTGCGAAATGGCTTCGCGGTGCTCGCTCCGACTGCTGCTGCACACACATGATCCAGACGCTTATTGGAGCTGATATTTAACAGGACCGTTCACGGGCATACGGTTTATGCGGCCGGGGCTGGAGACGGCAAGGTGAGCCAGAACTGGAGATCGTTCATGGATGCCCTGAGTGTTATATTCTTATGCCTGTTCATAGCTGTTGGACTGGTTCAGGTTATTAAGCCACAACTGCTGTGGAGGATTAACCGGCCCCTCCAGGCGCCCTTCGTCAAAGATTACAATGCCACCGTGCCTTCTCCTGCTGGCTATGTGATGATGCGTGTTGTAGGTGGTCTGGTCTTGGCGGCCGGGCTGACGATGCTGGTTTTCGTCCTCCGTTAATCGCCCTGTAAGAGCTTCTGTCACGCCCTTAGAGGTCCTGGCAAAGGCGTTGGACATGGCGGTGGGTGATCAGGCAGACGACGGCGAGTGCGAGGAAGGCTTCGTGGAGGTCGTCGCGTCGTTCCCGGCGGATGCGCAGGCGGCGGAAGCCATGCAGCCAGGAGATGGTGCGTTCGACGACCCGGTGGAAGGTGCCCAGGCCGGAGCCGTGTGGCTGTCCTCGTTCGGCGAACGCCGGGCGGATGCCTCGCTCGCGCAGGAGCTGGCGGTACTTGCCGTGGTCGTAGCCGCGGTCCGCGAACAGCATGTCGGGTCGTCGAGGCGGCCTGCAGACAGCTCCGCCCTCGACCAGTCCAACTGGTTCTTCGACCGCGGCTTCTTCAGTAGCAGCGCGTGTAGTTGGTTCCAGACGCCGGCCTCGTTCCAGGCGGCCAGGCGCCGCCAGCACGTCATGCCCGAACCGAAGCCCAGCTCCGGGGGAGGTATTCCCACTGGATGCCGGTGTGCAGGACGAACAGGATGCCGCACAACGCCTGCCGGTTCGGCACCCGCGGCCGGCCCTCGACCCGTTTCGGCCCCGGCTTGGGCAGCAACGTCTCGATGAGCGGCCAAAGTTCACCTGAGATGATCCACGGCCGCGACTGTCTCTTCCTCACGGCCACACCAACGATCCGGCAGACCGACAGCCACATGATCAACGGCTTTTGTTAGAGCCAGTTAAGGCCTCCCTCAACGCGTGCGCCTCGATGTTCTCCGCCACCTCACGCTGAACTTTCGCGACAAGCTCCGTGACGCTGTCAGCAGGCAGGTCGATGACCCTGTCCGGGTCGTGGTAGGCGGGACCCCCGAACGTCCAGCCCATCGTCCCGGTGCCGTTCGGACGGGCATGAATATCTCGTTTCCACTGCAAGACAGTCCGATTCCCTTTACTGCTGTTGCAACTCCGGTATGCCGGGACGATGTTGGTGACGTCGTCCCGCCCGCCGCTGTCCAGAAGCGCATGCCGGCCACTCGCCGGCGCGCACGCGCGCCTCCACGATGGTGAGCACCTCGGGACCGCCCAGCGTCTCCTGGGCGATACGCGCACGACTCGCATGACTCGGGCCCCGCCCCGCGTCGAGTACGAGCTCACCGAACTCGGGGCGACACTGATTGATCCGATCCACGTGCTCACCGAGTGGGCGAGGGCGAATGGCGACGCACTGCTCGATGCGCTCGACGCCGACCGGGCGCAGCGGGGCCTCGCCGCCCGTGTCAGCCAGAGCACGGTCGGCGTAGGATGATCGAACTGCCGCGCGGTTGATCGCCGTGTGGGCGGCGCCCACGCGGTCGCCGCCCCTCTGCCGTGGAAGATGCGGAAGATACGGAACCCGACATCCCTGCGGCTCGAATCATCTGACGGAGGCGAATGTGCTGATCACTGTCGCGGACGTGGAAGCCGCAGCCGAGCGGATCACCGGGCACGTCATACGGACCCCGACGGTGCCGAGCCCCGGTCTGTCCGCGCTCCTGGGCGCGCAGGTCACCGCGAAGCTGGAACTTCTGCAGCGCACCGGCTCCTTCAAGGCACGCGGTGCGGCGGCGAAGCTCCTCACACTCACCGAGGCCGAACGGGCCGCTGGCGTCGTAGCCGTGAGCGGGGGCAACCACGCCATTGCGGTCGCGGTCATGGCCGGTGCGTTGGACATCAAGGCGACCGTCGTCATGCCACGGTCCGCCCCCAGCCGCGCCGTGGACATCGCCGAGGCCGCCGGAGCGAGCGTGACCGTCGCCGACACCATGGACGGCGCGTTCGCCCTCGTGGACGAGCTCCGGGCCAGGGGGCTCACCCTGGTCCATCCCTTCGACGACCCCGTCGTCATCGCCGCCCAGGGGACGGTCGGCCTGGAGTTCGCGGAGGATGCCGGGGACCTCACCGATGTGCTCGTCAGCATCGGCGGCGGTGGGTTGATCTCCGGGGTCGCCGCCGCGCTGCACGCGCGCCGTCCCGGCGTACGGATCTGGGGCGTGGAGACCGAAGGCGCGGGAGCGATGTCGGCGGCGCTGTCCTTCGGCGGACCGGTGCGGGCCGAACTCTCGTCCATCGTCTCAACATTGAGTGCCCCCAGCGCCTCACAACTCACCTACGAACACGTCTCGGCGCTGGTCACCGATGTCCTCACGGTGACCGACGCCGAGGCCGTGCAGGGCACTCTCGACCTGGCCGAACACGCGAAGGTCTGGGCCGAGCCGGCCGCCGGATGTCTGCTGCCCGCGGCACGCCAGGTGCTGGAGCGCGTCGGGGAAGGCGCCAGGCTCGGCCTGGTGGTCTGCGGTGGCAATTCGACGACTGCCGATGTGACTGCCTGGGCCGAGCGTTTCGGCCTGCGCTGACCGTGCCCCACCGTGCTGTGCCACCGTGCCCGCTGTCCCGTCTGCGCTGGGCCGTGCCAAGACGGTCAGATGTTTGCTGTCAGGGCTCTCATTGAAGGTGTGTTCCGCATTCGCTATGCGGTGATCTCAGGGTTCTGGTCAGGACGTCCTCTGTGGTCTGCCAGAGCCGGGGCAGGAAGCGGGTTACTTCTCCGGCCCGGCGGAGGAGGTCGTCGGTGGAGCTGATGCGGAGGTCGGCGAAGGCCGCCCGGAACGGCGGGGCGAGGGACTCCTGCAGGTGGGGAGCGTCGGTGGCGAGGGCTTCGCACGCGGCCGGGTAGCGCAGGCGGACGGTGGGGTTGCGCAGGGCGGCGGCGAGAAGCACGTGGCAGGTCACGCCCGTGGGGAACAGCCAGGCGGCCACCTGCTCGTGGAACGGTTCACCGCACGGCTGTATCCGAGGACATCCACCGGCCCCGGTACGTACGGGTTCCTGCTCGGGGACGCCGCCAACGCCATCCACTTCTGGCGGGGGCGCCCGTTCCGCGACGCGGACTTCGTCCGCCACGAGGCGGCCATGTCGATGCTCCAGTACCGGCACAAGAGCCGCGCTTGGAACTCCATGATCACTACGGATGAGCACGGGGTGACGCGAGCCATCAAGGACAAGATCCAGGAGAGCCTTTCGGAGTCCCTGGAGCAGGGGCGTGCCCTGGACCGGGACGCTGACCTCGAAGCGCTCATGCGGCAACTCCGGGCGATCCGCGACCGCTTGGCGCCCCGAGTCCCCGGCATGCCGGACGACGCGACGCTGCTGAAGCACCTGGACACGCTGCACAGTCAGACCCTGTACACCTTGGTCCGCAGCGGTGCGTGGGACACCCGGATCGTGGACGGCGAGGAGGTCGACATCGACATCTTCTACCCGGCGGAGCGGCTGGACCGTCCCCGGAGCGGCGAGTGGTTCAGGGCGTGAGCAGAGTGCGCAGGTCGACGACGCGGTAGCCGCGGGCGGTGATCGCGTCGAGGATATGGGGCAGGGCCTTGGTGTCGATGACCTCGGTGCGGCCCTGCGACGCGCCGACGTGCATCTGCAGGATCGCTCCCGGACGCAGGGCGTCCAGTGCCCTGCGCACTGCGCGGTCCACCGTCATGCCGCCTTCGGTCCCCTTCCATCCGTTGGTGTCGGTGGTGAACTCGATGTCCGCGAACCCGAGAGCGTTGACTTCCCTGATGTGAGCGGGACTGGTCTCGCCGTACGGGAACCGGAAGAACGGCGTCACCGCGTGGCCCGCCCCGGCCGTGCGAAGGGCCGCATCCGCCGCCACCACTTCACGCTGTCGTCCCGCCTCGTCCAGGTCCTTGAAGTAGGGGTGGCTGTAGGAGTGGTTGCCCAGCCCGTGGCCGGCTGCCGCGATCTTCCTCACCACCGCGGGGTGGCGGTCGGCGAAGTCGCCCGTCAGGAAGAACGTGGCGGGTGCGCGACGGCGGGCGAGGTTCCTGAGGATGCTGTCCAGGCCGGCGTCGTTCCAGGCCGCGTTGAAGGTTACGGCGATCACTCGCTCGCGCGTACGGATCACCCGGTTCTCCGATCCGAACAACGCTCGTAGCCCCTTGCTGTCCGCGGTCGCCGCCAAGTGCGGCGTGACGGCCTTGGCAGGCGGGGCCACTGGACTCTGCGCGAGGGCCCACAGCAGGACGGCGGACAGTCCGGCAACCGTCCCGAGCAGGCGTCGGGCGAGAGGGCGGCGATCCCTGATCGCAGAAAGTGAGTGCATGCCCCAGCCATCGGCCAACCACGTCGCGCCCTTGAGTGCTCACCGGGTCGGATCGGACAAGACGACTTCGCCGCCCAGACGCCGTGGCTGGAACAGGTCACATTCCAGTGCACGGTCGGAGCGCGCGTCATCCTCATCCCGGACGGCGACATGTTCAGCGCCCGCGCCGGTTTCCTGATCACCACCGGCTCCACGGCCGAGATCGCCCGGGCGCGAGCCGACGAGGCGCTGGGCCACCTGACCCTCTCCGTCGAACCCCAGTCGTCCGCACCCGCCGCGTAATCCGCGCGCGCTACCCCCTCTTTCCTTTTGCCCCGTCTGACGTCCCTCGCTGAAGAACCCCTTACCTACCCAAGTCGTCTTCGCGTCGAGCGCCACACTCGCGTCCTCGGCGATGTCGACCCCGCCGCCCCGACGGATGTGCCCACGACCGACAGCACCACGACCGAAGGAGACGTCTACGTCCCCCGTGCTGCCTCGCCGACCTCGGCCCCGCCTTCGAGCCCGTAGCGGGCTGGGAGCGCAAGCCGGTCGAGCGTGGCTGGGTCGAATTAGTTCGATGGCGCCGCGGAACATGCGGGCCAGCAGCGTGCGCAGGCCGTCGGGGAGTTTGGCGATGACGGGGCCGGCGGCGGCGTAGTCGGCCGAGGGTGTGAGGTCCTGTTCTGTTGCGGGGTGGTCGGGGCGGCCCAGGCGGATGTTCATCGCGGCGGTCACGGGCCAGCGCTGGAAGTCCTGGGTGAGCAGGGAGACGCGCTGGAAGACCTGGGTGCGGTCGAGGCCGGTGAGGTCCGCCTCGCCCCAGCGCAGCGTGCCGGAGGCGGGCAGCAGCATGCCCGAGAGGACGCCCCGCCGGCGGGCAGCGTCCGCCGGCCGGCCTCGGCGAGGAGGCGGCCGTGGTCGGCGAGGAGGCGGCCGTGGTCGCGGACGTAGAGGCTCTCCTCGTGGAGCTGGTTGATGTTCATGACCAGCGGGCCCAGGCTCGCCGAGCCGGTACGTCCGGTGATGACGGCGGTCCCGGCGACAGCCAGGCTCATGTGCCCGGCCGGCGCGACGATGCGGTTGCCTTCGACGGCGGCGGTACGGGCCAGCTCCAGCACCACACCGTTGTTGCCGTGCCCGCCGGTCATCTCCTTCCCGTCACACCCGTCACCGGCCCGCAGGCTCAGCAGGCACCGGAGCTGACTCAGCGGTACGAGCTGCTTCGACGCCTGGGCGTGCCCACCGTTGGCAGCGAGGACTTCGACGAGTTGGCCCGCGCCGTCAACTCGCACCTCGCGGGCGGGTCGGGACGGGCGGGTATGGCTGGCACGGCTTTACGGGTCCTAACGAGTGACAGATCGTTCCCCACGCCCCTCGTTGGTGTTTACACGGCGGCGCGCAGTTGAAGCTGGGTGCGGCCGGGCGGCCGGGCGGCAGGCGCAGGACCGGCTCGGTCGGCACGTGGAGTGGCTCGAGACGCGAGGTTCCCGCGTGCGTGGCCTTTGGACGGATGAACGCGGGCAGCGCCGCAGGGCCTCTCGCAGCGAGGAAACAGGAGACCCAGGCATGACGCAGGCGGCGGAAGACGCGATGGAGTCGGCCCTTCCCGAGGAGTTGGTGGCCCTGCTGACCGGCCACCTCAATGTCAAGGCGGATGCCGGTGAGTTCTCCGGCAGGACGACGTTCGAGAGTCTCGGTCTGGACTCGCTGTCGCTGATGGAGCTGGTGGTGGCGGCGGAGGAGGAGTACGGGATCGTCCTGCCCGAGAACACTCTGGACCTGCGCCCGTCCTCGACCCTGGGCGAGGCGGCTCGGGCGTTCGAGCATGCACGCTGAGATCGCGGTCACCGGGCTGGGCCTCGTGACTCCGGCCGGGCACACGGCGGAGGCGAACTGGACGGCCCTGTGCCGGGGACGCTCGCTGGCCGCGACGGATCCCGACCTGTCAGGGCTGCCGGTCGACTTCTCCTGCCGGGTGACGGACTTCGACGCCGAGACGGAACTCGGCCGGGCGTCGGCGCGGCGCGCAGACCGCTTCATCCAGTTCGCCCTCGTCGCCGCCCGGCGGGCCGTCGCGGACGCGGGCCTCGATCGTCGTACCTGGGAAGCGGAGCGGGTCGGTGTCGTACTGGGTGTGGGATCGAACAGTTTGAGTACGTACGTCACTGAGTTCGCTCACCTCGGCGCCGGGCGGCCGGAGCGGGTCTCGCCACTCGCGCTCCCGCGCAGCGTCCCGAGCATGGCCGCGGGCGAGGTCGCCATCGACCTGGGCGTGCGCGGCCCCAACTTCACCACCGCCAGTGCCTGCGCGTCGGGCGCCACCGCGATCGGAGTGGCCCGGGACCTGCTGCGGTCGGGCACCTGTGACGTCGTGCTGGCGGGCGGGAGCGAGTCGGCTCGCTCGCGCATGACGGCCACGTGCTTCACGCGGATGCGCGCGCTGTCCCGGCGCGGGGCTGAACCGGCCCTGGCCAGCCGGCCGTTCGACGCGCAACGCGACGGCTTCGTCCTGGGCGAGGGCGCCGGCATCCTCGTCCTCGAACGCGCCTGCGCGGCTCGGGCCCGCCGGGCTCCCGTCCTGGCGCTGCTGCGGGGTTACGGTGCCGGCGCCGACGCCCACCATCCCGTCGCCCCGCACCCGCGGGGCGACGGCGCGGCCCGCGCCATCCGCACCGCTCTCGCGGATGCCGGGTGCGGACCGGGGGACGTCGGCCACGTCAACGCGCACGGCACCTCCACCCCGCTGAACGACGCGGCCGAGGCACAAGCCCTCGTCCGCGTCTTCGGTGACGACGGGCCGCCGGTCACCGCGTCCAAGGGCGTGATCGGGCACGCGCTGGGGGCGGCCGGGGCGATCCAGGCGGCGTACACGGTTCTCGCGCTGCGCCATGCGGCCGTCCCGCCGGTGGCGAACTTCGACGGGCAGGACGGGGCCCACAAGCTGGACATCGTCGCCGGGCTTCCCCGCCCCACGCGCGGCGAGGCGGGGATCAGTTGCTCCTTCGGCTTCGGCGGCCAGAACGCCGTTCTGCTGTTCACGGCTTCCTAACGGGAGCCGGACGAAGCGCCCGGGTCGGATGCAAGACGGAGGCACACGGATGGATGCGGTGCGGCGCCGGGCCTGGCTTGTGGTGGTGAGTGCCCTGCTGGCGGCGGTGTGCGCGGGGGCGCTGGCCCCGGTTGCCTTCTCGGCGCTGAGCACGGGCGGCGCGGTTGCGACCGACACGGAGGCGACGCGCGCGAGGCGGCAGGCGGAGCGGCTCGGCGTGCCCTCGCCCGATCTGCTCCTGGCCGTTTCCCGGCGCACCGGCGATGCACGCGGGGCCCGCGTCCGGGACGGCACCACGGCGGTGACGGAGAAACTGGCCGGACAACGGGACGTCAAGGCCGTGTGGTCGGCACAGACCACCGGTGACACATGGCTGCGCTCCAAGGACGGACGGACCCAGCTGGTCGCCGTACGGCTGAAGGGGACGGACAAGGAACGTAAACAGGTGGCGCCCGGTGTGGTGGCGGCGGCCCGCTCGGCCGTGCCGGGGATGCGGGTGGAGCCCAGCGGCGAGGTGTGGGCCAACCGGGAGATCGACGAGGCCATCGAGCGCGATCTGAGCCGGGCCGAACTGCTGGCCGCGCCGGTCCTCTTCGTCGTCCTGGTCTTCGTCTACGGGTCCGTGGTGTCCGCGCTGCTGCCCGTGGTGGTGGCCGCGCTGGCCATCGGCTGCACCATCCCGGTCCTGGGCCTGCTGGCGCAGGTGGCCGACGTTTCCCGGGTGGCGGTGAACGCCGCCTCGACGATCGGTTTCGGCCTGGCCGTCGACTACAGCCTCTTCCTGCTGGCCCGCGTACGGGAGGAGACCTCGCGGGGCACGGACCTTCACACGGCGCTGGCGGCCGCCCGCCGCTCCAGCGGCCGTTCGGTCGCGTTCTCCGCCGCCGCCGTGACCGTATGCCTGGCCAGCGCCTTGCTGGTGCCGGTGCCGATGCTGCGGGCACTGTCCCTGGCGGGCATGATCGTCACCATGCTGGCGGCGGTTGTCGCCCTGACCGTGCTGCCCGCCTGTCTGCGGCTGCTCGGCGCCAAGGCTCAGGCGTGGGACCCGCTGGCGCGGTGGCGGCGTGCCCATACCGGGGACGTAAGTCGCTTCTGGCATCGCACGACGTCCACGGTCACCGCACGGCCCCTCCTGGCGGGCGGCCTGGCGGTGCTGCTGCTGACCCTGCTGGCCCTGCCCTTCACCCACGCCCGGCTCGGCATTGTGGACGAACGCACGCTGCCTCCGTCGGCTCCGGCCGCCGCCGCGGCCGAGCGTGTGCGCGCCGAGTTCACCGCGCCACCTGAGCGGCTCCTCTCCGTGGTCGTCACCGGGCCGCGGGCGACGGACGGTGCACCGGCGTACGGCGACCGACTCGCCCGTGTCCCGGGCATCACCGGCATCCGCGTGGTGCGTGCGGCTCCGTCCGGCGAGGCCCTCGTGCTGCTGGCGGCCACGTCCGCCGCTCCGGGCACGCCGGAGGCGCACACCGTGGTGCGCAAGGTACGGCAAACCCCCGCACCCGGGAGCGCGGCGGTAGGCGGGCGAGCCGCGGAGGTCGTCGACACGGCGGACGCCGTCCTCGGCGCCCTCCCGTGGTGCCTGTTGCTGCTGGCTGTGGGGCTCCTGGCCCTCCTCAGCGCCTTCACCCGCACCCTGGTCGCCCCCCTGAAAGCTTTGATCGTGGCCGCCGCCAGCCTCGGGGCGAGCCTCGGCGCGCTCGTCGTTCTCTTCCAGGACGGCCACGGCAGCGCGGTACTCGGCCACTTCACGGCGACGGGAACACTGGACGCTTCGACCCTGCTGTTCGTCCTGTTCATCACGCTCGCCCTGTCGGTGGACTACGAGGTCTTCCTGCTCGGCCGCATCCGGGAGGAGTACGACCGCTGCGGAGACAACCGCACCTCGATCATCGAGGGCGTCGCCCGCACCGGCCGGCTGATGACGTCCGCCGCGGCAGCCGTGGCGATCTCCACCGCGGCCATGGCCACTTCCCAGGTCGCCCTGCTCAAGTTCATCGGCATCGGCGTCGCACTCGGCGCGCTGGTGGACGCCGTCCTGGTGCGGGGAGTCCTGGTGCCCGCCGTGATGGCGGCCCTCGGTCCGGCGAACTGGTGGGCTCCGGCCCGCATCAGGTCCCCGTTGCTGATCACTACACCTGTGAAGAAAGGCGGAAGCTGATGCCGATGCGTCAGGCGACACATGACCGCACCCGGCAGTCGGCGGTCGCCGGCCCACAGGTGGTGGCGATCCGGACGGCCTTCCCGCCGTATCAATACCGGCAGGAAGAGATCCTGGCCGCCCTGGCCCGCACGACGCTGCTGGAGTCCGAGACGGGCGCTCTGGTACTCCGCAAGATCCGCGCCAGCTCGGGTGTGGAGACCCGCTCGCTGTCCCTGCCGTTGGAGAAGCTCGTCGATCTCGCCCACCGGGAGGACTTCACCGAGCAGAACCGCATCTGGCTCGACACCGCCATGGAGCTGGGGGAACAGGCGCTGACCGGCGCGCTGCGCACCGCAGGCGTCCGGCCCGAGGAGGTCGACGCGGTGATCAGCACCACCGTCACCGGTCTTGCCGTGCCGTCGCTGGAGGCTCGGCTCGCCCACCGGGTCGGGCTGCGGCCGGACGTCAAACGTATCCCGCTGTTCGGCAACGGCTGTGCCGGAGGCGCCGCAGGTCTGGCCCGGCTCCATGACTACCTGCGGGCCCACCCCGGCCAAGTGGCCGTCCTGCTCGCCGTGGAACTGTGCACACTGTCGCACCAGCGCAAGGACGGCTCCGTGGCGAACATCGTCGCCGGCAGCCTCTTCGGGGACGGTGCGGCCGCCGTCGTGGCCTTCGGAGCCCAGCGGGACGGCAGCCCCGCCGGGCCCGAGCTGGTGGACACCCACAGCCTGCTGGTCCCCGGCACCGAGGACGTTCTCGGCTGGGACATCGGCTCCCACGGCTTCCGGATCCTGCTGTCACCCGAGGTACCGACGCTCACGGAGAAGCACTTGCCCACGGCCGTCCGAGGGCTCCTCGCACGGCACGCACTGGCGCCGCACCAGATCGAGAGCTGGATCATCCACGGTGGCGGCCCGAAGGTCTTCACCGCTGTACAGCAGGCCCTTGACGTGCAGCCCAGCGCCTTGGCGCTCACCCGGCGCTCCGTGGCCGAGCGGGGCAACCTCTCGTCCGTCTCCGTGCTGGACATCCTGCACGCGGCCATGGAAACACCGCCTCCCGCCGACACACCCGGCCTGGTCGCCGCCATGGGGCCGGGGTTCGCCATCGAACTGGTCCTCCTCCGCTGGTAGGGCCGCCCGCCGTCACCGGAACCTGCCGACCGCATGACAAGGAAGGTGTCACGGGCCGTGCCCGCCATCCCCGCAGACGTACGCATCCTGATCGACCTCGAACCGGTGGTCACCGACGCCCTCGACACGCATTTCCGGACTACCGTCGACTGGTACCCGCACCAGTACGTCCCGTGGAGCCAGGGCCGTGACTACGACGGTCTCCTCGAAGGGGAGCCGTGGGACCCCTCCCAGCAGAAACTGAAGGCGGCCGCCCGGGACGGCCTCGTCTACAGTCTGCTCACCGAAGAAAACCTGCCCAGTTACCACCGGGTGATCGGGGAAATGCTGTCGCTGGACGGCCCTTGGGGTGTCTGGGTCAATCGATGGACCGTGGAGGAGGCCAGGCACGGCACCGCCATCCGTGACTACCTCGTGGTGACCCGCAGTGCCGATCCGGTGCTTCTGGAGGACGCCCGCGCCGCGCATGTGCAGCACGGCTACGACATCGACTACCGCGGCGACCTCATCGCCTCTTTGGTCTACGTCACCGTCCAGGAACTCGGCACCCGCGTCAGCTACCAGGGAATCCGCCGGCTGTGCGACGAGCCGGTGTGCGGGGCTCTGATGCAGCGCATCGCCCACGACGAGAACCGGCACATGCTCTTCTACCGGACCACCCTCCAGGCGTGTATGCGCATGCACCCCGACCGGACGCTTCAAGCTGTGGCGAAAGTCCTCAAGACATTCCGTCCGCCCGGCCACGCCGCGCCCGGCTTCGGCCGTCTGGTGAGCTCCCTGGCCAGGTCGGGCATCCTCTCACCGGAGACCTACTACAAGGACATCGCGCTTCCCTTCGTCCGCATGCTCGGCGCCCTCGACACCACCGGACTCACACCGGTCGGACAGCGCGCCCAGGAGGAGATCGGCGCGCACATGGAGGAATCAGCGGACCGTGCCGGCAGATTCCGCGTCCTGGCCGAACGCCTCAACCGGCTCGCGAACGCTTGAGACGAAAGAATCCGCCGCCGTCCGGGAGTGGGAAGGACGATTCGACATGTCAGTGGGTTGGGTGATGACCGGGTGACGATCCCCGTAAGTCTGTACGTTCTCGTGACCGCGGTGGCCGTCGTGCGCCTGGTCGAACTGACAACCGCCCGTCGCAACGCGCGATGGGCCATCGACCGCGGCGGCGTCGAGTACGGGCAACGCCACCACCCCGTCATGATCACCCTTCATGTCTGTCTGCTCGTCGGGACGGTTGCGGAGGTGGCCCTCACCGACCGTGCCTTCGTCCCTTTGATCGGCTGGCCGGCGCTGGCCGTCCTCGTCCTCGTGCAGGCAGGCCGCGCCTGGTGCATGAGGGCGCTCGGCCCCCGATGGAACACCCGCGTCATCGTCGTGCCCGGCCTGCCGCCGGTCACCACCGGGCCCTACCGCTGGATGCGGCACCCCAACTACCTCATCGTCCTGTTCGAAGGCATCGCCCTGCCCCTCGTCCACACCGCATGGATCACTGCCGTGCTCTTCACCATCGCCAACGCGCCTTGGCTCGCCGTCCGCGTCCGCACGGAGAACGCGGTGCTATGGCCTGCGTCTCCTTGCTCACCGCGTTGATCAGCAGTGGGGCCGAGGGGCGGGCCGGTGGCGGGTGGCGTGGATGGAACCGAGCAGGTTGAGGGACTGGGCGCTGGGGCTGCCCGGTTCGGCGTGGTAGATGACGAGCTGCTGGCCGGGAGCGTCGCGTACGTCGAAAGCCTGGTAGGTGAGGGTGAGAGGGCCGACGTCCGGGTGCAGGAAGTGCTTGGCGTCCTGGGTCTTGCCACGCACGGTGTGGGCGTTCCAGAGACGGTCGAAGTCCGCGCTGTCCTCGGTGAGGGTGCGGACGAGCTCGCGCAGCCGCGGGTTGTCCGGGTCAAAGCCGGTTGCCTCGCGGAGGTTGGCGACGGTGGCCTGTGCCGCCCGGTCCCAGTCCGTGTAGAAGGTGCGGCCTGCGGGGTCGAGGAAGGTCATGCGGGCCAAGTTGCCCGCCGGATCGAACGGGGCGTAGAGGGCATCGGCCAAGGCGTTGACGGCGAGGAGGTCCAAGGTCCGGTTCATGACGAACGCCGGAGTGTTCGGGTAGCCGTCCATCAGCTGTCGCAGCGCTGGGCTCACCTGCTCGGTGGCATGGGCGGAGGGCCGGTCGTTCGGCGTGGCCCCGGCCAGCCGGTACAGGTGCACGCGGGCCTCCGTGTCGAGGTGCAGTGCGCGGCTGAGTGCGTCGATCACCTGGGCTGAGGGGTTGCGCTCGCGGCCTTGTTCCAGGCGCGTGTAGTAGTCGGCGTTGACTCCGGCCAGGACGGCGACCTCCTCGCGGCGCAGTCCGGCGACTCTGCGGGGCCCGTGACTCACCATGCCGACGGCCTCCGGCCGCAGGTCGGCCCGGCGTGCGCGCAGGAAGTCTCCCAGGTGGTTGTCGTCCATGTGTTCAGGCTAGGGGAGCGCTCGATGTGCTGCCTGGGTGTGCCATGCCCAGGCAGCACGCGTCCTGGTTGATGGCCGGTGACCTGCCCAGACTCGGTGGAGCGGGAAGAACCGCATCGTACGAGGAGAGGGGTCCGCCATGGACGAAACCGTTGAGGGCGAGCAGGTCGACGTGGTCGGGGTGTGGGCGACCGCGGATGGACACATCCGGCAGGAGCTGCTGCCGGACGGCCGCTACGACGAAGCCCGCGGCGGGCGGGCCAGCGCGTACACCGGCCGCTACACGGTTGCCGGCAGCCACCTTGACTACGTCGACGACACCGGCTTCACCGCCACGGGCGACATCCGCGACGGAGTGCTCTATCACGAGCACCTCGTGCTCTACCGGGAGCAGTAGCGGTCGAAGTCCCGACGTAACAGTCAGTCAACAGCAACGAGAATTAGGGACCAATACCCATGACAGGAAAACGACTTGACGGCAAGGTCGCGCTGATCACCGGCGCGACCGGCGGCCTCGGCGCAGCGACCGCCGAGCTCTTCGCCAGGGAAGGCGCCCGGCTGGTGATCACCGATGTCGCCGAAGGCCCCCTGCGGGAGCTGTCCGACCGGATCGCGGCACGCGGTGCCGAGGTCGTCGCTGCCCGCCTCGATGTCTCCTCCGCACGGGAGTGGGACGAAGTGATCACCGTCGTACGCGACCGGTTCGGGACGCTGGACGTGCTCGTGAACCTCGCCGGCATCGTGGACTGGCCGGGCATCGAGGACACGCGGGAAGAAGCGTGGGACCGCGTCATCGACGTGAACCAGAAAGGCACATGGCTCGGCATGAAGGCGGCGATGCCGCTCCTGCGTGCGAGCGGCAATGCCTCAGTGATCAATACGTCGTCAGTACTCGGCCTGGTGGGAAGCGGTGCGGCTGCGGCCTACCAGGCGTCCAAGGGCGCCGTGCGCCTGTTGAGCAAGACCGCCGCGGTCGAGTACGCCCGGCAGGGAGTGCGGATCAACTCGGTGCATCCCGGGGTGATCGCCACACCGATGATCCAGGACCTCCTGGACGACCAGGGCGACCAGCAGCCGGACATCCGACGCACCCCCATGCGCCGGGCCGGCCGCGCCGACGAGGTCGCTCCCGCGATCCTTTTCCTGGCCTGCGACGACTCCTCGTTCGTCACCGGCACGGAGCTGGTGGTCGACGGTGGGCTCACCGCGCACTGAACGACCCGCAACCGGACCGTATGACGTCCACGCACACTCACCTTCTCCAGGGACCGCACCATGACACCTGCAGCCGCATCCGCCGCAACATCCGAATCCACCGAGTTCGCCGGGAAGACCGCCCTCGTCACCGGAGCCGCGCGAGGAGTGGGCCGAGAGACCGTGGCGCTCCTCCACGCCCGCGGCGCCCGGGTCGTCGCCCTCGACCTCCGCCCCGACGTCACGCACCTGGCGGAGGAATTCCCCGGCGTCGTCACGACCATCGGTGACATCACCCAGGAGGAGACCGCCCACCGCGCGGTGGCAAGGGCCCTGGACGCCTTCGGCGGCCTGGACATCCTCGTGAACAACGCCGGGCGCACCCAGAACAAGCCCGTCACCGAAACCACGGCCGAGGACTGGGACACCGTGATGGCGGTCAACGCCCGCGGCTCCTTCTTCTGCGCCCGCGAGGCATTCCGGGTCATGAAGAGCCGCGGCGGCGGCGCCATCGTGAGCACCGGCTCGTACGCCTCCACCGTCGCCCTGCCCGAAGGCGTCGCCTACAGTGCGTCGAAGGGCGCGCTGGCCCAACTGACCAAGGTGCTCGCCGTCGAGGGCGGCCCGCTGGGCATCCGCGCGAACCTCGTGGCCGCGGGCGTCATCGAGACGGACTTCCTCGACACGATCCGCCCCGACAGCCGCGCCTACCTGACGTCCTTCGCCGCCGCGCAGCCACTGGGACGTGTGGCGCAGCCCGAGGAGATCGCCGAGGTCCTGTGCTTCCTCGTCTCGCCCCGCTCCAGTTTCGTCACGGGAGCCGTGGTCGCTGCTGACGGTGGTTTCACCGCGATCTAACGATGCATCAGTCGGCGGTATTTACTTGGCGACCACGGCCCGCAGGCGCTGCTCCTCGGCACCGCGACCGTATGGGAGGCGACGTAGCGGATTTACGAGGCGAACAGCACGTGCCTGGCGGCGGGTGCGACCGCCCGGTCCTCGCCGACGCGCTCCGGTTGGCTGATCTCGGACCAGACCGCGTCGAGGGACAGCCCGAGGGTGTCGGCGATCGCGGCGATGGTCGGGAAGGCGGGGGTGGCCACGCGGCCGGATTCAATCTTGCGGAGGGTCTCCGGCGAGATACCCGCGGTGAGCGCGACGTCGATCATCGAGCGGCAGCCCCGGGCCTGGCGGAGCAGGGCGCCCAGGCGCTGTCCGCGTTCGACCTCGGCGGGAGTGAGCGGCAACCTGACCATGCACCCATTCTAATACCGGTATAGTTAGACCGGTATAGTTATTGGAAGCACGTGAGAGGCCCCCATGATTGAGATCCTGAACTCCACCCGGCTCGAGCGGGCGAAGGACACCGGAGCGCTGGTCGGCTACATCCTGCACACGCTGAAGCAGCGCAGCACGGCCGGCACGAACCTTCTGGAGATCGACCAGTGGGCCAAGGAAATGATCACTGAGGCGGGGGCGCAGTCCTGCTACGTCGACTATGCGCCGTCCTTCGGCCGCGGCCCGTTCGGTCACTACATCTGCACGGCCGTCAACGACGCCGTGCTCCACGGCCGGCCCCACAACTACACGCTCGCCGACGGCGATCTGCTGACCCTCGACCTGGCTGTCTCCCTGCGCGGAGTGGCCGCGGATGCCGCGATCAGTTTCCTCGTGGGCAACGCCCGGCCTGCGGAGAGCGTCGCGATGATCGAGACGACCGAACGCGCGCTGGCCGCGGGCATCGCCGCCGCCAAGCCGGGGGCACGCATCGGCGACCTCTCCCACGCCATCGGTACGGTCCTCGGCGAAGCCGGCTATCCGATCAACGTCGAGTTCGGCGGTCACGGCATCGGCTCGACCATGCATCAGGACCCCCATGTCGCGAACACGGGACGGCCCGGTCGGGGCTACAAGCTGCGCCCTGGACTGCTCCTGGCCCTGGAGCCCTGGGTCATGGCCGACACCGCCACGCTCGTCACCGATGCCGACGGCTGGACGCTGCGCAGCGCGACGGGCTGCCGGACGGCACACAGCGAGCACACCATCGCCATCACGGACGACGGAGCCGAAATCCTCACCCTGCCCCCGCGGGCGTAGCCGCCAGGGGCCGCGCCTACAGTTCCGCGTCCGCGCACTGCCATCCGTCGACGGGTCGGTGGACCACGGGTGGGAGCAGAGCACGGGCAGCACGGAGCTTGCCGCGGAGGTGGCAGGCCCCGTGCTCGTGCGCTGACGGTTCTCGGGCCGTTTCCTTTCAGCCGCGATGCGCCTGATGGACGCTGACGGCATAGCCGCCGCCCTCGTAGGGGTGGGCGTCCCACGTGGCGAAGCGGTCGACGAGGGTGAGGCCGGCCGCGGCGCAGTGGGCGTCGTACTCCGGCAGGGTGATGGTGGGCGATACCGGCAGGTGTGCTTCGTCCAGGCCGAATCCGGCGGCCATGAGGCCGCCCGGGCGCAGGCTCCCGGCCAAGCGGCTGACCACCGCCGCCTCCGTGCCCGCGGCAAGGAGCGGGAAGATGTTGCCGGCGGCCACCACGAGGTCGAAGTCCGCGCCACCATGAAGTTCAGCCGGGTCGAACGTGGCCAGATCGGCCTGGATCCAGGGCAGGTGGGGCGCCTGTTTGCGCGCCACGGCCAGCATGGAAGCGTCGAGGTCGACCCCGACACAGTCATACCCGAGCTCCGCCAACCGGATCATGACCCGGCCGGTACCGCACCCGGCATCCAGCACCCTCGCCCCGGCGGGCACCAGCGTGGCGCACAGCCGTGCCTCACCGTGCATATCCCTGCCGCTGCCGGCCAGGGCGGCAAACCGGGCGGCGTAGTCCTCTCCGGACGTCCCACCGGTCAGCTCTTCCCAACGGCTCATGAACGACAGCGTAGGCGAACAGCACGAATGCTCGCTCACGGCCGGGCACCGAGCAGGGCCCCGACGGACGTCCGCCCCTCTACGTGCACGGCGGCGGCCGCCATGTCGACGGCGGTGGCCTCCGGCCATGCCCGCACCCACCGGCGGGTCTGCCGCTGCGCCCCCGCTCCCGCAGGTGACGCCGGCCCGGCCGACCCGGCGTCACGGCCAGGGGATCGTGTCCAACAGCCATGCCAGCACGGCACCCACCGCTCCTGACACGGCTGCGGCGGCCACGGCGAGGACGGGGCGTGTGCTGCTCTCTTCCTGGGTCGGGCTCTTGCGGCTCAAACGTGGCATTCTGGAAGTCCCTTGGTGAGGTCGGCATTGTTGCCGGGTGTTTTCACTCTGCTCGCACTCTGCTCGGCGAACAGGTGTTGTGGGGTGCGCACGCGTTGCGAGTCGTGCCAACGCCGCGCGAGTCCGACGGGGGCGGGACGTGGACGAACTGGCGGAGCAGCCCGAGAACGCGGCAGGCGACGAGCTCGCGCCGGCGTTGTGGCAGGAGGACGGCGGGAGCGTCCTGAAACCGATTCCGCCTCATGTGGGGCCCGAGTGCCGCGAGTTGGCGGAAGCGCTGCGCAGCGTCTTCATCGGTCTGCGGATCTCGGTGCGCCGCTACGCGGTACGAGCGCACTACGACCCCGGCACGGTCTCGCGCTATCTCAACGGCACGGTGGTCGCTCCGGCGGAGTTCGTCGAACAGCTGCTGACCGATGCCGCCCAGGCCCTGCGACGATCCCTCTCCGTCCAGGTCACCGACCGGGTGAGGGTCCTGCAGCGAACCGCGCTGAAGGCCACGAGCAAGATGGGATACGAGTTACAGGTCCTCAAGGATCAGCTGGCCGACGCCGACCGGAAGCTTCAGTCGGCCGAGGCCAACGTCGAAGCGCTGTCGGACGTCCTGCTGGACAAGAAGCGCCGCATCGTCGAGCTGGACGCCGAGACGCAGCGGATGCAGCTGACGTTCACCCTCCAGCAGAGCGAAGGCAGGCGGGAGTTGGAGTCCCTGCACGCCGCGCACCACCAGTTGCTGGACGAGCGTGAGCATCTCCTGGGCGAGATCGCGCAGCTGCGACAGGCCCTGGATCAAGCACAACGCCAGGCCATCGAGGCGGAACGGCGGTGCGAGGTGCTGGAGCACCACATGCTGGCGGCGGAGGAGACCCTGGCCGCGGAGGCCGAGGCCCGCTCCGGGGTCGAGAGCGGCCGTTTCACCATCAGCTACGCGGGACCGGACCGGCCGTGGGCGGTGTGGATCAGGCACCGGCTGGAGACCATCGGTCACGACGCCGCCATCCAGAGCTGGGATCCGCCCGCCGGGCTGTGCCTGCAGGAGGCCCTACGGTCGCTGCTGGTGGTGGACGGCACTCACGTACTGCTCCTCAGTGAGGAGTTCGTACTGGCCGGTGGCCATGGCGAGGACGGCTGGGCGCAGGCCTTGCAGGCCTCCGCCGCCCTGATACAGGCGCGTCGGCTCACCGCGTTCACCCTCACTGAACGCGAGTTCCCCGCCCTGGCCGCCGTACTGCCCAGCACGCGCTTGCTCGGCGTCGACGTGGAGGACGACGAGCGCCGCGTTCTGCAGCGGCTGGCCATCGATCCGGGCCTGGGCGGCGTCAAAACCGGTGCGAGTGCTCCTCGGTACCCCGCCGAGCCGCCCCCGGTGTGGGGTGGGGTCCCTCGGCGGAATCCGCACTTCACCGGCAGGGACGCCGAGCTGGCACAGCTGCGCCATTGGCTGGACGACGCGCCCTCGGGCGCGGCCACGGCGGCTCTGGTCGGCATGCCGGCCATCGGCAAGACGCAGTTGGCCGCCGAGTACGCCCATCGGTTCGCCGCGCAGTACGACGTGGTGTGGTGGATCGCGGCGGGGACGCGAGAGGAGTTCCGCCAGGGGCTCGGAGACATCGCTCCGGCGCTGGGGGCGGACCTGCGGGGAGACCGGGTGGACACGGTGTGCAAAGCACTGCGCCGCGGCACCCCCTACGGTCGCTGGCTGCTGGTCCTCGACGGCGCAGACGATCCCGCGGACACCGCCGGATCCCTTCCCCACGGCCCGGGCCACGTACTGATCACCTCTCAGAACAGCGACTGGGCGGAGCACCAGGTGGAGATCATGCGGGTGCTCCCCCTCGAACGGCCGGAGAGCCTGCGGCTGATCCGCCGCAGGATCCACCGGATGACGCCACTTCAAGCCGACCGGCTGGCCGACCAACTCGGCGACCATCCCCTGGCCATCGCCCAGGCGCTCGCCTACCTCGATCACACCCGGATCGCCGTGGCGGAATACCTCGACCGGCTGCGTGACACCTCATGGGAAAGGGCGCCCCTGCGCGCCACGGGCGACTACCCCACGACGTTCTCCCGCGCCCTGCTGACCGTCCTCGGGCGGCTGCGCGCAACCTCCTTCGAAGCGGTGGACCTCCTGCACGTCTGCGTCCTGTTCGGGGACAGTGGGGCCCCGCTCGGCCTGCTCCGGCTCAGCCTCCCCGAACCCTTGCGCGGACAGTGCCTGGATTCGCTCCGCTGGCAGGAGATGGTCGGCACCCTCGTGGCGCACTCCCTGGCCGAGGTGGAGTCCAGCGAAGAGGGCGAAGAGCCTCTCGAGACACCCGGCGCCATCGTGCGCATGCACCCGCTGGTGCGCCGGGTGGTGCGCGACGACATGGCCGGCGGCTACCGTTCCACGCTCCTTCGGCGCGTGCGCCACGCTCTGGCCACCGCGGATCCGCGCGACCCCGAGAACGTCCGTGTGTGGCCCCAGTACGCCCAGATCGTGCCGCATCTGGAGCCTGCGGCGGCCCCGGGCGAAGCCCTCGCGGAGGATTCCGGACTGATCCTCAACTGCGCGCGCTACCTGCACCTGCGCGGCGAGTCCCGATCCGCGCTGGCCCTCCTCGAACGCCTCGAGCGCGCCTGGGCCAGTCTCCTGAGTGACGGCGACCCTCCCCAGGCGCACGTCCTGGCCGCTCGTCGCGGCGAAGTCCTCAGGGGGCTCGGCCACTACGGCCGGGCGCTGGAGGCCGACCGTCAGGAGCAGGCCAGGCTTCAGGCGGCCGAGGGCCCCGCGGACGCAGACCCGATCGAGACGACGGGTGGGGTGGCTGCGGATCTGCGCGGGCTCGGCCGCTACGAGGAGGCGCTGGAGCAAGCCCGCATGGCATGCGAAGGATGCGAGGAGCTGCACGGTCCGAGCCATCCGTGCACCCTCGAGGCGGTCGTCGGCGTGGCCGACTCGCTGCGGCTTCTCGGACGGTACTCCGATGCGCTGCTCCTGGACCGCCGGGCGATCACGGGATACCAGAGCCTGGCCGAGCCCCCTCACCTGGGCAGCCTGCTCGCGCAGGCACGACACGCGATGGACCTGCGTCTGCTGGGCCACTACGAGAACGCTCAGGCCCACCAGCTGCAGGCCACCCTCGGACACCGTGAACTGCTCGGCCCCGACAACCCCGCCACCTTGTGCGCTGAGCACCAACTGGCGCTCTGTGAGCTGCGCAATGACGCCGTGGGCGAGGGCCTGACCAGACTCAGGGAGGTGCGTCAGGCCGCCGACGAGCTCTGGGGACCCCATACTCCGCTCGCGCTCAGGGCCACCACGAGCCTTGCGGCCGCCGAGCGTTCGCACGGTGACCTCGACGCCGGGACGGCGCTGTGCCATGACGCGGCACACCGCTGCCGGTCGCTGCTCGGTCCCGAACACCCCTGCACAGCCGGGGCGTTGACGAACCTCGCGGTGGCCGTACGCATGGGAGGCGACGTACCGGGAGCGGTGGCCCTGGGCGAACAAGCCATGCGGTCCGCCGTGACCACCCTGGGGCCTTGTCACCCCTGGACCCTGGGCATCGCCTACAACCTCGCCTCGGACCTGGGTCACCACGGCCGGCATGCGTCGTCCCTGGCGCTGGCCAGGGACATTGCACGGGACACGGCCATGACGCTGGGGCCCCGCCATCCGCAGACGCTGCTGGCGCACGCGGCTCTCGCCGCGGACCTCGATGCGACCGGTGCGGCCAAGGAGGCCAGTGCGCTCCAGGCGCGCGCATTGGCAGACCTCACACAGACCCTCGGCGAGCAGCACCGCCTCACCGCAGCTGCCCACACCCGCAGCCGTCCCGTCTGGACCTTCGACCCGCTGCCGGCGTGATCTCGGGGTGGGCGAAGACGCCGCCGCGCGTCAGTCCGGCAGCCAGTGCAGCTCGTGCGCCAGGGATTTGGCGACTGCACGGACGCGGCGGTGCAGCGGCGACTGCTCGCGTGGGAGGACCAGGTGGATCGTCAGGCTGGGCGCGCCCCGCAGCGGTCGCCAGGTGAGACCGGCCGGTTGTGCCGTGGCGGCGGCTTCTCCGGCCGGGGCGAGGGTGACCCCGTCGTGCAGGTCGCGCTGAGACATGTCGAAAGAGACCGCGGGCGTGTGGAATCGGGGGTGTGGCCGGGTGCCTCGGAACAGTGCGGACAACTGGTCGTGGACCACGGGGTTGGCCGCACGGTCCGGGAGTCGCAGCGGATACGCGGCCGCGTCGGCGATCTCGATCTCCGGGTGTTCGGCCAGCGGATGGTGCTGCGCCAGCTGGACCCCGACGCGCATACGCCGCAGCAGGAACCGGCGCACGCCGCGGCCCGGCTGTTCACCGCGGGTGATCCCGGCATCGATGCGGCCGTCGGCGACCGCGGGGGAGATCTCCGGTGTCGCCATCGGGACTGCGCCGACCTCGAGCCCGCTGGTGCCGCGCATCAGCCTGTCCACCAGGGCCGGTGTCGTCTCGGCCCCGGCGCTGAGGCTGTATCCGATGCGCAGCGTGCCCAGTTCACCGGCCGCCGCGCTCCGGGCGGTGTCCCACGCCCGGTCCAGCGCCGCCAGCGCGGGCGGCGCGGACTCCACCAAAGCCGCACCGGCCGTGGTCAGTTCGACGCTACGCGTGTTGCGGACCAGCAGGGCCGTGCCGAGTTCCGCCTCCAGGCGGCGCATCCGGGCGCTGAGTGCGGGCTGTGCGATACCGATACGTGCGGCCGCGCGGGTGAAGTTCAACTCCTGCGCCAGCACCAGGAAGTACCGAAGGCTCACCGTATCCGGCGCCACGTGCCCCCCTGCCGATTGATAACGATCCGTTCTGAGCCTATCCCGTATTGATCTTTCCCCCGCCCCCACGTCAAGCCCTAACCTGCGCATATGACGAGCCGAGTGACCGCCGTACCCGTCGCCGGGATCGATCGATCCGAGTGTCGATTCGAAGTCGGACGTGTCCGGCCCAACACAGGAGGTTTCCATGGCTAAGGGCTACTGGGTCAGTGTCTACCCCGCCATTTCCGACCCCGAGATGCTGGCCGCCTACGACAAGCTGGCCGGTCCGGCCGTCCAGGCTGGGGGCGGGCGCGTGCTGTCCCGGATTCCGTCCCACGGCGGTCGAGTCGTCGCCCACGAGGCCGGAACCACCCAACGCGTCGTTCTGATCGAGTTCGACAGCTTTGAACAGGCTGTCGCGGCATACGAGAGCGAGGCATACCAGAAGGCGCTGGTGGCCCTCCCCGACGGCGTCGAGCGCGACTTCCGCATCATCGACGGCATCGACGGCATCGACTGACCGGGGGGCCCAGCCATCGCTGAGCACGGGTGCGGTCTGGTCAGGAGGGGGCAGAGGCGTGCTCGTGCGCGTGGTCTGCCGCCCGACCGGGCCTGAACCCGCGGCGGGCCAGCGCGATCAGGGAAGGTCCGCCACGGAAGCACCACAGGGCGATGACCGGATCACAGATGGCGCATGCCAGGGATGAGTCGTGGTAGAAGGGCAGGATCGGATTGCCCTTGAGGTGGTGGACCATGTCCCAGGCCGTGTGGAGCAGCCAGCCGATGCCGATGAAGGCCCAGGAGTCCAGGCCGCGGTAGGCGACGTAGGCCAGGAGCGCCACGAACGGGAGCTCCCACAGGCCGAAGCCGCCCCCGCTCAGATAGGCGGCGCCGGCTCCGCCCACCATGACCGCGTTGAAGCGGCGTCGGTGCGGTTCTTTGATCAGGGACATCAGCAGGCAGTAGATGATGCCGACGATCACCGGTGACACAAGGTGCATGAGGGGATGACTTCTTCCTCCAGGTAGGCCCAGCCGTGGGCGGGGCCCATCAAGGATGAGACGGGTGAGCGACTGATCCGCGAAGGGCCGGTGCTCAGAAGGCGGTGGGCGTCGGGCCCTGCGCGCGCCAGACGGTGCCGCGCCGCTCGTGGGAGAAGAGCTCTTCGACGGCGTGCGCGACGCGGGGTCCCACCTCGCGCTCCAGCAGGTACAGGCCCAGGTCGAGGCCGGAAGTCACGCCGGCGCCGGTGATCAGGTCGCCGTCGTCCACGATGCGGGCGCGGACCGCGTGGGCGCCGGTGGCGTTCAGCGTGTCGAGGCCCAGGTGGTGGGTGGTGGCGTGACGGCCCTCCAGCAGGCCGGCCATGGCCAGGACGAGTGAGCCGCCGCAGACGGTGGCGATGATGTCCGGGTCGTCCATCGCCTGTTTGAGGAGCGCGGGGAGTTCGGTGGTCAGCGTGCGGCCCAGCAGCACCGTGATGAACTCGTCTCTCCTCCACTCGCCGACGCCCGCCACTTCTTCGGGGGCCTCGCCGGGTTCGCCCACGCGGCCGGAGGCACCGGGCACCAGAAGCACGTCGGCGCGCTCCAGGTCGACGGCGCCGGCGGCGCGCAGCGTCAGTCCTCCGGTGCCGCTGACGACCTCACGAGGACCCTCCGCGGTGACCAGCTCGACGGTCACGGCGCCGTCCGATGCCGAGCCGCCGGCGTACAGCACCTCGTAGGGGGCGATGGCATCGAGCGGGTCGAAGCCGTCGAACAGGACGATCTGGATGTGCATGGATGTTCGTTCCTTTGGTGTCGACTTCCGTCGGGACGCTCCGAAGTCAACCGGCTTCCCGGGTGCTCGCCCAGTGGCACTAGTGACAGGTTTCAACGGGATATCGCCAACGCCTTCTCGAAGGGAGTGGGCTGCGATGACATGGAGATTCCGGAAGGGCGGCCAAGGTCCGGTGAGCCGATGGGAAGGTAGGTTCTGGCCATGCATACGGTTGCCGTGCTCGCGTTGGATCAGGTGATTCCGTTCGACCTGGCCACCCCGATCGAGGTCTTCTCCCGGACCCGCCTGCCCGACGGGCGGCCCGGCTACCAGGTCCGGGTGTGCGCCGAGCGCGACGAGGTCGACGCCGGAGCCTTCACCCTGCGTGCCCCCTGGGGTCTGGACGGCCTTCGGGGCGCGGACACGATCATCGTGCCGGGCGTCACCGATCCGGCTGCCTCGCTCCCTCCCGCCGTGCACGACGCGCTGCGGTCGGCGGCTGCCGACGGCACCCGGATCGCCTCCATCTGCGTGGGCACCTTCCCCCTGGCTGCCACCGGGCTCCTCGACGGGCTGCGCGCCACGACCCACTGGCGCGCGGCCGGGCTTCTGGCCGCCGCCCACCCGGACATCGACGTCGACCCGGACGTCCTCTACGTCGACAACGGCCAGTTGCTCACCTCGGCCGGCGCTGCGGCGGGCCTGGACCTGTGCCTGCACATGGTCCGCCGTGACTACGGCTCGGCCGTCGCCGCCGATGCCGCACGCCTGTCGGTGATGCCTCTCGAACGGGAGGGCGGACAGGCGCAGTTCATCGTCCACGACCACGCACCCACACCGCAGGGCTCCGAACTCGAGGCGCTGCTCACCTGGCTCCAGGAAAACCTGGCCCGCGACCTCACCCTCGCCGACATCGCCGAGCGGGCCGGGACCAGCACCCGAACCCTGATCCGACGCTTCCGCGACCAGACCGGCACCACCCCGCTCCAGTGGCTCCACCGGGCCCGCATCCGCCAGGCACAGCACTTGCTGGAAACCACGGAGCACTCCGTGGAACGCATCGGCGGCCAGGTCGGCTTCGGCTCACCCACCACCTTCCGTGACCGCTTCAAACGCACCACCGGCGTCAGCCCGCAGACCTACCGGCGCACGTTCAGCTGACCGCCTGTCTGTACCGGCGGACCGCTCAGCGGAGGCGTCCACCTTCGGTACGTACAGCAGTTGCGGTCGTGGTCGATCTGCCCCCAGGTCGGCCGCCGACCGCAAAGCTCCACCTGCCGTAACCCAAGCTGCGAGGTCGTATCCCTCGGGCCAGGGCTCCTCAGTCCACGGATCGGAACCCGCTGTCCGCGTTGACCCTTTTGCCCGAGGTATGGCACAGCCCGCGGCGGTTACTCATAAGGCATGACTGACACACGGCCACTCGCCCTGATCACCGGCGCGTCCAGCGGAATCGGCCACGAGCTGGCCCGGCAGTTCGCGCTCCACGGTTACGACCTCTTGGTGAACGCCGAGGACGAATCGCTGGAGTCCGCCGCGCGGGTCCTGCGGGAGTCGGGTGCGGAGGTACGCGCTGTACGTGCCGATCTCCGGACGCCCGAAGGACGGTTCCGGCTCCTGGACGCGCTCGACGGCGTGACGGTCGACGTCGCCGTCCTCAACGCCGGGGTGGGCCTGGGCGGCGCCTTCGTGGACACCGACCTCGCCGACGATCAGGAGGTCATCGACCTCAACGTCACCGCGACCGTGCGGCTGGCCAAGCCGCTGCTGCGGGCCATGGTGGCGCGCGGCGCGGGCCGGATCGCTTTCACCTCGTCCGTCGCCGCGACGATGCCCGGTTCCTTCCAGCCCGTGTACAACGTGTCCAAGTCGTTCGTGCAGTCCTTCGCCCAGGCACTGGCGGAGGAGGTGAAGGACACCGGGGTGACCGTCACCTCGTTCATGCCGGGCCCCACGGACACGGAATTCTTCGACCGGGCGGGCATGGCGGACGACACCCGGATCGGCACCATGAAGAAGGACGATCCCGCACAGGTGGCCGAGCGGGCGTTCGCAGCGATCGTGAAGGGCGAGAAGAAGGCCGTGACCGGGTCGCTGAAGGCCAAGGCGCAGGGCCTGGCCGGGAAGGTGCTGCCCGACGGGGTGAAGGCGGCGGCCCACCGGCGAATGGCGGAACCGGGCACTGGGACGGGCGCCGAAGAGGGCTCCAAGCGGCAGGAGTGACACGGGAGACGGTCTTGCGATTGCCGGATTGCGCCGGTGTCGCGCAGACCGCCAGGGGCACTCCGCAGTGCATGAGTTCACGCATGAGTTCCCGCATGAGTTCTCGCCGACTGCTGGTTCCCGAGTCCTTGGCCCTTGCGACGGAGGGCTACGCCTGGCTGCCCGACCTGATGCGCGCCCAGGACGACACGGCGCTGAGCCTCCGCGTCCTCGGCCACCCGGCCCTGGCCGTGCGGGGCCCGGACGCGGTCCGCTTCTTCTACGACGAGGAACACGTCCGGCGCCACGGGGCGCTCCCCGGCCCGGTCCTCAGCACCCTCTTCGGCCACGGCGCCGTCCACACCCTCGACGGCGACGACCACCGGCAGCGCAAGTCGCTCTTCCTGCCGCTGCTGGAGACCGACGTGGTGACGGCCGCGGCCGGGCATATCGCCGACGCCTGGGACGAGGCCGTACCGCGCTGGCGAGCACAGCCGGAGGTGGTGCTGTTCGACGAGGTGGGCCGCGTGATCACGCGCGGCGTCTGCCGGTGGGCCGGGGTTCCCCTCGCCGAGGACGAGGAGCAGTCGCTGGCCCGGGACCTGCTGGCCATGGTGGACGGTTTCGCCACGGCGGGTCCCCGGCATTGGAGGGCCAGGCGGGCCCGTACCCGGCAGGAGCAGCGGTTCGCCGCCCTCGTCACCGAAATGAGGGCCGACACGGCCCAGGCCGCCCCCGCCGGTTCCGTGCTGGACCGCGTCCGCGGACACCGCGACGCCTCCGGTACCGAGCTGACACCCCGGATCGCGGCGGTGGAACTGCTCAACGTCATCCGGCCGACCGCCGCGCTGAGCTGGTTCGTGGCCTTCGCCGCGCATGCCCTGCACCGTTGGCCCGAACACAGGGAGCGGCTCCGGTCGGACGGAGCCGTGTTCGCCACGGCGTTCGCCCACGAGGTCCGCCGGTTCTACCCCTTCGCCCCGTTCCTCGGCGGCCGGGCCGTCACCGAGCTGACCTGGCACGGCCACCGAGTGCCGGCCGGCGGCCTCGTCCTGCTGGACATCTACGGGCAGAACCACGACGAGCGGTTGTTCAAGGATTCGTACGCCTTCCGCCCCGAACGCTTCCTCGACCACCCGCCAGGCCGCGACGAGCTGATCCCTCAGGGCGGCGCGGACCCGCGGACGGGCCACCGCTGTCCCGGCGAGGTCATGGCCGTGGGCGTCCTGGAAATGCTCGCTCGGCGCCTGGCAGCCCTGGAGTACCGGATCCCGCCGCAGGACCTGGCCATCCCCCTGAACCGCATCCCCACTCGACCGCGCAGCGGAGTGCTCATCCGAACACTTCCGTAGTGGCTCGCGCTCAACGCGTCAGCGGTGGCCGAGAGTCGCCCATTGTGGACAGACGCGTGAGCGGGGCAGTGCTCGTCGTCGAAGACGGGGTACTGGGTGGCCCCACACACTGTCGTGCTGGAGGAGGCACCTCGCATGACGTTCAATCCGCTCGAACAGCGGGGCATCCCGCTGGACCGTCAACTCCGGAGCTGGCGGGAGCTCGACGTGGCCCCCATCGACCCGGACCACTGCGACCCGTACACCCGTTGTCGCATCATCGCGATGAACGGCATCGAGGTCGAGGCGATCATGTTCAGCCACCAGCTGGCGCGCCACACCACGGACCCGGACGTGAAGCGGACGCTCGCCGGCACCCGCTACATCGAGGCGCAGCAGCAGAAGGTCGTCAACTGGCTGCTGCCGGGAGTGTCGTCGGTGCTGGAGACGACCATCGCGTACGAGCAGGTGGCGGTGGACCTGACGGCCTGGGTGGCGCGGATGGAGCCGGACCCGTACCTGAAGCAGGCGTACCAGTTCGGCGTCCTGGAGGACTTCGACCACCTGTACCGGTACGCGAACCTGTACGAGATGATCGAGCACCGCAAGGCGGAGTCGATCGTCGAGGGGCTCACCGAGGTCATGCCGGGCCGGCCCACCCGGTTCCACCACCGCGACCCGGTGGACAACGTGCGCGATCCCTACGACAAGGCCGCCACGAACCCGCTGTCCAAGCTGCACGCGCTGACGATCATGTCGGCCGAGCAGCAGACCATGAACTTCTACATGAACACCGGCCCCACCTACATGGAGCCGATCGCCCGCCAGCTGTACCAGGAGATCGGGCTCATCGAGGAGGAGCACGTCACCCACTACGAGTCGCTCGTCGATCCCGGCGAGACCTGGTGGGAGCAGCTGGTCAATCACGAGTACAACGAGTGCTATCTGTACTACTCCTTCATGGAGCAGGAGAGCGACCCCAGGGTCAAGGCGATCTGGGAGCTGCACCTGAACATGGAGCTGGAGCACCTGCACATCGCCTGCGACCTGATGCGCCGCCACGACGGGCGTGAGCCGCAGGAGGTGCTGGCACCCGAGCTGCCGAACGTGCTGACCTTCGAGCCGAACAAGGCCTACGTGCGTGAGCTGCTCGACACCCAGATGGACCTGACCACGCTGGGCGCCGGCTACGTCCGCGAGGCCCATGAGCGGTTCGAGAAGATGCAGGAGCGGATCCACGGCGGAGAGGCGCCCCCGAGCGACCGCGTGATGGTCGAACACGGCGAGATGTTCGGGCGCGAGTACCGCCTGCAGACCGAGGGCGAGCACCCCGACCCCTCCCAGCGTGAGAAGTGAGGCGGACATGTCCACTCGCCACACCACACCCCAGGCCGGTGACGACCGGTCCGAGGACATCGACGTCGTCTCCCTGCTGATGCGTCAGCACGGCGACATCCGCAACCTCTTCGACGAGGTCGAGGCCTCGGAGGGGGAGGAGCGCCGCGACGCGTTCCGCCGTCTGGTGCGGCTGCTGGCCGTGCACGAGACGGCGGAGGAGGAAGTCGTCCACCCCTTCGCCCGGCGCGGCCTCACGGGCGGCAAGCAGGTCGTGGAGGACCGGCTCGCCGAGGAGAAGGCGGCCAAGGAGACCCTCGCCGCGCTCGACGACTACGACACCGACGACCCGAAGTTCATGCCCCAGCTCCTGAAGCTGCGCAAGGACGTACAGGAGCACGCGCGCGCCGAGGAACGGTACGAGTTCACGCACATCCGGCGCAGCACCGACGTCACGAACCTCGCCGCCATGGCCAAGGCCGTCAAGGCCGCCGAGGCCATCGCCCCCACCCGGCCGCACCCGGGCGTGGAGTCCGGCGCGGCCAACATGGCCCTCGGGCCGGTGGCCGCCCTCATGGACCGCACGAAGGACGCCGTCCGCAAGGCCATGGGCAAGGACGGCTGACACCGACCGCATCGCCATGGCGGCCCGGCACCCTGGAGGGCCGGGCCGCCAGTACGCGTCCTACCGGGCCTCGATGCGCGAACGGCGGTCGGCGCTCCCTCTCACGACCGGTCGCCCTCGTGCCCGTCGGCGTCGACGACGTCGCGCCGGCCCGTGTTCTCCTTCTGGTCGAGCTGGACGACCTCGGGGTGGTGCAGGTCGAAGGCGGGGGATTCGGAGCGGATCCTGGGGAGGGTGACGAAGTTGTGGCGGGGCGGCGGGCAGGAGGTGGCCCACTCCAGGGAGCGGCCGAAGCCCCACGGGTCGTCGACCTCGACCTTCTTGCCGTACTTGGCGGTCTTCCAGACGTTGTAGAGGAACGGCAGCGTGGACAGGCCGAGGAGGAAGGCGCCGATGGAGGAGATGGTGTTGAGGGCGGTGAAGCCGTCCGCGTCCAGGTAGTCGGCGTAGCGGCGGGGCATGCCTTCGGCGCCGAGCCAGTGCTGGACGAGGAAGGTGGTGTGGAAGCCGACGAACAGCGTCCAGAAGTGGATTTTCTCGAGGCGGGTGTCGAGCATGGTCCCGGTCATCTTCGGCCACCAGAAGCTGAATCCGCCGAACATCGCGAACACGATGGTGCCGAAGAGCACGTAGTGGAAGTGCGCGACGACGAAGTAGGTGTCGGTGACGTGCCAGTCCAGCGGCGGGGAACCGAGAATCACCCCGGTCAGTCCGCCGAACAGGAAGGTCACCAGAAAGCCGACCGCCCACAGCATCGGCGGCTCGAAGGAAAGCGAACCTTTCCACATCGTGCCGATCCAATTGAAAAACTTCACCCCGGTGGGCACCGCGATCAGATACGTCATGAAGGCGAAGAACGGCAGCAGCACCGCACCGGTCGCGAACATGTGGTGCGCCCACACGGTCACCGAAAGCCCCGTGATCGCGATGGTGGCGCCGATCAGCCCCATGTAGCCGAAGATGGGTTTGCGGGAGAACACCGGCAGGATCTCGGTGATCACACCGAAGAACGGCAGCGCGAGAATGTAGACCTCGGGGTGTCCGAAGAACCAGAACAGGTGCTGCCACAGAATGGCCCCGCCGTTCTCGGGGGCGAAGACCTGGGCGCCGAACCGCCGGTCGGCCTCGAGCACGAGCAGCGCCGCCGCCAGGACGGGGAAGGCGAGGAGCACCAGGACCGACGTGAGCAGCACGTTCCAGGTGAAGATCGGCATCCGGAACATGGTCATGCCCGGCGCGCGCATGCAGATGATGGTCGTGATGAAGTTGACCGCGCCGAGGATCGTGCCGAACCCGGACAGCGCCAGACCCATGATCCACAGGTCACCGCCGATGTACGGAGTGCGCTCACCACCGCTGAGTGGCGTATAGGCGGTCCAGCCGAAGTCGGCGGCGCCCTGGGGCGTCAGGAAGCTGCTGAGCACGATCAGCCCGCCGAAGAGGAACAGCCAGTAGGAGAGCATGTTCAGCCGGGGGAAGGCGACGTCCGGGGAACCGATCTGCAGCGGCATGATCGCGTTGGCGAAGCCCGCGAACGTCGGGGTGGCGAACAGCAGCAGCATGATCGTGCCGTGCAGCGTGAACGACTGGTTGTACTGCTCGGCCGAGAGCAACTGCATTCCCGGGCGGGCCAGCTCCGCCCGGATCGCCATGGCCAGCGCCCCACCGATCAGGAAGAACGCGAATGACGTGATGAGGTACAGATGGCCGATCTTTTTATGATCGGTCGTGGTGATCCAAGAGACGATCACTCGCCCCCTGCCACGCCGTCCTTCGGTCGGCACCAGCGTGACCGGATCCGTTTGAGCAGTCATCGGGTTCCTTACGTACAGGGCAAAGGCCGCGAGTCGCTATCTGGCTACCTGAAAACACAACAGGACGTCGCAGGACGCGCTGAGAAGCCCTGTGACAAAAGCCGAATCACCAGAACGGTGCGGCCCACACTGCCCTTCCCCCTTTTTTTTGCCGCTGCGCAAATGGCCGGTGTCGGAGATAGTGGGACGGGCAGCGCGGGTACTCGGCGGCGCGACGGCGTGTACAGGACGCGCCCTGACGAGAAGGCGACCACCATGAGCACACGTATGCGTGGGACGAGAGGCGCCCGAACGCCCGTCCAGCAGGCGGCGGGGCTGGTCGGCCTGGTATTCCTGCTGGTCGGGATACTGGGATTCATCCCCGGCGTCACCACGGACTACGACTCCATGAAGTTCGCGTCCCATGACTCCGGCGCCGAGCTGCTGGGGATCTTCCAGATCTCCGTCCTGCACAACCTCGTCCATCTGGCGTTCGGCGTCGCTGGGCTGGCGATGGCGAGGACCGCCGCCACCGCACGGACGTACCTGCTGGCCGGAGGCGCCGTCTACCTCGTGCTGTGGCTGTACGGGATGCTCGTCGGACACCACAGCAGCGCCAACTTCGTGCCGCTCAACACGGCGGACGACTGGCTGCACTTCGTCCTCGGCCTCGGCATGATCGCGCTGGGCGCCCTGCTCACCCGCAGGCCCGCCAGGGCCACCGCGAGGAGGTGACCCGGATGGCCTTCCGTACCTGGCTGTGGACGGCCGCCGCGGGCATCGCCACCGGGGCCGCCGTCGCACGGCGTCTGAAGCCGCGTACACAGGAACCCGACGCCGCGGACCGCTGGCTGACGGTGACGGTCAACCGGGAACCGGCCGACGTCCAGCCCGACAAGCTGCCCTCGCCCCTGCAGGAGTACGGCGAACGGATCGACGTGCGGGTCCGGCCCGCTCCCGGCGACCGCGGCACCGAACTGGCCGTACGCCTGAAGGAAGCACAGCCGGACATCTCCCGCTCCGTACCGGCCCGCCTCGCCGGAGCCGACCCGCGGCAGGAGCTGCGCCGGGCCCTGCGCGAGGCCAAGGCGCTGCTGGAAACGGGCGAGGTCATGCAGCCCGACGCGCCGCCCACCACCCGGGAGAAGCCCGGCGGGAAGCTGATCGGGCTGCTGAGCCGGCGCGCGGGCGGGGAGGGAGTGCTGTGAAGGCCCTGACCTGGGAAGGCGTCAACAAGCTGAGCGTGGAGCAGGTGCCCGATCCGATCCTGCGCAATGACCAGGATGTGATCGTACGGCTCATCGCGGGCACCACCTGCGGCTCCGACCTGCACCTCATCGGCGGTTACATCCCCTTCATGCGGTCCGGGGACGTCATCGGGCACGAGTTCGTCGGCGAGGTCGTCGAAGCCGGCTCCGCCGTACGCCGGCACGCGGTGGGGGACCGGGTGGTGGTCTGCTCGTTCGTCGGCTGCGGCCGCTGCTGGTACTGCGCCCACGACCTGTGGTCCCTGTGCGACAACACCAACACCAACCCGGGCATCGGTCAGGCACTCTTCGGCGACGACACCGGCGGCATCTTCGGCTACTCGCACGCCATGGGTGGTCTGCGCGGCAGCCACGCCGAATATGTGCGCGTGCCCTTCGCGGACTACGGCGCCTTTCCCGTCCCCGAGGGCGTCGACGACACGAGCGCGCTGTTCGTGTCCGACTCGGTGCCCACCGGCTGGATGGGCGCGGACCTGGCGGGCGTGAAACCCGGTGACGTCGTCGCCGTGTGGGGCTGCGGTGCCGTCGGGCAGATGGCGGCCCGCGCGGCGATGCTGCTCGGCGCGGAACGCGTGATCTCCATCGACCGAATCTCCGAGCGCCTGGCGATGACCGAACGGCACATCGGCAGCGAGGTCATCGACTACACGAGCACCGATGTCGGGGCGGAACTGCGCGAACGCACCGGCGGCCGGGGCCCGGACGTATGCATCGAAGCGGTCGGCATGGAGGCGCACAGCGACAGCCCCGTGCACCTCTACGACCAGGCCAAGCAGCAGCTGCGACTCCAGACGGACCGCCCCACCGCCGTCCGGCAGGCCGTCCACGCCTGCCGCAAGGGCGGCACGGTCTTCGTCCTCGGTGTGTTCGCCGGCGCGGTGGACAAGTTCCCGCTGGGCGCGGTGATCAACAAGGGGCTGACCGTGCGGGGTGCCCAGCAGCACGGCCAGCGCTACATCCCGATGCTCCTCGACCGCCTGGCGGCCGGTGAACTGAGCACCTCCCACCTGGCGACCCACACCCTCCCGCTGGACCGGGCCCCCACCGCCTATGACATGTTCAAGCACAAGACCGACGGCTGCGTCCGCGCGGTCATCCGTCCGGATGGATGACCAGCTGAAAGGCGGCCCGGCGTAAACCGGGCCGCCGGGGGAACGTGACGCCGATACCGGGGCCCCTCGGCTCCCCTGTCCCTCGCGCAGCCTTCGACAGATCAGTGCGGAGGCACGAAAGGTTTCCGCCGCATGCTCACAGTCGGTGTCGAAGAGGAGTACCTGCTGCTTGATCCGGTGACCGGGCTGCCGGTGCCGCGCGCGGAGGAGGTACGTGCCGCCGCCGGGCTCGGGCCCTTCGCCGAGGAGCGGGAGATGCAATCCGAACTCCTACAGGCGCAGGTGGAGGTCGCCACCCCGGTGTGCACGGAGCTGAAGGAGGTCAGCGGCCATCTGCTGCGGCTGCGTCTGGCGCTCGCGGCTGCCGCCGAATCCGCGGGCTGCCGCATCGCGGCCTGCGCGGCAGCACCCCGCCGGGCCCTCGCACCGGTGCCCGTCACCGACGAGGCCCGCTACCGCGCCATCCACGCCCAGGCCCCACAGCTGGTGGAGGAGCAGCTCATCAACGGAATGCACGTCCACGTGGCCGTGCCCACGCCCGAGGTGGGCGTGGCGGTGCTGAACCGCATCCGGATGTGGCTGCCTGTACTCAGCGCCATGTCGGCGAACTCGCCGCTGTGGGACGGGCACGACACCGGGTTCGCCAGCTGGCGAACCGTCGTCTTCGGGCGCTGGCCCGTCAGCGGACCGCCGCCGCGCTTCGCCGACCTGGCCGATTTCGAGGACCGCGTGCAGAGACTGCTCTCCTCCGGCGTGATCCAGGACATCGGCCAGCTGTACTGGCAGGCCCGCCCCTCCGGCCGCTACCCGACCGTCGAGGTGCGGTGCCTGGACGTGCAACTGCGCGTCGACGAGGCAGTCATGCTCACCGGGATCGTCCGCGGCCTGGTCACTACGGCCGTCACCGACATCAAGAACGGCGTCGAGGAGCCCGACTGCCTGCCCGAGCTGCTGCAGGCCTCCCACTGGCAGGCGGCCCGGCACGGCCTGAGCGGCTTCCTGCTGGACCCGGCCGAGGGCCGGCTGAGCGCAGGCGACGCGGTGGCCCGCCTCATGGACCACATCGAGCCCGCGCTCGACGCGACGGGCGACCTGCGCCAGGTCACGTCACTGGTCCACCGCCTCCTGCGGGAAGGCACACCGGCGGACCGGCAGCGCCACGCGTTCGCGGAAGGGGGCATGGCCGCGGTCACCGCCCTGATCACCGGCGAGACCGCGGCACCCTGAACGACCGATGCCCAACGTCATGGGGCGTGCCGCTCTCCGGGCACTCCAGGAAGAAACCATTCAGGAGGGGCAATGCGTATGCGATGGGACGCGTTCCTGGCTGCCGTCCAGGAGCGTGGCGAGTACTCCACGCAGGACGAGGCGGAGCGGGCGACCCGTGCCGTGCTCGCTCTGCTCGGCGCACATCTGGTCGGCGAGGTCCGGGCGGAGCTCGCCGACCGGCTACCGGAGACGTGCGCGCTGGTGCTGCTCAACCCTCTCCAGGCGTACGAGCCGATGTCACCGGAGAGGTTCGTCCGGGCGACCGCCGCCTGGATCGAGGGCGCGACCGAGAAGACCGCGATGTGGGACGTCAGTGCCGTACTGAGCGTCGTCGCCGATGTCACCCAAGCAGGCAGCCTCCTCGACCGGATACTGCTCCAACTTCCGCCCGGGTATGACCTGTTGTTCGGCCGGCCGGCGGCGAGCTGAGGGCTCCTCAGAGCGCCCTGTGGGACTCCAGGCACGACTTCCCTGCCGGCGTCGATGCGTCGGACCGGAGGTCGGGGGCACCCGGACGGCGAAGGCGCAAGCGTGGCTGTCCGCCGCGGCGCGGCCCGCCGCATCAAATGAGGTGATCCTGTGGCAAGCCCTTCTCCGTACGGTGACTACCAGGCTCATGACCCCGGCGACCGCCGATACCCACAGCCGGACACCCGCCCGTCGCCGGGGATCGCGGCGGGACGCCTGTGGGCGACCGGCGCCGCCACGGCCGTCGTCGCCGCTCTGGCCGCGGTGGTCGCGACATTGTTCATACGTGCGGTGCTGGACGTAGCGGTGTTCGCCCCGCACCGTGCCGGCGTCTGGGGCGACGCCACCACCGGCTACCTCGCCGCGATGGCCGTCGCCGCGGCCTTCGTCGCCACCGGACTGCTCCACCTGCTGCTCACGACGACCGCGCAACCACGTCTCTTCTTCACCTGGATCGCCGGGCTGGTGACGGTCGTCATGATGCTGCTGCCCTTCACCACCGACCTCGGCACCGCGGCCAAGATCGCCAGCGCCGCCGTCTTCCTCACCATCGGCGCCACCATCACCGGGTTGCTGTCGGCCACCTCCGGAAGCGTCATGCCTGCGCGCGAGGGCCGTTGGTGAGCGCCGTCTCGGCCGCGGCGGTGAGTTCGCCGTGCAGCTGCTCTCGTGCGGCGGGCGGGGTCTGACTTACGAAGGGCTCGCGTTTGAGTACGTCCCCGTCGACGCCACTGACACTCGGTGCTGAGCAGCGGGACGCCGGACATCGCGCGGTCCGGCCTCGTGCGGTCCGGCCTCGTGCGCGAGGGGTGCTGGTCGCGATCAGCTTGCGTACGCTTCCCCGCATGTCCCTGTCTCCACGAGCCGTGCTCGTCGGTGTGTCGGTCGCGGTCCTTGCGGTCGCGGTTCTCATCCTCGAAAGCTCGTCCGGCGATTCCGCGACCGTCACCGTCGTGTCCGGGGCGCTGACGCTGGCGGGCTTCGTCGCGCTCCACTGGCGGCGGCGCAGGCCGGTGTGGGTCGCGGTGTTCGTGCTTGCCTGCAGCATGGCGTACTTCCCGATCTCGGAACGCGATGTGCCGGTGCTGCTGGTGGCGTTCGCCTTCGCGCTGTTCACCGTCGCGGCCGAGGGCTATCTCCTCGCGGCCGCCACCCTCGCGGTGTCGACCATGTTGATCATCGCCGTCCCGGAGCGGATCGGCTCCTCGGACGGCCGCCACGTGGACGACACCTCGATCTTCCTGCTGCTCGGCTGGTTCGTCGGCCTGGTCGCGGCGGGCCACGCGTACAGCACCAGGCTGGCCTATCTGCGCGAGGTCGAGCAGCGTGCGCTGGCGGCGGAGCGGGAGCGCGACGTACGGGCACGGCAGTCGGCGATCGAGGAGCGGCTGCGGATCGCGCGCGAGCTGCACGACGTGCTCGGCCACAACATCTCACTGATCAACGTGCAGTCGAGCGCCGCCATGCACCGGCACGCCAAGGGCAAGGCCGGCGCGGCCGAGATGGTGCCCGCGATGGAGGCCATCCGGGACACCAGCCGCGAGGCGCTGCGTGAACTGCGCGCCACGCTCGGCGTGTTGCGGCAGGTGGACCAGGCGGCGCCGACCGCGCCCGCCGACGCCGGCCTGACGGAGATCGCCGGACTGGCGGACCGGGCGTCCACGGCCGGACTCTCGGTGCGTACGGTGATGGAGGTGCCGGACGAGGTGCCGCGGCTGCCGCCCCAGGTGGGGCTGGCGGCGTACCGGATCGTGCAGGAGTCGCTGACGAACATCGTGCGGCACGCGGAGGCGACGGAGGCGGTGGTCACGGTACGGCTGGAGCACGACGGCGCCGACGCCGGTGACGGCGGTGACGGCGGTGACACGAGCGTGCGCGTACGTATCGAGGACAACGGCAAGGGCGTGCCCGGCGCGCTCGACGGCGCGGGCCGGCACAGCGCCACGGACCTCGGCGGCAGCGGACTGGGCGGCATGGCCGAACGGGCACGGGCCCTCGGCGGCGAACTGACGGCGGAGAACATCCCGGGCCGCACCGGAGGCATCTCCGGCTTCCGGGTGGAGGCGCGGATTCCGGTGGAGGACACAAAATGATCAGGGTTGTGCTGGCCGATGACCAGAGACTCGTGCGGGCCGGGTTCCGGTCGATCCTCGAGGACGAGGACGACATTGAAGTCGTCGGCGAGGCCGCCAACGGTGTGGAGGCCGTACGCCTCGCCCGCGAACTGCGGCCGGACGTCGTCCTCATGGACATCCGGATGCCGGAGAAGGACGGTCTCGAAGCCACCGGCGAGATCGTCGGCGACCAGCGCCTTGAGGGCGTACGGGTGGTCATCCTCACCACCTTCGACGTGGACGACCACGTGTACGGGGCGTTGCGCGCCGGCGCATCGGGCTTCCTGGTCAAGGACACCGAACCGATGGAACTGCTGCACGGCGTACGGGTCGCCGCGCGCGGTGACGCGCTGATCGCCCCGACCGTGACGCGGCGCCTGATCGCGGAGTTCGCGGGCCGCGTCAAGCGCCCCGAGCCGGACACTCGGCTCAACGGCCTCACCCAGCGGGAGCGTGAGGTGATGGGCCTGGTGGGTGCGGGGCTGACCAACGACGAGATCGCCCAACGGCTCGTACTGAGTCCGGCGACGGCGAAGACCCATGTGAGCCGGGTGATGACGAAGCTCGGCGTCCGGGACCGCGCCCAACTCGTCGTCCTGGCCTACGAGTCCGGCATGATCACCCCCGGTTGGATGGGATAGCCCTGCCAGGTACAGGTACAGGTACAGGTACAGGCCCAGGCCCGAGTGAGATCGGACCCCAGGAAGCCGGTGGCTGCAACCCCGGTGGTACGGCGCCTCCCGCGCACGCAACTCCTGGGGTACGCCGGGTCGTGACCCCGGGCTGACGCGGCGCCCCATGTCGTCACCGCACTGTGTTCCCAGGTCGAGGGAGCGGGAGCACAGAAGGGGGTGACGGCGGTGGACACGTCGGTGCAGACGGTGGTCGGAACGCTTGCGATCGGGCTGCTCGGCTTCTTCACCGCCGGCTACTTCGTCGTCGTCGGGGCCGGGCTGGGCCTGGGCATGCTGCTGCCCTGGCTGGCCCGCGACCCGCGTGAACGACGGCAGGTGCTGGCCGCCTCGGCACGCGGCGGCGCCGCTTGGCTCGCCGCCGCGGCCGGGGTGCTCGTCACCTGCCTGCCGCAGCTGGCGGGGGAGTTGCTCCGGGAGCGCTGTCCCGCTCTCCTCGTGCTGCTGCTCGGCCTGGCCGTGCGCCGGACGGGCCTGCTGCGGGCCAACCAGGCGTCGGTGTACGGGTGCTGGCTGACGGTGCTCGGCTGGAGCTGGCTGCTGGCCGAGCTGATCACCGGCGGAAGGGCCGGTACGACCGCCGCCGGGACGGTGGCCGTCGTGGCACTCGTGGTGGCCCTGCTGTTCGCCCTGCACGGGTTGGGCTTCGGGGCTCTGCGGCTCACCGGCAGGCCCTTCGAGCGGGCCCGGCTGCTGGCGGGCCGCGGAGGATCGCGCGAGTCGTACGCGCTGACCGCCGTGGCGATGGCGGCGCTGCCGCTTACCTGCGGCCTCCAACTGCCGCTGTGGGAGGCGGCGGTGGACGGTCCGGTGGCCGGGTGGTTGGCATGGCTGCCGTGGGTGGTCGTGCCGCTGCTGACGACCGTCGCGGCGCTGCTTGTCACCGCGCTGACGCGGGCCCGGCGCACCTTCCCCGGCACTCTCCGCTCAGCGGATCGCGGATTCGCCGACGAAGACGACGTAGACGACGTAGATGACGAAGGCGACGAGACGAACATGCGTAAAGACACGGAGGAGCCGTCATGAGCAACGCACGGACCGGGCCGCGGGCCCACAGGGGCACGGCCGGAGGACGGCCGAAGAGGCCGGGGATCTTCGAGCGGATCGCCGCCTTCTCCTTCCGTCACAAGTGGCGGGCCCTGGTGCTGTGGGCCGCGGTGCTCATCGGCGTACAGGCGCTGTCCATGGTGGTGGGCAACGACTACCGCAACGACTTCTCCCTTCCCGGCACCGAGTCCCACCAGGCGCAGCAGACGATGGAGGACAAGGGCGCCGCGCAGGCCGGCGACAGCATCCAGATCGTCGTCCGGGACGAGGACGGCCTGCGGACCGCCGCGCACGAGAAGCGCGTCGCAGCGATGCTGAAAAAGGTCGCCGCACAGGACAGCGTCACCGCGGTGGTGAGCCCGTACGACGACAAGTCCGCCGTCTCCCGCGACGGCACCACCGGCTATGCGACCGTCACCCTGGACGGCCTGGCCGAGGAGGTACCCAAGGAGGAGCGGGTCCAACTGATAGACGTGGCCCAGAAGTTCGAGGGCGACGGGCTGCGGGTCGAGCTGGGCGGCGACGCCATCCGCAACGCGGAGGAAGGTGAGGGCGGCGCCGCCGAAGGTGCGGGCATGCTGGGCGCGCTGATCATCCTGGTCTTCCTGTTCGGCTCGGTGGTCGCGGCCGGACTGCCGGTGATCACGGCGCTGTTCGCGGTGGGCAGCACCATGGGGCTGATCGTGATGGCCTCGCACTTCGTGACGCTCGCGGACTTCACCCCGCCGCTGATGATGCTGGTCGGGCTGGGTGTCGGCATCGACTACGCGCTGCTGATCTTCTCCCGGTACCGCACGGAGCTGCTGGTCGAGGCGGCCGGGGACGGCTCCCTCGCAGGTGGTGGCGGTGCTGACGAGGGCAACGACCGGGCTGCCCGCAAGGCCGCCGACCGCGCAGGCCGCCCCGGACAGGAGCGGGCCGCGCGCGTCGCGCTGGACGCGGCCGGCCGTACCGTCTTCTTCGCGGGCTGCACGGTCATCATCGCGCTGCTCGGCATGTATGCGCTCGGTCTCGGTTCGCTCCAGGGCGTGGCCCTGGCGATGGCCCTGACCGTGCTGGTCACCATGATCGCCTCGCTGACGCTGCTCCCCGCGCTGCTGAGTACCTTCGGCGGCCGCATCCGCCGCAATGTGCTCAAGAGGGCACGCAAGCAGGCGGCCCGTGGCCGCAAGGAGGAGGGCACGGCGTGGCGCCGCTGGGGCGGCGGCGTGCAGCGGCATCCGTGGGCGGCGCTGCTGGTCGCCGTGGTGGCACTGGGCGCGCTGGCCGCACCCGCGCTGAACATGCGTCTCGGTTTCGCGGACGCCGGGAACGACGCGGAGTCCACCACCAGCCGTCAGGCGTACGACCTGCTTGCGGACGGCTTCGGGCCCGGCTTCAACGGCCCGCTGATCGTCGTCGCGGACGGCTCGGACACGGGCGGCCAGGAGAAGGGTGGGCCGGTCAAGGGCGCGGCGGGCACGCTCCGTACGACGCTCGAGGACACCACCGGCATCGCGGCCGTCTCCCCGGCCATCCCGACGAAGGACCCGTCGGTGGCGCTGCTCATCGCCTACCCGGCCTCCGCGCCGCAGGCCGAGGCGACCTCCGACCTGGTCAGTTCGCTGCGGGACGACATCCTGCCGCGCGTCGAGCGGGAGACCGGTACGCGGTTCCTGGTCGGCGGTGCGACGGCGGCGGCCGAGGACTTCTCGCTGAAGGTGCAGGACCGCATCCCGGTCTTCGTCGCCATCGTGGTCGGACTCTCGGCGTTGCTGTTGATGGCCGTGTTCCGCTCGCTGCTGATTCCGCTGAAGGCGGCACTGCTCAACCTGCTGAGCATCGGGGCCTCGCTGGGCGCGGTCACGCTGGTCTTCCAGGAAGGGTGGTTCGGGGCCCAGCAGGGACCGGTCGAGGCGTTCATACCGGTGATGATCTTCGCGATCGTCTTCGGTCTCTCCATGGACTACGAGGTGTTCCTGCTCTCCCGCATCCACGAGGAGTGGGAGAACACCAAGGACCCCTCGCACGCCGTACGGGAGGGTCTTGCGCACACCGGCAAGGTGATCACGGCCGCCGCGGCCATCATGATCGTGGTCTTCGCGGCCTTCATCCTCAGCCCGGAGCGCATGCTGCAGCAGTTCGGTCTGGGCCTGGCGGTGGCGATCCTGCTGGACGCGGTGCTGATCCGGTGTCTGATCGTGCCCGCCGTGATGCAGCTCCTCGGCCGCCGCGCCTGGTGGCTCCCGGCACCGCTGGCCAAGCTGCTGCCGAGGGTGGAGATCGAGCGCCACGAGCCGCGCGGGCCGGAGTCCGGCGCGGGTGCCCCCGAGGCGCCGGGCCAGGGCGACTACGCGGACGCGGGCCCACGCCGCTGACGTGGGCGGCGGCGCGCACAGCAGGGGACGCCGGGAGGAACACACCTCCTGGCGTCCCCTGTGTGGATGTCGATACGTCGACGTCCGTTTCCCGCCAGCACGGAAGGCCCGAAGCCAGGAGGCTGACGGCATGACCACCGAGCACACGGCTGCCGCCCAGGATTCGAAGACGGTCCTCACCGCGATGTACGAGGCGGAGTCCCGTTACTTCGCGGCGGGCGGCCCCAACAGGGCCTCGTTCGACCTGCTGGCCCCCTGTTTCGCCCCCGATGTGGTGATGCACCAGGCGAAGGCCCTTCCGTACGGCGGCACTTGGCGCGGCCACGACGGCATGGCCCGCTTCTTGCGCGCGATGGCGCAGACCTGGGAGTCCTTCGAGATCGGCGAGCAGGAGTTCTTGGCCACGGGCGAGACGGCGGTGGTCCACACCCAGGTCCACGCGAGGGCCCGCGCCACAGGGCGTGAACTCGCCTTCCCCGTACTGCAGTCGATCACCGTGCGGGGCGGACGGATCGTGGAGGTGCGGCCGTTCTACTGGGACACGGCGGCGATCGCCGAGGCGACGAAGGCTCGTTGAGGTGTCAGAGGGCGCGGCCGGAGACGAGGCGGCCTTCGATGGATTCCGCGAAGATCGCGCCGCCCAGGTAGAGCGGCGCCGTCAAGGTGGCCGACAGGCCGTCGATCGCCCTCGTGTCGGTCGTGGGAACGGTCCGCTGGGTGATGTTCTCCGCGTCACCGTCGAGGGGAACGGTACGGATCTCGTAGAAGCCCACGTACAGGAGCCGGTCACCGGAGAGGCCGAGGGCGCTGGGGGTGCCGCGGGCCGGGAGGTCCCAGAGCTCCTTGCCGGACTTCCAGTCGTACGCGGTCAGGCGGTCCTGGAGTTCGGCCTTCCTGTCGGTGTTCGCGATGACCAGAACGCCCTTCTTGCCGACGACCGGGGCGACGTCGGGCTTCTTCGTGGCCCCGATCGTGCGGCGGGAGGCAAGGGTGCCGTTGTCGAGCACGCGTACGCCCGTGTGCTCCATGGACCAGCACAGGATCGCGCCCGCGTAGCCGATGAGGTCGCTGCACGCGGGCTCCGAAACCCTGGCCTCCTCGTCGCCGTCCCGGGTGGAGAGGGAGATGACGCCGCCTCCCTCCACGGCCGTGTACAGCCTGTCGCCCTGCGCGAGCAGCGCGCCCCGGGGTCTGCCGTCGACGCTGGTCTTCCACAGTTGCCTGCCGGTGCTCGCGCGCCGGGCCCGCAGCACGGTGGTGCGCGGCTCGGGCGCGCTCCGGCTGTTGAACTCGGCGGTGTACACCACCCCTTGCGCGTACGCCACGGACACCATCCGTGCGTACGCCGGGACTTTGTGCCGCCAGACTTCGCCGCCCGTCGCCACGTCCAGACCGGTCACACCGAGTTCACTGGGGACGAAAACCCGCTTGCCGTCGGTCTCGGGAGGGTGCTCCTGGATGCCGGTCGGTTCCCCCGGGAAGCCGGGAGTCTTCCAGCGGTCCTTGCCGGTCGCCGCGTCCAGGGCGATCGCGGCGCCCCACCCGTCCCGGCACACGAGCGTGGACCGCGCGATGACGCAGCCCTTGCCCATGCTGTCCACGCCCTTCGGCTTCTTGCGCGACCACGGCCGCCAGCCATCGGGGAGCGCGGCCTCGCGCACGGCCGACGCGCCGAACTCACCTGAGTGGCCTTGGTTGCCCGAGGCGGTGACCACACCACCGGGCTTCGAGCCGGCATCCGGCCGTGGACTCGCGGTGGGAGTACGCGCTGGATCGTCCGCGAGGGTGTCCGGGAGTACCACCGCCGCCACGGTGACCACCACGGCGGCCGCGGCGGACGCCACGACCCACGGCAAACGGCGCCGCCTGAGGACCGGCGCGGGACCGAACGCCCCCAAGGCGGGCGCCGCCTGCGGCGGGGGAGGCGCGTCGGCCGCCCCCGACTGCTTGAACTCGGCCGGCTCGGACGCGGGTTGCCTGAATACGGCCGCGGCGGACCGGTACTCGGCGAACAGCGACAGCGCTTCGGAGGGCCAGGGGAACGGGGTGGCCGCGGTGCCGTCGGCCAGGCGCTCGGCGAGCTCGGTCGGCGTGGGGCGGCGGGCCGGATCGGTGGACAGGCACTCGGCGACGACGCCGCGCAGCTCGGCCGGCACACGGGACAGGTCCGCGTCGCCCTGGGAGATGCGGAAGACGACCGAGGCGAGCTCCGGGTCGTCGAAGGGGCCGCGGCCTGTCGCGGCGTGACACAGGACCGCGCCGAGTGAGAAGACGTCCGATGCGGGGACGACCGCGTGCGAGCCCTCGATCTGCTCCGGCGCCATGAAGCCCGGTGTGCCCACGAGCACGCCCGTCATCGTCAGGGTCGTCGCCTCGAAGGCCCGCGCGATACCGAAGTCGATCAGGCGGGGGCCTTCGGGCGTGAGCAGCACGTTGCCCGGCTTCAGGTCACGGTGCAGGACCTCGGCCGCGTGCACCGCGGTGAGCGCCCGAGCCAAGCCTGCCCCCAGTGCGCGGACCGACTCCACCGGGAACGGGCCACAGCGCGCGACGGCATCGGCGAGGGACGGCCCCGGTACGTACTCCGTTGCCAGCCAGGGGAGTTGGGCTTCCGCGTCGCCGTCCAGGAGAGCGGCGGTGAATGGTCCCGTGACCGCACGGGCGGCGGCCATCTCCCGCCGGAAGCGGACACGGAACGCGTCGTCCAGATCGCCGTCGAGTTCCTGCCGTACGGCTTTGACGGCGACGAGCTGTCCCTGCCCGCGACGGGCGAGGAACACCTCACCCATGCCGCCCGCACCGATCCTGGCCAGGAGACGGTAGGGGCCGATGTGGCGGGCGGCACCGGGCGGCAGAGGCGTGAGCATGCGAATCCGAATCCTCGACTACGGCAGTTCCACCGACGAGATCTTGCCCTCGTCGTAGACGATGTGGGCGACGCCGCCGAGGGCCAGGACGGTCGGCGCGCGCAGCATCTCGGAGATGACGGTGCCATTGACGTTCGGCGGGGGTTCGGGGCGGTCGCCCGGTGCTCCGGGCACGGGATGGCGTTTCGCCGTCCCGGTACCGGCGCTGAGCGGCAGTGTGTACAGCGCGTCGCTGTCCGCGTAGACGGCGCGACCGCCCAGCAGCAGCGGCGACGAGGCCGGCACGTTCCCCCTGGGCAGCTTCGCGGAACGCAGCACTTCTCCGTTTCCCCTGTCATTGACCTGGACGCTGTGCTTGCCGGGGTCCACGGAGACGGCGACGGCCCGGTTCACGGCCGTCGGGCCCGCGGCCGGTCCGTAACCCTCGGGCGCCGGGTAGAAGAGGGGCTCGTCCGCCTGCTTCAAGGTGCGCGGCTTCAGTTGCAGCACCTTGACGCGCGGCCGGGAGCCATCGCTCCTGGACGCGTTGTCGGTGGGCGTCGTGCACAGCACGTCCTCGCCGACGAGCACAGTCCTGCAGTCGCTCCCGGACCGCCCGAGCTCCTCGCCGGTCCGTGCGTCGTACGCTGCCAGGCTGTCCTTCTCGTCGGCGTAGACGACTCCGTCGCGCAGGGCACGCATCTGGTAGCGGTTGATGTCGACCTTGGCTTCCAGCGGGGTGCCGAGCTCCTCGTCCCACAGGGGGCGGCCGTCGTCGAGATCGTAGGCGTGCAAGGAGGCGATCGCCCCCTTCTTCACGTACGTACCCTCCGCGGTGACCAGGAGCGTGTCGTCGTCCATGAGCGGGCGCAGCGTGAACGCGCCCGCGCCGTCCGGGGCGGGAGCGTCCCAGATGACCTCACCGGTCGTGGAGTCGCGGACCTGCAGCACGCCGTCGCGGGCGATGACCGCCCTGCCGCCGCGCACCTGCGGTTCGAGTACGTCGCCGGGCCTGAAGTAGGCGCCGCTCGGGCCGATGTACGCCTCCTCCACACCGCCTTCCGGGTCGACCTCGCCGGACTTCCACAGCCGCTTCCCGTCGACCGCGCTCAGCGCCTCGTACGTGCCGTTGGTCAGCAGGCAGACGATGGCACGGGTGTCGGCGGCGCAGCTCATGGGGGAGTGGCTCAGACTGCCCCGCCACGCCTTCCACCCCTTGGGCCGCTGGGCGGCGACCTGGTCCACCACTCCGGACCGGTCGGCCGTGCCCTCCGCGTCGACGCCGGCCCGTGCGATCAGTTTCTCGACGGCGGCCGGGTCGGTGGGCCCCGGATCCACCTTGCCCGGCACGGCCGAGCCACCGGGCCGTGCGGCCTCCTGACCTTCGCCGCCGGACCCTTCCGACCAAGGCCCCCATACGGCGAGCGCCCCGCCCAGCGCGCCCGCCACCACGGCGACGGCGATCGTGGCGAGCAGCACGCGTGGCGCGCGACGGCGGGGGCGGGCCGCGGCCGGCGGCGGCGAGCCGCTCATCGTCGGCAGCTGATGCAAGCCGACGCCGGCGGGTGACGCGGGAGCACCGACCGCCGCCGACGCGGGGTACCCGGGTGCGGTGACCGGATGCCCCGGCGCTGTCGGCGGGCCCCCCTGAGCCGTGGCCGGGTGCCGCCCGGCCTCCGGCTCCGGCCAGAGCGGCACCGGCAGCAACGCCTGCCCCGAGGCGCACAGTTGCTCCACGTCCCGGCGCGCCTCGTCGACCGCCGCCCGTACCGTGTCCGGCCACTCGGCGTTCGTCGCCGCGTCCCGCAGCCGTACGAACCGTTCGGCGACCTCTGCCGCGCCGGGCCGCTCGGCCGGGTCCCGCGCCAGGCACGCCGCGAGGATGTCCCTCAACTCGTCCGGTACGGAGTCCAGTTCGGCCTCGGCCCGCGACACCCGGTACAGGACGGCGGCCATGGGCCCGTCCCCGAAGGGGTCCCGCCCCGTCACCGCGTACGTGAGCACCGACGCCAGGCAGAAGACGTCCGATGCCGCCACCACATGTTTGCCACCCGCCACATGCTCCGGTGACATGAAGCCCGGGGTGCCGACGAGCAGCCCCGACCGGGTCATGGTCGTGGCGTCCCGCACCCGTGCCACGCCGAAGTCGATCAGCTTGGGGCCGTCCTGGCCGAGCAGTACGTTGCCCGGCTTGAGGTCACGGTGCAGGGCGCCCGCCCCGTGCACCACGGTCAGCGCCTGGGCCACGCCCGCTCCGAGCGCGGCGACGGCACCTGCGGGCAGCGGACCGTGCCGGCGCACGGCCTCGGAGAGCGTCGGCCCGGCAACGTACTCCGTGGCGAGCCACGGCACTTCACCGTCGGCCTCGCTCGCCACGAGCCGCGCCACGAAGGGGCTGTCGACACGGGCCGCGACCTCCGCCTCGCGCCGGAAGCGCCGCCGGAAGACGTCGTCCGTCGCCAGTTCGTTCCGGATGGCCTTGACGGCGACGAGGTCACCGGGCCCGAACGCGTCCCTGTCACCGGGGCGCGCGAGGAAGACCTCGCCCATCCCGCCCGCCCCGAGGCGGGCCAGCGTCACATACGGCCCGAGTCGCCGAGGTGACGCATCCCGCAACTGGCCGATCATCCGCACCCGTCCCCCTGCCGACCCGTCCCCTGGCAACCGCCTTGCATCGGCGTCACGTTACCCGGTGGCCGATGGGCGGCGTACGGTCAGGGCTTCACGGCCACCGCGCCGAACTGGGGGAGTACCGCCGCGGATTCCGGCTCGGCGCGCCACTGCGAGCACGACACGAGACCGGGCTCGAGGAGGTCGAGGCCGTCGAAGAACGCGCTGACCTCCGCACGGCTCCGGGCGGTGATCGGGGGCGTGGCGTTCTCGTTCCAGAACCTCATGGCTTCGACGTTGCCCTCGCCCCCGAGGTCGGCGTCGGTGGTCGGGTGCGTCATGGCGAGGTAGCTGCCGGAGGGCACCGAGGCCATGATCCGGCGCACGATGTCCAGCGCCTGTTCCGTGTCGACGACGAAGTTGAGGATGCCCAGCATCATGACCGCGACGGGCCGGTCGAGGTCGAGAGTCGCTGAGGCGCCCTCGATGACGCTGTCCGGGTGGTGGGCGTCGGCATCGAGGTAGTCGGTGGCTCCCTGCGGGGTACCGACCAGCAGGGAGCGGGCGTGGACGAGCACGATGGGATCGTTGTCGACGTAGACGATCCGGGACTCGGGCGCGATCCGCTGGGCGATCTCGTGGGTGTTGTCCAGGGTCGGCAGCCCGGTGCCGATGTCCAGGAACTGCCGCACTCCGCAGTCGGCGGTCAGAAACCGGACCGCACGGCCCAGGAAGCCGCGGTCCGCACGGGCCACGTCCCGGATCACCGGGAACACCGTGGCCACGTGGTCACCGACCCGCTGGTCGACCTCGTAGTGGTCCTTCCCGCCGATCCAGTAGTTCCACACCCGCGCGTTGTGCGCGACCCCGGTGTTCAGCCTGCCCGACACGTCCGACGGGTGCTGGCTCACACTCACGTCTTCCCCTCTCCACGCGCACGCCTGTGGTGTCCCGGGTGCGCGACCACTGTGACGACAATGAACCGTGTTGCCATTGTCGTGGTCCCGGACCACGGTGTCCGGCGATACGGCGGAGGCTATGCGTCACCGCTTCGGGAGCGCCGAGCGGCGCGGCGCCGCAACCGCAGTGGCAGCGCGAACCAGCAGATGCCGAACCACAGCATGACGCCGCCGACGAGCGCTTCGGCGAGGGGCCCCGGCACGACGATGCGCAGGATCAGCAGGAGCGTGCAGCCGATGGTCAGCGCGAGGAGGACCATGCCGCACATCATCAGGCGGCCGGCGGTCTCCACGACCTCGTCCTTCATGCGCTGACCGGACAGGAAGCGGTGGATGGAGACGGGCGCTATCAGCGAGCCCGTGGCCGACGCGCCCAGGACCACGGTGACGACGTAGATGACGCGGTCGAACGTGTCCAGCTCGCGGAACAGGGGTGTGAACGCCACGCTGAGCAGGAATCCGAAGAGGATCTGTACGCCTGTCTGGGCGACCCGCGTCTCCTGGAGAATCTCGTGCCAGCGGCGATTGACGCGGTCGCGCGCGGACTCCGGCGCTTCGGCACCACAGCAGCCACTGCTCTGCGAGTCGTCACTGTCGTGCCGCGGGCAGTGGGCGGCGTCCTCGTCCGTCGGCCCGGCCGGCCGCTCCGTCATGGTCATGGCATCCTCCTGTTTCCAGGAAAACCGGATGCCCCGTCCGACCCCTTCCATGCGGGTTGGAGTGCGGAGGGCCGGGCCGGCCGCGGTCGACGGTGCCTGGTCCAGCCCTCAGAGCCTGTCTTTGAACCCCCGCCTGCGCCCCGACGCCCGGCACGCCCTCCCCCAAGCTCTCGGCTGCGCTCGAGCAGGGGGGACCCCAATCCGCCGCTGCGCCCGCGCTCCGCGCGGACGACGGGGGTTCAAAGACAGGCTCTCAGCGGTCCCGGGAGGCCCCCGCGTCGGAACCCAGGGGCTTCAGCGGGTCGTGCCCGAGGGTCATCAGGCGGTGGCGCCAGTTCGGCTGACCCGCCGTCGGCTCCATGTCCGCGCCCCGCTCGGACGTGACCGTGTCGACGACCTTCCGCATGACCCGGATGTCGTCGTCGCTGAGGTCCACACGGCGCTTGCCGAGGATCTCCAGTACCCGGCGGCCGTTCTCGGTGCCGGCCTGGTCCGGCAGCTCCTCGCTCTCCTCACCCGCGAAACGCGTCTTGAGCCAGTCGCTCAGCTCGCGCGAGGTCATGTTCACCACCGCGTGGAACTCGTTCCACAGCTCGTCCAGCTCCGGTGTCGAAATGTCCGCCATGGTCATCACTTCCTTGCTGTCGTTCATCCGCCTGTCCCGGGTTGCCCAGGCGCCCCGAGCGAAACGAAGGCGGAGGGGAGGGCGGGGAGGGGGAGGTCGGTGAAGCCGTCGCTTTGCACCTTAAGCATAGAAGTGTCCGGAATTGGCTATGGCGGCGACGGATTTCGGACAAGCATCCTGCCGGGGTCGGACATTCCGCGGGGAGCGGTCCGTGCCATCGGTGCGCCGGGGCGAGGATCACGCCGCCACCGCTGCGGTGGTGCTCGTTCAGGATCGTTCCCAGGGGGGTTTGACCATGACCGCGCACATCCGGACCGTCAACGACAAGCGGACGGCGCGCTGGCGCCGGGCCCTGGTGGTCGCCGTGGCGGTGACCGTCGCGAGCACCACGCTGACCGCGGCGCCGCAGCCGGCCCACGCGGCGCTGCCGCCACAGACCATCGCGGACCCGGTGCACTACTGGAACGACGTACTCATGGAGGTCATCCGAAGAGAGGGCGGCGGTCCCGGCCCGATGGCCAGGTCCGCCGCGATGCTGAACGCCGCCATCTACGACGCGGAGTCCTCGTACCAGCTCAAGTGGAAGGGCAAGATCACTTCCGAGCCGTACATCCGCGCCGACAAGTACGCGGGCTGGGTCGAGGGGCCCGACGAGGAGGAGCGGGTCGTCGGACGGACGGCCTACAACATTCTGCTCGGGCTCTACCCGGGGCAGACCCACTACCTGGACGCCCGGTTCCGGGAGCGCTTCGGCACCGAGCCGACCGGGTTCGACCTCCTCGACACGACGATCGTCGGGCCGATGGTCAAGCAGATGCGGGACGCCCGTCACGCCGACGGCTCCGACAACGACGAGAAGTACGTCGCGGACAACAAGCCCGGCGCCTGGCGGCCCACCAGCTACCCCGACATGGTCGACCCCAGCTGCAGCCAGGCCAGCCATGCCGTGACCCCCTTCTGGGGACAGGTCAAACCCTTCGCGCTGACTTCGGGCTCGCAGTTCCGGCCGCCGACCCCCGGCCTGTACGGCACGTACGAGAAGCTGCTGGCCAGCGACGCGTACAAGCAGCAGGTCGACGTGGTGCGCAGAGCCGGCGCCGACCAGCCCACCGCCGAGACGCCCAAAATCAACCGCACCACGGAACAGGAAGCGGTGGCCTGGTTCTGGGCCAACGACGAGGACGGCACGTACAAGCCGCCGGGCCAGCTGCTCCAGGCCACTCGTGAGGTGGCGACCCAGCAGAAGCTCAACACATACGAGAACGCCCGGCTGTTCGCACTCGTCTCCATCGCGATGGCGGACGCCGGGATCGCGGTGCGGGACGTGAAGTATCTGACCTCGATCGATCTGTGGCGCCCCGTCTCCGCCATCCGCGACAGCGGCCTCGACCCCAAGTGGAAGCCCCTGCTCAAGACGCGCGCCGGAGTCAACGTCACCCCGTGCTTCCCGGCCTGGGCCTCCGGACACGCCACCTTCGGCGCCTCCTGGGCCGGCGTGATGAAGCGCTACTTCCGCACCGACGACATCGCCTTCACCATGACCACCGACGAACCGCAGTCCCCCATCAAGTCCCGTTCGTTCACCAGCTTCAGCCAGGCCGCCCGGGAGGACGCCCAGAGCCGGGTCTGGCTCGGCGTCCACTTCCCGTGGGACGCCGACGACGGGCTCGTACTGGGCGACAAGATCGCCGACCACGTCTACACGACAAAGCTGCGCAAGCTCTGACGCCGTGCTCAGGTCCGGCAGCCGGGCGTCGCGACGACCGGCTGCCGGCGGCCGGCGGCCGGCTAACGGGCAGGGCCAGGGTTGATCCGGGCGGTCAGGAGGTTGGGGTCGTTGTTGGTGAAGTAGGCGCCGCTGGCGATGTAGGCCTTGTTGCCGCGCACGGCGAGCGAGGTCGGGTTCTCCAGCCCGTCGGCGCCGGTCAGTACGACGGTGTGGCTGCCGTCCGGCCTGACGTGGGCCACCTCGTTGTCCGCGTTGATCGCGGCCAGGAGCGTGTTGCCGTGGCCGGTGAACGCGAAGTCGTCGATGTTGGTCAGGCCGGTGGCGCGGGTCTCGACACGGCCTGCGGCGCCGTGCCGGGTGACCGGGATGCGCAGCACGGTGCCCTTGTCCAGGTTGGACACCCAGACCGCCCCTTTGTGGACCTTGATGCCGTTGGCTCCGAGGAATCCGGCGGCGGCCAGTTCGGGGGCGGCGGCCCACCGGGCGGGCTTGCCTCCGGTGACGGGCACCCGCCAGACCGTGCCGAGAACCGAGTCGGCCACGTACAGCCGGCCCTCGTGCCGGTCGAGGGCCAGGCCGTTGGGCAGGCCTTCGGCCGGGAGCGCGGCGATGCGCTGCGGGGTGCCGCCGGGGCGCAGGCGCCACAGCCCGGTCAGGTCGCCGCTGCCGGTGGCATACAGGAAGTACAGGGTTCCGTCATGGGCACGGACGATGCCGCCGAGGAAGGGCGAGGAGAGGGCCGGGGTTTCCGCGCCGGCCGGAGGCTTGGGCAGAGTGGCGAGGACCTGTACGCGGCCGTCGCGGTGCACGCGGGCCACTTGCCGGCTGTAGGCGAAGGTGACGACGGCGCTGCCGCCGGGCTCGAGGGTGATGTTCTCCGGGCGCTGACCGTCGGCCATGTTCAGGTGCGCCACGAAGCGCACGTGGGGCTTCGGGACGGCGGTGGCCGCCGTAGTGGTACCGGCCGCGGTCATGGTGAGAGCCGCGGCGACGGCCGAGGCCAGGAGGCCGGTGCGGCTGCCTGTCAGGAATCCGGGCATGGGGGTCTCGTCTCTGTGTCTCGGATGTGTCTTGTGTCTTTGATTGCGAGGTGTGGCGGCCGGGGGCGCGCGCCCGTCCGGTCAGTGGTGGGAGCGGACGGAGCGGACGGAGCGGACCGCGCGCAGGATGAGACCGGTGACGGGGCCGGGATCGCTCACCGCGACCGCGTGCGGGGCGCGGACGGTGACCGTGTGGGCGTGGGCGCGCTTGGCCATCCAACGCTCGGCGGCCGACGGGATGTTGCGGTCCTCGGTGGCCACGAGGTACCAGCTGGGGATCTTCTTCCACGCGGCCGCGGTGGCCGGTTCCTGGAGGGCCGCCAGGGTGATCGGACGCTGTCCCGCGGCCATGACCTGGGCGGTCTGCCGGGGGACACCGGCCGCGAACTGCTTGCGGAACAGGTCCTTCTTGATGACCAGTTCCTCTCCCTGACCGCCGTCGGGCAGCGGGTAGTACTGCGTGGCGGTCGCCTGTCCCAGCGTGCTGCCGGGGAACTTGTCGGTGAGCTGTAGTGCGCTCTCCCCGATGTCGGGCACGAACGCGGCGATGTACACCAGTGCCTTGACCCGGGGGTGGCCGGCCGCGGCCTGGCTGATGACGGCTCCGCCGTAGGAGTGCCCCACCAGCACGATCGGTCCGGTGACGCTGTCCAGCACGCTGCGGATGTAGGCGGCGTCGCTCGCGAGGCCGCGCAGGGGCAGGGCCGGTGCCAGTACGCGGTGGCCCTGGCGTTGCAGGCGTTCGACGACCGCGCTCCAGCTGGAGGCGTCGGCGAACGCGCCGTGGATCAGGACGACGGTGGGCGCGGCCGGGCGGCCGTACCGTTCGGCGTGAGATCGGTGGGTTCATCGTTCGCTCTCTGGAGGGGTGAAGATCTGCTGAGGGCTGTGCGTGCGGCGTCGGCGTCAGTCGGAGGTGGCCCGTACGGCTTCCTCGATCAGGTCGACGACGCGCTCCGGGTGGGCGAGCATCACCAGGTGGGAGGAGTCGACCTCGACGGTGGTCATGCCGGCCCGCTGGTAGCCGTAGCGCTCCACGTCGGGGTTGATGGTGTGGTCGGACGACGCGACCAGGCCCCAGGACGGCTTGGTCTTCCAGGCCGCGGCCGGGGCCGCGTCAACGAAGGCCTGGGCGGCCAGCGGTCGCTGCGACACGGCGAGGACGGCGGCGAGCCGCGGGTCGACGTCGGCGGCGAAGATGGCAGGGAACTTGTCGGTACGGACCGACACGTCGGTGCCGGGCGTGGCCGAACCCTCGATAGGGAAGGGGGTGTGGACGAGCGCGGCGGCGAGGTCGCTGTCCGGGAAGCGGCCCTGCAGCTCGCCCAGGCTCTCGCCCTTCTCCAGGGCGTAACCGGCCAGGTACACCAGTGCCTTGACGTTGTCCTCGGTACCGGCGACGGTGATGACCGCGCCGCCGTAGGAGTGGCCGACCAGGACGACAGGACCGGGTATCTGCCGGACGACGGAGGCGACGTAGGCGGCGTCCCCGATCAGGCTGCGGTTGGGCACGGCCGGGGCGACGACGTCCAGGCCGCGGGCGAACAGCCGGGGGATGACCTGGGCGTAGCTGGAGGCGTCGGCGAAAGCGCCGTGCACGAGGACGACGGTCGGCTTGGCGGAACTGGGCATGGGAAACTCCCTCATCAATGGGGTGGGTGTTCGGCGGGATTGCCGCGAGGCGTCGGTGAACTGCCGGTGCGGCGCCGCGAGATGTCGCGGTTCGGTCCGGCCTCGGTGCCGATTGCGTGCGGTATGCACTGACCGGATGTGAGCAACCTTAGGGACGACCGGCCGGGGGTGTTTGTCTGTCAGCGCCCTGACTGTGGCCTGTGCGTGTCCATGTCGGAGGGCCGCGCTGTTCCGGCTTTCCTCGTTCGGCGGACGGGTGTGGCGGGCGGCGCCCGGCCCCTTATGGACGCGGCATGTTCCGGATGTTCGCGCGGGCGAGGTGCGCCATGCGTCCGACGCCAGGAGTTGCGGCGCCCACCAGCTCCACCAGCCGGGTCAGATCGTGGTCGGCGGGGCGGATCGCGGGCCGGTCCAGCGGCATGGCGAGTTCGGCCCCGCCCGCCGGAGAGTGCTCGCCGGCGACGTCTCCCGGCAGCGACACGACGGACACCCCGCGCCGGCGCACTCCGGCGCGGGCCAGGAGGTCGACGTACTGCTCGGCAACGGTCTGTCTGGGCACGGGTGCTCCTCGGATGGTCGCTCGCGGGGCGGTGGCCACGCCAAGGAGGAAGCGAGCGGAACACTTGTCCGTCCGACCTCCGGAATCGCCATTTCGACAGTGCCGTGCCGGTGGGATTCCTCAGGACGACGCGCAGGGAATGCGGATGGCAGCGGGGCCGGGGAATGACCCGCACATCACCGGAACCGGTCGGCCGGTGCGCCATCAGCGAGCTCACCGGCGGAAGAGGCCGAGGCTGACGGAGGCCCGAGTGCCTGCCTACAGGTGCAGACCCGCGTGGCTCGTCAGCGAGCTGGTGCGCGAAGCGGGTGTCGCGGCCGTCCGGCTCGGCGGCGGATTTCTCCGTGCTCGCCTGCGGTGACGACCGGGCGTTATTCTGTGGCCGCGGATGCTGACATAGCCCCGTAACCAGCGGCTTTCTGGACGAACCAGCCGCGCACCATATGCAGAAAGCTCGGATTGTGGACTACCAGGCCGTTCTCGAAGAAGTCGCCGCCTTCGCCCGGCCGCTGGTGGGCCGCGGCCAGGTGGCCGGGTACATTCCGGCGCTCGCGGGCGTGGACGCCGAGCGCTTCGGCATCGCGGTCGCCGACGTCAACGGTGAGGTGCACGGGGTGGGGGACTGGCAGGAGCCGTTCTCCGTCCAGTCCATCTCGAAGGCTTTCAGTCTCGCGCTCGTCCTGGCGGAGGGCGGCGAGCGGATCTGGGACCGGGTCGGCACGGAGCCCTCCGGCAACCCCTTCAACTCGCTGGTCCAGCTCGAGTACGAGAACGGCATCCCGCGGAACCCCTTCATCAACGCCGGCGCCCTGGTCGTCACGGACCGGCTGCAGAGCCTCACCGGCGACGCCGCCGCGACGATGCTGGAGTTCCTGCGCGCGGAGAGCGGCAACCCGGATGTCGCCTTCGACCCGGTGGTGGCGGCCTCCGAGGCCGAGCACGGCGACCGCAACGCGGCTCTCGCACACTTCATGGCGAGCTACGGCAACCTCGACAACCCCGTGAGCACGGTGCTCGAACACTACTTCCGGCAGTGCGCGATCCGTATGAGCTGCCGCGACCTCGCCCTCGCCGCGGCCTTCCTGGCCCGGCACGGGCTGCGCGGCGACGGCACGCGCCTGCTGCCCGCGCGCGAGGCGAAGCAGGTCAACGCGGTCATGCTCACCTGCGGTACGTACGACGCGGCGGGCAGCTTCGCCTACCGCGTCGGCCTGCCGGGCAAGAGCGGCGTCGGCGGCGGCATCGTCGCGGTGATCCCGGGCCGCTGCACCCTGTGCGTCTGGAGCCCGGGCCTGGACTCGTACGGCAACTCCGTGGCGGGTGTGGCGGCGCTCGACCACTTCACCACGGTGACGGGCTGGTCGGTGTTCTAGGGGCCGCCGGCGCAGGCCCCAGGCAGAGCCGTGCCGGCCATGCCGACACATGCCGGCCACGGCTTCGGCCCGACAGCAGCCGTGCGGCATGTGTCGGGTGGGACGCCCGGCCCCGATGCCACGCTGACAGCATGAGTGAAGCGATGATCAGCGCCGATGATGTGACCGAGTTCGTGGAGAACGGGTTCCTCCGTGTGGAGGAGGCGTTCTCGCGCGACCTCGCGGCGGAGTGCCGGGAGATCATGTGGCGGGACATCGACGGTGAGCCCGATGACCCGACGACGTGGAAGAGCCCCGTCGTGCGGCTCGGCGCCTACGGGCAGGAGCCCTTCCGGGCCGCCGCCAACTCCCCTCGCCTGCACGCCGCGTTCGATGCCCTCGTCGGCGAAGGGCGCTGGGCGCCCCTCGGCGGACTCGGCACGTTCCCCGTGCGGTTCCCCAGCGACCTGGAGCCGGGCGACGACGGATGGCACATCGACGCGAGCTTCCCGGGAGACGATCCCGCCGACTTCATGTCCTACCGGGTGAACGTCGCCTCCCGGGGGCGGTGGCTGCTGATGCTGTTCCTGATGTCCGACGTGGGCCAGGACGACGCGCCCACCCGCATCCGAGTCGGATCCCACCTGGACGTCGCCGCACTGCTCGCACCCGAGCGGGAGGCCGGCCTGCCCTTCATGGAACTCGCCGAGCGCGCCGTGCCCGCCACTGATCACCGGCCGCTCGCCCTCGCCACGGGCCGGGCCGGCGACGTCTACCTCTGTCACCCCTTCCTCGTACACGCGGCGCAACCGCACAGAGGTACCGAGCCCCGCTTCATGGCGCAGCCACCGCTGCTTCCCCGGCCGGGGCGGGGCCCGAGCGTCGAACGTTCCGATGGCGAACCCTCCGCCGTGGAGACCGCGATCCGCCGGTCTGCCGCCTTGTAGGCGCCTGACCTGCACAGACGCCGCAACTGTATAAGATGTGCCGAAACTTCATCGGCCGCAGTCGCGAGGGCACCGCACCGTGCAAAGGGCCCCACGCGCCACTGAAAGGCAGTACGACAATGACGCAGCCCGCACCGACTCCGGTCGTTCGACGCGTGGACGCCCGGCATCGGTACGAGATCCTGGTCGACGACAAGAGCGCCGGATTCACCGCGTACCGCGACCGCGACGACCGACGCGTGTTCTTCCACACCGAGATCGACGACGCCTACGCGGGACAGGGCCTGGCCTCGATCCTCGTACGAAAGGCATTGGACGACGTACGCGGCGCGGGGCTGCGCATCGTGCCGGTCTGCCCTTACGTGGCGAAGTTCCTGGAGAAGCACGAGGAGTTCGCCGACCTCGCCGATCCGGTGGACCCCGAGGTCGTGGAGTGGCTGGACGGCGTGCTGAAGCGCTGATGGGGCGCGACGTTTCCCCTCTGGTGGGGCGCGACGCGCAGCTCGCCGTCATCGACGCCGCCCTGGCGGACATCGGCTCCACCGGCACCTCCGTGATCCTGCGCGGCGACCCCGGCACGGGGCGGACCGCGCTGCTCGGTTCCGCCGAGGCGACGGCCCGTCGCGCGGGACTGCGCGTGCTCCGGATGACCGGGGCCGAGGCAGAGGCGGGGCTGCCGTTCGCCGCCCTCCACCAGATCCTCTGGCCGCTGCTCGACGACGCCCGGGGACTCACGGACGAGCAACGGCACGCCCTGGAAAGCGCGTTGGGCATCCGCGAGGGGACACCGCCCGAAGGGTTCACCGTGGCGAGCGCCGCCCTCACCCTGCTCGCCCACGCCGCCGCACGCCGCCCCGTGGTCGTCCTCCTGGACGACCTGCAGTGGGCCGACCCGTCCAGCGTCGCCGTGTTCGGATACGTACAACGTCACCTGGCCCCGCTGCCCGTCGTCGCCATCGCCGCGACCCGGCGGGCGGGAGACACGGCCGGCCGCGCACCGGCCGCCGTCAGGGAGAAGCGCGACGCCAACGAGGGCCTGCCGGGACAGGTGATCGACCTGCCGCCGCTGGATGCCTCCCAGGCCGAACGGCTGCTCCGCACGACGCACCCCGCCCTGCCCGACGGGGCGCGCCGCAGGGTGCTGCGGGCCGCCGCCGGCAACCCGCTCGCCCTGCACGAACTCCCGCGGCAGCTGCGGCGGGTGGCCGCCGACCGTGCCGAGTCCTACGCGGGCCCCGCCCCGCTCGGGCTGACCGACCCCTTCGACGCACTGCCTCTCGGGGAGCGCCTCGGGCGGCTGTACGAGGACAGGCTGCGCGCCCTGCCCGATGCCGTCCGGCGCCTGCTGCTGGTGGCCGCACTCGACGACGCGTCCGCCCGCTGCGGCACCGTACTGCGGGCCATGGCCGACCGTGACCCGGGCACAGCGTGGACACGGCTCAAGGAGCACATCGAGAGCTCCGGCCTCGCGCACACCGACCCGGACAGCGACGTCGTGGTGTTCCACCACCCGCTGGTCCGCGCCTGCCTGGTGCACATCGCCTCCCCGGCGGAGCGCCGCGCCGCACACCGGCTGCTGGCGGACGCCCTGCCCGCGAAGAGCCCCCGCCGAGCCCTGCACCTGGCCGCCGCAGCGCTCGGCACCGACGGCGAACTGGCCGCACTGCTGCACGCGGAGGCGGACAGCATGGCCGCCCAGGGCGGAGACGTGGAGGCGGCGGAGCTGATGGCGCGGGCGGCCCGGCTGAGCCCCGACCCGGCGAGCAGAACCGCGCGCCTCGTCGCCGCCGCGGCCGCCGCCGTCCGGAGCGGCCGCCCGCACCTCGCGGCGGAACTCGTCGCCGAGGCCGAGACCGAGGCCCGCCCCGGAAAGCCCGAACCCGCCGCCCCCTACGCCTTCGCCGTCGCCTACACCCGCCTCCAGCTCGGCGCCGACCCGCATCCGTCGATCGAGCTGCTTCCCGCCGTACTGGGGACGCCCGTACTGGAGACGCCAGTACTGGAGACGCCCGTACTGGACGAACCGGACGGCGGCGATCCGCAGGCCGCACTGCGCGAACCGATGCTCTTCCTTCTCCTCGTCGCGGCCGCCCTCACCGGGGACGAGCGTGCCTGGGCCGCCGTCGAACGCCACGCGGCACACGCCTCTCCGGCCGCGACGCTGTGCCGCGACGCCTGGGCCGGTGCCGTCCACGAGGTGCCGCGCCGGCTGCGCGAGACGGTCGCCACCCTGCCGGCGGACCGGGAGACCACCGCCGCCTGGTTCCTCCTGTGGGCGGCCGCCGCCGTCGATGCCGTCGGCGAGCACGACGCCCTGTGGAGCGCCTTCGCGCGCCACCACGCGTACGCGACGCAGACGTTCATCGACAGTCTGCGCGCCCGCGACGACTTCCTGCACGGCCACTGGGACGCGTCCCTGACCGCCTCCCGCGCGGGCGCCCGCACCTCCGCGGACCACGGCTACGCGCTGGCCGAGACGCTGTTCCTGCAGAACACCGCGCAGATCCTCGCGGCCCGCGGGGACCGGGCCGGACTCGCCGAGCTGGAGCCCGCGCTCCGCGCCCGCGCCCGAGCCCGTGGGCTCCGCCTGGTCACCGAGCGCCTGCGCGGCGCGAAGGTGCTGTGCGCACTCGGGCACGGCCTCACCGAGGAGGCATGGCACCACGCGCGCGGTCTCATGCCGCCCGACGAGGGCGAAGAGCTTCCCTCCGGCAGCCCGTGGCTCCACCTGTCGCTCGTCGACCGGGTGCAGGCGGCGGTCGACAGCGGCCGGCGAGCGGAGGCCCGTCACCACCTGCGCGCGGTCCGCTCGTCCGGCCTCGCCCGCGCATCGGCGCACCACACCTTCCTGATGGCCGTCGCCGAGGCCTTCGCGGCCGAAGAGGACGAGGCGGAGGAGCGGTACGAGGCCGTGTACGCGCTGCCCGGCGCGGAGAGCTGGCCCTTCCCGCTCGCCCGGGCCCACCTGGCCCATGCCGCGTGGCTCCGGCGTCACGGTCGGCCCGAGCGGGCGGTCGTCCACTCCCGGGCCGCGCTCACCGTGTTCACCCGCCTCGGCGCCACGCCCTGGGCCGCACAGGCGTCCCGGGAACTCGCCGCGGCGACGGCGGACGCCGGGACAGCGGCAGGGCCGGCCGGAGGACACCGGCACTCTTCCCTCTCGGCCCAGGAAACGCGTATTGCGGAGCTCGCGGCCGAAGGGCTGACCAACCGGCAGATCGGTGAGCGGCTCGGCCTGTCACCGCGGACGATCGGCGCGCACCTCTACCGCGTGTTCCCCAAGCTCGGCATCACGACGCGGGCCGGCATCGCCCGCGCCCTCGCGGACGGGCCGGGAACCGGGCGCGATTGAGGAACCGACGTGCTGTACCGTCCTGCTGTCCAACAGGCACATGATCAGCGGGGGAACGACGATGGCGGCGCTGGGCCTCGTCTTCATCCTGCTGCCCTGCCTCAGCATCATCGCTTTCACCGGCTTCGCCGCCTGCCGTGCCCAGCGGCCCCGTGTCTTCAAGCTCTTGGCGGCCTTGTGCCTGAGCGCCGGTCTAGTCTGCGCCCTGGTCCCGGTCGGAACGGTCACCTGGTTCCTGTTCCTGTAGAGGGTCTCTCGTAGAGGACTACCTGTGTAGGTGGCGAGGCGGCAGCCGATCGGTGCACCGTCTTCCCGGCGTCCCCCTTCTGCTGGATGATCCCTCGCATGACTCAGCAGCGAACCGACGGAGCATTACCGGCCGACGCGGCCAACAGCTACGTGGAAGCACTTCGTGAGCGGCTGGCGGCCGACGGATGCGGGGTGACCGCGGCCAACTGGGGCGAGCACCGCGTGGCGATCGGCAGCCGGGCGGACCGCAAGGCGCGGTGGTTCGGCACCAGGACGGAGCTGTTCGTCTTCGCCGCCGCTGTGCCGCGCGTCGACGACGCCTCGCTCGCCGAGTTCACCGGATGGTCCCTGACCTACGCGAAGAGCATCCGCAGCGGCCTGCCGGGTGCCCGCAACGCGGTGATGGTCCTGTCCGCCCTGGTCAGCGACGACGTCCAGCCGTCCGCGAGGGAGTGGGCGGCCGCGGACGCCCGGATGCTGGGGACGTCCGTGGTCGGCCGGCCTCTCACGATAGAGACGGCCCCGGGAGCCGGCCGGGTCACCATGTACCGAGGCGGGGTCGCGTGGGGCGGCATGTTCACGCGTCACGTCCTGGAGAAGGCGGCCCTGTACTTTCCCTGACCGGTGAGGACTTCAGATGCGCAGCGTGACCTATTCGATGGGCGTCTCGCTCGACGGCTACATCGTCGGGCCGGACGGCGGGTTCAACTGGACGGATCCCGACGCGGAGGTCTTCCGCTTCTGGATCGACGAGATCCGAGAGGTCGGTGTCCACCTGTTGGGGCGCCGGCTGTACGAGACGATGCTGTACTGGGAGACCGCCGACCAGGACCCGTCGCTCGACGACTCCATGCTCGAATGGGCCGCGCTCTGGAATCCACTCCCCAAGGTGGTGTTCTCCACCACGCTGTCGGCGGTGCGGGGCAATGCCCGCCTGCTCTCCGGGGGCCTGGCGGAGGAGATCGAGCGGCTGCGGGCCGAGCCGGGGGAGGGCGACATCGCGATCGGCGGCGCGACGCTCGCCGCCGAGGCCGCCGCCGCGGGACTGATCGACGAGTACCGGGCCGTGGTCCACCCGGTGCTGGTCGGCGGCGGTATCCCGTTCTTCCCTCGGCACGAGCGCCAGGTGGACCTCGAACTCGTCGAGACCCGCACCTTCGGCTCCGGCGTCGTCTACCTCCGCCACCGTGTGACGCGCTAGGAGTCGGGCAGTGCCCTCGCCAGAGCGGCCCGCGATGTGACGCCCAGCTTGGGGAAGATGCGGTAGAGATGGGCTCCGATCGTGCGCGGTGACAGCTGGAGCGCGGCGCCGACCTGTTTGTTCGTCAGGCCGGTGGAGACCAGGCGGGCGATCCGCAGCTCCTGAGCCGTGAGCAGGACAGGCGCGGGGCCCGGGCCGCGGTCGGCGGCCCGCAGCTCCGCCCGGCACTGCGCCACCCAGGGGTCGGCGCGCAGTTCCTGGAAGGCGCGGATCGCGGCGCGCAGGGGCTCCGCCGCCTCGGTGTACCGCCCCCGGCGGCGCAGCCAGGTGCCGTGCGACAGGCGCAGCCGCGCCAGGTCGAAGACCCACTCACCGGCGCCCGGTACCGCGTAGGCCGCCGCGTACGCCGCGTCGGCCTCCTCGTCCTCGGCGGTGATCGCACATGCGGCGGCCAGCAGAAAGGCGTGGTGCGCGGAGATGGAGTCCATCCCCGCGGCCCGCGCTGCCGCGACATGGGCGAGCGCCTCCGCCCGGCGGCCGCAGCGTAGGCTCGCGACGACGAAGTCGTAGAAGGGGAGGTGGAACCAGGCGAGGCCGCGCGGCAGTTCACCCGGCGCCATCAAGCGCCGCAGCAGCCCGTACGCCTCCTCGTGCCGGCCGTGCGCCAGGGCGGCGAGGGCTTCGAGGCGGTCCAGGTGGTCGGTGACGAACCGCATCCGTGCCCGGGCCGCCGCCGGTTCGACGAGGGCCCGCACCGCGCGCAGGCCCTGCTCGTCACCGCGGCCCGCCACGAAGTGCGCGTAGTAGTACCGGAAGAGCAGGGCGTTGCAGTGGTAGCCGAGTTCGTCCGCGAGGCCGGCCTCGCGCAGACAGTCTTCCGCGGTGTCCCAGCCGCCCCGCAGAAACGCCTGATGACACCGCGCCTTCGCGACGGAGCCCTGTGTGGCGTACGTGTGCTCGTCGTTGAAGAGCCGCCACAGCTCGTCGTCGGCCGCGTCCACCGCCGACGCCGCCCACAGCAGCAGCCACGCACCCGCGGTCTCCCGCTGCACGGCCATCCGCGCCACCAGGGCGCGCAGCTCCGCCTCCGCGCCGTGCGCCGTGCGCGGCGGGTCCGACCAGGCGCGACGGCAGAGCACGGCGGCGGGGGAGAGGTGCGCCTGATGCCGCTCCAGCGCCTCCCAGCCACGCGGGTCGCCCGTGTAGGCCGAGGCCAGCAGCAGCTTGAACGCCATCTGCTCGACGAGATCGCCGAACGCCGGGGCGCCGGGAGCGGTCAGCGCGGCCAGGGCGCCGGGCAGCAGCGCGAACGACGAGGCGAAGTCGACGTGGTGACTCTGGTCGACGTACACGACCGCGTAGGCGAACAGCGGCGCGATGTCCTCGGGCACAGGACCTCGCCGGATCTCCGCCACCAGTTCCGCCGCGTACGCGAGGCGGCCTCCCCGGGCCGACATGACGGCGGCCCACGTCAGCCGCCGCGCCCGGTCACCGGGGTCGGTGCCGAGAGCCGCCGCGCGGTCGAGGAGCAGCGCCCCCTCCGCGTCGCCGCCGCGCAACGCGATGCGGGTTCCGGCCTCCTGAAGCCGCGCGGCGAGCCGTTCGTCCGTCCCGTCCGCGGCGGACGCCTCGTGCAGCAGCCGGCGAGGGTCGTCCGCGCGCAGCCGCTCCGCCAGCGTCCGGTGGGCGGCGCGCCGTTCCGCCGCCGACGCGGAGGCGATCACCGCGCTGCGTACGAGTGGATGCCGGAACACCAGCCGCCCCGCGGAGTCCAGCCGCGCCAGACCGCTGGCCTCGATACGCCCGAGAATCCACTCGGCACGGTCCTCACCCGCCCGCAGCACGGCGTCGTTCGCGACGGTGGCGGCGCCGTCCAGCGCGGTGAGCAGCAGCGCCCGGGCCGCGCTCTCGGGCAGTGACCGAAGCCGGCGCGCGAACAGTTCCTCCAGACGCTCGCCCAACGGCAGCCTCTCCGGCAGCGGCAGCACACCGCTGCGGTGCTCGGCCGCCAGCTGTCCCGGCAGCTCGGCCAGGGCCAGCGGATTGCCCGCCGCCTCGTCCATCACGCGCCGGGCGGTGGCGGCCGCGAGCCCCGGGTGCCAGCGCCGCAGCAGGGTGCGGGAGTCGTCGCCCGACAGCGCCTCCACGTCCACCGGGTGGGCGGGCCAGCCCTCCAGGGCGGAACGGTCGGGCCGGCTCGTGCACACCATCACCACGGGGAGCCCGGCGACCCGCTGGTGGAGGAAGACGAAGACGGCCGCGCTGGACGGGTCCACCCAGTGCAGGTCGTCGACGAGGACGAGCACGGGACGGCGGCGCGCCTCCGCCGCGAGCAGGGCCAGTGCCGCGGCGCCCACCATGAAGCCCTCCGGGGGCAGTCCGTCCCGCAGCCCCAGGGCCCGTTCGAGTGCGAGCCGCTGGTGCGGGGGCAGCGCGCGCGAGTTCTCCCGAAGCGGCCGCAGTACGTGGTGCAGCGCGCCGAAGGCGATACCGGACTCCGCCTCGTTCCCCGCGACGCGCAGGACGGTGAAGCCGTCCCGTGCGGCGCGCGCGGCGGTCCAGTCGAGCAAGGTGGTCTTCCCGATGCCGGCGTCACCGCGCAACACCGTCGCCGAGCCACCGGCTCCGGCCCGCGCACGCTCCAAGAACCGTTCCAGCAGCGTCTGTTCGCGCTGACGGCCGACAAGCGTCCTGTCGCCGCCCTGCCCGCTCCGCACGACTGCTCGCACCTTCCCCTCGCCCCCCTGCCCTTGCCCCGTGCCTGGTTTCTCGGCTCAGGACGGTCCGCCCGTACTCCGTCACGTACGCCCACGGACCACCACCGTGACACCCTCGCGATGCCTCACCGTGCACGGCTCGTGCCCCTGCCCGCAGGGAACGCCGCACGCTCTCGTCACCGACGTCCCGACCACCCCAGGCTGACTGCGTGAGCCTGACGACGACCATGACCACCGGTTCCGCCACCAGCACCCAAACGCTCGGCTTCCTGCACGTGCGTACGGTGCGGGGAGCGGCGCGATGCGTACTGCACGCCCCTGAAGACGACGCGGCGACGGAACCCGCCGAGCCCACGGAACCGACCGAACCATATGTGCTCCTGGGCATCCACAGCCTCGGCCGGGCCACCCTCGTCCGGCGGGGGAGCGCCGAGGCCTGCCTGCCGGGCGACCTCTTCGCCTGCGACGGAGCGGAACCCTTCGTCCTGGAAGAGGAGGGGGACTTCGAGCTGCACCTGGTACGCATACCGCGGCGCGCGCTCACGCTCACCGACCGTCAGGTACGCGAGCTGGGCGGCCGCGCCCCCTTCACCGACGGGACCGTCGCGTCGCTGCTGGGCCCACTGCTGCGGGACATCACAGGCCTCCGGCCCGGACACGCACCACGGACCGCGCTCCGACTGGCCGGCGCCGTCGCCGACCTGGTCGGGCTGCTCGTCGCGGAGGACGCCGTCAGCGGACCGCAGGACGGAGGGCAGGACCGCGAGGCGCTGATGGCCCGGTTGCGCGCCTACGTCGACGCGAACCTGTGGGACAGGAACCTGACCCCGGCGAGCGTCGCCGAGTCCCAGCACATCTCGATCCGCTACCTGCACAAGCTCTTCGAGGGCCGGGGCAGCACGGTCGGCCGGTGGATCCAGCACCGCCGCCTGGAGGAGGCACGCCGCGAACTCGCCCGCCCCGGCCGCGACGACATCACGGTCTCAGCGGTCGCCCGCCGCTGGGGCTTCGCCAGCGCCACGCACTTCAGCCGCAGCTTCCGCGCGGCGTACGGGATGTCGCCCAGCGACTGGCGCGACGGCAGGACCACCCCCGTCTAGACCCCCGTCACCCATCCCTCCGCCCCCGCCCCGGCCAGCCGCCGCCACTCCTGCGGCGAATGACCGTGGACGGACTTGAACGCGCGGCTGAAGTGGGACGCGCTGCGGAAGCCCCAGCGGGAGGCCACCACGGCGATGGAGGGCGTCACCCGGCTGCGGCGCGCGAGTTCGTGGGCGCACTTCTCGACGCGCCGGCGTTGGATCAGTCTGCCCACGGTCACCCCCTCGGCCTCGAAGAGACGGTGGAGGTAGCGGACCGAGATGAGATGTGCCGCGGCGATGCGTTCCGCGGACAGCTCGGGGTCGCCGAGGTGGGCTTCGATGTATTCGAGGATCGTGACGAGGAGAGGGTGCCGGTCGGGGCCCGGTGGCCCTTCCGCGTCCGCGGCGAGGTCCTCGACCAGACCGGCGACCAGGTCCGCGACGACACCCCCGAGCCGCTCGCCCAGCACGGGCGGCACCCGGGACCCGGCCGTCTCCAACTGCGGGAGCAGGGCGGGCAGGAGCGCGGCCGCGCCCTCGGACGGGGTCACGGCGCGCGCCGTGAGGGAGCGGAGGGGGACCGCGGGCAGGTGCAGCGCGTGCAGGGGGAGGCGGAGGACGAGAAGCCGGCCGCGCTCCCGCTGCTCGATCGAGAAGGCGCGGCGCAGGTCGGTCAGGGCCAGCTCACCGCTCTCCACGGCCGCGCCGCGCCCGTCCTGCGCCAGCCGCACGGTCCCCTGGCGGGGGGCCAGGAGCGCGACCGCGTCTCCCGCGTCCCGCGGGGCGGAACGCGGGCTGCGGACGAGGCGCAGCGGCCCGGCCTCGCAGGTGAGCATGCGTACGTATCCGAAGTGGTGGAGCGTCACGGCTCCGTGGGCGCGCGCGTCCGGGCCGGTGGGGTCGGTGGGTTCGACGACCGGCGTGAGCCAGCGGGAGAACGCGGCCTCCACATCGGTCGACGTCTCGGTGCCCGGCGACACGGCCGTACCGGATCGAGTGCTCACGGGGGGCTCCCTTCATCCGTCCCCGGGCCGATGCGCGGTGCGCGGTGCGTGGTGCGTGGCAGAGGGGGACGGTCGCCCCTGGACCACGGCCCTGCCGTCAGTCTCGGCCGACGGCGGGGGGAGGCGTTAGGTCATATGACTGCCCTTCGTGGAGGTGGGGGGAGCCTGCGGAGGACGCGGCCGAAGTGTGCACGCAGCGGCATGCATCCGTAGGGTGGCCGCACGCTTTTCGGGTCGACGGCGTCCTAGGGTGGGTACTCCGTGCCCGGCGGAGCCGCGAACGGCCCCTTGATCCGCCCCTCGTGCAGGAGTCCCCGTGGAAGCAGACGTTCCGGCCGCCCGGGAGAAACCTGTCCTCGAACGGTGGACGCGTGCCTTCGCCGAGGCGCACACGTGCCCCGCACCGTCGGAGGCGGATCCCGTCGCGTCCAGGAACCGCATGGCGGCGCTCTGGGACGGCGGCGGCGGTGACGAACCCGACGTCGAGGAGGAGTGGCTCGCTCTGCCGGGGCCCGACGGGAACCGCATCCGGGTACGGATCCTGCGGCCCGCGGGCACGGACGAGCCGCTGCCGGTCGTGCTGTATCTGCACGGGCTCGGCTGGATGCTGACGGACGCGTACGCGCACCGGCGGCTGGTGGCGGACCTCGTCCTCGGCGCGGACGCCGCGGTCGTCGTCCCCGAGTACGACGTACCGGAGGACGCGCGGCACCCCCACGCCGTGGAGCGTGCCTACACCGTCGCCCGGTGGGTCGCCCGGCACGGCGCCGAGTGCCGTCTGGACGGGAGCAGGATGGCGGTCGTCGGCGCCAGCGCGGGCGCCCAGCAGGCCGCGGGCCTCACCCTCGTGGCACGCGAGCGCGGCGGTCCCCGCTTCCGCCATCAGGTGCTGGTCTGCCCGGTGACCGACGCGGCGATGGACACCCCGTCCTACCGCCAGTTCGCGGACGGGTACTTCCTCGGCCGCGCCGCCATGAGCGACTACTGGCGGCAGTACGCGCCGGACCGCGAGAGCCGGACGCACGCCGTCGTCTCCCCGCTGCGCGCACCGGTGAGCCGGCTGCGCGGGCTGCCGTCGGCGCTGGTCCTCACGGCCGAGGCGGACGTGCTGCGCGACGAGGGGGAGGCGTACGCGGCACGCCTGCGGGAAGCGGACGTGCCGGTCGTCTCGATCCGCTACCAGGGCACGATCCACGGCTTCGTCCTGTTCGACCTGCTCCGCCGCACGGAGGCCTCCAGGGCGGCCCGCATCCAGGTGACGGACACGCTGCACGCCGCCCTGCACGCGGCCTGAGCCGCGTCAGGCCGGGTCGGTCTCCGTGACACCCGAGCCGGCGCGCTGCCGCCGCCACTCGCTGGGCGACGCGCCGTACGCCGCCTGGAAGCGGCGGCTGAAGTGGCTGGGGCTGCTGAACCCGCACCGGGCGGCGACCGCCGCGACGGTGAGCCGGTCGTAGCGGGGTGCGGCGAGCATCTCGCGTGCCTTGGTGAGGCGTTCGGTGATGAGCCACTGTTCGAGGCTGATGCCCGCGTCGTTGAGCAGGAGGTAGAGCCTGCGTACGGAGACGGCGTGTTCCTGCGCGATGCGTTCCGGCGTCAGGTCGCGGTCCGCGAGGTGGCGGCGCGCGTAGGCGAGGATCCGGGTGAGCAGTGTGTCGTCCATCGTGGAACGGACGGCGGGCGCGTCCTCGGCGTGCGCGGCCGACAGGAGCAGCGCGCGGACGAGTTCGGTGGTGGCCGAGGCGAGGGCCCCGGCGCCGGGGTCGGCTTCCAGGCGTGCGGGGTCACGCCACACGCTGCGCAGGTGGTTGAGGACGAGGTCGTACATCGGGCTCGCGCGCAGTCGTTGCGAGGCCCGCACGACGGTGTCCACCGGTACGTCGAGGCGGTCGACGTCGAACATCACGGACCGGGAGGCGCCGTCGCCCGACCAGCCGTAGACGCGGGGCGACAGCTCGTGGAAGACGCAGATGTCGTCCGGGCCAAGGACCTGCTGCCGCCCCGCGACCTCGGCGCGGTGGGCGCCCTCCGGCTGGAGCGACACGGAGATCACGGGGCTGCTGCGGTGGTGGCGTACGTGCCGTTCGTTCCGCCGCACCTCGAAGCCCGAGTTGCGGGTGGAGAAGAGATCCAGCCCGCCCACGCGCCACAGCTCCATCCGCGCGTGGATGCCGGCCTCGGGCTCCTCGTGGACGACTTCGTTGGGCACCGACGAGTCGGTGAGCGCGTGGTGGAACGCGTCCGCCCGCTCGCGCGGCGCCACGGTGGAAAGATCGACAAGCAGCACGGAACCCCCTAAGACGACTGCCCCCAGGGAGAACATTCTGCCTCATTGAAATCTAAAGCATTCCTCCCGCCCTGAGGACCGCCGACGCCAGGGCCAGGGGCAACGCCAGGGCCAACAGGCTCCCCAGGAGAAGTCGCCGCCGCAGAACGCGGTACGTCTCCTCGTACTCGGCGCGGAGTTGGCACGCCCGCCGGGCGATGTGCTGCCAGCCGTGCCGGGTGAGCGACAGGTGCTCCTCGGCGTAGAGGCGTTCCACCTCGGCGCGCTGGGTGTCGGTCAGCCAGGGGAGGCGCTGGGTGAAGTGCCGTGCCGCCGTGCGGCCCTCGGCGCGGGCGGCCGCCACGAGGAGATGGCCCTCGACCTCGTTGATGAAGGCCCGCACGCGCACCGGGCGGTCGTCCATCGCCGTCACCGCAGGGCCCGCTGTTCGGCCGCGGCGATGTCGGGGTGGTGCAGGTCGAAGGCGGGTGACTCCGAGCGGATGCGGGGAATCGTCCGGAAGTTGTGCCGCGGGGGCGGGCAGGACGTCGCCCACTCCAGCGAACGGCCGTAACCCCACGGGTCGTCGACCTCGATCTTCTTGCCGTACTTGGCCGTCTTCCAGATGTTGTAGAAGAACGGCAGGAACGAGAGACCGAGCAGGAAGGAGAAGATGGTCGACACGGTGTTGAGGGTGGTGAAGCCCTCCACCGCGAGGTAGTCGGGAACCCGGCGGAGCATTCCTCCCGTGCCGAGCCAGTGCTGGACGAGGAACGTGCCGTGGAAGCCGACGAACAGCGTCCAGAAGGTGATCTTGCCCAGGCGCTCGTCGAGCATCTTGCCGGTGAACTTCGGCCACCAGAAGTGGAAGCCGGAGAACATCGCGAAGACCACGGTGCCGAACACCACGTAATGGAAGTGCGCCACCACGAAATAGGACTCGGACACATGGAAGTCCATCGGCGGCGCAGCCAGGATGACGCCCGTCAGACCGCCGAAGGTGAAGGTGATCAGGAAGCCGACCGCCCACAGCATCGGGGTCTCGAAACTCAGGGACCCCTTCCACATCGTGCCGATCCAGTTGAAGAACTTCACGCCGGTCGGCACGGCGATGAGGAACGTCATGAAGGAGAAGAACGGCAACAGCACGCCGCCGGTGACGTACATGTGGTGCGCCCACACCGTCACGGACAGACCCGCGATCGCGATGGTCGCGCCGATCAGACCCATGTAGCCGAACATCGGCTTGCGGGAGAAGACCGGAATGACCTCGGAAATGATGCCGAAGAACGGCAAGGCGATGATGTACACCTCTGGATGGCCGAAGAACCAGAAGAGGTGTTGCCACAGCAGCGCGCCGCCGTTGGAGGCGTCGAAGATGTGGGCACCGAACTTGCGGTCCGCCTCCAGGGCGAACAGCGCGGCGGCCAGGACCGGGAAGGCCAGCAGGACCAGCACCGCGGTCAGCAGCACGTTCCACACGAAGATCGGCATGCGGAACATCGTCATGCCCGGGGCGCGCATGCAGATGATGGTGGTGATGAAGTTGACCGAGCCCAGGATCGTGCCGAAGCCGGAGAACGCCAGACCCATGATCCACATGTCCGCGCCGATGCCCGGCGAGCGGACCGCGTCCGACAGCGGGCTGTAGGCGAACCAGCCGAAGTCGGCCGCGCCCTGCGGGGTGAGGAATCCGCCGACCGCGATCAGCGAGCCGAACAGGTACAGCCAGTAGGCGAACATGTTCAGCCGCGGGAAGGCCACATCGGGCGCACCGATCTGCAGCGGCATGATCCAGTTCGCGAAACCGGCGAACAGCGGCGTCGCGAACATCAGCAGCATGATCGTGCCGTGCATCGTGAACGCCTGGTTGAACTGCTCGTTCGACATGATCTGCGTACCCGGACGGGCGAGCTCGGCGCGCATGAAGAGCGCCATCACACCGCCGATGCAGAAGAACGCGAACGACGTGACCAGATAGAGCGTGCCGATCGTCTTGTGGTCAGTGGTGGTCAGCCACTTGACGACGGCACGTCCCGGGCGGCGGGGCCGGGGCGCCGTACGCACGGGCACGGAAGCGGGGTCTGAGGCGCGCGCGGGCGGCGGCATCACGGTGTTGCTGTCCATGCCCCGCCTGTGTCCGGTGGGCACCGTTCTGTGACAGGTGCGCGGAGCGACATGGATCACACCCCGGGGGTGTGACGATCACAGCCGTGCCGGACACTTCGTGATCGTGAGCGACGACGAAACCTTCGCCGCTGCCTATCGCGAGCACTACTGGGCGGTCAGCCGCTACGTGGCACGGCGGCTCGGCGGCCCGGCGAACGACACCGAGGAGGTGGTGGCCGACGTGTTCGCCGTCGCCTGGCGGCGCCGCGCCGACCTGCCACCGACCCCGCTGCCCTGGCTGTACGGGATAGCGCGGCGCTGTCTGGCGAACGCGGTCCGCGGCTACGGGCGGCGCCGCCGCCTCCTCGAACGGATCGGCCACGACGAGAGCCGCCACCGCAGGCACGTCGTGGCGGGTCCGGAGGCCGAGCACGCGGGGGACTGGGTGCACGAGGCCCTGGGCCGGCTCTCCACCTCCGATCAGGAGGTGCTGCGCCTGACGGCCTGGGAGGGACTCGACACCGACGAGCTCGCGACCGCCCTCGGCTGCGGTGCCCGGGCCGCGGCGATGCGGCTGCACCGCGCCCGCCGCCGGCTGAGAGCCGAGATCGACCGCATGCGGCCCGCGCCGGCCGCACGGCCCGCCCCTGAAGCGACCCGCGCCACCGTTCCGGAGGACCACGGCCATGGCTCATGACGACGAACTCGCCCTCCTGCGCGCCGCCGACCCCGTGCCCGGCGACGACATCCGCTACCGCGACCGGCCCCTGCCCGGCCACGCGGAGAGGCAGTTGAACCTGCTCCTGCACAGCGCACCCGAAACACCGCGCAGCGCACCCGCAGCGCGCCGCGGACCCGCACGCCAAGTGCGCCGCCTGGTCTGGGGCATCGAGATGGTCTCCCTCGCCGTGGCGGCCGCGCTGGCCCTCGTCCTCGCGGGGTCGGGCAGCGCGCCCGCCGCCGCGGCCCCCCACCCGCTCACCCTCCGCTCCGGCTCCACGCCGCTGCCGCTCGACCGGATCGCCGCCCGGGCGTCGGCGTCGGCCTCGGCCGAGAACGCGCCGCGGCTCCGCAAGGGAACGCACATCCGGACCTGGAGCCTGGCGCTGGGGTCGGGACCCGGCGCCGAAGCGCCGATCACCCTGCCCGAGGAGCGCGTCACCCGCTGGCGGCCGGACGGCAGCCACACGGAACTGGTCGTCGCCACCGACCCCCGCCGCCCCGGGAAGCCGGTCATCGCCGACGGCGCTGACGGGCCGCGCACGGTCCACGACGGCAAGGTCCTCAGCGACCGCACCTACCCCCCGAGCCGGGGCACGGCCCCTCCGCAGTCCCGGCCCCCGCACACACCCAAGGCCCTGCGCGGCTACCTGGCCGAGCTCAGCCGCCCCAGCGACCCCGCCCCGCTCACCGACACCCGTGAACTCCTGGACGCCGTCGCGATGTTCCTCCGCCACTGGACACCCGGAGCCGACGAGACCGCCGCGCTCGCCCGCATCCTCGCCGACGCCGACGGCCTGCGCCCGGCGGGAACGGTCACCGACCGGCTGGGCCGCACAGGTCAGGCGTACGTCCACGAGAGCGACGGGCTGCGACGCATCCTGATCCTCGACCCGGCCGACGGAACCGTCCTGGGCCTGGAGGACACGGTCACCGAGAACGACCCCACGTACGGAGTGAAGGCGGGGGACGTCATGTCGTACAGCGCTTGGGTGCGTTGAGCCCGAGGTGCGGCTCCTGCCTCAGGGCTTCTTCCGCGCCGCCGTCGCGCCGCCGCTCTCCTCGGGCGCCGCGAGCGGCACCCCGAGCGGGCGCGCCAGACCCACGATTCCCTCGTCGAGCCGCTGCAGATGCCGCAGCACGCGGAACGCCACCGAACCGGTGCGCAGCACCTCGTGGCGGCCGCTGTCCAGCATCGAGGCGATGCTGGAACCGGACTCGATGACGCCGTCGGGCTCCTCGTCGCGCACCTTCGCGGCGATCAGGTCGATGTTGTGCGTGATCCGCCGCCCGGCGAGCGCGAGCCGGGCGTCGGCCGCGACGCTCTTGCTGGAGGGCACCAGCTCGGCCGTCGCCGCCAGCGAACGGGCGTGATAGGCACAGGTCTCCAGGAGCGCGACGATGTACCGGGCCGTCTGCCGGCGGGCCCGCAGCGGGGCGATCGGATGCGTCAACGGCTTCGTGGAGCTGCGCAGATCGTCGAGCGCGGTGTCCAGGTCGCGCGCCAGGTCCACGAGGTCGACCGGGGGCCCGCCGCTCAGCTGGCCCACGGCGGCGGACACGACGTCCCGCAGCCGTGCTAGGACGGTGCCGAGCTCCTCGTCGGTCCGGTGCGACGTCCGCACCGGAAGCACCAGGACCGCCGCGATGATTCCGCAGGCCGCGCCGAGCGCCGTCTCCTCGATCCGCAGCACCAGGACGTCGAGGCTGTAGGTGTTGAGCAGGGTGTAGAGCAGGCCCAGCATCGCCGTGACGAAGAACGACATCAGCGCGTAGGACAGCGGCGCGGTGAAGAACATCCCGAAGACGCAGAGCACGACGAGGGCGAACGCGGCCCACGTGTGGTTGCCGACGGCACCGGCCAGCGCCACCCCGGCCACCACACCGAGCACCGTGCCGACGAGGCGGCGGTAGCCCTTGACCATGATCTCGCCCGTGGACGCGGTGTTGAGGAAGACCACCCAGCAGGTCAGCACCGCCCAGTACCACCGCTGCGTCGACAGGAACTCACCGCCCACGATGGCCAGCGCCGAACCCACCGCCACCTGCACGGCCGCCCTCGTGGTGGGCCGCCGCAGCCCGGTCTGCTCCGGCTCCTCCGCGTCAGCGGCCTCCCCGGAGATCGAGATCTCCTCCGCCTCGAACTCCTCACGGGACCGCATGGCCTCCGGACTGTCGTACTCCTCGTCCCGCGCCCCGTCGGTCGCGAGCCGCAGGCCCAGGATGGCGCGCGCCGCCTCGCCGATCGCGCGGAAGCAGTCCTGGATCGCGGGCGAACCCTGCGGCAGGCCCTGCTCCTCGCGGTAGCCGAGCAGCCTGTTGCGCACGTACGGGAGCGCCGTACCGCGGTCGTCGGGCACCAGGCGCACCACGAGCAGGTGCAGCGCACGCAGATCGCGGCGCAGCGCGGTGCCCGCGTCCTGCCCGATCCGGCCGCGCCGCGACAGCGGTACGGGCGCGCTCGGCAGGTGCAGGGTGAGGGTCTCCACGCGCTCCGCGCTGCGGGCGTTGAGGAGCAGGACGCCGAGGCGTTCCGCGGCGATCTCGGCGTCGGCCACCCTGCGTTGCAGGAGCGCCGCCGCCGCCGCGTCGCGGCTGCCCTCCTCCAGGCGGCCCTGGATCATCAGCGCCGCCTCGTGCAGTCGCGCGGTGCTGCGCCGCAGGTCGTCCAGGACCTTCTCCAGGTCTTCGGCCGACCCCGCGTCCGCGTCCAGGAGCTCGATCTGGTGGGCGATCAGCTGGGCGAGCCGCGCCCGGAACGCCTCGCGCAGCCGCGCCAGGGTGCGCTCCGGCGTCTCCGGCACCACGGCGAACCGGACGACCGCGCTGCACGCGAAGGCGAGGGTCAGCGTCAGCCAGAGCGTGGGCAGCGCCGACGGTGACGCGCTGACGAAGAGTGAGACGAAGTAGACCTGAAAGCCGATCAGGCCGAGCGCGGTGCCCCGTTCGCCGAAGCGGCGGCAGTAGACGGCGCCGAAGATCAGCAGGACGAAGAACAGGTCACCGGCGATCACCCGGGAGTTGAGCAGCGCCCCCAGCGAGATCGCCGCCAGCGCCACCGGCCACCCGAGCGCCAGCGTGATCGCCTGCCCCCGCACCTCCTTCTCCTGGATCGCGAAGGTGGCGACCATCGCCGTCATCGCGCCCGCGACGAGATGGGTCACCGACGTGCCGAGCGGAGCCAGCACGGCGAGCGCGAGGAGGATCGCCCCGACCGTGCGCAGTCCCGCCATGAGCCGCAGGAGTCCCGGGTCGGATGCCGAGAAACGGTCCCAGACGCCCTTCGCTGTCCGTCGTGCCGCTGCCATCGTGATGCCGTACTCCCCGTCGTTCTCTCGGTGCCTCCCGGCGTGCCCCAGCATTGCACGACGGAGTTTCGGGAGGTCAAGGCCGGTCGGTGGGGCGGCCGACGACGGTTCGCGCCCATCAAGTAGGGTTTCGCTCCCGCCATTCGAGGAGGCCCCGGTGTCGTCACTGGACCGTACGTCGCACAAGAGCCGGGAACGCCGGGCATGACGGCGCGCGTGGCGGTCGGCGACACCGTCGAGGACTTCACCCTGCCCGACGAGACCGGCACCCCGCGCCGGCTCTCCGAACTCCTCCTGGACGGCCCGGTGGTGCTGTTCTTCTACCCGGCCGCCCTCACCCCCGGCTGCACGGCCGAGGCCTGCCACTTCCGGGACTTGGCGGCCGAGTTCGACGCCGCCGGAGCGCGGCCCGTGGGGATCAGCGGCGACGAGGTCGAGCGGCAGCGGGAGTTCACGGAGCGGCACACTCTCGGCTTCCCGCTGCTCTCCGACCCCGACGGCGTGGTGCGCGGCCGCTTCGGCGTGACCCGCGGCTTCTCCCTGGCGCCCACGAAGCGCGTGACGTTCGTCATCGGCAAGGACCGCACCGTCGCAGAAGTGGTCCGCAGCGAACTCCGCATGAGCGCACACGCCGACCGCGCGCTGGCCGCCGTACGCGGGCTCGGGGCGGCCTGAACCCCGGCTGGGCGGCTGGGCGCGAGCCGGTCAGGGAGTCCGTCCGCCAGGGGTGCGGGGGGAGCCCGGAGTGCCCGCGTCGTGTTCCGTGAGGTGGCTGTCCATGGTGGTGTTCAGGTCGGCCATGAACGCTTCGAACTGCTCCAGGAACCGGGGCGGGTAGTGCGACATCGCGGCGTCGAGGCGGTCGGCGAGCGGGCCGAAGAATTCATCCGCCCGCTCCTGGATGTGCCCGCCGCTGCGCAGCGTGACGATGCGCCGGTCGGAGTGCTCGCGGGCGCGGGTGATGTGCCCCGCGGCCTCGAGACGGTTCAGGAGCGCGGTCGTGGCGCCCGTGGACAGGGAGATCCGCTCACTCAGCCGCGCCGGTGACAGAGGAATGCCCCGTTCCTCGGCGGCGGCGATCTCCAGGACCGCGGTCGCGTCGGTGGAGTGCAGGCCCAGCCAGGCGGCGAAGCGCCGACTGAGCTCGGCGTAGTGGCCGCCGTAGATCCTCAGAGATTCCATCAGCCGCTCACGCTGCTCCGCGACGCCGTCGCGCACGGCTTCCTCCATGCCGGCCCCTCCACCCTTCTCTCCCGTCGCGCCGTCCGCGGTCCGCACGGTCACTCCGCTTTGACAACCTACCGCTCCAACTTTACCTTCATCATGGAATTACTTCACCATGGAGGTACCTGGCGTGCGTGACCCATCCCTCACCCCTGACGAGACGACCGAGCCCTACCGCTGGCGATGGCTCATCCTGGTGGTGATGATCGTCGCGGAGGTCATGGACCTCCTGGACGCCTCGATCGTCAATGTCGCCGGCCCTGACCTGGAGCGATCCCTCGGTGCCGGTCCCGTCGGCCTGCAATGGGTGATCGGCGGCTACGCCCTCACCCTTGGCGCGGGCCTCGTGCTGGGCGGCCGGCTCGGCGACCGCTACGGCCGGCGCCGCATGTTCCTGATCGGCCTGGCGGCCTTCACCGCGAGCTCCCTGCTGTGCGCGGTCGCGCCGAACATCGAGTCGCTGATCGCCTTCCGCCTGCTGCAGGGCGCCGCCGGGGCGATGCTGCTGCCCCAGGGGCTCGGCCTGCTGCGGGAGAATTTCTCCGGCCCCGAGCTCACCAAGGTCTTCGCGATCTTCGGACCCGTCCTCGGCCTGGGCGGCATCATCGGCCCGGTCCTGGGCGGATTCCTCATCGAGGGCGACTTCTTCGGCCTGGGCTGGCGGTCGGTGTTCCTGATCAACCTGCCCATCGGCATCGCGGCGCTGATCGTCGCGGCGAGGTTCGTGCCCAAGAAGGCGGGCGACCGCACGGTACGGGTCGACATGACCGGCGCCGCCCTGGTCGTGATGTCCTGCGCCCTGCTCGTGCTGCCGCTGAACCAGGGGCAGGAGAACGGCTGGCCGTTGTGGACATGGCTGTCCATGGCCGCCTCGGCGATCGGTTTCGCCCTCTTCGCCCTCCAGCAGCGCCGCACGGCCGCCGCGGGCCGCGAGCCGCTGGTGACTCCGGGGCTGCTGCGCAAGCCGGCCTTCACCGTCGGACTCGGCGGCATCGCCCTGTTCTTCGGAGGGCTGATCGGCACCCAGCTCGTACTGACCCTGTTCCTCCAGATCGGGCAGCACTTCACCGCGGGCGACGCGGGCCTTGGCAATCTTCCCCTCGCGGTGGGAACCGCGATCGGCGGCGCGGTGAGCGGCGCGTTCCTCGCGGACAGGATCGGCCGCAAGGTGCTGCAGATCGGACCGCTGGTCCAGCTGGCCGGCGCGGCCGTGTTGTGGTTCGAGCTCGACGGCCTCGACGCCGCCTCGTTCTCGATCTGGGACATCGCTCCCGGCGTGGCGGTGGCGGGCATCGGTGCCGGCATGGTGATCGCCGCCCTGTTCAGCTTCATCCTGGCCGCGGTCGACGACGACGAGATCGGCTCCGCCTCCGGTGTCCTGTCGGCGGTCCAGGCGGTCGGCGGCTCCATCGGCGTCGCCGTCTTCGGCTCGGTGTTCTTCGCCCGGGCCAAGACCGGTGACTTCACCGGCGGCTTCCATCGTGCGCTGCTCGTCCAGGCGTGCCTGCTGGTGCTTTTCCTCGCGATCACCTTCCTGCTGCCCAAGAAGGGCCGCCCCGAGGAGGAGCAGCACGGAATAAGCCCCGAGGCGACTGCCGACGGCCCGGCGCCCACTGCTCGTTCATGCGGCACCGCATGACCGGCGCGCCCACGCCCGGGGTGAGCCGCGTCTCACCTGGCCGGTGGCGCTTGTCTATGCAACGAGTTGCATAGAAGGATTCGGGCATGGCGCTTGAGCACGCGATTCTCGTCTCCCTGCTGGAGAAGCCGGGCTCCGGCTATGAGCTGGCCCGGCGGTTCGACCGCTCCATCGGCTACTTCTGGGCCGCCACGCACCAGCAGATCTACCGCGTCCTCAAGCGCATGGAGAGCGACGGCTGGCTCGCGCACCGCGAGGTGGCGCAACAGGACCGGCCGGACAAGAAGGAGTACTCCGTCGCCGCGCTCGGCAAGGCCGCGCTCTCCGAGTGGCTGCAGGAACCGATCCAGCCCGAGAGCGTGCGGCACGAGCTCGCCGTGAAGATCCGCGGCGCCGCCTTCGACGACCCGGCCGCGCTGATCCACGAGGTGGAGCGGCACCGCCAGGCGCACGCCGACCGGCTCGCGCACTACCTCGCGGGGGAGCGGCGCGACTTCACCGGGCCCGAAGCGCCGGTCACCGAAGCCCCCGACGCCGGACGGGAGCTCCAGCATGTCGTGCTGCGCGGCGGCATCGCGTACGAGCGGATGACGCTCGACTGGCTCGACGACGTGCTCGCCACCCTCCACCGGCTCAGCCGCTGACCTTCCCAGCCGCTGACCTCCTTCCGTCCATCACCCCTCATCACCCTCCGAGCCGGAAAGGCGAACCACCATGGCCGACCCGCTGCTGTTCCACCCGACCACCTACGACCCGACCCACTTCGACCCCGAGACGCGCAGGCTGCTGCGCGCCACCGTCGACTGGTTCGAGTCGCGCGGCAAGCGCAGGCTCATCGAGGACTACCGCTCCCGTGCCTGGCTCGCGGACTTCCTCGACTTCTCCGCCAAGGAAGGGCTCTTCGCGACCTTCCTCACCCCGGCCTCCGCCGCCGGCCAGGGGCAGGACGACAAGCGCTGGGACACCGCCCGGATCGCCGCCCTCAACGAGATCTTCGGCTTCTACGGGCTCGACTACTGGTACGCGTGGCAGGTCACCATCCTGGGCCTCGGCCCGGTCTGGCAGAGCGACAACGCCGCGGCCCGCGCCCGCGCCGCTGAACTCCTCTCCCAGGGCGAGGTGTTCGCGTTCGGCCTGTCCGAGAAGTCCCACGGCGCCGACATCTACTCCACCGACATGCTCCTGGAGCCGGACGGCGACGGCGGTTTCCGGGCCACCGGATCCAAGTACTACATCGGCAACGGCAACGCCGCGGGCCTCGTCTCCGTCTTCGGCCGCCGCACCGACATCGAGGGCCCCGACGGTTACGTCTTCTTCGCCGCCGACAGCCGCCACGAGGCGTACCACCTGGTCAAGAACGTCGTCGACTCGTCGAAGTACGTCAGCGAGTTCCGTCTGGAGAACTACCCGGTCGGCCCCGACGACGTCCTGCACACCGGCCGCGCCGCCTTCGACGCCGCGCTCAACACCGTCAACGTCGGCAAGTTCAACCTCTGCACCGCCTCCATCGGCATCTGCGAGCACGCGATGTACGAGGCCGTCACCCACGCGCACAACCGCATCCTGTACGGCCGCCCCGTCACCGCCTTCCCGCACGTGCGCCGTGAGCTGACCGACGCGTACGTCCGGCTCGTCGGCATGAAGCTGTTCAGCGACCGCGCCGTGGACTACTTCCGCTCGGCCGGGCCCGACGACCGCCGCTACCTCCTCTTCAACCCCATGACGAAGATGAAGGTGACCACGGAGGGCGAGAAGGTCATCGACCTCATGTGGGACGTCATCGCCGCCAAGGGCTTCGAGAAGGACAACTACTTCGCGCAGGCGGCCATCGAGATCCGCGGCCTTCCCAAGCTGGAGGGCACGGTCCACGTCAACCTCGCCCTGATCCTCAAGTTCATGGGCAACCACCTGCTGAACCCGGCCGAGTACGAGCCCGTGCCGACCCGCCTCGACGCGGCCGACGACGACTTCCTCTTCCGGCAGGGACCGGCCCGCGGCCTCGGCGCCATCCGCTTCCACGACTGGCGCACCGCCTTCGACGCCTACGCCGAGGTGCCCAACGTCGCCCGCTTCCGCGAACAGGCCGACGCCCTCTGCGAGTTCGTCACCACCGCCGCCCCCGACGAGAAGCAGAGCCGCGACCTCGACCTGCTCCTCGCCGTCGGCCAGCTCTTCGCACTGGTCGTGCACGGCCAGCTGATCCTGGAGCAGGCCCGCCTCACCGGCCTGGACCAGGACGTGCTCGACGAGCTCTTCGCCGTTCTCGTACGGGACTTCTCCGCGCACGCCGTCGAGCTGCACGGCAAGGACTCCGCCACCGCCGACCAGCAGAGCTGGGCACTGGGCGCGGTCCGCCGCCCCGTCGTCGACGACGCCCGCTCGGCACGCGTCTGGGAGCGTGTCGAGGCGCTGGCCGGGACGTACGAGATGGCGCCGTGAGCGAGGCCGTGCCTCGCTAGAGGAAGCTGACGTTCTGGGCGAGGGAGAGCCGGCTGGAGTAGTTGACCGTGTTGGTGGCCGACCGCATGTAGGCGCGCCAGGCGTCGGAGCCCGACTCGCGGCCGCCGCCGGTCTCCTTCTCGCCCCCGAACGCGCCGCCGATCTCCGCGCCGGACGTCCCGATGTTCACGTTGGCGATGCCGCAGTCGGAGCCCTCGGCGGACAGGAACCGTTCGGCCTCTTGCTGGTCGCGGGTGAAGATGCTCGACGAGAGGCCCTGGGGCACGTCGTTGTGCAGGGCGATCGCCTCGTCGAACGTGTCGTAGGTGATGACGTGGAGGAGCGGCGCGAACGTCTCCTCGCGGACGGTGTCGGTCTGCCGGGCGACGCGGACCACGGCCGGTTCGACGTACGCGGCGTGCGGCGCCGACGCGGCCGGGCGGCGGGCGCCACCCGCGAGGAGCTCGCCGCCCTCGCCACGCACCCGGTCCAGCGCGGCGTGCATGCCGTCAAGGGCCCGGGTGGAGATGAGCGGCCCGACCAGCGTGGTCCGGTCGAAGGGGTCGCCGATGGGCAGCTTCCCGTACGCGGTGGTGAGGCGGTCGACGAGCGGCTCGGCGATGTCGCGGTGCACGATCAGGCGCCGCAGCGTCGTGCAGCGCTGCCCGGCGGTCCCGACCGCGGCGAACACGATGCCCTGCAGCGCGAGGTCCAGATCGGCGGACGGCGCGACGACCGCCGCGTTGTTGCCGCCGAGTTCGAGCAGACAGCGGCCGAAGCGGGCGGCGACGCGCGGACCGACCGCGCGGCCCATGCGCGTCGAACCTGTGGCGCTGACCAGCGCGACCCGCGGATCGTCCACGAGCCGCTCCCCGACGGCCGCGTCACCGAGCAGCAGCCGGTGCACGTCCCGCGGCGCACCGACGTCGGCGGCGGCCCTGGCAAGGAGGCGGTCGCAGGCCAGGGAGACGAGCGGGGTGAGTTCCGAGGGCTTCCACACCACGGTGTCGCCGCACACCAGCGCGACGGCCGTGTTCCACGACCACACGGCCGCCGGGAAGTTGAACGCGGAGATGACGCCGACGACACCGAGCGGATGCCAGCTCTCCGCGAGGCGGTGCCCCGGCCGCTCCGAGGCGATGGTGCGCCCGTACAGCTGCCGGGAGAGACCGACGGCGAAGTCACAGATGTCGATCATCTCCTGGACCTCGCCGAGCGCCTCGGAGCGGATCTTGCCCGCCTCGATGGTGATCAGGTCCGCCAGGTCGTCCTGGTGACCGCGCAGCAACTCACCCAGCCTGCGCACCAGTTCGCCCCGGCGCGGCGCCGGTGTGCCGCGCCAGTCGAGGAAGGCCGCACGGGCCGCGGCGAGCGCCTCCTCGGCCCCGGCCGCGTCCGTGCGGGCCAGGCCGAAGAGGTCCTCGCCGGTGATGGGGGTGCGGGCCCGCAGGCTGTCGCCCTCGGGGACCGTGACGCCGATGCGGTCGAGTGCGGCACGGGCCCGGGTGCGCAGCTCGTCGATGGTGGGCAGGGCGATGCCGGTCATGACGCTCCTTGGGGACGCAGTGCGCGGGGCAGGCGGGCGAGGGAAAGGTCCCGCTGCCGCTCGTAGAGCGTGAACGGGTCGAGGACCTCCCGGCCCATGGCTTCGGAGAGCCGGTCGGCGTCGTACGAACTGCCTTCCTGGCCGCTGTTCCTGGAACCCGTGTCGCTGAGGTTGGACCGGAAGATGCCGGCGGCCGACCGGGGCAGGAAGTCCTCGTACACGATCGGCTCGGCGCGCAGCCAGCCGCCCGCCAGCAGACCTCCGAGGCCGGAGGGCGGCCGACTGCCGTCCGCGGGCCGTTCGGGGACGGCGTGGTAGGTGAAGAAGCCGAGCCCGCGCACGGCCAGTTCGTGTTCGGTCGGGGGCAGGTGCTCGGTCCACATGGCGCGGGCGACATCGCCGCGCTCGCCCGCGGGACAGTGCGCGGCCCGCTCGTCGACGAGGCCGAGCAGCCGGTCGTAGAGGGCGCGGCCCTCCCGGGTCAGCGCGATGCCGCGGGCCTCGACTTCGCCGAACCGCACCCGCAGCGCGCCGAGGGTCACGCTGCCGTCCGCGGTGCGCAGCGCGCGCGGCTCGGCCAGCGCACGGAACGAGGTCTGGCGCAGCAGCACGTCAGGGCCCGGCCAGCGCGGCGGCCCCTGAATGGTGTCGATCATCTCGATGCCGCGCACGGTCATGCGCCGGTAGAGCTCGTCGATGTCCAGGACGCGCGGGGTGAGGTGGTTGATGTGGGTGCTGCGCACGCCGCCGATGTCGGCGGCGACGGCGGAGACCCGCTCCAGGGCCGCGTACCACTCCCTGTCGATGGGCTCCGCCGACAACTCGAAGGCCGCTACGGCCAGTTCGAGGAAGCGTTCGGCGTCCGCGTCGGGCAGTTCCCGCTCCGCCTCCGCCCGGTCGGCCAGCGCGAGCAGCTCCGGCGGGAACAGCTCGCGGCCCGCGAGGAACGCGGTGAGGCGCGAGCGCAGATCCGCGTCGAAGAAGCGCGGGTCGGAGACGGTGAGCATGGACGTGAAGACCCGGAACGGGTTGCGGGCCAGCTCCTCCTCGTCCACCGGCCGGAACGCCGTCGACACGATGGGGAGCGCGCTCGCGGGGGTGTCGCGCAGGTCGTAGAAGCCGACGGGGCGCATGCCGAGGGCGCCGAAGACGCGGGCGACCTGCCGCAGCTCCTCGGGGGTGCCGACCCGGATGGCGCCGTGCCGTTCGGCGGTGACCCGCCCGATGGAACCGAGACGTTCCGCGTCGGCGCCCCGCGCGCGCAGGACGTCCTCGTTGACCTCGCGGGAGACGTCCACCAACGTCGTGTACGCGGGGACCTCGCGCCCGTACATCCGCGAGAGCCGCGCGGCGAACGCGGCGCGCAGCCGCCACTGTCCGATCATCGACACGTCATCCTTTCGGAAGCCCTTCCCTTTTCGGCAGCCCTCTCGCAGTCACACCACATGCGCCTCCGGACGGCTCTCGGACCCCGCCTGGAAGCGGTCCACGCCGAGCGGCGCGACGTCGACGCACGGCCGCCGCCCCAGGTACAGGTCGCGGACGAGCTCGCCCACCGCGGGCGCCTGCAGAAAGCCGTGCCCGGAGAACCCGGTGGCGTAGAGGAAGTTGGCCGGGGCGGAACAGCGGCCGATCAGCGCGTTGTGGTCCGGCGTGACCTCGTACAGGCCCGCCCAGCCGCCGGACACCTCCATCTCCGCGAGCGCGGGCGCCCGGCGCCGCGCCACCGCACGGAACAGCTCGAGCCAGCCGGGCGTCCACGTGGTGTCGAAACCCTCGGTCTCGCGGGGATCGGCGAGGCCGAGGAGCAGTCCGTCGTCACTGTTGTGGAAGTACGCCGACGACGCGAAGTCGATCGTGAAGGGGACGCGCGGTGGGGCCACCAGCGGGACCGTGAAGGCGAGTTGGCGGCGCAGCGGCCGCACCGGCAGCTCGACACCCACCATGGAACCGATCCGCGCCGACCAGGCCCCGGCGGCACAGACCACCGCGGAGCACGACACCGGGCCGCGGTCGGTGTGCACGACGGTCACGCGGTCACCGGCCGTCTCCATGCCGGTCACCTCGGTGTGCGTGGCGAACACGGCACCGGCCCGCACTGCGGCACGCGCGTACCCGCGGACGACGAGCGCGGGACGCGCGTGGCCGTCGGCGGGGGAGTGGGCGGCGGCCAGCAGGCCCTCGGTGCTGAGGTAGGGGCAGAGTGCACGGGCCTCGCGGGGCGTGACCATGCGGCTGGGCACGCCGAGGCTGTTCTGCGTCCGCACGCCGTCCTCGAAGTCGGCGACCTGGCCGGCGCCGGTCAGCAGGAAGAGATAGCCGACGGTGTCCAGCCCGATGTCCGCGCCCGGGCGGCGCGGAAAGTCCCGGAAGGCGCGCAGGCTGCGGTGGCCCAGCTCGATGTTGAGCGGATCGGAGAACTGCGCCCGCACCCCGCCGATCGGCTTCCCCGAGCTGCCGCCGCCCAGTTCGCCGCGCTCCACGACGACGATGCCGCGCACGCCCGCCTCGGCGAGATGGAAGGCGATGCTCGTCCCCATCACGCCGCCCCCGACGATCACGACGTCGGCCGTGGGCGGCAGGGCGCGGTACGCGGAGGAGGAGGGCGGCGGTAACGGTGCGGAGGCCAAGTGGCCGCTCCCTTCCGGGCGTCGGCCCGGGCTGTCATGGCGTGGCGGGGAACGCGGAACAGCTGTCTGCCCGCCATGGTGCAGCACGCCGCCCGCCGCGGTCCATGAGGCGTCTCTGCGCCAGTTCCTGCGCAGGCGGCAACCTGCTCACCGAGGTCCCGTCGCGGGCACAGCGGGACGAAGGCGCCCCGCCACAGTCGCCGTCCGTGCTCGTGCGGACGTCCGCCAACTGTCGGGCATCCCGGCCGCTCCGCGCGCCGAACGGCGCGCTTCTCCCGGCATCGTCGGCCCTATCCTCCTGTCATGGAAGCACTGGCCGTACGGCTGTCGGGACTCGACCCGCACGTGGAGGGCGCGATCCGCGTCGTCGCGTTCTACGACACGCTGATGCGCCGACGGGTGGACCTCCCGGCGCTCGCCCGGGCCTCGGCGGGCCTCGCCGAGTGCGTGACCGGAGTGCTGCTCCACGGCACCGGACAGACGATCCGCATCTCGCCCCAGGGAACGGCGGCGCCCGCCCCGCGGGCACCCGAGTCCAGTGCGGCGCCGATCACCCTCGACGAGGAGGAGATCGGCACGGTGTGGCTGGAGCGCCCCGGACCGCCCAGCCCCCTGGACGACGTTCTCCTCGACCGGCTCGCCATCGCCGCCGCGGCGGCCGTCGAGCGGTACGGACCGGCGCGCACCACGATGGCCGACCCCGCCCTGGTCGAACTCGCCATCAGCTCCGACAGCGAAGAAGCCGCCCGCGCCCGGGCGTTGCGGCTGCTGGGGTTCGCCGCTGACCTGCCGGTCCGGGCCGTCGCCGTACGCTCGCAGCTGCCGCTCGACCGGATCGGCGCACTGATCTGCCCGTCCCGGCCGGTGAAGGCGGCACCCCTCGCCGACGTGGGCGTCATCCTGGCCACCACCGTCGACCAGACGGCGTTCCCGGCGGGCGTACGAGCGGGTGTCGGCGCCGCCGCGAGCCCGGAGCGGTCCTGGCACGAAGCCCGCACCGCCCTCCGCTTCGCCACCCCCGGCCGGCCGGTCGTCCCCTACGCCGGCCTGGGAGCGCTGGCGCTGCTCGCGCAGATCCCCCAGGACGCCGTACGCGACAACGCCGACGTGGCCGCGATCGCGACCGTGGCCGCCGACGCGGACGACCTGGAGACCCTGGACGCCTACTGCTCCACCGGCTCCCTGCGCCGCTCGGCCGACCTGCTGCACCTGCACCACAGCAGCGTCGCCCGCCGCCTCGAACAACTGGGCAAGACCCTGAACATGGACCTGACCGAACCCACCGGGCTGCTGCGCGCCAGGCTCGCTCTCACCGCGTGGAGGCTGCTGGACGGCTGAGGGATGTGGTGGACGTGGTGGATGTGGTGGATGTGGTGGACGTGGTGGATACGGACGCGGGCGCCGTACCGCCGTCCCCGCGTCTCCGTTCGATCCGGCGCCATACCGCGAACGCGGCCATGGCGACCAGCAGATACACCGGCACCAAGAGCTCCACGTCTGGGGACGACACCTCCACGGGCCAGCCCGCGCCGCGCTCGTCGCCCTCGAAGACGATCCGGTTGACGGTCAGAAAGGCCAGGTGTGCCCCGATGCCGGTGCACAGCGGGGCACGCCGTACCGCGGTGCGGGCCGTGACGAGCATCAGGCCGAACACCGTCAGAAGGATCAGGTAGTCGACCGGGTTCTGCCCGCCCGGCGCGAGACCGACCGGCCCGGCCGTCCCGCCGACGAGGGGCGCGACCCCCGCCTCCACCACCGTCGACAGACCGGGCACGACCAGGAAGACGGCCGTCGTGCCGAGGGCCGAGACCAGGCCGCCGAACCGGCCGCGCAGCGCCGTCCACGTGCGGCCGCGCAGCGTCGTCTCCTCGGGCAGCGCCTCCAGGAGCAGCGCGACCACGCCGTTCGTGACCAGGAAGCCGGCGAGCTCGGGCAGGTCCGGACGCGACCAGCTCAGCAGCCCGGCGGCCGTCCCCGCACCGAGCACGAGCGCCGCGGAGCCCACCGTCACCCCCACCCCCACGAGCAGGGCCCGCAGGCTCTCACCCGGGCCGCCGAACCCGATGTCCTCCAGGGTGCCGCCCCGGCGCCGCAGCGCGAGCACGACGAGCGGCAGGGCCACCGCGCTGACCAGCGCGGCCGGCACGAGCCGGGCCACGAAGCCGGTCACGCCCACGGCATCGGCGAGTGCGGGACCCACCGCCGTACCCACGCCGAGCGCCACGGCCATCACGAGACCGCCGCCGAGCGCCCGGCCCAGGACCCCGGAGAGCGAGGGAGTGGGTGTGGGTCGCTGCGAGCCGCCTGCCATGTGTCGCTCCTCGATGTCGCTGTGGCCGCCGGATCAGGCCTGCGTCGTACTGACCATCGTCGGCGCCCGCGTGATCACGAGAGTCGTAGCCGTGGATGAAATGGCCGTACATCTTTCGATGCAGGCGCCGCGTGCGGACCCCGCCCTCACATCGGGGGAGGGGCGGGCGCGGGCCCCAGCGTGGTCGTGCCGGGCGCGGCGCGGTGCCCGAGACCCGTGCGGTACGCGTCCATCGCGGCCTCCACCCGGCCGGTGCGGCGCAGCAGATCGCCCAGGAGACGGCAGAGGTCCGCCAGATCTCCGACCGCGCTGGAACGTTCCAGGAGGGAGAGCGCGGCGCAGTAGTGCTCCTCGGCACGCTCGGTGTCGCCCCGCTCCTCCGCGATCAGCCCGAGCAACCGGTGCGCGCCGCCCGCGTGCACCGCGCCGCGCCCGGCCCCGAGCACCCCGGCGCCACCTCCACCTCCACCGTCTTCGTCTTCGTCGGCTTCCGTGGTGAGCAGCGGCCGCAGCAGCGCCTCCGCCTCCGCGGCCTTGCCGCGCCGCCGCAGTACGTCCGCCAGCTCGACCTCCACCTGCTCGGTGAAGAGCGCGGCCCGCTTGGAGGCGAGAATGCCGCGCGCCGTGCGCAGTTCGGTCTCGGCGTGCTCAAGGTCGCCGTCCTGGGCGTGCACGTAACCGCGCATCCAGTGGCAGTGCGCGAGCTCGGTGCGGATGTGCAGCTGACGGTAGAGCTCCTGCGCCTTGGCGAGCGACGCGTCGGCCTCGGCGATCCGGCCTTCGGCGATGAGGGTGCGGGCCACACCGCGGTGCATCCCGGCGACCAGCGCCGGATCGTCGACGCGCGGGGCGAGCGCGAGCGCCAGCTCTGCGGCGTGCGCGGCCCGCGCGTGCGCGCCCATGTCCATGTAGGGCGCGATGGAAGCCGTGTAGAGGAGCAGCAGGGCTTCCGGGTCGTGCAGCCCTGTGGCGTTCAGTTCGTCGAGGGTGCTCTCCAACAGGTAGCAGGCGTACCGCAGTTCGCCGGTGAGCAGGTGGGCCGTGGCGCGGCCTCGGATGGCCGGGACGCGGCGGGGCAGCGGCTCGTCGGCGAGCAGCCGCTCGGCGGCGGCGAACCGGTCACGGGCGCCGGTGAGTTCACCGGACTCCAGGAGGCAGTCGCCGAGACCCAGGAGAGCGTCGGCCTGTTCGTCCACAAGGGCGTGGTCGACGGCTTCTTCGTGGAGGGCGCGGAAGAGCGCGGCCGCGTCCTCGGCGGAGCCGGTGGCCAGGGCGCGCCGCGCGTCGGTCAGCCGCAGCCGCAGCTCCGCGGCCAGGTGGGCGGGGCGGCCCGTGGCCAGCTCTTCGTAGCTTACGTCGAGGCGTGCGGCGAGGTGGCGCAGTGCTGCCTCGGAGGGGCGCACCCTGCCCGACTCCAGCGTGGAGACGTACGCGGGGGTGTAGGCGGGCTCGGCCAACTGCCTCTGGGTGAGCCCGCGTTCGCCGCGCAGCCGCTGGACGCGCCGCCCGATCTCGGCCGGCCCGTCGGGCCGTACGCCCTCGGAACTCTTCTGCGTCACCGCTGCCTCTCCGTCGTCTCTCCGGACGCCTGTTTCTACGTACGTGGCGCTGAGGCCGTGTACTCACCGCGGCGCGAACCGGCCCGTCCCACAAGCAACTTGTCGCACACCCATTGCCTGGTGTCCCGGAAACCCTTACGTTGAGCCGCGCCTTAACCCTGCTTAACCCGCCATTTATATCGCGGACTTCGGAGGACGCCCATGCCCCCCACGCATCGAATACCCGGCCGAGCAAGCGGCCGTGCCAGACGCACGCCCCTGCGCATCGCTCTCGCCACCGGCATCGCCCTCACCGCGGCGGTCGTCGCCACCGCCCCCGCGGGCACGGCCACGGCGGCGGACCCGGAGGCCGAGGCCGCCCGGACCGAGCGCGTCGAGTACTTCACCGGCCCCGGCGCCCACCCCCGCCACACCCAGGTGCCCGCCTCTCCGGCGCTCTCCGCGAAGGAGCGCGCGGACATCAAGGGCGACGGCGACGTCATCCCGATCGTCGAAGCGGGCCCGACGGACGCCAAGCTCGACGTCGTCTTCATCGGCGACGGCTACACCGCCTCCCAGCAGGAGGACTTCCACGCCGACGTGCGTGCCAAGTGGGCGAAGGTCTCCGCCGTCGAGCCGTACGCCTCGTACAAGGGCCTGTTCAACGTATGGGCGGTCGACGCGGTCTCCCGGCAGTCCGGCGTCTCCGGCGACCCGACGAACGGCACCGTCAAGGACACGGCCCTCGGCTCCGGCTTCTTCTGCGACGGCATCGAGCGGCTGCTGTGCGTCGACACCAACAAGGTCGAGACGTACGCGAAGAAGGCCGCCGACCCCGACCTGGTCATCGTCCTCGCCAACTCCATCAAGTACGGCGGCGCCGGCTACAACGACATCACCTCGCCGTCCGGCTACGACGGCATCGCCACCGCCTCGTCGGACAACGCCCAGTCCGACCAGGTCGTCGTCCACGAGACCGGCCACTCGCTGGGCAAGCTGGCCGACGAGTACTGGTACGACGAGTACGGCACGTACCGGGGCGCCGAGCCCTGGGAGACCAACATCAGCAAGCTGCGGGCCGACCAGCTGACCGCCCAGAAGAAGAAGTGGTACCGGTGGATCGGCCGGACCTCGCCGGACGGCGGGAAGGTCGGCGCGTACGAGGGCGGCGGCTACTACCCGCGCGGCCTCTACCGCCCCACCACCGACTCGATCATGCGTACGCTCGGCCGCGAGTTCAACCTCCCCGGGCGCGAGGCCATGATCGCCGGCTTCCACCGGCACGCCTCCGTCGCCACCGCCGTCACGCCCACGGACCGCACCGTGCGACGCGGCGACAAGGTCCGCGTGCGGGTGGCGGACGGCATCAGGCTGCGCTGGAGCGTCGACGGACGCGAGGTCCGGCGCGCCAGGAACGAGACCGTGGTCACGCCCCGCTCCCTCGGAGTCCCGGCCGACAGCCGCACCCGCGAACTGTCCGTCCGCGCCACCGACCCGACGAAGGCCGTCCGCGATCCTGCGCTCCGCGCCCTGCTCAGCGACTCGCTCACGTGGCGGGTGAAGCGCTGACCGACTGATCCGCCGGTCCTCACCGCCCGACCCGGTGTCTCAGGTCGGGGGTGAGGGTGGCGCGGTCCGGGCCTGACCGGAACGTCGCAGCGGGGAACGGGGCCGGTCAGTCCTGGTGGAGTTCGTTGCGGCCCGGGCCGCCGGAGAGCTTGTCCGTGCCCGTGCCGCCCCACAGGACGTCGTCGCCGCTGTTGCCCCACAGCGTGTCGTCGCCCGCCTCGCCGTACAGCTTGTCGTTGCCCTTGCCGCCGTAGAGGACGTCGGCGCCGCCCTTGCCGTGCAGGACGTCGTGGCCGTCCTCGCCGTGCAGGTTGTTCTCCTCGCCGGTGCCGGTCAGGGAGTCGTTGCCGGGACCGCCGAAGCAGTCCTGGCTGCAGCGGGTGAGGGTGTCGTTCCCGGCGTCGCCCCACGGGCCGAAGCCCATCGGGCCGCCGCCGCCGTCGAGACGGTCGTCGCCGTCACCGCCGTGCAGGAGCGCGGACTCCGACGCCTTGATGACATCGTTGCCCGCGCCGCCGTAGACCCCGGCCCAGGCCTGACTGTCCGGCGCGAGGGTCGCGGTGTCGTTCTTGTCGCCGAGGTCGATGCGGTAGGTGTCGGAGTCGTCCGAGTTCTCCGGGATCTTGAACTCGCATCGCACGGCGGTGCGGTCGCCCTCCTGGGGATACACGCACTTGTCCCACTCCGCCGCGTCGGCGGAGATGTCGATGTCGTACCGGTCGTGGAAGGTGACGATGTAGTAGGAGTCGTGCTCACCGCGGTTGTCGATCTCTTCGTCGACCGTCACCTGGTTCTGCTGGCCGGGTGCAGCCTTGTACCAGAGCTCGCCGTCCGCGACGACGACGGAGCCCGTGGCCCGAGCGGCGGACGGGGCGGCCTGGGCGGCCGACGCGGCTAAGCCGGCCGTGCCGAGAGCCAGGGCGAGGGTGGCGGTGGCGGCTGCGATGGTCCGGTGCATGCGCATACGAAAGTGACCCTTCAGGGTGTACGTGGTGCAGTGATGCTTCTGGTCACCCAGTTAGACAAGAGGCCCGAAATCGGAGTTGCCCGGCGGGTCATGAACAGTGGCGGACGGCGTGGTGTCCGGTATGTGACCGGTGTCGCCGCGAGGACCATCGGCTCGTGAGGGCGACGCGGGCCCAGCACCGCGCTCCCCGCCCGCCGACCCGCTCAGCCTGCGTGCTCGGTGTAGGCCTCAGCGGCTGTGCCGTCAGGACGGCGGGCGGCGGGCGGCACGCCGAGCCGCCCCCCGCCGGCCCCGGACACGGCGGCCGCCCCGCCCCGCACGCTCGACTCGCGCACGACGAGCTCGGGAGCGAGCCGTATCGCACGCCGCGCGCCCTCCGTGCCGTCGGAGAGACGGCGGCCGAGGAGCCGCGCCGCTTCGGCGGCGAGTTCGGCCACCGGCTGGCGGACCGTGGTGATGCCGGGTGCGGAGAGCGCCGCCATCGGGATGTCGTCGAAACCGGTGACGGCGACATCGCCGGGCACGTCCGCGCCGAGCTGCTGGAGGCGCTGCAGCGCCCCGATGGCGATCAGGTCGTTTGCGCAGACCAGGGCGTCGGGGCGGGCGGGCCACACCTCGTCGACCGCGGCCCGCCCCCACTCCACGGAGAAGTCGCCGAGAGCCACCCGGTCCGGCGCCCCGGGATCGAGCGCGCCGGCCCCCGCGGCATAGGCGGCGCGCCGCTCGGCGGCCGCCGAGGCCGTCCCCGCCGCGCCGAGGAAGCAGACGCGGCGACGGCCCGCGGCGGCCAGATGGGACAGGACGAGGGCCATGCCCGCCGTGTTGTCGACGGCGACGGAGTCGGCGACGCCCGGGCCGCAGCCGCGGTCCATCAGGACCAGCGGCACCCGCGCCGCCGCCGCTGCCACCGCCTCCCGGCTGCGCTCCTCGTCCGCCGGGATCACGAGGAGCGCGTCCACCTGCCGGCTCAGCAGGTCGGCGATGTACTCCGCCTCGGCCGCCGGGTCGTCGTCGCAGTCGGCCAGCAGCACGGCGCGCCCGTCGGCATGCAGGACGTGCGTCAACTCCCGTACCAGCGTGGGGTAGAAGGGGTTCGTGATCTGCGGCAGGACGAGCCCGACCGTGCCCGTGGAGCGGCTGCGCAGGGCGCGGGCCGCGTGGTTGGGCCGGTAACCGAGCGCGTCGGCGGCCTCGCGGACGCGGCGGGCGGTCTCCGCGCCGACGGGGCGCGTGCCGGCCAGGACCCGGGACACCGTGGCGACGGAGCAGCCCGAGGCCCGGGCCACGTCTCTCAGCGTTACGTCCCCCACGCCGCGCCCACCCTTTCGACGAGCCGATCAAATTTCGGCAAACGTTATCAGCGGGTGTTCATCACGACCAGACCCTGATTCCGGGGCGCATTGCGCCGGTTGCGCCGTAGTTGCCCCGCTCCAGTGCCTGTCCGTTCCCTGTCCGTTCCGGGCGAGTTTGCCAGGGTGTGGTTTCGGCCATTGACATAATTCGCACCTGTGCACAGAGTCTTCGGAGAACGTTTTCCCGAGCCGTCGCCGCGCAGCGACGGCTCAGCCGAACAAAGAGGTTCCGCGATGCCCCGAAAGATCATCCTGGACTGCGACCCCGGACATGACGACGCGATCGCCATGCTCCTGGCGCACGGCAACCCGGATGTCGACCTGGTAGCCGTCACCACCGTGGTGGGCAACCAGACCCTGGAGAAGGTCACCCGCAACGCCCTGTCGGTGGCCCGCATCGCGAACATCACCGGCGTCCCCTTCGCCGCCGGATGCCCCCGCCCCCTCGTGCGCGACATCGAGAACGCCCCGGACATCCACGGCGAGAGCGGCATCGACGGCCCCCTGATGCCCGAGCCCACCCTCGCCCTGGACGAGCGCCACGCCGTCGACCTCATCATCGACACGGTCATGGCCCACGAGCCCGGCGAGATCACCATCGTCCCCACCGCGGGCCTCACCAACATCGCCCTGGCCGCCCGCAAGGAGCCCCGCATCGTCGAGCGCGTCCGCGAGGTCGTCCTCATGGGCGGCGGCTACCACACGGGCAACTGGAGCCCCGTCGCCGAGTTCAACATCAAGATCGACCCCGAGGCCGCGCACATCGTCTTCAACGAGAGCTGGCCCGTCACCATGGTCGGCCTCGACCTCACCCACCAGGCCCTCGCCACCCCCGAGGTCATCGAGCGCATCGGCAAGGTCGGCACCAAGCCCGCCCTCTTCGTCAACGAGCTCCTCGACTTCTTCGGCGCCATGTACCTGGAGGCGCAGGGCTTCGAGGCGCCGCCGGTCCACGACCCGTGCGCCGTCGCGTACGTCATCGACCCGAGCGTCATGACCGTCCGCAAGGCCCCCGTGGACGTCGAGCTCACCGGAACCCTCACCCTCGGCATGACCGTGACGGACTTCCGCGCCCCGGCCCCCGACGACTGCACCACCCAGGTCGCCGTCGACCTGGACCACACGCGCTTCTGGGACCTGATCGTGGACGCCCTCGAGCGGATCGGCGACGTCAGCGCATGAACGCCTCCTTCACCGAACCCACCGCCGCACCCGGCGGCGCCCGCGGCTCCCGCCCCGTGCGCATCGGCGTCCTGGTCGCCGCGCTCCTCGCGGCCTGCTTCGCCTTCCAGCTCAACGCGAGCATGCTCAGCCCCGCCCTGAAGAACATCGAGGACTCCCTCGGCGCGACCTCCGCCGAGATCGGCCTCACCCAGACCGCGTTCTTCACCTCGGCCGCGCTCTTCTCGCTCTTCCTGCCGCGCCTCGGCGACCTCGTCGGCCGCCGCAGGGTGCTCACCGGCATGCTGGCGCTGATGGTCGTCGGCTGCGTCGTCGCCGCGCTCGCCGAGAGCGTGCCGATGCTCTTCGCGGGCCGCGTCATCCAGGGCGTCTCCGGGCCCACCGTGCCGCTCTGCCTCATCATGCTGCGCAACGAGGTCCACGAACCGAAGAAGTACGGCACGCTGCTCGGTGTCATCACCGCCGTCAACGGCGGCATCGCGGGCGTCGACTCCCTCGCCGGCGGCTACCTCGCCGACCACCACGGCTTCCAGTCGGTGTTCTGGGTCATGGCCGGCGTGGCCGCGATCGCCACGCTCCTCGTCGCCACCCTCACCCCCGAGTCGAAGGCCGCCCACACGGCCGACACCCGCATGGACTGGCCCGGCGTCACCCTCCTGGTCATCTCCGTCGGCGCGGCCCTCATCGCCCTGAACGAGGCGGGCAAGCTCGGCAACGCGAACTGGCCGCTCGTCGTCGCCCTCTTCGTCGTCACCGCCATCGCCTTCGCCCTGTTCTGGCGCATCGAGGACCGCAGCAGCCACCCCCTGGTCGCCACCCGCCACCTGCGCCGGCGCTCCACCTGGGCACTGCTGCTCACCACCGTCCTCACCATGACCGGCGTCTTCGCCGTCATGAACGGCATGATCCCCGCCTTCGCGCAGGACGCCCAGGCAGGCTTCGGCATGAGCGCCGAGCAATCGGCCTGGTGGACCCTCACGCCGTACGCCCTCGCCGGCCTCGCCATGGGCCCGCTCGCCGGACGCCTGGCTGCCACGTACGGCTACGGCCGCATCCTGCGCCTCGGCCTCATCGGCTCGGCCGTGACGGTCGCCCTGATGCTGTTCACCCTGCACGCCGACTCGCGGCTGCTGCTCCTCGCCGCGTCGATCCTCATCGGCGTCACCTACGCGGGCGTGGGCAACATCGTCCTCAACGGCCTCGGCATCGTGCTCTCCCCGAAGGAGAACCCGGGCTTCCTGCCCGGTCTGAACGCGGGCGCCTTCAACCTCGGCGCGGGCCTCAGCTTCGCCGTCCTCTACGCCGTGCAGACCGCCGCGGAACCGGCCGACAAGACCTCGCCCGCCGGCTACACGGCAGGCATGATCGCCGGAGTCGCCCTCCTCGCGGCGGCCTTCGCGACGTCCTTCCTCATCCCCAAGCCGGTGGAGGCGGAAGTCACGGAGTGAGCGCGCCGTGCCGCCCGGCCCCCGCGGCCGTCACGTCGACGGGGGCAGCGGAAGGTCCGGCAGGTCCGCCTCGGTGCGGGCGAGGACGATCTGGTCGAACAGGGCGCCGTCGCCGTTGCTGCGCAGTGCGAGCTGGTCGACGACCTTGACCGCTCCGGCGGTGAACTTCCACAGGTCGAGGCGTACGACCTCCCAGTCGGCGGGGACGCGGCCCTGGAACCTCTTCTCGACCAGGGAGGTCTGCGGTGGCCAGTGCGAGTCGCCGATGGACGCCGAGAAGACGGGGGCGGACCTCGCGGGTCCGAGCCGGACGCTGATCCCCGTGGTCCGGACGCTGAGGGCCTTCCAGGCGAACTGGAGGTAGCGGTACTGGCCCGGGGCGCTCGGGTTCTCCACGATCCTGAAGTCCCAGTCGTGCATGGCGTGCCCGTAGGGCGCCCTCGACGTGGGGTAGCGCTCCACCGCGGCCTTCAGCCGCAGGCAGCTGTTCCCGACGGCCGCGCCGCCGAGCTGGATGTCGGCGGCCGCGCTGTTCTCCACGATGTCGCGCACGTCGTCCTCCCGGTCGTCGAAGAGGACGGCGAGCGCGCGGTCGTCCAGCACGTCCCGGTGGGAGTTGCCCGTCGCGGTGCCGTGGAACACGAGTTCGCCGAGGCGGATGTTGCCCACGGGCCAGCTGCCGCCGCCGGTGGTGCGCAGCCGGAAGCGGGAGGAGGACAGGGGCTCGAAGGTATGGGTGTGCACGGCGCCCGCGTCGGAGAGGAGCTTCGGGCCGTCCTTCCAGAGCCCGGCCCGGGTGTCCCACCACTGCAGCTGGACGTCACGCAGCCATGACACGGGGTGCGCCGGGTCCTCGGCGAAGGTCACGCCCGTGAGCCGGACCTGCGTGCGGAACGTGTCGACGGTGAACTGGAGCTCCTGCCCCTCCTGGACGCGGATGGCGCCGATGACCGACCAGGGCACCCACGGTTCGGCCGGCGGGTCGGCGCGGCCGTCGGTGAGCAGGGCGACCGCGTTCTGCTTGCCGAGGTCGACATGCCGGGTCGGGTTGACGAGGCGTACGTCGAAGAGGGCGGAGGTGGTCGTGATCAGGTTGGGAGTCAGGTCCTTGGGCGCCGTGGTGTTGCCCCAGCCCGCGCGGCGGACCACCGGGACGGGGTCGGGGGAGAGGAGCTCGGGACGGATGTCGGTCTCGGACGGGGTCAGCCGGGTCCGCCAGCGTTCGTCGAGGCCGGCGGTGCAGCGGATGACGGTGCCCGTCCAGGTCGCGACGAGGAGGCCGCCGTCGGGCAGCCAGGCCGACACCGGCAGCGCCTTGAGGTCCTTCGTGATCAGCGGGGTGCCGTCGCGCCCCAGTACGGCGAGGGTGCCGAGTTCGCTGCCGACGGCGACGCGGCTGCCGTCCGGGGAGACCCGGGGTCGGCGCAGCAGATCGTCCCCGGTGTACGTCCACAGCAGTCCGCGCCCGGCGTCGTACGCCTTGAGCCGGTTGCGGAAGGTGACCGCGAGGAACGAACCGTCGGCGCTGACGGAGACCTCGTCGGCGGCGGTGGGGATGGTGTTGACGAGGGCGCCGCCGCGGATCACGTACACCCGGCCGCCGTCGGCGTCCGACCAGATCACCGCGGTGCGCCGGTCGCCGCTGACGACACCGCCGCCGAAGCTCCCCGGGGCGGTGGGGATCGACCACAGGGTGGAGCCGTTCGCCGCGGCGAGTCCGGTGATCGTGTCCGCCGCGAAGGTGATGAGGGTGTCGTCGTCGAGCGCGAGGAGCCGCAGCGGGGTCCGCTCGCCGGTCTTCCACCACTCGTGCGCCCACCTCTCGCGTGCCTCCGTACCCCGGCTGTCCCACAGCGCGAGCCCGAGGTCGCCCGAGGTGGCGATCCAGGAACCGCCGGGCGCCGCCGCGAAGTTGTTCAGGCCGTAGTCGTGGCCCCACTCGCCCTTGGTCCAGTCGGTGGCCTTCTTGGCCAGGCCGAACAGGGCGAAGCGGCGCCGGGGCGACCCGTCGGCGCCCAGCAGGTACAGGTGGTAGCCCTCGGCGCTGTGCACGTCGAAGCCCTGTGCGGCGAAGCCGTCGCCGGGGGCGCTGGGGGTGTAGGCGAAGTGATGGCCGAGGCGGCGGCGCCAGCGTGTGGTGCCGGTGGCGAGGTCGAGGCCGTAGAGGTTGTGGTCCCAGTTGAAGGCGGTGAGCGCGGCGGTGCGGCCGTCGGCGGCGACCGCGATGTCGCGCACGTGCGGGCCGAAGGCGTATTCGGCCGGGGGCGGCAGCGGGTCGTGCGTCAGCGGCACGACGGCGTAGAGCCGGGCGGGAACGGTGCGCAGATCGGCGGTGAACTCCCCGCCGAGCAGGCTGACCCGCTCCCCGGTGAGCACGTCGACGACCTGGTGCAGCGCGGGCAGCGCCACCTTCAGCTTCGCCTGCACGGGAATCCGGTGGCCGCACCGCAGGCCCACGCGCCAGACCAGGCTCGACTCCCAGTCGAGCAGCGTGTTGTTGACCACCCAGATGTACGTGGTCCGCCCGGCTTTCCGCTCGCTGAGCCACACCTCGGGGTTGTCGCACTCGGCGACCGGCGTGACGACGCCCTGCAGGGCGGCGGTGACCTTGGCCGCCTGGTCGAGGAAGACCCGGCGGAGGCGGCGGTAGGAGTCGTCGTCGCTCTGTGGCGTCCCGTCGCTCTCGACATGGGTGAAGGCGGTGCCGAGGGCGCGGTAGGCGTCCCGGTGGCGCTGGACGCAGCTGTCGTCGGCGTAGACGGGCACGGCGTCCGGCCCCCGGCCCGCCTCGGCCAGCGCCGCGGCGAGGCGCGGGTCCAGGTCGACGCGCTGGCCGATCAGCAGGACGGCGTCGTAACCGCGCAGGACATCGGCGCTGACGTCCTCGGTGAAGACGAAGGTGGCCGGTCGGTGGGCGTACATGCAGGCCGTGTACGCCTCGAAGAGCCGCATGAAGTACTTGCTGCTGAGGCCCTGCGAGGTCTCCAGGCGCTGCATACGGGTGGAGACGACGATCGCGACGCGGTCGGCGTTGCGGGCGGCCGCGGTCGTGGGCCCCAGGCGGGCGCACAGGTCGAACGCGGCCCGCAGCATCGACGTGCGGCCCGCGCCGCCGGAGCGGGGATCACCGGGCCTGCCGCCGCTGCCGGCGCCGCGCTCGTCGAGGGCGGTGACGCCCTCCAGGTGGTAGGCGCCCTGGTCGCCGGTCATGCCGGTGCCGTTCGCGCCCCGCATCACCTGCTGCAGCAGCGTCGGCAGGAACATGCCGCCGGTGCCGTCGTCGTTGAAGAGTTCCAGGTGGCCCCAGGCGGGTTTGCCGGGGCGCCGGTAGTAGTCGACCATGTGGGCGGTTGCGCCCATGAGTTGGAGCTGCTCGCCCTGGTAGTGCAGGTCGACCTCGTCGGCGGGCGCGAACCTGACCGGGGGCAGGTTCTGTGGTTCCCGGTAGGGGCCGGTCATCGCGCTGACCATGCCGGGGAAGCGCTCGTTCAGGATGCCGCGGAACCGGGCCGCGTCCGCGGGCTTGAGGGCGATCGAGCGGTCGGTGACGGTGTCGAGGATCGGCACCCAGCCCCCGGGTTCCTCGACGAGCTCCAGCGCGTCGGTGTACCGCTTCCGCTCGTCCTCGTTCTGCGCGGCGGCCGCGCCGATGCCGGGCACCCACCAGTTCGCGCCCCAGGTCCAGCCGCGGAACGCCGCGTAGGTGTGCAGGCTGGAGGTGGTGTTCAGCAGGTCGCGGTCCACCTCCGGCTGCTTGCGTGTTTCGTGGTTCTTCGGCCAAGTGAGCGGGAGGTAAGTGTCGTTGGCGTAGAGGACCGCCTGAATCTCCATGCCGCGGGCGCCGTAGCCGGCGATGGTGCGGCGGGCCGGATCCTCGAACATCGCCTTGTCCCAGTGGACGGCGGTCTTCGAGAGCTTCAGCCGGTCGACGACGGCGGCGTCGGCGGCGGCGTCCTTGAACGACGCGGGCCACAGGAGGCCGAGACGGTCCACGAAAAGGTTGAGGCCGAGCTTCTCGGCCCTGGCGACGTGGTCCTCGACGGTGTCCGGGAGGTCCGCGAAGGCCGGCAGGCGCTGCGTCGAGGGGTTCTTGACGACGTCACGGGGGTCGGAGGGGATGCTCGCGTGGTTGTTGGCGTAGATGTCGCTGTACCAGGTGATGTGGAAGTCCGGCCGCCGCCCGAGACCGGGGCCGAGGTCGAGGTGTTGCGGTGCGACGGTGAAGCCGGGCGGCCGCTCGGCGTCGACGACGTACCGTCCGGGCGCCAGCGTGCCGGTGTACCGCGCGGTGAGTTCGAGGCGGCCGCGGCCGTCCGTCAGGGTGACGTTCTCGGCGTGGACCTCCGCCCCGTCCCGCAGCAGCCGCACGCGCGCGCTGCCCGGCAGCGGCGTGCCGTCGGCCACCCGGGCCACGACACGCACGGTGATGGGTTCGCCGCGGCCGTAGGAGAAGCGGTTCAGTGCGGTGAACGTCTCGGCGCCGCCCGCGCCGGTGCCGACGCGACAGGTCATCAGGGACAGCGAACCCTTGGTGCTCTCGGGCGTGCGGATCTGCACGATGCCGTCCACGACGTACTCGCCGATCCGTCCGGCGACGTCGGGCGACACCCGCAGGTGGTAGAGGCCCCGCGCGTCGGCGGGCGGGGTGACCGCCCCGGCGGTGAGGGACAGTTCGGTGAACTCCGGTACGCCGAGCGGTCGCAGCCACACCCGGAAGCGCGGCTCGGCGGACCACCCTCCCCGCTCGTGAACGATCGTCAGCGGCATCTTCCGTCCCGCGGTCCACTCGTCCGCCTCGTACGACACGGAGAGCCGCTCGATGTCGGCGCCGACGCGACGCACGAGCTGTCCGCTGAAGTCGTACACCTCGAACAGATACTTGGGGTCGTTGCGCTTCACGTAGTAGGACGTGCCGCGCACCCTGAGGTCCTGCACCGTGTATGGGTCCTCGGGCAGGGCCAGGGGGACCGTGTGCTCGGGCCGGCCCTGCGCGTCATAGACGGTCACCTGCCGCCGCTCCGGCTCTTTCGCCGCCCCGGTGGAGACGTGGAGCAGTCCGTCGTCGTCCACGTCGTAACCCCCGAAGGCGGAGCCCGCGGGCCGCACCTTGATGCTCCGCACGTGCGCCCCGTCGAGCGTCGAGACACAGATGAGTCCGGCCCCGGCCGTCGTGGGCCAGGCGGTGCAGAGCAGCCCGCGCTCCTCGGCCACCCGCAACCCCGCCGGGCCCCCCTTGGAGGTGGCGTTCTCGTCGAGCCCGGTGAGAGTGATGCGCTTGTCCACGGCGCCGGGCTTCAGCCGGACCACTTGTCCGCGGTGCTGGTCGATGGCGTAGAACCAGCCTGACCGGGCGGCCTCGACGGCCGAGGGCGCGAAGTAGCCGTCCGTGTCGTTGGCGGTGAAGTCGTCGATGCTGCCGAGCCGGTTGAAATCCTTGTCCCAGAAGTCGATCCGGTGCGGGTAGTGGGTCTCGGCGGTCGCGATCACCCCCTCCGCATCGGCCGTGATCGCCAACGCCGCGTACCCGACCCGCCCGAACCGCCGCGCCGAGCCGTCCGGCCCGAGCCGCAGCGCCTGGCCGCCCGTGCGACCGCCGATCACCAGATAGACGTGGTCGTCCCGGCCGAGCCCCAGGTGCAGGGCCGGGACGTCGAACGCGGGATGGTGCCTGGACACGACCTGCTCGATCGTCCTCACGGTGACACTCCCTCGGGAAGCCGTGCGCCGGCCGGGCGCCGTTGGCGATGGCCACCGATCAGCTTCTCGTCATGGAGGTGAGGAGGGATATCGCCACAACGAGCGAATGGGCAAACATTCGTACGACCTTCAGGGGCGCACGCGCGGCAGCCCCGTCACGGCCATCACCAGAGAGTAGAGCGAGCTGGTCGCCGTGATGAAGAGCCGGTTGTTCTTCGGGCCGCCGAAGGCGATGTTCGACACCGGCTCCGGCACCCGCAGCCGGCCGATCAGGGTGCCGTCGGGGTCGTAGCAGTGCACCCCTCCCTCGATGGCGGCGGCCCACAGGCGGCCGCCGTCGTCGAAGCGGAGGTTGTCGAACCGGCTGACGTCGTCCTTCGTCTCGGCGAACACCTTGCCCTCGGAGAGCGTGCCGTCCTCGCGTACGTCGAAGACCCGGATGCGGCCGGCCCCCGTGTCGGAGACGTACAGCTGCCGCTCGTCGGGCGAGAAGACGAGCCCGTTCGGCGCCCCGAAACCGTCCGCGACCAACCGCACCTCGCCCGTCGAGGGGTCGATCCGGTACACGTTGCGGCCGTCGATCTCGGGCTCCGCGCGGAAGCCCTCGTAGTCGCTGGTGATCCCGAAGTCCGGGTCGGAGAACCACACCGAACCGTCCGAGTGGACGACCGCGTCGTTCGGGCTGTTCAGCCGCTTCCCCTCGAACCGCTCGGCGAGGACGGTGACGCGGCCGTCGGGTTCGGTGCGGGTGACCCGGCGGTTGCCCTGCTCGCAGCAGATCAGCCGGCCCTCACGGTCGACGGTGTTGCCGTTGACGTGCCCGGCCGGCGAGCGGAAGACGGAGACCGCGCCGGTCTCCTCGTCCCAGCGCAGCAGCCGGTCGTTCGGGATGTCGCTCCAGACGAGCTGGCGCCAGGCGGGCAGGTACAGCGGGCCCTCGGCCCACCGGCAGCCCCCGTACAGCTTCTCCAGCCGGTCGTCCCCGTTCGCGCACCGTCCGGTACGGAACCGCTCGTCCAGGATCTCGTACAGGGAGGTGCTGTCATCGCCGGACATGAATACCCCTTAGCCGCCAGGAACCGAATGTCGTTCGGACGATCATGACTATGCCAGAACGCTGTATGGTTGCGCCATGGTGACTGTGGATGACGTGGACCGTCGGCTGATCTCCCTCCTCCAGGAGGACGCGACGATCTCGTACGCCGCGCTCGGCAAGGGCGCCGGACTCTCCGCGGGCGCCGCACACGAGCGGGTCCGCAAGCTGCGCGAGCGCGGCGTCATCCGGCGCACGACCGTCGACGTGGACCCCGCCGCGCTCGACCGCGGAGTGCTCGCCTTCGTGATGGTCGACTCGACGGCGTGGATGGGGGAGTCCGCGGACGCGTTCGCCGCGATCCCCGAGATACAGGAGGCGCACGTCATCGCGGGCAGCGCCTCGGTCCTGGTGAAGGTCCGCATGGCCACCACCCGGCAACTGCAGGACGTGCTGCGCCGCTTGTACGCGATCGAGGGCGTCAGCGGCACACACGCCACGGTCTCCCTGGAGACGTTCTTCGAACGCCCGGTCTCGCCCCTGCCCGAGCGCCGCCAGGCCTCGGAGTAGGCGCCGCCTCAGCTCGGGGCCGACGTTCCGCGGCGGCGCACGGCGGCCACCGCGCCGAGGACCACGCCGACCGCCAGGACGATCAGGCCGCGCGTCCACACCTCGGCCTCGATCTGCGTGGCGAGCAGCACGCAGGAGGCCGCGCCGAGGACGGGCAGGACGGTGTACGCCCGGAAGTGGGACCGCTCCACACGGTCCCGGCGCAGCACGAGGACGGCCGTGTCGACGAGGAAGAACACGACGAGGAGCAGCAGCACGAGCGTGGAGGCGAGCGTCTCCACGTCCCCCGTCAGCGCCAGCAGGAACGACAGGGCGGTCGTGGCCGCGATGGTCGCCCAGGGGGTGCGGCGGCCGGGCAGCACACGCGTGAGGAAGTGCGGCAGGAGCCCGTCGCGTGCCATGCCGTAGGCAAGGCGTGAGCTCATGATGCCGGTGAGCAGCGCGCCGTTGGCGACGGCGACGAGGGCGATGGCGCTGAACAGCTTCGGCGGCACCCCGCCGGCCTCCCGCACCACTTCGAGCAGCGGGCCGCTGGAGTCGGCCAGCGTCTCGGTGGGGACGGCCACCGAGGCGACGATCCCGACGAGGGCGTAGACGGCCCCCGCCGTCACGAGGGCGCCGAAGAGGGCGCGAGGGTAGGAGCGGCGTGGGTCGCGGGTCTCCTCGGCGACGTTGACGGAGGTCTCGAAGCCGACGAAGGAGTAGTACGCGAGCACGGTCCCGCTCAGGACCCCGGCCGCTGCCCCCTTCTCGGCGGTGCCGAGCTGGACGAGCCGCCCGGCGTCGCCGTCGCCGCGCAGGAACAGCCACACGCCGAGGCCGATGACGATCAGCAGCCCGCCCACCTCGATGACGGTCGCGGCCACGTTGGCGCGGGTGGACTCACTGATCCCGCGCGCGTTGAGCAGGGCCAGGGCACCCAGGAAGAGGGCCGCCACCAGGACGACGGGCAGGGTGACGAAGGCGGTCAGGTACTCCCCGGCGAAGCCGCGGGCCAGCGCGGCCACGGAGACGATGCCCGCCGCCAGCATGCAGAACCCGGCCAGGAATCCGGCGAACGGCCCGTAGGCGAGCGTCGCGTAGTGGGAGGCGCCCCCGGCCTTCGGATACTTCGTGGCGAGCTCGGCGTACGAGGCGGCCGTCAGCAGGGAGAGCAGCAGGGCGAGAACGAGGGGCACCCATACGGCCCCGCCCGACTCGGCGGCGACCTGGCCGACGAGGACGTAGACGCCCGCCCCCAGCACGTCTCCGAGGATGAAGAAGTAGAGCAGCGGTGTCGTCAGTGCCTTCTTGAGGCCGACGGACTGGTCGTCGGACTTGTCGGTGAGTTGCTCGGCCACTCGTTTGTGCTCCTCGGTGCGGAATCCCTCGTTCAGTCTGTCGAACGCCGCCGCGTGGGACGGCGTTCGACACGAGGGTTCCCCTCAGACGCTGCCTCCACCGTCGACGGTCAGCACGGCGCCCGTGACGAAGCCGGCATCCGGGCTCGCCAGGAAGGCCACCGCCGCGGCTATGTCCTCGGGCGTGCCGATCCTGCCCAGCGGGCGGTCCGCGGCTTCGGCGAGGAACTCGGCGTCGGACTGGCCGAGTTGGTGCGCCTCACGGGCGAGCATGGGGGTGCGGGTGTCGCCCGGGGCGACACAGTTGACCCTGATGCCCGCGGGGCCGTGGTCCAGCGCCATGGCCTGGGTGAGCATCACCACACCGGCCTTCGCCGTGCAGTACGCGGCGGCCTTCTCCCCGGCGCGCAGGCCCCAGCCGGAGGCGACGGTGACGATGCTCCCGTGTCCGGCCCGCTCCATGAGAGGGAGCACCGCCCGGCACACGAGGAAGACCGAATCCACGTTGTCGGCGAACGTCGCGTGCCAGTCGTCCAGGGACAGCTCCCGCACCGTCCCGCGCCGGATGCTCCCCGCGACGCAGCACACGTCGGTGATGCCGCCGAACCTGCCGACGACCTCCTTCACCAGCGCCGCGACCTCGTCCTCCGCGGAGAGATCGCACAGGAACGGCTCGGCGTGCCCGCCGGCGGCGCGGATGGCGCGGGCCACCGTCTCCGCCTCCTGGTCCCGGTCGACGACCGCGACGGCCGCGCCCTCGTCCGCGAGGCGCCGCGCGACGGCGCGGCCGATGCCACCGCCGCCCCCGGTGACCAGCGCCACCCGTGCGCCGGGCCGTGCCGCCGTCATCGCGGACCTCCGGAGAGCGTGCCGTCGAACAGCTGGGTGAGGAGGGCCTTCTGGGTGTGCAGACGGTTCTCGGCCTGCTGGAAGATCTTCGAGCGGGGGCCGTCCTTCACCTCGGCGTCGACCTCCTCGCCACGGTTGGTGGGCATGCAGTCGAGGAAGACCGCCTCGTCGCCGGCGAGCCGCATCAGCGGTTCGGTGATCCGCCACCGGTCCGCGAGCCGGGTCCGCGCCTGGATCTCCTCCTGGCCGGCGAGTGTGGGCGACTTCCAGCTCAGGGTGTACACGGCGGCGCAGCCGCGGACGGCCTCCTCCAAGTCGTGGGTGAGGTCGACGCGCGCGCCGGTGCGGGCGGCGACGGCCTGGACGGCGCTGGTCACGCGCTCCTCGGGGGCGAAGCCCGGCGGGTGCGCGACGGTGACGCGGTGGCCGAGCAGGGCTGCGGCCATCATGGAGGAGTGCAGCACGCCGGGGGTCTTCTGGCGCGGTGAGTAGGACCAGGCGTACACGATCCGCCGGTCCGGGACCTGCTGGGAGCCGTACAGCTCGCGCAGTGTCATGAGGTCGGCGAGGACCTGGCAGGGGTGTTCCTCGTCGTCCAGCGCGTTGATGACGGGGATCGTCGCCCGGTCGGCCATGGCGCGGAGGCGGCGGTGCCCCGCGCCGTACTCGTTCATGTCGTACCAGCGGACCACGAGCGCGTCGAGGTAGCGGTTGAGTACGCCGATGGTGTCCTCGATCGACTCGCGGTTGGCGAGCCGTAACTCCTCCACGCCGTACGGATAACTGACGGCGCCCAGTTGGGAGGCGGCGACCTGGAAGGAGACGCGGGTCCTGGTGGACGGCACGTTGAAGAGCAGGCCGATGCAGCGGCCCGCCAGGTGGGCGCGTGTGTCGTCGCCGCGTTTCATCGCTTCGGCGAGATCGAGCAGGGAGGACATTTCCTTGGCTGTGAGGTCCTGTATTCGCAGGATGTGTCGCGCGGTCACGTGAGTACTCCTGTCTCGGTGGGCGGGGTGACGCGCTTGCGCAGCCACCGCTCGGCGATGACGGCGACGAGCAGCATCGCGAGGGCGATGACGACGCTGACTCCGAAGAACGGCAGCATGGCGACGGTGGCCGCGATGACCGCCAGGTTCAGGCGGGCGGTGCGGCCCCGGGGGAGGAGCCGGGCGGCGGAGAGGAAGGCCATGAGGAAGATGAGCAGGTAGGTGGCCGACGACGCCTTGATCAGCGTGGTCTCGCTGGAGTCGGTGATCAGGAGGATGACGACCGGTACGGCGTAGCCGGGCAGGAGGGCGAGAACGGCGCGGGCCGGGACCCTGCCGCGCGCGGAGAGTCTGCTGAGCCCGGTCGGAAGGAGGCCGTCGCGGGCGAGTGCGAAGACGACCCGCGAGGTCCCCAGGCACCAGGCGTTGGTGGTGAGCAGCAGCAGGATTCCGGCGATGAGATATCCGGTGCTCCGCAGCCCGGAACCCGTGGCCACCTCCAGGAGCCGCACGAACGCCGTCAGATCCGACTGGCCCGCGGAAGTCCCGGGCAGGGCCACGGAGACGGTGAACGCCATCGCGAAATACAGGATCCCCACACAACTGACGGCGTAGAGAATTCCTTTGGGGAAGGTGCGTGCGGGATCCCGCACCTCCTCTGCCACCGGCGCCGCGTTCTCCCAGCCGATGAATCCGAAGAAGCAGATGAGCAACGCAGTGCCGAGAGAACTCCAGCCGTGCGGCGCGAACGGCGCGAGGCGCGTGTAGTCCCCCTCGGGCAGGGCCAGACAGATGACGGCGACCAGCAACAGCACCACGGTGCCGAGAACCGCCATCTGGGCCCGCGTACTCACCTTGATCCCGCAGAGGTTGAGCACCACGCAGAACACGATGACGGCGGCGCCCGCGAGGAGGGCCGCCCGGTTCGACGCCGTGGGATCGACCGCCGCGAGCAGATAGCGGCCGGCCGCGAGGCCGAGGACCGGATTGCCGGCGAGCAGTGTGATGAGGAGGAAGACGGCGGCGATGCGGCCCGCCCGGGGGCCGAACGCCGCTTCCACGAACTGGGCGACGCCCTTGCTCGTCGGGTGTTGTACGGACAGCGTCGCGAAGATCAGCGCGAAGGGATAGCTGTAGAGGATGAGCAGCCCCCACGCGACCAGGGAGAGCGGCCCCGCCTCCGCCCAGGCGAGAGCGGGGATCAGGAGCACGCCGGCGCCCATCACGGAGGTGACGTAGTGCGCCACGAGCCCGGGGGTGCCCAGTCTGCGTGGCAGCCGAGGGGGCCCGGGCGCCTGGGCCCGGGCCCTCTCCGCCGAGGTCATACGGTCTGCCTCGGCTGCCCCGCCTGGTCGTCGCGCGAGCCGTTCCAGAGTCCGTCCATGGTTTCGTGACTGATCTGTTTGTGCAGGTCGGCGCGGGACGCGTACCCCATGTTGATGATGAGGCGACGGCCGCCGCTGAGCGGATAGACGCGGTGCAGAGTGGTGTCCGTGCGCATCAAGTAGAGGTCGCCCGGCAGCAGTTCGAAGGAGTGGATGGGCTGCGTGATGAACTGTCGGTGCAGCTGCGGATCCTCCTTGTTCCAGTACGTGCGGGGCACGCACTGGACGAATCCGCCGTGCTCGGCGGGCGGGCAGGCGACCACCCAGACGAGCGCGAAGCTGTAGTCGTCCCAGTGCCAGCCGTGGGTGTCACCGGACTGCTCCAGCTCGGTGATCACATACCGCTCCGGCTCGTACGGGCAGGTGAGCACCGGCTCGCCCGCGACCTTCCCCAGCGCGTCGAGGAGACCCGCGGAGGCGTACACCGCCGGAATGACCGAGCCGTACTCGTCGATTTCCTTGTGGCGGACATTGCGCATCAGCCGAGGGGTGCCGCCGGTCTCCTTGAAGCTCATGCGGCGGCGGACACCGTGTTCGGCGACGAGGGTTTCGATTTCGTCCGCAACCGATGTTTTGACTCGGTCGGGTACCAGGAAGGGCAATTTCGTGAATCCCAGCTGGAGAAAATCGCGGCGCGCGCTCTCCAGCAGGTGTTCCTCGACATTCTCGACGAGGTGTTCAGAGAGGGACTGGACGAGGCCCCCGATCCGGTCGTCCGGTCGCATGACCAGCTCCCCACGTGGTCGGCAGAGGGTTTGCTCTTCGGGCTTACTCTTCGGTCTTTTCGAAGACGGAAGCCTACCGGGTCGACCTGTGAGCACCAAGGAAAGCGATGCGTTCAAGCCAGCGCGATGCGGTGGCCTTTCCAGAATATCGAGCTCCGTTTTACATGATTCACGTGAAACGTCATGGCTTCGCTTTTGACGCGGCGATTCTTTCTGTCACATTGCCGCATTGTCGCTTGCCGTGGAAGGGCCCGGCGTCAGCCGTCCGGCCGGTCCGCCACCCGCACCGACAGCCCGTAGTCCAGCTCGGCCCCGTCGACGAGCAGCGCCTCGACGGACCGGGTCGCGGGGTCGATGTCGGCCTCCATGCCGTCCCCCACGTAGCGCGGATAGCCGGACGCGCCGGTCTCCCCGGTGGCGACCACCACCGCGGAACGCAGCGGGTTGTCGCCGCCCACCGTCCCCGTCCCGCGCTCGGTGAACTCGGGCACCAGCAGAAGCTCGTAACTCCGCGGATCAGTCGTCATGACAGTGACGCTAGACAGGAGTCGGCCGCGCCGCACGTTCTGTCCGCCGCGTGTCACGGGCCCGGCGTCCGGCGGCTCACTGGTCCAGGCCGGCGGCTCACTGGTCCAAGGCCTGGCCGGCCGCGGTCACCACCGCGTCCGCCAGGGCCGCGAGCGCGGGGGAGTCGAGCTTCCACTGCTGCCAGAACAGCGGTACGTCCACGACCCGGTCGGCGTCGAGCAGGGTCAGCGCGCCCGAGCGCAACAGGGGCTCGGCCTGCTCCCGCGGCACCACGCCCCAGCCGAGGCCCGCCTCGATCGCCTCGACGAACCCGCGCGACGAGGGAACGTAGTGCCGCAGCGGGCTCGCCCCGCGCCCGCCCGTCACCTTGCGCGCGAAGTCGTCCTGCAGACAGTCACGGCGGTCGAAGAACACCACGGGCGCGTCCGCGAGGACCTCCCCGAGCGGCACCCGCGGCCAGTCGCCGAGCCGCCGCGCCACGAACTCCGGCGAGGCGACCGGCAGATACCGCATCCGCCCGAGACGACGCACCGTGCACCCCGACACCGCGTCCGGCGACGACGTGACCGCGGCCATCACCGATCCCTCGCGCAGCAGCGACGTGGTGTGGTCCTCGTCCTCGCGCCGCAGCTCGAAACAGATCCGCGGCTCGTCGGGGATCCGGGCCAGGGCGGAGAGGAACCAGGTCGCGAGCGAGTCGGCGTTCACCGCGACCGGCAGGACGGCGGGCTCACCCGTGTCGCTGATGCCGAGCTCGGCGCGCGCGTCCCGCTCCAGGCGGCCCAGCTGCCGGGCGAACCGCACGACGACCTGCCCCGACTCGGTGGGCCGCACCGGCTTCGTCCGCATCAGCAGGACACGGCCGATACGGCGCTCCAGCGCCTTGACGCGCTGGCTGACCGCGGGCGGCGTCACGTGCAGGGCGGCCGCCGCGGCGTCGAAGGTGCCCTCGTCGACGACGACGAGGAGCGTCCGCACATGCTCGAGCGGCAGCTCCGACAGCGTCCCGGACGCCGGACCGGCCTCAGCGTGTGACTTTCCCGCACCTGACTTCACAATTGCTTAAGCTACATCAGAATCTTTACCTGTACTTACTGCGTCAATGATCCCTAACGTCGAAGCCATGGGAACCACACTCGCCACCGCCGCTGCCGGATTCGGCACCGGACTCTCGCTCATCGTCGCCATCGGATCGCAGAACGCCTTCGTTCTCCGGCAGGGAATCCGACGTCAGGCGGTGTTCAGTGTGGTCGCCATCTGCGCCCTCTCCGACATGGTGCTCATCGCCGCGGGCGTCGCCGGAGTCGGCACCGTGGTGACGGCCTGGCCCCCGGCGATCACCCTCGTCGGCCTGATAGGCGGAGGCTTCCTCCTCTCGTACGCCGTACTCGCCGCACGCCGCGCCCTGCGCCCCACCGCCATGACGGCCACCGGCACGACGGCCGGGTCACGGCGCGGCGCACTCCTCGCCTGCCTGGCCATGACCTGGCTCAACCCGCACGTCTACCTCGACACGGTCCTCCTCCTCGGCTCGGTCGCCGCCGGCCACGACGGTCTCCGCTGGGCCTTCGGCATCGGCGCCATGCTCGGCAGCGTCTGCTGGTTCGTCGCCCTCGGCTACGGCGCACGCCTGCTCAGCGGCTTCTTCGCGCGGCCCGCCTCGTGGCGTGCGCTGGACTTCCTGATCGCGGCGACGATGACGGTGATGGGTGTGACGCTGATCGTGGGCGCGCTCTGACCTGCGCTCTGACCCGCGCCTTGTGCCGCCGGCCGAATCTCACCGCCGCTTCGTCGTACGCCTCCAACCGAACGGACCCGGCAGGTCCATCGACGTGGTGCGCCGCCCGGTGCTGCTGTGCGTACGCCGGGGCCCGTGACGACCGCCCGTGGTGAGAGACCACGAACGCTTGTTGATGTTCAGCCGAACCCCGGGAAGTATCCGGAAACTCTTGCGGAACGTGAGTGGCATGGACTCCTCCTTGCGTCTGCCGGCGAGTACCCGAACCGGGACGCCCGTCACGGGCGGGGCGGCTCCGCGTCCGCCTGACGGGGGACGGGCACGCGAAGGAGGTTGCCCGGGTGCGGGTCGCCGTGCACGACCAGTGACCGGCCCGGGTGGTGGGCGGCGGCGCGACGTTCGGCGTACGTCATCGCCCGGTCGTACGCGGTACTCGAGCAGGGGCGGTCCAGCTCCTTTCACAGTCTCTCGACCAGCTCACCCAGTTCGATGGCCTTCTGCCGCTCGGACGCGAACCGAGCCGGGACAGGGGTTCGCCGAGGTTCTCCAGCAGCAGCGCGAAACGGTCCTCGTCGTGGTCCAGGAGGAGGGCATAGCCGGACCCTCCGGCGCGCAGCAGCGTCCGGGTCTCAGATCCCGCACCGGGTTTGGGAAGGGCCAGTTCGAGGACCGCCGGGCGGCCGCTCGCCGTGCGGGCCCGGGCGACGTATCCACCGTCGCCCGCCCGCAGTCCGTCGCCCCCAGCCGTTCCGCCCTACCTTGCGCCGACGCCCCTTAGGTGACCGTTCGGGGTAAACCCCCACGCGGATCGGCCAGTTGGGATGATGTGGCCGCCCGGCCGGGGCGGCGAGGATCTTCCGTATGACGAAGATCAAGCGGAACACCGCGCTGCTCGCCGCCTCCGCCGCCGTTCTCACGCTCACCGTGCCGCTCGCCGCCTCCGCGTCGACAGCTGCCGACGCGGCGGATGCGGCGGATGCGGCCGTGACGGGGCTGGACTGGGGTGAGTGCGAGGGGCGGGCGCCGGGCTCGCGGCAGGAGTGCGCGGTGCTCGATGTGCCGATGGACTACGCCCACCCCGAGGGCGAGAAGATTCAGATCGCGGTCTCCCGTGTCCGCAGCGAGAAGCCCGCGGCTCGCCGCGGCGCGCTGCTGCTGATCCCCGGCGGGCCCGGCGGCTCCGGCCTCGACGGACCGTCGGGGAAGGGGCAGAAGCTGCCGCGGAGCGTGCGGGACGCCTACGACCTGATCGGCTTCGACCCCCGCGGCCTCGGCCGCTCCACGCCGGTGTCCTGCGGCTTCGAGCAGGGCGACCTCGCGCCGTCCGCGCTGCGCCCCTGGCCGGGCCCGGACGGTTCCGTCGCCGAGAACATGGTCACAGCGAAACGCCAGTCCGACGCCTGCGCACGCAACGGCGGCGAACTCATCCGCAACATCAGCACCGCCAACAACGCCCGCGACATCGACCGTATCCGCGCCGCGCTCGGCGAGGAGAGACTCTCCGCGTGGGCCGTCTCGTACGGCACGTATGTGGGCGCCGTCTACAGCCAGTTGTTCCCGCACCGCACCGACCGCGTCGTGCTGGACAGCAACGACGACCCCGATCCCGCCCGGGTCGGCCGCGGCTGGCTCGCGGCGCACGAGCGGGGCGTCGAGGACACCTTCCCGGAGTTCGCCGAGTGGGCCTCCGCACCCGGAAACGACCACCGCCTCGCGGACACGGCAGCCGAAATACGCCCACTCTTCCTCCGGCTCGCCGCCCGCCTGGACCGCGAACCGATCCCCTGGCCCGGCGCCAACCCGGCCGTACTGAACGGCAACGTACTGCGGCAGACCATGCTCAACGCGATGGACGACCCCGACGACGACTTCCCCGGCCTCGCCCGGCTGATGAACGGCGCGCTGACGGGCGACCTGCCGCCCGCACCCCCGGCGCCCCCCGAGAAACCGCTCCAGAACTCCGTCGCCGTCGGCTCCGCGACCCTCTGCAACGACGTCGCGTGGCCCACGTCACCCGCCCACTACCAGAAGGGCGTCACCGAGAGCCGCGCCAAGTATCCGCTGACCGCCGGCATGCCCAGGAACGCGATGCTCTGCGCCGCCTGGCCCTTCGAGCCGAAGGAGGACCCGGTACGCATCACCGACCGCGGGCCTTCCAACATCCTCCTCGCCCAGAACGAGCGCGACCCCAACACCCCGCTGAGCGGCGCCCTGAAGCTGCGCGAAGCGCTCGGCCGCCGCGCCGTCATGGTGACGGCCGACGCCACCGGCCACGACACCTACCTCGCCAACGGCAACGCGTGCGGCGACCGTACGGTCTCCCGCTTCCTGGCCACGGGCAAGCGGCCCGCTCACGACACCTACTGCGAGTGAGCCGCCCCCTGCGCGTGTGAAGGTGGTCACAAGCGGCCGTCTCATGATCGGGGTCGGGTGCCATCGGGGCACCGAGTTCGCGTAAGGTCGCGGGTCGGCCGCACACGGCCGACCCGATCACCGCAGTCACCGAACAAGGAGCCGCAGGTCATGCCGGCCAATGACGCCACCCAGGCGCCGATCTATCACACCCTCGTCCAGGAGCACGGCGACGTCGTCGCCACGGCCCGCAAGGCCGCGGAGGAGACGCAGCAGACGGCCGAGGACCTGTTGGACTTCAGCACACCCGCCCGGGTGAGCGGCACGCCCGCCGGGCCCGCGTCCTAGCGGCGCCCGGCGCGGTGCGGGTGCCTGCGCGATGCGTGTGCGGGCGCCGGGAAGGCGCCGGGCGGTCCGCCATTCGCGCCGCCCGCGGCCGGTCGGCCAGGATGGCGCGATGGACATGGATTACGAGTTCTGGAAAGACATCCACGACCGCGGCGGCATCCCCGCGGTCAAGAGCGCGTTGGAGGGCCTGCCCGGTGACCTGCCCCCGCAGGACGCCGACGCCGCGACCGCACTGGCCCTGAAGGTCATCGAGGACGACATCGCCCGCATCAACGCCCGGGCGGACCAGGCCGAGGCGCGGGCGCGCGCACTGGCCGAGCAGGCGCGCGAAGTGAACCAGCAGCTCACCGAGCACGCGGCGGGCGTGGCGGACGCGAAGCACGCGGCACACGTGGCGCACGTGGCGGACGGCGGCAGCCCGTCGGACTCGGACGACGAGGTTCCGCCCGGCACCTGACACGGCACCGCGGGCGACTCCTCACGTACGCGCCATCAGCCGCACCATCGCCGTGTCGTACCGCGCCTGCAGCCCCTCGTCCGCCGAGACCCGGAGCAGCGCACCGAGCGCGCGGACCGCGCCGTCGTCGTAGCCGGACGACTCCGCCTCGCGGGCCGCGCTCTCCAGCCGCTGGATGCCCTCGGCCTCGTCGCCCATCCCCAGCAGCGCTTCCCCCGTCACGGTCCGCAGCAGCACCCGCGCTGCCACGGACGCCTCCGACGGACTGTCGAGGTCCAGGGCGGCGACCGCCGTCTCGAAGGCGGCCTGCCACTCCCTGGCGTCGAGACGGTGCCGGGCGAGGTGGTACAGCGCCAGACGTTCCGTGTTCCGGTCGCCGACGCTGTGTGCGAGCTCCGCCGCGAGCGCGCACCCCTCGGCGGCTTCCTCTGGACTGCCGAGTTCGGCCTGCGCGAGCGACAGGTTGATCAGCGCGGTCGCCTCACCGCGCGTGTCCCCGGCCCGCGCGGCGAGCACGGGCGCGGCCTCCAGATGCACCAGCGCCTCAGGGGTGCGCCCCTCCTCCGTCAGGACCCAGCCGAGCAGCGCACGGACCCGTGACTCGGCGCGCGGATCGCCATCGGCCCGTGCGGCCTCGAGTGCCGTACGCAGCAAGGGAGTCCAGTCGTCCCGCACCCGCCACACGATCTGCGGCCAGAGCGCCAGGACGATCCGCCACGTCCTGCCGTGCAGCCCGGCCGCGGCCGCCGCGGCCGCCGCCAGCGTCAGGTCGTCGCGCTCGGCCGCGTACCAGTCCATGGCCTGCTCGCGGTCGGCGAACTCCCTCGTCGCCGACGGGGAACGGAAGTCCGGCGGCAGCGTGAAGCACGACTCGTCACCGGGCTCGGCCGCGTCGGCGGCGGCCAGCGCCGTCGCCACACTGTGGTCGAGCCCGCGCACCAAAGCGTCGGGCCCGGCGTCCAGACCACGCGCGTACAGCCGTACGAGATCGTGCAGCGTCCAGCGGTCCGGCGCGGTCCTGATCACCAGATGCGCCGCGGTGAGCTTGTCCAGCGCCGCCTCGGCCGCGCTCGGATCCGTGCCGGCGAGGGCCGCGGCCGTGTACCGGTCGACGTGCGTGCCCGGGTGCTGTCCGAGAGGGGCGAAGTGGAGCGCGGCGTCCTCGGGCAGTCTGCGCACGGTCAGCCGCAGCGCCGCCCGGACGCCCGTGTCCTCCACGTCCAGGAGGCTCAACCGGCGTGACTCGTCCGACAGTTCGGCGCACATCGAGCTCAGCGACCAGTCCGGCTGGTCCGCCAGCCGCGCGGCCGCCACCCGCAGCGCGAGCGGCAGCCCACCGCACAACTCCGCGAGGCGTCGTGCCGCCACCTCCTCCGCGAGCACCCGCTCCTTGCCGAGCACCGCGGTGAGCAGGGCCGTGCTGTCCTCCGGTTCGAGTACGTCCAGGGGGACGGGCCGGGCGGCGTCGGAGGCGATGAGCCCGCGCAGCCGGTACCGGCTCGTGACCACGGTGACGCACTCGGCGCCGCCCGGCAGCAACTCCCTGACCTGCTCGGACGCGCGTGCGTTGTCGAGTACGACGAGGAGCCGGCGATCCGCGCACAGGGACCGGAACAGCGCGGACGCGCCGCCGGCCGACTCCGGGATGCGGCGCGGCGCGACGCCGAGCGCCAACAGGAACTCCCGCAGCACTTCGAGGAGCGCAGGCTCGCCCGTGTCGTTGAAGCCGCGCAGATCGGCGTAGAGCAGACCGCCGGGGAACTGCTCGCGGTTGCGGTGCGCCCAGTGCGCCACGAAAGCGGTCTTGCCGACTCCGGCAGGCCCGGTGACCAGGCAGACGGGCGCCTCACCCGCGGCAGCCCGCGACAACGCGGTGAGCTCCCCGGCCCGCCCGTGGAAGCCGCGCGGCATGCGCGGCAGGAGGTCGATCGTGCCGGGCATGGGGGCGGGGGTGGGTATGGGCGAGGGAATGGTTGCCGGAGTTCCCGGAGTTCCCGGAGTTCCCGGAGTCCCCGGAGCCGCCGGTGCCGCGCCTGCGGGCCGGCCCGGGGCCGACCCCTGGCCCCCCGCGACAGCCCCCTCACTCCCCGCGCCCCCGTCACCCTCCCCACGCAACACATCGGTGTAGGCATCGGCCAGTTCCCGGCCCGGGTCGACTCCCAGCTCGTCGGCGAGCAGCCGGCGGGTGCGGTGGAAGCAGTCGAGCGCCTCCGAGCGGCGCCCCGCCCGCTGCAGTTCCCGCACGAGCGCGGCGGACAGCGACTCGCGCAGCGGATGGACACTGGCCTCCGCACGCAGCACCGCGGCGGCCCGGGCGTGTTCGCCCATCCGCGAGTAGGCCGCGGCCAGCGACTCCACCGAGGCGAGGCGGAGCTCCTCCAACGCCTGGGCGGCAGCCTGCAGCGGCTGGCTCGGATACGCGCCGGTCAGCGCGGGCCCCTGCCACAGCGACAGCGCCTCCTGGTACATCGCCACGGCGTCGTCGGGCGCGCGCTGGCTGCGGGCCAGCGTCACCAGCTCCTCGAAACGGTGGGCGTCCAGCAGCGACTCCGGCATCCGCAGGACGTACGCCGTGCCCTGCGTGAGCAGTTCGACACCGAACATGTCGGCGTCCGCACCGGTGAGCAGGGCCCGCAGCCGCGACACATGTCCCTGGATGACACCGCGGGCCCGCGCCGGCGGCTCGTGATCCCACAGCGCGTCCGTCAACTGATCGACCGGCACCGGATGGTTCGGCCTGAGCAGCAGAGCGGCGAGCAGGCTGCGCCGCTTGGCGGGACCGAGCGGCAGCACGCCGACCTCAGTGGCGACGGAAACCGCTCCGAGCAGCCGGAACTCCACTGATGCAACTCCTCTGGCGGGAAAAGATCCAGATTACCGCCGAGGCCCGAGTACCTTTCCGGCAGGAGCGGCCGGCGGTACGAGAGGGTGAGCGGGCATGACGGCATGACGGCCGAATGGGAGTGGGACGAGACCCTCTTCGCGGGCCCCGCCGCCCACTACGCGCGCGGCCGGCTTCCCTACGCCCCCGGCCTGGCGACCGCACTCGCCGGCCTCCTGGACCTCGACGGGCGCGGACGCCTCATCGACGTGGGCTGCGGACCCGGAACGGTCGCGCTGACCCTCGCCCCGCTGTTCGGCGAAGTCGTCGGCGTGGACCCGGACGGCGACATGCTCGCCGAGGCCGGCCGCGACGCCGCCCGGAGGGGCATGGCCGAGCGGACGCGATGGGTCCGGGCCCGGGCCGAGGACCTGCCCGCGGGGCTCGGCACGTTCTCCGTCGCGACCTTCGCCCAGTCCTTCCACTGGATGGACCGCGACCTGGTGGCGGCGACCGTCAAGAGCATGCTCCAGCCAGGTGGCGCCCTCGTGCACATCTCCGACCTGAAGTCGGAGCCCCGGACCGTCGAGGACGAGGAGCTTCCGTATCCGGCACCGCCGCACGAGGCGGTCCAGGACCTGGTCAGGCGCTACTTGGGGCCGGTCCGGCGGGCAGGCCGTGGAGTACTGCCGCACGGCACCCCCGGCGGCGAGGCGGCGGTGTTCGCGCGGGCCGGCTTCTCCGGTCCTCAGCGTCACGTCGTCCCCGGCGGACCGGCTCTGGAACGCTCGGCGGACGACGTCGTCGCGGGCGTCTTCTCCATGTCGGGCTCGGCTCCGCACCTGTTCGGAACCGGCCGTGACCGCTTCGAGGCGGACCTGCGCCGACTGCTGCGGGAAGCCTCCGCGTCAGGCCGGTTCTCCGAACCGAGCCCGAGCACCGAGGTGTTCGTCTGGCGGAACGACGCGGTGGGTCACTGACGGGACGCGCGCGCCGACCGGCCGCCGCGCCGTCGCTCAACCTCGCGCGCCCCTCCGTGGTCTTGCTGCGCGAGGGGCGTCGGAGCGCCCCTCGGACGACAGCGAGGAGTGCGGAATGGCGTTACGGAAGAGTTCGAAGTTCGGCATGGTGGGTCTGGTGGCGGCCGCGATGGCGGCCACGGCCTTTGTCGCCCCAGCGCAAGCGTCGGCAGACGCAGCCCGAGCGGTACCGGACGCGTCGGACGCGCCCGCCGCGCCGCAGGGCCACCGCGCCACCCAGCGCGCGATGGACGCGGCCGTGCGGGCGGGCACCCCCGGTGTCACGGCACAGGCCCGCGACCGCCACGGCGTCTGGGCGTCGACGTCAGGGGTCGGGGACCGTACGACGGGCGCTCCGCGCGGCAAGAACGACCGGTTCCGTGTCGGCAGCATCACCAAGACGTTCGTGGCGACCGTCCTTCTCCAGATGGAGGCGGAGGGGAAGCTCGATCTCGACGACACCGTGGAGCACCACCTCCCCGGCCTGATCCGCGGCAACGGAAACGACGGGCACAGGATCACCGTCCGGCAGCTCCTGAACCACACCAGCGGCCTCTTCGACTACCTCTCGGATGAGAAATACCTCGAGACGTACATGCAGGGCGACGGCTACCTGAAGCACCGCTACGACACCCTGCCGCCCAAGAAGCACGTGAGGGTGGCCCTGGCGCACCGGCCGCTGTTCGAGCCGGGTGCCAAGCACTCGTACTCGAACACCAACTACGTCCTGGCCGGGCTGATCATCGAGAAGGCCGGCGGCAGGACCTACGAGGCGGAGGTCCGCGACCGCATCATCAAGCCATTGGGGCTGAAGGCCACGAGCAACCCCGACAACGGCATCCACCTGCCGCAGCCCAGCAGCCGCGGGTACTCCAAGCTCTTCCCGTCGGACCCCGGCCGGATCGACGACATCACCGAGATGAACGGATCGCAGGGCTGGGCCGACGGCGACATCATCTCCACCACCGGCGATCTGAACCGCTTCTACAACGCCCTGCTGCGCGGCAAGCTCCTGCCGCCGAAGCAGCTCAAGGCGATGCAGACGACCGTCACCGTCCCCGACTCTCCGGACATGGCGTACGGCCTCGGCCTCACACGGTTGCGGACGAGTTGCGGCACGACGCTCTGGGGCCACGGCGGCGGCATGGTGGGCTGGCTGTCCCTGGCCGTCAGCACCGCGGACGGCCGGCACCAGCTCGCCTTCAGCTACAACGGTGACTGGGACGGCCAGTCCATGCAGGCGGTCATGGAAGCGGAGTTCTGCGAATAGTTCGGCGTTCCCAGAGCCATTCGGCGTGCGGTCAGCAACTCGCCCTGGCGGTGGCCGGGTTGGCGCGCCCCCGGCCGCCCGCGCCCTTGACACATGCATGCGGGTTCGCGACCTTTGAGCCTCGCAGGCCGGGGGACGGGGAACCGGGGGCGCGGCCATCACCGGCTGCTGAAGACCGTCGGCACGCTGCGCACCTCGCGCCGCGCGGGCGGCGGCGGAGGGTGGGGATGAGAATGGCGTACGGATCCGGGCTCGCCACGGCGATGGCGCGCCGACTCGGGCGCCCATGCGTCTACACGCCGTCGGCGCGGCTCGCGCTGTACCTCGCGCTGCGGCACTGGTGCAGACCCGGCGCGCGCGTGCTGATGTCGCCCGTGAACGACGACGTGATCCTCTTCGTCGTCCTCGCGGCGGGGCTGCGCCCGGTGCAGGCGCCGGTCTCCGCCCGGGACGGCAACATCGACCCCGCCGCCGTACCGGAGGAGACCTGGCGGAACGTGGACGCCGTCCTCACCACGAACCTGTACGGAATGCCGGACCGCGTCGTCGAACTCCGCCGCCGCTGCAACCAGTTGGGCATTCCGCTGTTCGAGGACGCCGCCCACGCGATCGGCACCCGCGTGGACGGGCAGCCGGTCGGGACGTTCGGGAAGGCCGCGGCGTTCAGCCTCTCCAAGCACGTGGCGGGGATGGCCGGCGGGTTCCTCGCCGTCGAGGACGAGCGCACCCGCCGGGAACTGGAACTGCTGCGCGACGAGCTCCTGGTGCCCCGCAGCCTCCGCGCCGACCTGTCCACCACGCTGCGCCCACTGGCACGTTCGGCCGCCCACGGCCTCCACCTGGTGCGCCCCGTCTGGCGCACCATGCAGCGCCTCGGCATGCTGGAGCGCGACACCTTCCGCATGGACCTCCACGCGCCCCGCCTCACCCGCTGCGCCTCCGAGGCGCCGAGCCTCACCGCGTACGAACCGTGGATACGGGTCGATCTGCATGGCTACCGGACCCGCCACGGAGCCCTCGTCCGCGGCCAGTTGAGGCTGCGGACGGCCCGGCTCGACGGCGACCTCGCCCGGCGCAGGATCGGCGCGTCGCTGCTCGCGGCCACCACCTGGGCGTCCCCCGCACTCCGCGACCGGCCTACGGACGGCGGGCCCCCGCCGCTCTTCCGCGTGCCGCTCCTGGTCCACGACCGGGACATCCTGGCGGACCGCCTGGTGCGGCACGGGGTGGTCACCGGATACATCTACGACCCGCCGCTGGACGACTACGCGGGCGCGGAGTTCGTGGAGCCGTCCCCGGACCCGTCGGCCGCCCGCTGGTTCGCCGCGCACGCGCTCCCGGCGGACCCGCTGCTCGCCCGGAAGATCATCAACGCGCTGGCGAAGGAACGGGTGACGCCCGCGCGGCCGCCCCTCGGCGACCGCGAAGGACAGGCGCTTCCGGTCGAACCTACTGGCGGGTAAGGTCAGGGGCCGCCCAGGAACGGAGCATTCCCCCATGACCCGCACGTTCACCGTGTCCCGCAGCATCGTGATCCAGGCGCCGCCGACGACGGTGTACGAGCAGCTCAGTAGGCCCGCCCGGATGGGCCGGTGGAGTCCGGAGAACCTCGGCGCGACCGTGCCGGGACCGGACGAACCGGCCCGGGTGGGCCTCGTCTTCGAGGGGCACAACAAGCGCGGAGCGTTCCGCTGGACCACCCGCTGCACGGTGACCGCGGCGGACCCGGGCAGCCGCTTCGCCTTCCGGGTGCACGCCATCGGCCTGAAGCGGCCCCGCCTGCGCGCGCCCATCGCCACCTGGGAGTACCGCTTCGAGGAAGCGGACGCCGAGGTGGCGGGGGCGGCGACCCGGGTGACCGAGACCTGGACGGACGACCGGCGCTCCTGGCCGGACGCCGTGGCCGGCGCCTTCGACCGGATCGCCACGGGAGGCCGCACCTTCGCGCAGTTCCAGGTGGGAAACATCGACAGGACCCTCCGCAACCTCAAGAGGGAACTGGAGGGCGCGCCGAGCCGCTGAACCCGTGGGTCAGCCGGTGGTCAGGGCCCGGCCGAGCAGGGGCAGCAGGCGGTCCCAGTGCCGCTGCAGCGCGGCGGCGTCGAAGGCGTCGGTGTCGGACATGGTGAAGCCGTGGACGGTGCCGGGGTAGGTCTCGATGCCGTGCTCGACCCCCGCGGCGTCCATGGCCCGGCCGAGCTCGCCGATGGCCTCGGGCGTCAAGTCGCCCTCGGCGAGGCCGAGGTGGACTTCGGCCGTCAGCCGGTGGGCGAGGCGGTGCGGGCTGTCGGCCGCGTCGGTGACCAGGAAGCCGGGGTGGAATCCGGCGACGGCGGCCACCAGCTCCGGATGGGCCGTCGCGGTGCGCATCGCCAGGGCGGCGCCCATGCAGTAGCCGACCACGCCGACCGGCCCGGCGCCGACCTCCGGCTGAGCGGTGAGGAACTTCAGGTAGGCGCCGGCGTCCCGCAGGACCCGCTCGGAGGTGTGCTCCTCGACCAGCGGCATGGCCTGGGCGAAGACAGCCGCCCGCGCTTCCTCCCCGATGTGCTCGGGAAGTTCGAGCACCGGCGCGGGGCGGTGCCGGTAGTAGACGTTGGGCACGAGCACGTAGTACCCGTGCCCGGCCAGCTCGCGGGCCTTCTTCTCCAACTCGGGCCGCACACCGAACGCGTCCGGGTACATCAGGACTCCCGGGTGCCGCTCGCCCCCGTCGGGGAGGGCGACGAAAGCGTCGGCGCGGCCGTCCGGGGTGGGAATCTGCACTGTCTTGACGGGCAAGTCGTTCCTTTCTTGGGCCGGTGCGCGGGGCACCGCCCGTAGCGGAGCCGGTCAGCCGGAGATCAACCCGGTTCATACGGCACGGTATGCGCTGCGCCGCCACAGGGTCGGCACCGGGGTGCGTGGTGATCAGCCCGGTCGACCGCGGCATCGGGTTGGTTAATCTGCACGGGTGACCATCGACCTCACCCTGCTGCCGCGTGTCGCCCACCGCGGGCAGGAGGTCACCGCACCCCGGATCCGCGCTCTCCTCGCGCTGCTGGCGGGCGACCCCCGTACGGGCTGCGGCGTCGAGCGCCTCGTGGCGGGGCTCTGGCCGGACGCGCTGCCGGAGCGGCCGGGAAAGGCGCTCCAGGTCCTCGTCTCCCGGGCACGGGCACAGCTGGGCGCCGACGTCGTCGTGAGCACGCCGACCGGATACCGGCTCGGCCTCGCCGAGGACCGGATCGACAGCTCCGCCCTGCTGCTGCACGCCGCCGCCAGTACGGAACGGGCCAGGGCCGGGGACCACGCGGGCTCCCTGGCGGCGGCCGAGGCCGGGCTCGCGCTGTGGGAGGGCACCCCGGACGGAGCCGGGAGCCCGGGCGACCCCGTCGCCGCCCTGCGCGCCGAACGCGCCCCCGCCCGCGCCACGCTCGTCCGCGCACGGGCGCTCGCCCTCGCCCGCCTCGGACGGCACGCGGCGGCCGCCGAGCCGCTGGCCCTGGTCGCCGCCGCGCATCCGCGCGACGAGGAGGTGCTCGCCGAACTGCTCCGCGGCGAGGCCGCGACGGCGGGCCCGTCCGCCGCGCTGACACGGTACGAGACGTACCGCCGCCGGCTGCGCGACGCACTCGGCACGGACCCGGGCGCCCGGCTCAAGGCCGTACAACAAGAACTGCTGCGCGGCGAGGCGCCCGCGGACAGGCACAGCGTGCCGCACGAGCCGAACCAGCTCCTCGGCCGCGACGAGGACATCGCGGCCGTGCGGCGGCTGCTGCGCGACTCCCGTGCCGTCACCGTCACCGGCCCCGGCGGCCTCGGCAAGACCCGGCTCGCCCACGCCGTCGGCCGCCGAGCCGAACAGCGAGCGGTGCACGTCGTGCCGCTCGCCGGAGTCACCGCGGACGAGGACGTGGCCGCGGAGGTCGCCTCCGCGCTCGGCGCGGGAGAGAGCCGGTACGGTGCCCTCGCCGGCCACGCCACGGCCGACCCGCTCTCCGCCGTCCGCGCCGTCCTGGCCACCGGACCCGTACTCCTGGTCCTCGACAACTGCGAGCACGTCGTGCGGGGCGCCGCCGACCTCGTACAAGCCCTGCTCTCCTCCACCGAGGACCTGCGGGTGCTCGCCACCAGCCGCTCCCCGCTGGACCTCACGTCGGAGGCGCTCTACGCCCTGCCGGCGCTCGGACCCGACACCTGCGCCGAACTGTTCACTCAACGGGCCCGGGCCGCCCGGCCGGGCGTGGAACTGCCGCCGGACGCGGTCGCCGAACTCTGCCGCCACCTCGACGGACTGCCGCTCGCCGTGGAGCTGGCCGCCGCGCGCGTACGAGTCCTCTCCGTGCCGCAGATCGCCCGCCGCCTCGGCGACCGGTTCGCACTCCTCCGCGGCGGCGCCCGGGACGCGCCGGAGCGCCACCGCACGCTGCACGCGGTCGTGGAGTGGAGCTGGAACCTCCTCGCGGACCCGGCCCGAGCGGCACTGCGCACGCTGTCCGTCTTCCCCGGCGGCTTCTCCGGCGAAGCGGCGGAAGAGGTCCTCGGCGACGAAGCGCTGTCCCTGCTGGAGCAGTTGGCCGACCAGTCGCTGCTCACCGTCGCCGACACCCCGACCGGCGTGCGGTTCCGCATGCTGGAGACCGTACGGGAGTTCAGCGCGGCCCGGCGCACGGAAGCGGGGGAGGACGAGGCGGCCGTCGGGCGGCTCCTCGGCTGGGCCCGGGACTTCGGCGTCGCCTACCACGACGTGCTCCTGGGCCCGGACCCCCTGGCGGCCAGGGAGCTGATCAAGGCCGAGCAGGACAACCTCGTGGCCGCGCTGCGGCACGCCCTGTCCCGTACGGACGGCCCCGCCACCGCCGCCGTCACCGCCGTCCTCGCCGCCCTGTGGTCGACCGACTCCAACTTCCCCCGCCTCACGGCACTGGCCGCCGAGACCGGCCCGCCGCTGTCGCACTACCGCCCCGAGCCGGCCTACGTCGAAGTCGCCCGCGCCGCCGCCGTGTTGTGCGTCCCCACCCTGTTCACGGGCTACGGCGCGCACGTCGCACGGCAGCTCGTCACCCTGCGCCGACTGCCCCCGGCCGCACCGGACACCCCGCTGCGCGCCACCGCCGCGGTGCTGAGCGCGGTCCCCGACATGGCCCCTCCGCGTTACGACGTGCTGCGAAGGCTCTGCGACAGCGAACAGCCGCTCGTCGCCGCCGTCGCCGAGTGCGTCGCCACGTACGTCTGGGAGTACGAGCACGACTTCGACCGCGCGCTGGCGTCGGCCCGGCGGATGAACACCGCACTGGCGTCGACCGACACCCCGTCCCTGCGCCTCCTCGGCCACTCACGGCTGAGCGAGCTGTCCCTGAAGACGGGACAGGGCGACACCGCGTACGAACACCTCAAGGCCGCGCTCGCCCTGCTGCCGCGGCTCGGCGACGAGAACGACTACATCGGCATCCGCTCCGCCCTCGTCCTCGCCTGCCTGCAGCGCGGCGACCCCGACGAGGCCGAATACTGGCTGCGCCGGACCGAGGGCGACGCCCCCTCGCCGCAGGACGACTTCTACAGCCCCGACCTCGGCGGCCGCGCCGAGATCGCGCTGGCCCGCGGGGACACGGAGGCCGGGCTCGGCCTGTGGCGCCGCGCCGTGGAGCGGCTGCCGCAGGCCCGGCCGATGCGTGGCGGCGACCCGTGGACCGACCCGTGGGCGCTGGCGATCCAGTCGGCGGCGGTGACGGCCCACGCCCACGCCGGCCGCCTCGAACCGGTCGCGGAGCCGCTGGACCGGTTGCGACAGCGGCTGCGGACACTGCTCGACGACCCGTCCCGGCCGCCCATGGAGCTCCCCGTAAGCGGAGCGGTGCTGCACGCCCTCGGTATGGCGGGTCTCGCGTCCGGCGACGCCTCCGCCGTACGGATGATCGCGCTGGCCGAACGGCTGCGGGTGCCGCGCGAGTTCCAGCCGACGATGTCGGAGACCCGCGCCCGGCGGGCGGCCGAGGACGCCGACCGGGCGGCGTACGCCGACGCGGTGTCGGAGTACGCCGCCCTGGGGCGCGACGAGCTGCGGACGGCCGTCCGCGCACTCATGCCGGCCACTTGAGCCCGCGTGTCGGTTACTTGAGCTCGCGGCCGTACAACGACGTCGACCAGCGGTAGCCGATTCCGGTCAGGCCGACGCACCAGGCGACGGTGAGCCATCCGCTGCCGCCGATCTCGGTGCCGAGCAGCAGGCCGCGCAGGGTCTCGATGGCGGGGGTGAAGGGCTGGTACTCGGCGATCGGCCGGAACCAGCCCGGCATCGCCTCGACCGGCACGAAGGCGCTGGAGATGAGCGGCAGGATCATCAACGGCAGCGCGTTGTTGCTGGCCGCCTCGGGATGGGGGCTGGCGATACCCGTCCCGACCGCGATCCAGGTGAACGCCAGGGCGACCAGCGTCACGAGGCCGAACGCCGCGAGCCACTCCAGGACAGTGGCGTCCGTGGAGCGGAACCCGATGGCCACGGCGACCGCGCCGACGAAGGCCACACTGAGGATCGTCTGCAGCACGCTGCCGACGACGTGCCCGATGAGCACGGAGCCGCGGTGGATCGCCATCGTGCGGAAGCGGGCGACGATGCCCTCGGTCATGTCCATGGAGACGGACACCGCGGTTCCGGCCGGGGTGGCGCCGACGGTCATCAGCAGGATGCCCGGGACGAGATAGGCGATGTAGTCGGAGCGATCGGCACGGCCGCCGCCGATCCCGACGCTCATGACGTCCCCGAAGACGTAGACGAAGAGCAGCAGCAGGACGATCGGCATCAGCAGGATGTTCAGGGTGAGGGACGGGTAGCGCCGGGCGTGCAGGAGGTTGCGGCGCAGCATCGTGGACGAGTCGCGCACGGCGAGGGAGAGGGAGCTCATCGGGCGGCCTCCACGGGGCGGCCGGTGGCGTCTGCGACCTCGGTGACATCTGCGCCGCCGGTCAGGGCGAAGAAGACGTCGTCGAGGTCGGGGGTGTGGACGGTCAGTTCGTCGGCCTCGATGCCGGCGGAGTCGAGCCGGTCGAGGATGGCGCGCAGCGCGCGCTGACTGCCGTCGCAGGGAATCTGCAACGCCAGCGCCTCGCCGTCCGCGGCGCCCTCGCGGAGAGCCGCGCCGGCGGATCGGTATGCGGCCGGGTCGGTGAACCGCAGCCGTACGTGCCCGCCCGGGACGATCCGTTTCAGCTCGTCGGCCGTGCCTTCGGCGGCGATCCTGCCGTCGTTGAGGACGGCGATGCGGTCGGCGAGCTGGTCGGCCTCCTCCAGGTACTGGGTGGTGAGGAAGACGGTGACGCCGTCGGAGACCAGCTCGCGGATGATGCCCCACATGGTGTGGCGGGAGCGGGGATCGAGGCCGGTGGTCGGCTCGTCGAGGAAGATGATGCGCGGGCCGCCGACCAAGGTCATGGCGATGTCGAGGCGCCGCTTCATGCCGCCGGAGTAGCCTGCGGCCGGCCTCTTGGCGGCTTCGGTGAGGTCGAAGCGCTCCAGCAGGTCGGCGGCGACCCGCCGCCCCTCCCGCTTGGACAGGTGGTGCAGGTCCGCCATGAGGAACATGTTCTCCTCGCCGGTGATCAGCCCGTCGACGGCGGAGAACTGTCCGGTCACCCCGATCGTGGCCCGCACGGCCTGCGGGTCGACGGCCAGATCGTGACCGCCGACGCGCAGGTCGCCGGCGTCGGCGGCGACGAGGGTGGAGAGGACCTTGACGGCGGTGGTCTTGCCGGCGCCGTTCGGGCCGAGCAGGGAGAAGACGCTGCCGGCCGGTACGGCCAGATCGATGCCGTCGAGGACCGTCTTGGCCCCGTACGCCTTGCGCAACCCGTACGCCGCGATGGCGAGGGAGGGTGAAGCGGCTGGTGTCGTGGTGGATGTCGTTGCCGTTCTCGTCATACGACAGAGGCTGCGGCACACCGCATTCAGCGTGGTTTCACACCGGTTTCAGGACGCCGGAACCGGCCGGGGCGTGGCTGTCCGGCTGGGCCGGGGCGCGCCGTCCGAGGCTCGGAACGAACGTGCTCATCCGACGGGTGGGGGCGGTTCACCTGGTGGGAGGGGCGCGCCAGGGACCCCGCGCCCCCCACCCGTCGGTCGGGCCCCGGTGATGGGCAGGTGGCCGGTCTCTCCCGCGTCGGCTGTCCTGCCGGTCGGTGCGTACACCGGGACCTGCGGAGATGGTCGGTGTGAAATGCCGCGAAAGCCGCGAAGCGTCGCGATCGCGCTGTTCAGGAGGGACAGAAAGACCGGTCTGTCTCGTGGCTTCTGCCTAGACCATGACAGCGGGCGACGGCTCTGTCCAGGGCTATTCTGGACGGTGATGGACAGCGACGACTCGCCGCCCGAGGCGGTCCAACTGGCGCCTCGCGAACGGATATTGACGACCGCGTACGAGCTCTTCTCGCGACGCGGCATTCGCGATGTCGGCGTCGAGGAGGTCGTCGCGCGGTCCGGAGTCGCCAAGGCGACTCTCTACCGGCACTTTCCGTCGAAGGACGAGCTCGTGCTGGCCTTCCTCGCCCGCCGGGAGCGGCAGTGGACACTGGGGCTGGTCGCGGCGGGCGCCCGCAGCCGAGGCGGCACCCCCGAGGAACAGCTGCTGGCCATCTTCGACGTCTTCGACGAATGGTTCCGCAGCGACGAGTTCGACGCCTGTACGTTCATCAACGTCCTGCTGGAGATGGGCGGGGAGCACCCGCTGGGCCAGGCCTGCATCAAGTACCTGCAGAACATCCGCTCGTTCGTACGCGGCGTCGCCGAGGAAGCGGAGCTGCGCGACGCCGACTCGTTCGCCCGGTCGTGGCACATCCTGATGAAGGGGGCGATCATCTCGGCGGCCGAAGGGGACACCGACGCGGCTCTGCGCGCCCAGTCGATGGCGCGCATGCTGATCGCACACCACCGCTGACCGCGGCCGGAGCGAAGACGGGGGGGAGGGGCACATAGATTTCCGTCATGACGAATGACTGGCGTACGGACCGCATCGGCAGCGCCCTGCGCGGCGAGAACCCCACCGTGCTGCGGCGGTTGAGTGCGGGGTTCGCGGCGATCGGGGACGTCCAGTTCCTGCCGGGATACTCGGTGCTCCTGGCGGGCGACCCGCGGGTGGAGCGGCTCTCCGACCTCCCGAAGGCGGAACGGCTCGCGTTCCTGTCCGACATGGATGTGCTCGGCGAAGCCGTCGAACGGGCCTGCCGGCGCCTCGACCCGGAGTTCCGGAGGGTGAACCTGGAGATCCTCGGCAACACCGACGGATTCCTCCACGCGCACGTGTGGCCGCGGTACGCGTGGGAACCGGCCGACCTGGTGCGGATGCCGGTCTGGCTGCACCCCCGCGACAACTGGACGGACGAACGGTACGCATTGGCGCCCCGGCACGACACGCTGAGGGCGACGCTCACCGACGAACTCGACCGGCTGACCGCCCAGCACTAGAGCGCCCGCACCTGCGTTCAGCTCAGGAATACCTTCCGCCTCCCCAGAACCAACACCTCGAAGATCGCGTCTTACGGGCGACCACATCAGGCACGCTCAAAAGACAGGCAAATTCGGGTGGCAGTCATATCGAGGGTGGGGACGGCGGCGATAGCCGCCGTGATGTCCGGAGCACTGGTCGCGGGGGCAGCCTGGGCCGACTCCGGGACAGGACAGGACCGCACCGCGGACACACGTACCGGTGGCGAGACCAAGACCGGCCGGGGGACGCAGAGCGGAAAGACGAAAACAGTCACATTGATCACCGGCGACCGGGTGGTCGTCCGGGCAGGGGGCAAGCAAGTCGTCCGGCTGATCCGCGGCGAGGGCCGCGAGGACGTCGCGATCGCGGTACGGCGCGAGGCCGGGCACACCTACGTCGTACCGCAGGACGCCCAGTCGCTGATCAACGCGGGCAGGCTGGACCGTCGGCTCTTCGACGTCACACGGCTCGTCAGGGACAAGTACGACGACGCCCACCGCACCTCGCTGCCGCTGATCGTCAAGTACCGGCCGGGCCGCGTCAACAGCCGCTCGGGCGACACCTTCAGGGGCCTGGCCCGTGACCGCCGTACGCTGCCCGCCATCGGCGGCGAGGCGTTCGACGCGCCCAAGTCCGGCACGGACGACGTCTGGAGGAAGCTCACGGGCGGCACGGGCGGTCGCACCAACGCGCGTACCACCGCGGCCCCGGCGATCGCGCACGTCTGGCTGGACGCCAAGGTCCGCCCCGCCCTGGACAAGAGCGTGCCGCAGATCGGCGCCCCCACCATGTGGCAGGCCGGATACACCGGCAAGGGCGTCAAGGTCGCCGTCCTGGACACCGGAGTCGACCAGACACACCCCGACCTCAAGAACGTCGAGGTCGCCGAGAAGAACTTCACCGAGTCCGCGCCCGACGCCAAGGACCGCATGGGCCACGGCACGCACGTCGCCTCGACCCTCGCGGGCTCCGGGGCCAAGTCGGGCGGCAAGTACAAGGGCGTGGCGCCCGACGTACAGGTCCTGGACGGCAAGGTCATCTCCGAAGTGGAGGGCACCGGCACCGAGTCCAGCATCGCCGCCGGCATGCAGTGGGCGGTCGACAGCAAGGCGAAGATCGTCAACCTGAGCCTCGGCAGCCTCGACTCGCCGGGGACCGACCCGCTGGAGGAGGCCGTCGCACGGCTCTCCGGCAAGGCCCTCTTCGTCATCGCGGCGGGCAACGACGGCCCGGAGGCCGGTACGTTGAACTCGCCCGGCAGCGCCCCCGCCGCCCTGACCGTCGGCTCGGTCGACAAGCAGGACAACATCGCGGAGACCTCCAGCCGCGGTCCGCAGGCCGACGGGGTCACCAAGCCCGACCTCACCGCACCCGGCGACGACATCACGGCCGCACGCTCCACGCAGATCCCCGACAACCCCGAGAGCGACCCCTACGTCGCCATGTCGGGCACCTCGATGGCGACCCCGCACGTGGCCGGTTCCGCCGCGCTGCTCCTCCAGCAGCACCCGAAGTGGACCGGCCCACAGCTCAAGGCCGCACTCACCGGCTCCGCCAAGCCCCACCCCACCCTCAACGCCCACCAGCAGGGAGCGGGCCGCGTCGACCTGACGCGCGCCGTCACCGCGTCCGTCGTCCCCGAGCCCGGCACGGTCGCCTTCGGCACGCAGGCCTGGCCGCACACCGACGACAAGCCGGTCACCAAGACCGTCACCTACCGCAACCTCGGGACCAAGCCGGTCACCCTCACGCTCTCCGCCGACGTCCTGGACCCCAAGGGCCGCCCGGGACCCGCGGGCATGTTCACCGTCAAGGACACCAAGCTCACCGTCCCGGCGGGCGGCACCGCGAAGACCACCGTCACCGCCGACACCAAACTCGGCACCGCCAACGGAATCTACGGCGGGACACTCCTCGCCGCCGGTGACGGCCAGGAGGTGCGCACCGGCCTCGTCGTCGACCGCGAGGTCGAGTCGTACGACCTCACGCTCAAGCACCTCGACGCCAACGGCAACAACTCCTCCAACTACACCACCACGCTCACCGACCGCTCGCAGCGGAAGATCGAGGTGCCCTTCCGCGAAGGACCGGTCACCCTGCGGGTCCCGAAGGGCACGTACGCGCTGGAGAGCTCCGTCTACGGCGCGACCAAGAGCTTCGCGGTCTTCGTCCAGCCGAAGCTGAAGGTCGGCGCGCAGGCGACGGTCACGCTGGACTCCCGCAAGGCCAAGCCGGTCGCCGTCACCACTCCGGACGCCGGCGCGCGCCTCACGGCGTCGAACATCAGCTACGACGACACTGCCCTCGGCATCGCGAACAGCTGGGACCTCAGCGACGGCACCGTCATCCGCACCCTCGGCCTCGGCCCCGACTCACCCACCCTGAACGCCCAGTACAACGGCGTCTGGAAGGCATCCGGCACAGCGGCCGGGAAGGTCGACTACCGGCTCGGCTTCAGCCGCACCGGCAGCTGGTTCTCGGGCCTGAAGCACGCCGCCACCAAGGCCGAACTCGCCGAGGTGAAGTACGGCGTCGGCTCCTCCGCCACGGGTCGCAAGGGCACGCTGACCGCCACGCCGATCGGCACCAACGACTACTCCCCGCCTCTCCAGCCGCAGACGCAGCTCAAGCTCCCGGCCTCCGGCACGAGCTACGTCAACACCAAGGACATCCGCTGGACCTGGTCCATGGCACAGCTGGACGACGCGGGGGACTCCACCATCGACTACGGCACCGACCCGGTCGCGTACAAGGCGGGCAAGCGCTACACGCTGAACTTCAACACGGGCATCGTCGGCCCCGACCTCAACGCCGACGACGGCCAGGGCGCACGCCGCGCGGGCAACGCCATGGACGCCTACGTCCAGCTCTTCAGCGACGGCGCGGGCCACGCGGGCAGCTCCGTGACGACCGGCGGCTTCACCCGGCTGGAGTCGGGCGGCCGCGTCATCGCCGAGGGCGGCCCCGGCGCGGTCAACGCCGAACTCCCGGCCGCCGCCGCCTCCTACCGCCTGACCATGGAGGCCACCCGCCCGGCCAAGGTCGCCACGACCAGCACCAAGGTGGCCGCGGCCTGGACGTTCAAGTCGGCGAAGACGCCCGACGAGCCGCCGACCGCGCTGCCCCTGTCCACCGTCCGCCTCGCACCGAAACTGGCGCTGAACGGCACGGCCCCCGCGGGCAGCACGCTCAAGGTACCGCTGAAGGTGGCCGGCGCGGCAGCCGGCACCGACCGGATCGCGACCCTGACCGTCAAGGTCTCCTACGACGGCGGCACCACATGGAAGTCGGCTCCCGTCACCACCGACACCAGCGGCGCACGCACCGCGACCGTCAAACACCCGACAACGGCCAAGGCCGTCTCCTACCGCGTGTACCTGAAGGACACGTCCGGCAACACCATGACCGAGACGATCACGAACGCGTACCGGCTCGCCCCGTGACGCGCACTCCCCATCCATGACAGGCCGAACGGCCACATCATGAGGCGGCCGGGCCACGGGAACGTCATCCCCGTGGCCCGGCCCTTTTTAGGCCGAGCCCTAGCGCAAGTCCAGCTCGCCGACTGTCTGGCCTCCGCTGGTCTCACCCGTCGGACGGAATCCGAGCCCGACGTAGAAGCCTTCGGGGCCGCCCGTGCCCGGATGCCAGGTGGTGGTCAGGCGGGTGCCGCCGCGACGGCGGATCTCAGCAGCAACGGACTCGACCGCGAAGCGACCGTAACCTCGGCCCTGCTCACCATCTGCGATGTTGAGCCGCCAGAGACCGGATCGGATGTCGGTGTGCGTGCCGTCACCCCTCCAGTCGATGTCGAAGAAGGCCATGAGGAAACCGACGGGACGTTCACCGTCAAGGATGAGGCGGGGCCAAGCTATGCCGGGATGGACGTATGCCTCGGCCAGGGATTTGACGACCGGCGCGACCAAGTGCTCCTGATCGGGTCGAACCCGCAGACCGATCGCTGCGTCGAAGTTGGCCGGGGTGATCTCCCGCAGGCAGAGTGTGGTCGTCATGCAGGAACCCTAAACCCGTTGATCAAGTGGACTCCTCGGCCGCATCCTGCGGTACCCCCCCACACACACACCAAGAACCCGTTTATCAGTCCGACCTGCGCCTCTTCTGCGAGCAACGGAATCTCCGCATACTCACACCAGTACCAGATCCTGCCGGTCTCAGCGTCCACACACAGACCAGCCAAAGCATCCGCACCGATCGCAGCAAAGGGAATCCAGGAAGAACGCCACACCGTGATCTCTTCTGTACCACCCGTTCTCTGCCGCGCCTCTTCATCTTGCCGACGCGGACACATCTGTCCCTCATATACGCGGCGGACGACCTCGAACGACATCAGCACGCACTCCTGCGGCATGAACCCAGGCGTCGGATCCGATCCCACGCCTGCCCGTCGACTCCATAACGCCCCCAGCCCGTCGGGCAGCCGCACGCCCAAAGAGAGCTCGGACTGACCGGACGGGTCCGTGACGCCACCGGTCAGGTGCGGCGCTACACCGACCCGAACGTGCGGGCCATGAACGTCGACGACGCGAAGCCGACCACAGGCCGCCGTGGCCGCGGGCGTCAGTGCCGCACCGCTCTGCTGAGCGGCGTCGGCCGGACGGTCATCGTGAGCGGTAGCGACTTCGAACACCCCCCGCTATGCTCCCCCTTGCCATATCGAGAGCTGTAGAGCACTGGCGACGTGTCCGATGGGGGACAGTGCTTCGTTCTCGACTTGAAGTGAGCAAGATGAGTCTCTGATCGTCGCGGAGCCTCGGCAGACCATCGCATGCGGTGGTCGAGCTGAGGCTGCCTGCCGACTGGTCGACCACCTTCGTGTCTTCGTGGAAGGGCTCGACTGTTGAGGGCGACGTTTCTTGTTCAGGTGCTTCTCGTGATCTTGGCTTTCGTGTCGTCGTTGCTCGTCGCGGTGGTGGCAGGTGTGCTTTCACACGCGACAGGCACGCAGGTGGCCGGTGCGGTGCTGCACGGCGGCGGCGTGTTCATCGGCTGGATGACGTTGTGCGTCACTGTGCTGGCCGCGCTCGGTTTGCTCGGGGCTCCCAGAGAGAGTGAGCACCCGGAAGGCCCCGGCGCGTGAGAGATGCGGGAAGGCGGGGTGCTACGGGCCGTGGCAGATGATCTACGAGCGGGTCGCGGACCTCGGTCGATCACGGAGCTTGACCTCAATCGCAGTCGAGGTTGGAGGCTGACGTCATGACTGCCACCCTCGCCGGCCTCCGCCCGGACGCACTGCCCGACCCTGCCCGTCCAGACGCGGGCCTCATCCTGGCGTCCCTATGGCACACCAGGGGGCCCGAACAACAGCAGAAGGTCATGTCCGGCGTCATGGACGCCTGGGAGAGAGCCCAGCTGCCGGCCGCGTACCTTGCGCGGCACTGCCTGGCAGGGTCTGACGGCCGCACCATCCTCAACTTCGCCCAATGGACAAGTCCCGAAGCACACCGGACCTTCGCCGCAGACCCGCGCAACCAGCAGACCCTTGGCAGCGCCGTCCAGGCGCTGTACTCGGCCGATCCGCCGGGCCGTTACGTGCCTTACCGCTTCGCGGGGCGGCACGATGGTGGAGCGGCCCGCTACTTCACCGCAACGTGGCACGACACCGAGGACGCCGGGATGGCCCGATCGCTCGCCGATGAGCTGACCGAGCGCGCCTCGGCCGCCCGCACGTCCTCGGCCGCAGTGGCGGAGTATTTCTACATCGGCGAGGCCGGACGGCAGCTCCTCGTGCTCGCCGGATTCCAGGACGAACCCGGCGGTGCCGGCCCATGGTTCCGCCCGTTCCGCGGGCTGGTGCGGTCGGCGCGCTGAGACGTGCTCCCACACCGCATCCCGACGTCTCGAAACCCAACAGGCTCAGCGAGAAGAAGATGATGAACGGGTGACCTCTCCTGCGTTCGACGTGGACTTATTCCTCAGCCAACCGCTCACCGCACGCATCGCGACCCAAGGCCCGACCGTGCGCCCCGTGTGGTTCCTGTGGGAGGACGGAGCCTTCTGGGTCCTGACGGGGCCATGGGCCAGGCTTTTCCATCACGTGAGGGCGAACCCCAGGGTCGCCCTCGTGGTCGACGTCTGCGACATCACAACGGGCCTCGTCCAACAGGTGATTGCCAGTGGCGATGCCGAGCTCGTGCCCTTCGACGTACCGCGAGGCCGACGCAAGCTCACCCGCTACCTCGGCGCGGACGAGTCCCGCTGGGACGCACGTTTCGTTCGCTACCTGCACGATGACCCCATGGACAGGGGAACGACGTGGTTGCGGCTGGTTCCCGACTCACTCACGGCAAAGGATTTGAGCTACTCCGGCATCGCGTGACTGGCCCCTGCGATTGCCCTGTTCACTTGTTCTGGGATCGATGCAGTACCAGATTGTGAGCTGCTCGCGTCAACTGCAATCATACTGGCGTCGGTAGAGGGCGTACCCGCCCGGTTGAGCGGGCCACTCTTGCGCCGGCGCAATCACTGGGCGACAGACGCAATTACCAGGCGGCAGAGGAGCATCCGTTCGGGAGCGGGGCATGGCTGCTGGCTACTGCTCCCTAGCAGTGGTGGGAGCGTTGAGCCCCGCTTGTGAGCCTCCCGCGTCAGCAACGATCACTGCGGTGCGATGTAACCGTGGTCTACTTCGCCCTGCTGCCCCGCTTAACCTTTGAGCGAGCCAGGCGATGAGATCCGGTGCTGGTCTAGATCAGGATGGGCTGGGGGCGAGCAGGACCACAATTGCCGCGCACAACCGCGGGTCGACGGAGCTCCGGATCCAGCCCACGAGGCTTCACCGGAAGCGATTGCGAGCTGGTCCTGGGTGGCAGGCGTGGGGACCGGGAGCGCGCGACCTCCGCCCGGCGCGGCGCGGGGCCGACACAGGGCTTGGTCGGGGTTGAAGACAGGTGACGTAGGTGCCGGGGCGAACCGGATCTCAGCGGCGTGCGAAGGCCGTGACAGCTTGGCGGAGCTGTTCGAGAAAGTGGACCAGGGTTGGTGCGTACACCTCGAAGTCGTCGGACCAGGACGCCGTGGTGGACCGGTGCACTCTTCCGTCGCTATCGAGGGCGAAGAGGATGCCTCCGCCGTCACTGCCAAACACGACGCCAGTGGCGTGCGCGGTGACGCGGACGTGACCGTACTGGTCGATGTCGTCGAGTATCTGAGCAGGTGTGTGCACGAAGTATCCGTGATCGATATCAGGTAGTGAGAGCTCGGCGATCACGGCGTAGAGACTGGTCAGCCCTCGGGGCATATCCATAACCTCCTTGAGCCGTGCTGCCGCGGCTCGGCTCTCCTCATCGGCCAGGAACACTTCGTTGTCGCCTGGTGGATAGCCGAAGGTGTCCTCGAAGCTGCGAAGTATCGTCTCGAGTGTGGCGGTGATTTCCTGCTGCCAGGCGGTGAGCCAGTCCGCGGAGAGGTTCGAGGCGATCATTGGAAGTGCTGCTCTCTGTTGTCAGAGGGTGGGGCGATCCGCTGGCTGGCGCGTTGACTCAGGCCAGCGGCGAATGCGGCCCGGTCGCCGCCGGACGCCTTCTGCCACTGGACGGCGACTCGCATGTTGGATGGCGAGTCTGGACGTCGCAGCGGTCCCGGCGGTGATGTCGACGTCGTCGACGGTGGGTTGGCTGCTGGGGGAGTAACAGCTTCCGGAACCAGGTCGGCTGACGCCGTCCAGCCCGCGACTGCACGTCAGACGTGTCGTCACGGGGCAGGCGTGTCGTCACGGAGAATGGTGCCGAGCGGCTCTCAGCCCGGATGCCTGCCCACCAAGGGTGTGGAAGGCCTGAGCCAGGGCCCGCTGGACTGCGTGACCGCCTGCTCGACCATCTCGGTGGACAGGCTCTGCGGCGGCTCCGGGCAGCCGATCGGCTCACGCCTGTTCGGCGATGCGCCGAGGCGGACGAACCGCGCTCGGGGCGACTGCGCCCCACTGGCATGACGCCACTGGTATGACCCCACTGGCATGAGGCGACGGGGCTACTTCTCGTCCGCGCCAGGTTCCCTGCTGATGGACTCCTGATAGACGTCCGCATAGGTGCGTGAGTCTTTGATCAGGTCGTCGCAGAACGCGGCGACATCGGTCCCGATGAGCTCCAGGACCCCCTTGCCCGTGGCGGCGCCTTCCTCGAAGAAGTCGACGATCCCAGGGAGCAGGGGACCGTCGGGCAGGTCGACCGGGCCGACCTTGAACAGGTACTTCTGCATCTCCTTGTAGACGATCCGGTAGTCCGGCGGGAGGGCCTTGACCCGGGCCATGTGCGCGCGCCACTGCTTCTTGCCCTCGATGATGTCCTGGATGCCCACGTCAGCCTCCCAGCCTGTTCAGTTTCCTTGCGACGTTCTGGTTCAACTGCTCGCGCCACCGGTCTCGGTAGGTTCGCGCCCCTTCTCCACCGGCCAGCGCCGCGCAGAAGCCCTGGATGTCCTCGCCGAGGACCTCGTGGACGCTCTGCCCGTCCGCTGCCGACACTTCGAGCAGCCCCAGGGCGGAGTCGAGGATCGGTGTCAGGTTGCGGCCGGTGAAGTCCCCGTAGGGGAAGAGCTGGGCGACGATCTGGTCCCATGCCTCCCGGTACTCGTCCGGCAGGGCCTCGACCCGGGCTCCGAACGCCTTCCAATCCCTGGTGAGATCGCTGCCTGTGACTTTCTCCCAGAAGTTCATCTCCCGCCTTCCTTGAGCCTGTTGATGCGTGCTGAGACGTACTGCCATTTCGTCCAGAACTTCGCGAGTTCTTCGCGGCCGGCGTCGTTGAGCGCGTAGAACTTGCGCGGCGGACCGACCCCGGACGGCCGTTTCGTCACCTGGACGAGCTTGTTCCGCTCCAGCCGCAGCAGGATGGTGTAGACCGTCCCCTCGACGACGTCAGTGAAGCCGAGCTCGTTCAGCCGCCGGGTGATGGCGTACCCGTAGGTTTCCTCGCTGCCGATGATCTCGAGCACGCATCCTTCGAGCGTGCCCTTCAGCATCTCCGTCAGGTCGTCCATCGCGGGGCCTCCTCGACCTAGCGGTCCGGTACTGTGTACTACCGAGTACCGCTATACAGTATCACCGAGTACCGGACTTCCGCGGCTGGCTGGTAAGGAGAGTTGCCGAACAGGCACTTGTCTCGCCGATGCGGGCGTGCCATCGGCGAGGATTGCGGACACACCGGATGCAATGCGGCCACAAGAGACATACGGAACCGCCCTATTCATGAAGTGGGGCCGGAACCCGGTGAAGATCAGTGGAACGCCCCGGGCGGGGCATCACGATGGACGTCGTGAGGGCCTTCGCGGCATGCGGGTCGGGCGGAACCGAGGTGGGGGACGGCACGCGCTTCCTACAAGGACGACCGGCTCGGCGGCAACGGATCAAGGTTCCGGAACTTCGCGGTGAGGCCTTCGACCGGGTTGTTGGGACGATGACGATGAAGTCCGCTCGTTCGTCACCGCCTCCCACCAGGCGTACCGGCAGACTGGCGACGATCCGGTCGGCCCCGGCCGGCGCACACACTGTCGACGTCAACGGCCACACCGTCGACGGCGCTCTGTACGGGTGCTGCTCAAGCTGGAAGCCGAGGGGAAGCTGTCGCTGGACGACACCGTGGAGGAATGGCTGCCCGGAGTGGTGCGCGGCAAGGGCTACCGGACCCTGTACGCGGGGGACGAGTTCAACAAGAACCGCCACGTCAGGTGGTCTCCGGGAGAGCTGGTGGACATCGCGCTCGCCCACCCGCCCAACTTCCAGCCGGAACAGGGCAGCAGGCCCGGTAAGCCAGGCAGGTGGGACTATTCCGACACCAACTACATCGTCGCCGGCATGGTCATCGAAAAGGCCACCGGTGGAACCTACGCGCAGGCGGTCGAGCGTCTCCTCATCCGGCCGCTCGGCCTGCGCGGCACACAAGTGCCGGGCACCTCGCCCCGACTGCCCGCACCGCACGCGAGGCACTACTCCACGCTGTTCGAGGACGCGCCGGAGGCGGAAGTACGCGACGTCACCGAGTTCAGCCCCACCGTCGCCTTCTCCGCCGGTCAGATGATCTCGACCGTCGGAGACGTGAACACCTTCCTGTCCAAGCTGCTGGCCGGTGAACTGCTGCCCCCCGCCCAGCAGCGGCAGCTGCTCGACACGGTCCACGTCGACGGGGACAAGGGGCACGGTGGCCCGCAGGACCGCTATGGCCTCGGCATACGGCACTTCAAGCTCAAGGAGGGCTGCTGGGCGTGGGGCCACGGCGGGATGATCCCCGGCTCCGCCACCCGGACGCTCGCTTCGGCGGGCCGGCGCGTCATGACCATGAACCGCAACGGCGACTGGGGCGAGCAGCGACTGGAAGACGCGGCAGTCGAGACAGAGTTCTGCGGACTCTGAGCTTGAGTTTCAGCCCGCTGCGGCCTCTTGCCAGCGGAACCAAGCGCGATCGTGGTCGATATGGAGGAGGAACTGGTCGACAGGACCGGACGCCGACACGAGGGTTAGAGCGTCCTCGATGCGGTCGTAAACATCGTCGAACCGCTCGAACTCCTCGGCCTCAACAAGAGCGTTGATCTCGTCGAACCAGGGCTTGAACTGGCTGAAGGCAGGCAGCGGGGAGAAATGGCCGAGCAGCCAGGGCATGTCGCTGTCGTCCACGGTGATGGTGCCGACGAGAGTGCTGCCGTTCATGAGCCGCCAAGTGCCGTCTGTGGCAATCATCCTGACCTCACGGGCTTGGTACCTCACGGGTTTGGTCCTGTGGCTACCTCGCGCAGCCACGCCTGGCACGGATGTCAGGCTCAAAGAGGCTACGGAGCGCCTGCCGTACGGGACGTCGCAGGGGGGAGTTCAAAGCTCAAGCGGAACTCGTGCTGCGCGGAGGCACGCCGTACGGGACCGATGGCCGTGTGAGGCGGGAGGGTCCCACCGAGCTCGGGACGGCGTGGCCCCGCCCGTGCCCGAGTGGCCCGATGCGGCGACAAATCGCCCTGTTACACACCTGTGTCAATTCGTCCTGCAACGAACCATGCATCCACGTTGTCTAGCAGGTGCAGGTGGAATTCGACCCGCAGACGAATGACGAATGAGGAGTGGGCAGCAGTGGGGGACATACGCAGACAAGGAGCCGTGGCTCTGGGGATCACCATGCTGGTGGCCCCGCTCACGGTGGCGCTCGGTGCCGGCAGCGCTCAGGCTGCTTCGTGCTCGACGCAGACCGGACCGCACCAGAAGCAGGTCGAGAAGTTCCTCGGCCGCCCGGTGGACGGCAAGCAGTCGGCGGCCGACTGCAAGGCCATCAAGGCCTTCCAGACCAAGCACAAGATCACCCCGAACGCCGGGTACGCGGGCAGCGTCACCTGGGGCGTCATGAACCTCATGAACAAGCAGAAAGCGGTGGGCAACAACCCCAACAAGGCAGGGAAGTGCCCGACCAACAAGGGGCGCATCGCCTGTGTCGACCTGACGCTCCAGCTCAGCTGGATCCAGGACGGCAAGGACCTCAAGTACGGCCCGGTACCGGTGCGCACCGGCCGCAACGGCCACGAGACCCGCACGGGTCTGAAGAAGGTCTACTGGCGCAACATCGACCACGTGTCGAGCATCTACCACGTGCCGATGCCGTACAGCCAGTTCTTCGACGGCGGCCAGGCGTTCCACTCGGTCGGCATCAGCGTCTGGTCCCCGCCGGGCTCCCACGGCTGCGTCAACATGACGAAGACGGACGCCGTGAAGTACTGGAACATGCTGCGCAAGGGCGACGACGTCTTCGTCTATGGCCGCAAGCCGGGCACCTGATCCGCAGCAGCTGCCGCCGAGAGGTCGTCATGGTGGAGGGCTAGTGCTGTGAGTCGAGAAGTAACGCCATTTTTGACCTCAAGGTCAAAAATGGTGTTACGGTGGCGCCATGGGCAGGCCGAAGCAGTTCGATCCGGATGTGGCGGTGGAGCGCGCGATGGGCGTGTTCTGGCGCAAGGGGTACGCGGCGACGACGCCGCAGGACCTCGTGGATGAGATCGGCATTGGCAAGGGCAGTCTGTACAACACCTTCGGCAGTAAGCATGCCTTGTTCGAGCGGGCGCTTATGCGCTACCGCGACGCACAGGCCGCGTGGCTGGAGGCTCTTCTCGATCACCCCGGTTCGGCGAAGGACCGGCTGCGGGGTGCGCTGGAGGCGCTGGTCGAGCTCGACCTGGGCGACCCGGAGCGGCGCGGCTGCATGGCGGTCAACACCGCCGCCGAGTTGGCTACCTCGGACGCTGAGACGACGGACACGGTGCGCAAGATGTTCGCGCGTACGGAGAGTGCGTTCCGGGCGACCGTCGAGGAAGGTCAGCGGGCCGGCGAGATCGCCGGCGGCCGCGACGCGGCGGCGGTCGCTGCCTGGTTGCTCGCGACAGTGATCGGCATGCGAGTGCTGGCGAAGACCGCCGAGGATGCCACTCAGTTGAGGCGGGTCGTGGACGCGGCGATGGGGGCACTGTAGTCCGGCACCGCCGGTCGGTGCGGTCCTCTTTTGCGGCCTAGTTTTGTACCTGTAATTCAAATATGTTCAAGGAGTCTGACATGGAGCTCGATCTTGCAGGGAAGACCGCAGTCGTCACCGGGGCCAGCCGAGGCGTGGGCCTCGCGATCACACGGCAGCTCGTCGCCGAGGGGGTCCGCGTGGTGGGTGCGGCCCGCACGATCACGGCCGAGCTGAAGGAGGCCGGTGCCTACCCGGTCGCGGTCGACCTGAGCACGCCGGAAGGTGCCAAGGAGTTGGCAGCGCAGGCGCTCGTGGAACTCGGTGGCGTGGACATCCTGGTCAACAATCTGGGCGGCGGTGACACGTTTACCCTGAACGGGTTCCTCGCGGCCGACGATGCCCTGTGGGCGCAGAGCTTCGAGGTCAACCTGTTCGGCACGGTCCGCGTCACCCGTCGGCTGCTGCCGAGCATCTTGGAGCGCCGTGGTTCGGTGGTGAACATTTCGTCGATGAGCGCACGTCTGCCGGGCACGGGCCCGATCGAGTACGGCGTCGCGAAGGCAGGTCTCAACGCGTTCGGTAAGGCGCTGTCCGAGGAGTTCGGTCCTCAGGGCGTGCGTGTGAACACTGTCTCTCCTGGTCCGACGCGTACCGGTATGTGGGAGGACGCCGACGGGTTCGGTGCCCGCCTCGCGGAGGCGAACGGTGTCGGGCACCGCGACTTCCTGGCTGGGGTGCCCGCTGCGATGGGTATGACCACTGGTCGCATGGTCGAGGCCGACGAGGTCGCGGCCCTCGTCGCGTTTATCGTCTCGGACCGCGCGGCAAGCGTGACCGGCGCCGATTACGTCATCGAGGGCGGAGGCATCAAGACGGTGTGAGGGGGTTCCGGGCATTCTGGGCGCGCCGGCGCAGGTACCGGTGCAACTCCCGTGTCTGGACAGCGTGGTTGGGGAGATGGGAGTCGGCGAGGGTGAACTGCCGCAGCGGCCCGAAGTGCGCCTCGACCAGGTTCGCCCAGGACACGTTCATCACACGTTCATCGGGGTGAAGCACAACTCGACCTTGTTCTGGGCCGCCCAGCTCCGGATGCGCACGTTCTTGTGGGCGGACAGGTTGTCCAGCATCACGCAGCTCGAGGCGCTGTCAGGACGCGCTGCCCGGACGCTCTTGAGCGCGGCTCAGGTCGGGTTGATGCCCTTGCGGCGCCGGTTGACACTCCAGAGGGTGTCGTTGCTGACGGAGTAGCAACCGTGGAAGTAGGTGACCCCGCGGGTGCGGTGGTAGGTCGCCGGCAGCCGGTCGGGCCTGCCCTCCTTGGCCCAGCAGGGCACGCCGGTGGGTGGGGGGCGGATGCCGAGCGGCCCGAACTCGTCGAAGGCGAAGGTCCGGTCGGGGCGCTCGGCCAGCGCGTACTTGATTCGGTCCAGCTTGGTATCGAAGTCCGGGTCGGTGGACTCCTTCCAAATCTTGGTCTTCTGGAACGTCACGCCGCGGCGCGCGAGCAGGCAACGCAAGGCCTCGCGGCCGATGCGTATCGGTCGGGCGACGTTGCGCCGCAGAAGGCCGGCGAGCTTATTGATCGACCAGCGGGTGACGGGCCGGCCGAGCTTGGTGGGGCGGGCGGTGGCCATCTGGATGACGGATGCCTCGTCGTCGGCGTCAAGCAGACGGGGACGGCCTCTCGCCCACTGACGGTCCAGGCAGGCCGGCCCGAGCTCGTTGAAGCGGTGGATGACGTCGCGGACGGTGTCCTCGTCCGCCTGCACGCGATGCGCGATCACCGGGGCGGTGTTCCCGCCTCCCCCCCCGAGGCCAGCAGCATCATCGCTTTCCGGAACCGCACCGTGCTGGTGGTGCCTCGCCGCACAATTCGCTGGAGTTTCCGGGGCAGAGCACTAGGGTCGGTCCGATGGGCCAGGTGACCTGCCGACCGGTCGACGGTTCCTCTCGGTATGGGGTGGGGCGATCTATCTGATGACGAATGGACTCGGCTGGCGGGATCTGTCGTCCCGTTTCGGGAAGTGGAAGACGGCGCACGACCGTCATCGCCGGTGGTCCGCGGACGGCACGTGGGAGAGGCTTCTGCGTACTGTCTAGTCCGCCACGCCACCCGGCCCGACCATCTCGGGGGCGACAAAGCGTACTCGTCCTGCCGCAACCGGCGCCCTCTGCGAAGGCGGCAGATCAAGCACATGATCGCCGAACCGAGAGGCCAGCGGGCCAATCGCCGGCGCCGCGGCAGTAAGGGCGGCCGGCTCACCGAGCCGATGAGACGGCATACACATCGCCGATACGTGCACCGCCACGCCGACGTGCCCTCATCTCAGGAGACCGGCACACCGTGACGGACACCTGCGAGGCAGGTTGCCAGTGCAGGGTGTGGGCCGGAGCGTTGGAATCCGGGACGGCCTCCATGTGTACGGCGCGCTTGGCCAGCAGACGCTCCAGTTTGTCGAATTGAAGGTGACGGTCGAAGCGGCCGTACCGCGCACGAAGCACCCTGTTGACAGTGCTGCCGCCCCAAGAAAGCCGATGCACCTGCAGGGTGAAGTGGTGGCCCACCCACGGATGGTCCCGCGATTCACGGCTCCAGAAGAACTCGACCATTCCGTAGTCGCGCCACATGCTCTGGTCGCCAAAGGAGTTCTCGGCAAAGCCGGAGCCCAGGATTGCGGTGACCTGGTCAGGACTGTCCGTCGGCTTGGCGCCAAGGACCGTGCCGGACGCGATCACGTCCATGTAGAACGCGAGGGAATGCGGTGTCAACTGGTCTTTCCTTGAGGGACTGAGAAGGCCGACAGAGACCGCCTCAGCATAGGTGACCAGTACGAGTACGCCATGAGGATCCATCGGGCAGGCCCCAGCCAACTGAACCCCCTCGCCGCCCGGTTGGCCTTGGCGCCGGGTGGGCAGGCCGTCCAGCACCGGGTCTAGGCGTACGGTAACGGCAACCGCAGCGAGGCTGCCTGGCCATCCATACACTCATTCCGTAGGGTGTGCTGAACGGGGGACCCTCAGTGGTGCCCGTGCCTCAGCGTCTTCGCGGACCGGACGCTGTGGTGGGAAAACGTCGCAAATTCATCGGTCGCCCCTCGTCGCGTCACGCTTGAGTCTTGGGACGAGGTTATCGCTACCCTCCTCAAGCTTTCCCGAGGAGAAATTGAGGCAGTGAACCAGCTCGGTTGGCAGGAGTGACAGTGAAGGTCACGTCAGCGGGGGCGACCTCTATGGGGACTCCTGTCTGGGTCCAGTCGTCGTCACAACTTCGCCGTACATCAGCCTTGCGCGGGCACCGTTGACGACTTGGAGGCTGGACGCCAAGCAACCTGTCCCATGGCTCCTCACCCTCGGCGAGAGACCGTACTCTTTCCTGGTCTGAACAAGCTTCGTCTTGTTCCCTCGCTGTGAAATAACGATCCCGGATCCTCATGCCGGCCCTCACCCAACGCCTTAGCTCACAGTTCGACGTTCTTTCGCAGCCGCTCCCTTGCCCCTGCCCCGCCTTGGTCGGTTCCGCTCAGGCAGGCGGCGAAGTCTGCTTCGCCGGACGAATTTCAGTCGCTCGCGCCGAGAGCCTGCGCCAGTGCGTCGAGGGTCACGTCGACGATGGCGCGCAACTGCTCCGTGCTCGTTCCGGCCCTGCTCATGACGGCGAGGGACTGATTCACGGCCGCAAGGTGAGCCGCGAAAGACTCGGCCGCCTCGTCGCGCAGCCGGCCGGCCTTCAGCGCGGCGCGCAGCCGGGTGTGCTGGCAGCCGATCGCCTCCCGTGCACGCGCCGCAACGCTCGCGCTCAGCACTGGGGTTGCCATGACGGTTTGGGCCACCAGGCACCCGTTGGGCACATGGGGGTCCGCGATGCGTTCCAGGGTGACGTCGAAGAACGCCCGCGCGGCTGCAAGGGGCTGGTCGGCGGCGCAGGACAACGCGGCGTCGTACTTGTCTCCGTAACGCGTGGCGTAGCGCTCCAGACAGCGTATGAAGAGCGTGTCCTTGTCGCCGAGGGAGGAGTAGATGGAGCTGCGGTTGAGTCCGGTCGCCCGGGACAGGTCGTCCAGTGACGTGTCCGCGTAGCCGGCCCGCCAGAACTGGGTCATCGCGGCATCGAGCGCCGTGGCGACGTCGAACTGCTTCTTGCCTGCCATGCCACACCTCCCTCCTGCTCCGCCTTCTCGGTGGCGACCATTATCCCATCTTGAACCAATCAGTTCAGCATGGGATAGGGTGAGGCATGATCATGGTCGGATACCCCGCAGGATCACAGCGGTTGCCCGTCCGCCGCGCCATTGGCCGCCACCCTGGTTGTCGCGCTGCCGTTCACCCTCACGGCGCTGAGTGCTCTGGGTTTGGCGCCGGCAGACGGCCTCACGGTTCTGCTGATCTCGCGTGTGCTGAACGGCGTGGCGACCGTGCTCATCACCGCGATGCAGCGTCGGCGATCGCGGAACTCGCGCGCGAGCGTGGAACGGCAGCCGTGCTGAGCGCCGCCGCCAACAGATCGTCAACACACCTCACGCCAGTGGAGGAGAATCATGAATGACCCCGCAAGCGCTTCCCGCGCCTCCGGCAACCCGGTGCGCGACCTGCCGCTGCCCGACCTGGCCGGTTTCACCCACCGTTGGGTCGACGCGGACGGCGTCCGGCTGCACGCGGTTGAGGGCGGTCGGCCGGACGGTCCAACAGTCGTGCTGCTCGCCGGGTTTCCGCAGACCTGGTGGGCATGGCGGAAGGTGATGCCGAACCTGGCCGACCGATTCCAAGTCATCGCGATTGACCTGCCGGGCCAGGGCCACTCCGAACGCCCGGACATCAGCTATGACACGCACACGGTCGCTGCGCACGTCCACGCCGCGGTCAAGGCGCTCGGAGTCTCGACATACTGGCTGGTCGCCCACGACATCGGCGCGTGGGTCGCCTTCTCTCTCGCCTTGAAGTACCAGAGCGAGTTGCGTGGCTTGGCGCTGCTCGACGCAGGCATACCGGGCATCACGCTCCCTGACGCCATTCCGACCGATCCTGAGAAGGCGTGGAAGACCTGGCACTTCGCCTTCCACCTCGTGCCCGACCTGCCCGAGACACTGCTCGCCGGCCGAGAAAGGGAGTACGTCGGCTGGTTCTTGAAGGTCAAGGCCCTCTCCTCCGATACCTTCGACGACGCCGAGATTGAGCAATACGCCGCGTCCGTGGCCGCCGATGGGGGCCTCCGTGCATCCCTGGCCTACTACCGGGACGCCGCCCAGTCGGCGCAGAAGAACCACGAAGCGCTGGAACAACAGCGCCTGAGGATCCCGCTTCTTGGGATCTCCAGCAGCAACGGCTCCATCCCCGACATGGCAGCTTCCATCAGGCCGTGGGCCGACCACGCCACCGGCATCGTTGTGCCGGAGGCAGGACACTTCATCCCCGATGAACAGCCCGACGCAGTCGCTGCCGCGCTGACCGACTTCATCACCGAAGACGATCGAGACTGAGCGCACCCGGCTGGTCACCGAGGCCGGAGGAACCCGGAGCCGATATGTGCCCGGCGGCCACGCATGCTGACGGGAGCGACGTAACCGCCATGGCAGGCAGAGCGCGGTTCTGGCAGCTCATTGAGGCAGCCCGCAACCAGGTGTCAAACCTGAACGACGGCGAAGTCGTTGCCCGCCAGGCGGCGTCGATGACGACCTGGTGATTGGTGGAGTATCGGTAGTTCTTCGACTGCTCGGTGACCTGATGGTCGCGGGTGGGGGCCGGGGCGCCGTCCACGATCAGCACAGTGTTCTTGCGGAACCGCTTGCGCTGATGGAGGGCGAGCGCGGGTCCGAGGTGGGTTCGTCCGCCAGTACGCGGCAGACCAGCAGCACTCGGTCCTCCAGCGGCAGGATTGCTGCCTGCCGGAATCTCGCTGGGCGGTCTCCTCATCGGCCGGTACCGTGCGGATCAGGATCGGGGGGGGGTGGGCTCGTGCGTCCAGTGCTGTTGGTGGATGTGGACGGACCGTTGAATCCGTATGCCGCGAAGCCGCATCGACGTCCCGAGGGATATGAGACGCACCGGCTGCTGACGCCGCGCTGGGAGACAGCCGAGCGGCGTCGGCTGGCAGAGTGGGGGCTGCCGAACAAGCCGGTGAAACCGCTGCGGGTGTGGCTCGACCCGCGTCACGGCCCGGCGCTGGACGCGCTTCCATTCGACCTGGTGTGGGCGACGACGTGGGAGGAAGAAGCCAACGTCTTCGTCGCACCGGTACTGGGATTGTCCGAGCTGCCCTTCATCGCCTGGTCCTCACCGCGGGCCGAGCCCGGCGGCGGCGTGTTCTGGAAGACGCCGGAGATCGTCGCATGGGCGAAAGGCAGGGCCTTCGCTTGGATCGACGACGAGATCACAGAGGCGGATCGTGCCTGGGTGAACGAGCACCACGACGGCCCCGCGCTACTGCACCGGGTCGACCCTCGATTCGGCCTTGCCACCAACGACTTCGCCGCGCTGGCGGCATGGGCGACCAGCCTGGACTGACTCCAAGAGCATCCGACGGAGCCTGCCATACGGTTCCGCACGATCATTACGGGACAGCTCTTGGTCGAAGAAGAACGTCTGCTCCCGGCCGCTCCTTGGTCGCATGCCGATTCGGGCCGGCTTGGCGCCGAAGTCCGGGTCGGCGGACTCTCCTTCCAGGTCTTCGTCCTCGGCCCGGTTGCGCTGATGCCCGACCGGCGCAACGAGCGAGGCCAACCATTCCGGTCGTCGTTGGCTGATGCTCAGTAGGCAGGCATCGAGCCGTTGCTGCCGGACCGGGGCCGAGGCGGGGGGGGCGACGGTGGCGAGATCACCGGCAGGTATTCGACGCGATCGCGTTTAAGTACAAGGAGGCTCCGGCTGGCGAGCCGCGCGGCCATGCACTCGGACGGTCCCGCGGTGGACTGGCCACGAAGATTCGTCGGGCCGCCGACGGTCGTTGCAGGCCGCTGGTCTCCGCCGTCACACCTGGTCAGGCCGGGGACGCACCTGCATTCCCACAGACTATGGTCCGCTCACAGGTCTCACAGGTCTCACAGGTCTCACGGCCGGTCGACCGGCTGCGGGAGACCTTGGACGTGGTCCTGGCCGAACACCGTCGAGCGGTGCATCAACAAAGAGATGCTGCCAGGTACGCCCACGCCGTTCTGCCTGACATCAGAGTGACCTCCACGCGCGCGTAGTCGTCGACCTCATAGTCGTCTGCTGCGGCGAGCTCGCTGTCAGTCAACTCCAAGACGGCACCCTCAACTGAATCGGTCGGATCGTCCGACGGTGTGACCAGGAGGTGCCGGTCGGTGCCGCTGACCGCGATGACATCAGGATCCGTGATCACGAGCTCCGTTGTGCGGTATCCGGGCAGTGCGTCGCGGCGTCCCTGTAGAAGACGGCCGAAGCGTGCGAGCTGTACCTCGCTCATCTGCAACGTTCCGTAGGTGAAAAGGGCGTGAGGGGCGGTGAGGGCCATTTCGTTAACACCTGAGTTTGCATCGTCAAGAATGGCTATGAGGCTAGCAAACTCAGGTTGAGGGGCCCTCTCGCCGTCCTGCGTGCAGCGCGTGACGGGGCGTCTGAAGGAAAGGCTCTGGCCGAACAGGCACTGAGAGTCTGTCTTTGAACCCCCGTCGTTCGCGCGCAGCGCGGGCGTAGCGGCAGATTGGGGCCTCCCATGCTCGAGTGGAGCCGAGAGCTTGGGGGAGTGCGTGTCGGGCGTCGGGGCGCAGGCGGGGGTTCAAAGACAGGCTCTTAGAGGTCCTAACAGAAGCCGTTGATCATGTGACTGTCGGCTTGGTTGTTCGTTGGTCTGGTCGTGGGAAAGAGCGAGTCGCGTCCGTGGATCGTCTCGGACGAACGGTGGTCGCTGATCGAGCCGTTGCTACCCGAACCGGGTCCGAAGCTGGTCGAGGGGCCGCGGGTCCCGGGCCGGCAGGCCTTGTACCTTGACTTCGACCTGGTTGGTGTCGGCCTTGGCTCCCCACGCCGTGCTATTGATGGCGCCGAGCTTGTCGAGTTCATCGTGGATGGCGGCAAGTTCGGCGGTGCTTCGTTCAACGAGCTCCGGTTGACCACCGGCAGCCCGGACAGTCTCTGCGGCTGCCTGGTCGGTGACCGTCAGCACGAGGCATCCGTCCTTGGCATACACGCCCCCAGTCCGGTCGTCGCCGAGTCTGTCCACCAGCACGGCCGCCTCGGCGGGGTCTGTGAGTGGAATCTCTTTTGGGTATGTCCCATGTGGCCCCAGGGTTTCATCGACAGTGCTGGAACGGATGTGCGAATCGAGATGGCAACTCTGGGCGCGCATGCTGCTGTTGGTGCTGTCGATGCTGAATGTGGCAGTTGCGCTTCCGCTTTCTGGTGAGGGCAGGTTCGTCACATGCGCGGCCGCACCTAATGCCCGGGCAGACGGTGCGCTGGGCTGCCGAGCCGCGAGATGGCACGTCGCAGCAGCTCGGGACTGAAGTCGTGGGTTTGCCCGCGGGCGTGTCGGTCCAGCAACGACCGTGGTTTGCCCGCGTTCTGGTGCAACGGTGGGGTGTGCTCACACTCGTAGTCGCTGAAGGCGTGGGACCCGCAGTGTGAAACCACCTGGCCCACATCTTCCGCCCACTGGGCAGGGTCACCGGCAACTGTCGAAGGTGGACAAACTGCTTGCTCAGGGGGAAAAAGAGATGCTCGCGCTACTGACCCCGCCGGAACGCGAGCAGTTGACCCGGCTCCTCGCTGCCCTCGCGGATCACCATGGCCAGAACATTTGCCGCGAGGGGGCCACTCCTGCCTCGCTCCGGCCGCTGAGCCGCGGCTCGCACTCCGAAGCCTCCATCCCTACGGCGGATCGTGCCCCGCATGCGGCGTCGGACCGGGGAAGGCGTGTCCCAACGACGACCGCGTCGGACCGGGGCATGCGCGGCAGGCTTCCAACGTCGAACGTCTTCGCCTGATCCTGCGGACTCGCGAGGCCAAATCCCGGCCTCCCCATCGGCGCGGGGAACAGTCACAAGTGTTCACCCGCAAGCCCTGGGGGCTGGCCACGGCTGGGCCGTCCGGGGCGCCCCGGGCGGTTCTCGCGCTACAGCAGTCCGGCCAGCGGCAGGACCCGCTCGGTGAGTCGTCCGCGCAGGGTGCCCGCCGCGATGTCGCCCTCGGCGAGCCAGTCGGCAGCGACCAGCAGATCGGCGTGCTCGCCGACGTCTTCGACCGCCAGACCGCAGAACGCGGCAGCCTCGCTGAGGATGAGTCCGCCGTCCTCGACGCGTCCGAGGCGTCCGTCGGGGCGGGCGTGGGCGGCGGCGTACAGGGCGAGCAGCCGGGTGGCCGCGCCCGCCTTCTTCTTGCGGAGCTTTCGGTCACCGGCCACCTTCTGCGCCCAGCCGGAGATCCGGGAGCGGTTGCTCTTGCCGAACACGAACGGCCGGGGATGCTCCGGCAGCAGAGCAGGGACGGTGAACGCGGTGGGGTCCTCGGGCCGGGAGGCCATCACCTCGCCCGTGGTGCCGGGCAGACGCAGCCACCCGTCCTCGACCAGCTGCCCGAGCACCCGCTCGGCATCGGCCTGGAGCCAGCCGGCGAGGTCCTGGCCGGTGAGGTTCCCGCTGCCGGCGCGTGCGGCCCGCAAGGTGAGCATGAGCACGGCCAGGCGTACCTCGGCCGTGGGCCGCGGAGCCTGAGCGCGGACATACTCAAGCACAGTACGGGCGTGTCCGCCCTGCGCCCGGGTCAGCAACCGCTCCACCACCGGCCCGTCTCCGCTGCTCACCGTGCCGCCGCGGTTGGCGTGCATCTCGCGGCTGGTCTGGGCGGCCTTCTCGGCCCGGTGCGCCTCACGGCGCAGGGAGCCGTCACCACTCACGTCGGCCCACAGACGAAAGGCGCGGGCCTTGCGTTCGTGGAGCTCGGCCAGCAGCGCCAGGTCGGGCTCGGTGCGCCGCTGGTAGATGCGGAATGCCTCCCCGAGCTCGACGAGTTCCAGGCGCAGGACGTCGGGCTCAAGGTCGTGCGGCACCACCCGTTGCGCGATCTTCCCCGACCGTTTCGCCCGCCGGGACGCCCCTGCCGGTGTGGAGGCGCGGGCACCAGGGACGGTCGCCGGCGGCGCGGCGCGAGATGACCGGGCGCCGGTCGTGGGGGAGGAGTCGTGGTCGGAGAACACCACCGTCACACCGCCTGCGGGCTCCCGCCCCGATGCCGTCTTTCCCGCCGGGGCAGCCCTGACCGGCGTGGTGCGAGCCGGAGGCGGTGCGGTATCCAGGACTCGGCAGCCGGGGGTGGCGGCCGCGCACCGTGCACACATTTCGGCGATCCGCCACAGCCGCCCGGCGCGGTCCGCGGACACGGCCAGGACCACCGGGCCGCCGCACCGCACCACCGCGGCTGGCGCCTGCCGCGCCACACCACGCCGCTGATCGAGGACGTCGGGGATGTGCCAGGCGCAGTCGACGGCGTGGCAGGCGCACCACGCCTCGGCGCGCGGCCCGCCGCCCTCGCGGATGCGGGCCAGATGCTGGTTGAGGTGGCCGATCGCGGCTTTGCGCCCCGCAGCGGCTCCATCAGAGAAGCGCTGATCGGCGCAGGCCGGGCGGGAGCAGGAGAGCCGCACCGCACCGGCTGAAGGGTGCCCGTCCGGGGCCAGGCGCACCGTCCACACCCGCCCTGCGGCACGCTCCTCCTGCTGCATGCCGGTCTCCACCGCCATGTACGACCCCCCGTCTTGATCCGTTATCCCGGGCGGTCCCATCATCAGGGAAAGAGCGGTCCCATCATCAGGGAAAGAGGCTGATCCACCCATACGGGACGGAATTTTCGGCTCGGCGCGTCCTGTTCGCACCGGCATCGGCGCCCAACCACCTGTCGCCTGACCCGGCGTGATGATCTGTGGCGGCCACATACCAGCGGGATCCGACCACGCCGGAGCACGGTTTCGGCTTGGATGGTGACCGGGACCGGGCTGGTGCGACGGCCACCTCGGGCCAGCCGTCCGCACACGACATGGCCCCCCGTCCTGCGCGCTGCGCATTTGGCCTGCGCCACTCGGGTTCCTGGAGTCGCCGAGCCGTCGGGTGTGGTCGATCACCCTGATCGTCGGGCTGGTTTGCGGTGGAGTGGCGTCGCCACCCGTGTCCCGTGTCAGGAAGGCGCCTGCTTTCGATGGTTTCCTGCGGCAGGGACAGTCCGAAGTGTGCGCCGATGGCCGTCAGTGTCCGGCGTTGTTGTTCGTGTGTCGACAGTTCTTCGTCCATGCCCAGCATGTCGTCGATGGAGTCTTGGGGAGCGATGGCCCCGGCCTCCTCGAGGGCCGGGCGCAGCAGGTCGGGCTGGGCGCCTGCGGGGTCGTAGTCGGCGCCCAGCTCCAAGTGGAGCTGTACCTCGCCGTCGGCGTGGTAGCTGAAGAAGGAGGGCGGGTCGTCGGGCCGTGGATCGAAGATCAGTACTTCGGCGCCGCGGGATACGGCCGGATCCGGGGCCCAGCCTCCGCTGCCTCCGCTCTCCACGATGAACGCCCAGTTGCTGGGGGCTGAGACCCCTGTCTCGATCAGCTTTTTTGGCTGGTCGAAGCAGACAACAGAGCTCGCACGGAGCTGAGGTGCCAGCTCTCAATCTTCATGCGACACACCGAGGTCGTGGCGCATAGCGGTTCTCATAGTTCGGAGCATCTCCCAGGCCTCGTACTGGGCCTGGGCCGCGGTCTCCATCGTTTCGCCTGATTCGGGGGCACCTCGTTCGGAGCCGCGCTGGGTGAGTAGCGCCCCTCCCAGGGTTCCTGCGACGCCTGCGACAGCGATGATCACTGAGCTGAGATCCACCGACGTACCCCGTGAAATTCTTCGGCCTCGTGCCCGCTGCACATGGCCCAGGCCGTCAAGTTTGCCGCTCCTCGATGTTCCGGGGTTTGGTGCCCTTCTTGTGGTGGGCGGGGCGGCTGCCGGACCCTGGCGGGCGTGAGCCTGTTCGGCCCCACGAGGTAGCCAGCCCGGCTCGGTTTGCCGCCGCCTCCGCAGCCGTGCCACGACCTCCTGTTCCGGGTGCCCCAGCACCGGGTCGGCGGGCAGCACGACCCGTACCGGAAGGGGCGTGTCGACTCGTCTGCGTCGTTGGAGAGGGGCACCACAGCCCTACCGTAAGCAGCTGCCGCGCTGCGGCCCTTCTAGGCTCTCGCTATCACCGGCGCGAGATCAGAGCCCGCCACGGTCTGATCGTCTCCGGCCCCTGGGCAACGGGCAAGTCCACCGCCATCGTCCATCAGGACTGACGCCTCGTACGGTCCGGGGCACGGCGCACTGGGCGCGCCGTGCCCCGACTCCGCATCAGCTCAGAACTCCTCAGCTCAGAACTCCTCAGCTCAGAACTCCTCGGCTCAGAACTCCTCGTTGGTGACGAGGGCGTTGCCGAAGACGTCGTACACCGAGACGTAGCCCTCCTTGGAGTCCTTCCAGTCGTCGAAGGCCGCGGCGAGCGCGCGTGCGGTGGCCATGGGCTCCTTGACCGGCGTCGTCCCACCGTTGATGTCGGTGGAGATGTAGGCGTTGCCGGTTCTGTCGTCCCACTCGCCGATGACGCGCCGTACGCGGGACGCCGCCTTCTTCTGCTCCTGGGTGCCGTTGGCCTCGACCCACGCGCGGAAGTCGTCGGCGTTCTTCCTCGACTGCTTCTTGTCGGTGTCGGGCGGTAGGGTCTCCTGCTCGGTGGCGGTGCCCTGGGCCGTCGTGTCGGTCAACTCGCAGCCACTCGTGAGGCCGATGGCGACGCACGCGCCGAGGGCGAGCGCCGCGGATCGGATCAGCCGGGGTCGCATCACGCGCTCCTCCCTCTCAGAACTTGATCGCGTCGGCCTTGTCGTTCCAGTTGCCACCGTAAGCGTAGGAAATCTTCTTGAAGTTCGGGTACCGGGTGTATCCGGCCCCGAGGAAGAGGTGCGGGTCGGGCATGCCGGTGCGGAAGTCGTACAGCTCCACACCGCGCTGGGGGCGGTTGACGTACGCGGAGGACGCCTTGTCCCGGAAGCTCGGGCTGTACTGGTCCAGGTGGCGGGTCTTCGCGGTGTCGTACGTCGGCCACTGCAGGCGACGGCCCTTGAAGTCCGCGTCCTGCCACAGGCACACCCAGCTCTTGGGGCAGTCCAGCCAGCTGCTGCGCAGGGCAGTGGCGGCCGGCGCAGCCTTCGGGGCGCTCTGGGCGGCCGCGCCCTCGCGCGCCTGCGGAGTCGGCGCGTGTTCGGCGAGGTAGGCGTCGGCCTCGGCCTGGTCGTCGAAGCACTCCATCGTGCCGTCCTGCGAGACCTCGGCGCAGACCTGCGCGCCGCCGAGGTCGTCGGACCGGGAGTCGATCTTCTCGCCGTGGTAGTACATCTCGACCTTCGGCGCGTTCTCCACCTCCTGGTGGACCTGCGCCTCCTCTTCGGCGGTCGCGGTGCCGGAGACGGTGCTGGGCACCTCGGGGAGGGAGCTGTCGGCGAAGGCCGGAGCGGCGGTAATGCCTGCGGTCGCGAGGGCGAGGGCGGCGGCGGCCATGGTGGTGCGGGCGCTGATGTGCACGGGTGTTCCCCAGAAAGACGTCATGTTCGAGCGGATCCATGGAGCTCCGGGTTCTCCGGAGCGCGGATCCGATCAAGGAACGTAATGCGTGGAGCGTGCACCGATCTAGCGGATGAATCCGCTTAAAGCCGACAAGTGCCACCCACCCCATCTGTGGCGTTAAGCATGGTTGTACGGCGAGGGATAACAGCCCAATCAAGATCGACTCACGGCGCGGTCAAGCACGTCGTGACGCGGCGTCACGCGGTGACGAGTCCTCATATGTCCGTCGTGGCACCCGGTTTACGGCCACCCTTATCTACGCCTTACGATGATCAATCCCATTTCCCCCACACCTCACAGCTTGACCGGCAACGCACCGACATCACGGGAGAAGACCCGTAACACACCATCGGTGCTGCTTTGCCATGCGCCAACTGTGAGAGGAAGAGCATGAGTTGACATCGCACATACGGAGACCGGCACGCGCCGGGATCGCGGGCCTCGCGGGCCTCGCGGCCGCCGCGGTCCTGGCCGGGCTGATCCAGACCGGCACGGCCCACGCCGCGCCCGACGGCACGACCGTCGCCTCCCAGCCGAAGTCGGCCGGAGACGGACCCGGTTCGGGTGCCGTCGCCGACCCCGACGAGAAGCTCGGCAAGGGCTGGGACACCTCGAAGGACCGGGTCGTCACCGCCGCCGCCGACTCCGAGGGGCTGCGCATCCTCGCCGCCGCGTCGGACGAGGCGTACGCGTGGAAGACCGCCGCCGTCCTCAACGAGCCCGGAATGCCCGCCGATTCGTGGATCGGCAACCAGTGCGTCATGGACGACTCCCATGTCGCCGCCGTGTACGCGCCGCGCGCGTTCACCAACAAGCCGGACCTGATGCAGGGCGGCGCGTTCACCGCGATCGTGAACACGAGGACGGGGGACGTGACGAAGCTGCCGTTCACCGGCACCCTCGCCTACTTCGACCCCACCTGTAACACCACCACGCACACCGCGGCCTTCACCCAGTACCGCGACATGAACGACGTGTCGCAGGTGAAGACGCAGGTGATCACGGTGGACACGGCGGGCAAGACCATCGCCAAGATCGGTGAGCTGCGCGGCCAGGTGTCGTCGGCTGCGCCCGTGAAGGACGGTGTGGTCGCCGGTCTTGGCCGCGACCTCGTCCACGTCGACGGCAAGGGCAGGATCCGCAAGGTCGCCGAGGGCGACAGCGTCCCCTTCGACATCCGCCCCATGGGCGGCGACCGCGTCGGCTTCGTGGACCGCAAGGGCACGAAGACGGCGCAGGCCAAGGTGTACGACGGGCACGGCGAGCCCCGCACGATCGCCACCGGCCGCCTCGGCGACCTCGGCCTCGAACCCGGCGCGCGGGGCCGCACCTTCCTGACCGGCGAGGCCAAGGACGTACGACTGCGGGACAGCGGGGTCACCCGGGTCGACGCGCCCGCCGACACCGACCTCTCCTCGCACGGCCGGCTCGCCGTCGAGCCCGTCCTCACCCCCGGCGTCCGCGCCGGACTGACCCGCATCAAGGGCGCGGGCAAGGGCTTCGACAAGGCGCATGAGCCAGAGGCGGGCGTGCGTTCGCGCTCCGGCCGGGCCCCGGGCACCGCGGACGACGAGACCACCATCACGGTGACGTCGACCGCGACGACCACCGGCGAGGAGGTCGAGCAGCGGGTCGAGTCGGCGCAGCCGCGCACCACCGCGGGCCTCTCCCCTGCCCTGACCGGCGACAGCAAGCCGCGCACGCTGACCCGCGCCTCGGCCGTCAAGACCGCGGCCGCGTCCGTCTCGCACGATCCCGTCGACACCGACCGCTGGTGCTCCGTCTCGCGCAACGACATGAGCGCCCAGGCGTTGCAGCCGACGCCGAACCAGGTGGAGTGGGCGGTGGACATGGCCGTACGCGGTGAGCTGCGCGCCAAGTGGATCCGCCAGGGCGACTACCGGGGCCAGGCGGGGCTCGGCACGATCGACCCGCAGGGCCTGTTCCCGCTGCCGAAGCTGAACGGGGGCGGCCGGATCCCGGCGAGCGTGCTCCTCGGCATCCTGGCGCAGGAGTCCAACCTGTGGCAGGCCGAGTCCGGCGCGATCCCCGGCCAGATGGGCAATCCGCTGGCCGCCGTGGACGGCTACTACGGCCACAAGGCGAAGGACACGCTCCTCGGCTACTGGCGCATCAACTGGGACAAGTCCGACTGCGGTTACGGCGTCGGCCAGGTTACCGACGGCATGCGCCTGAAGGGCCACGAGAAGAAGGACGAGACGAGCCTCGACCCGAAGCTGCAGAAGGTCATCGCGGTCGACTACGCGACCAACATCGCCGCCTCCATGAAGATCCTCGCCGACAAGTGGAACGAGGTCCACAAGGACGGGCAGAAGATCACGGTCAACAACGACGATCCCTCCCGCATGGAGAACTGGTTCACCGCCGCCTGGAATTACAACCTCGGCTTCAACCCCAAGTCGGAGTCGGGCAAGAACGGCGGACACTGGGGCCTCGGCTGGTACAACAACCCGGCCAACCCCATGTACAAGAAAGGTGCCTGGGACCACCCGTTCATGGATGTCAGCCTCAACGCGAACAACATCCGTGACGCGGCGCACCCGCAGGACTGGCCGTACGAGGAGAAGGTGATGGGCTGGTCCGCCTGGTCCATCGACACCGGCTTCTCCTACGGCACGGACGGCAAGCAGGACTGGAAGGGCGAGTCCGGCTTCAACACCGCCGGGTTCCGTCCCGCGTGGTGGGCGAGCATCGCCGACCGCTCCCGCGTCAGCCCGCCGCTGGACACGTTCTGCAACAAGAAGAACAACTGCGACCCGGCCAACCCGGTCGACTGCCCGGACGAGGCCTGCTACCGGCAGTTCTGGTGGACGCAGGAGAAGGCGGTGTGGAAGCCCGACTGCGACCAGACGTGCGGGCACGAGAGCATCAAGTACGTCACGCTGCGCTCCGAGCCGGGCCGCGGCTACCGGCTGAAGAACGGCGACCCGGTGTGCGGGGGCGCCCCCGCGGGCTCCGACGTCGTCGCCTCCGTACCCAACGGAACGCCGACCTGGTCCACTTGCGGCAAGGCGTCCTCGACGGGCTCGTTCCAGTTCACCTTCCATCCTGACTGGGACAAACACTACGAGGCGAAGGCTGATCTGCACTCCATCGGCGGCGGCCACGGCGGCCACTTCTGGTACACCCACACCCGTAACGAGGACCACCTCGGCGGCGACGGCAACCGGATGACGATCGAGGGCGAGTGGACGGCGGGCAAGAAGTACGACCTCGCCGCCGTCTACGCCTACGTCCCCGACACCGGGGCGCAGACCAGGCACGCGACGTACGTCGTCAGCGGCGCGTCCGGCGGCCCCTACGAGCGGGTCGTCGACCAGAACGCGAACAACGGCAAGTGGGTGCCGCTGGGCGCCTACAAGTTCACGGGCACGCCGAAGGTGAAGCTCACGAACTACACGAAGACGGGTAACGCGGACCGCGACATCGCCTGGAACTCCGTGGCGTTCAAGCCGATCAAGGGCAAGTTCGTGCACCGCTCGCTGACCGCCGCGGCGATCTTCGACCCGAACCAGGAGCTGAACTCCAACTGGCCGGTGTCGACCGAGATCAACTCGCCGGTGCAGTCGATGAAGGCGCTCTACGACTGGGGTCTCGGCCTCGCTGACCACGGCCCGCTGTGGAACAACCCGGAGGGCGCCGACGCCGTCGGCATGTCCTCCAAGGCGCGCTGCCCTTCGGCGAAGGCCGTCGGCGAGTGCACGGGCCAGAAGACGTGGGACGCGGCCGACAAGTGGGCCAAGGAGATCAAGGCGGGTGGCTGGAAGCCGCGCGCCGACGGCTCCGCCCCCAAGCACTCCATCCCGCGCTGGATGGCCATGTCCAACGAGCGGCCCGACCCGGCCGAGCCCGCGTCCAAGGCGTACGCGGACCCGAACAGTTACAAGATCAAGTCTGATGTGAACGTGACGTTCGTGGTCGGCGAGGACGGGAAGATCGTCGACGGCAGCGTGGGGTCCGACTACCGCGCCCGCGTCGGCAACGCCCACCTGCCGCACTTCGTCACGGACATCATGCAGGCGATCGAGGCGGACTACGGCATCCCGGCGCCGGACATCGACTACACCACGCAGGACGCGCTCGAGTACGGCAACGTCCACACGTCCCACCCCTACAAGGACGGTGACACCCCTGGTCAGGCGTACTTCCCGCACTTCCGCGGCGCACGTCTGGACGACGCCAAGCAGTGCGTCGACTTCCGCGGGGTCGGCGGCGGTGTGCACGGCTACCGGGCGATGATCGGCCACAAGTCCGTCAACGACAACGTCAAGGCGTGGGTGGACCAGGTCAACAACGACCTGGAGACCAACCACACCGTGCGGCGGTTCGCCGGGGACGTCTACTCGATGTTCTTCAAGAACACCGGGAAGTGGAACAACAACATGTTCGGCTCCATGATCGGCAACGCCCCGCCGATCTGGCAGGACATCGCCGCGGCCTTCTGCGCCGACGGCTCCGTGAAGCCGACTCACCTGCAGAAGAACAGGGACGCCAACCCGTCCGACGGCATCGTCTTCCAGTCGTACATGCCGGACCTCTATCTGTACGTGGACGACCGGCTGACCGACAACCTCGGCCGGAAGTCGAACCACCGCATCAGCGGCGGCGACTGGCGGAACTTCTCCAACTTCCCCGCCACCGCGCCGAACGGCAACGCCTACGCCTCCTGCTCCGCCTACCACCGGGGCAGCGGCGGCAACCCGTGGGGCGTGGACGCCCCCGTTCCGTTCCTCGGGGACGGGCCGGGGAACCGTCCCGGCAGTGTGGTGCACTGTGACGAGCCGGCTAACAAGTTCACCGAAAACCTCACCCGGTGACCCGGAGTGGGTGAGTGAGCGCATGACCGCCGACTGATCCGATGCACGAAGAGGGGGGACGGACCGGCCCGCACCGGCCGGCCCGTCCCCCCTCCGCACGTCTAGGGAGAAATCCTCATGGGCTTTCTGTACTTGGCCTTCTTCGCCGCGTTCCTCTACCTGGTGCCCGTGGCCCTGCTCTGCAGGAAGGTCGCGATCAAGACAACGGTGAAGATGGGCTGGACCATGGCTTTCCTGCTGATCGTCTTCCCCGTCATCCTGCTGGTCATCGGCGGCGTGGTGGACGCCAAGGGAGCCGCGTCGTAGGCATCTGCCGCATCACGCACAGAGGGGGGCCTGCACACCTACCAGCTGTGGTTGCACCAGGAGTATGGGCCCGTCGCGCGCTTCCAGCTGCCGGGCGTGGAGATGGCCGTCTCGGTCGCCGACCCCGTGCTCCTTGAGGCCGCGGCACACATCGACAAGCGGCCCGAGCCGCTGTTCGAGTTCCTTTCACCGCTGTGCAGCTCACCGGTGGTGAAGTCAGTGGCCTGTGGTGAGATGGTCGCGCTCTGTCGGTGGCTGCGGAGGAGACCGACGCCTCGCGTCGCGAGTTCTTGGAAGGCTTCCCTGAGGGGTTCGGCCTGGTCGAGGGAGACTCCTGAGCTGCCCCCTCTTCATAGAGCAGGACCCGCTTGCGGAGGAGTTCGAATCCTGCGCGCCCGAAACTCTGCCGTTTGAGCACCTTGATGCAGCCTCAGCCGCGTTTCAAATGCTCTGGCCCGATTCGCTCGTCGTCACAGTTGATCTGGTCCATCGGAGCTACTCGTATATCTGGGCGGCTGTGAGCTGATGGGCGACTGACCGCCAGGTAACCGGTTCGAGTTGGGCGTGAAACGGTGTGGCGCCCAGCCAGGCGGCCCAGGATTCGAGTACCTGGCTGAGGGTGCCGGACGCCCAGCTGCCGCCATCGCCGGCCCACTCGCCGCGGCTGATCTTCGCCTGGGTTTCCCGTTGGTCGCGGGCGAAGTCGACGGCGAGCGTCGCGGCATACAGGCGCAGATCGTGGGCGGTGTGTACCTCGCCCGGCTCGGTGACGGAACCGGCGAGAGAACTGTCGAGCTCGGGTGGGGAGGTGCGGAGGGTGTCCAGCTGGAATGCCAGTCCCTGCCATCCGGGCCGGCCGGGCGCCTGCAGCAGGTCGGTGCCGTCAAGCCGGCTTCCCAGAAGCCGGACCCAGGCCCAGAGGAAGCCGTCGACGGACTGGTTGGTCCAGCGCCGTGCTGCGGGTGTGCGGGGGTCCTGCCCCTCGCACGCGGCCTCGCAGTCGGCCGACAGGCGTTGAAGGTAGGCGGTGAAGTCCTGCCGGGACTTCACCTGCCGCCAGGAGTCGATGTTCAGGGCTGTGGGCACTTCGAGAGAGTACGAGCCCCGCTGACCTGCGTCGACCAGATTGTTTGAGAGGGGGCACGTGGAGTCAGCGCAGCTGCGGTGTCCGGGATGACGCGAGTCAGCCGCCTTCGTCAATAGCACGCGGCTGCGCATCAGCCCCGACACCACACCAAGTGGACCAGAGCCTGAGTTTCGATGTCACTCCGGGGTGAGTGCGTGCTTTGATGGCATGATCGGGTTGTCGTGATCTTCGAGGCCCTGAGATGCTCGCCGGATGTGGCGTGACCTGATTCTTGAAGCGATGGCAGACGCGGAGCTTGCTGAGCCGGCGACCAGCGAGGCATTGGCCGGGGCCGAACGTGTGCTGGGGCAGCCGCTTCCCGGGGATCTCTCGTTCCTGCTCCGTGAGTGCAATGGGGTGCGCGGGCACTACGACACCGACGTGGTGTGGAGCGCTGAGAGGATCGCCAAAGAGAACGCGTCCTTCCGCGCCTCGGCGGACTTCGCCAAGCTCTATATGCCCTTTGAGCCGCTGATGTTCTTCGGTGACAACGGTGGCGGGGACCAGTTCGCCTTCATCAGGAACCCGCTGCGTGACGACGTGTTCGTCTGGGATCACGAGTCGGATGGGCGGTCGTGGGCGGCGAACGGACTGGCCGATTACCTGCGTCGTACCCTGGAGGACTCCGGGGACTGGTGGCGGGACTGAGCGCTCAGTCTTCGGGGATCTCGTTCATGCGGGCTTGGGTGTGGGCGAGGCGGTAGGACTTGCTGCCGGTCTCGATGATGCCCGGCCGCCGCTCTCAACCTCGCCCGTGTCCTGTGGCCCGGTCGTGTTCGTACTCAGAGCCCGTCTTGGAACCTCCGCCTGCACCCCGACGCACACTCGCCGGCAACCGTCGGGTTGGGTGCCAACCTCCGAAGGGCTCCTCGCTCCATCGACCCAAATCTCGTCGCCGTCGATGTGGAGGAGGAAGTCGGCCACTAGGCCGTTTCCTTCGGGTCACCTCGCTGACCAAATGAAGATGGCGGCGAGGTGGAGTCCGGCGAGGTAGATGGTGGCGGTCTTGTCGTAACGGGTGGCCAGGCCGCGCCACTGTTTGAGCTTGTTGATGCACCGCTCGACGGTGTTCCGTTGTTTGTAGGCCTCGCGGTCGAATGCCGGTGGTCTGCCACCGCGGCTGCCGAGACGTCTGCGGTTGGCGGCCTGGTCGAGGGGCTGCGGGGATCACCGCCCGGATCCCGCGCCGACGCAGGTGAGAACGGATTGCGCGGGACGAGTACGCCTTGTCGGCCGGGACCACGTCCGGGGTTGCCCTTGGCTTGCCGACCGGCCGTGGGACCCGTAAGCGGACCATGACCTGTGGGAACACGAGTGCGTCACCGGCCTGGCCAGGTGTGACGACGAAGGCCAGCGGCCTGCAACGACTGTCGGCGGCCAGGTGGATCTTTGTGGTCAGTCCACCGCGGGACCGTCCGAGTGCAAAGACGGGTTCTGAACCTACAGAACTCCGGTAGCGGCAGTCAGCGGGTACGCGGCATCTCTACGCAACGGCGCCATGCTTCCGCCGCTCGGCCGTGTATGCCGCCATTGGCGGGCATCGATTCAGACGTGATGGGACAACGTGCGCGAGGCGCAGACCCTCGCCGAACTCTCCGGTGACCTATCGTTCAAGTTCCGCGTCTCGTGCCACGCCTGCAGCGCTCTCGGCCCACCTCGCTGTCGGTGATTGCAGACAGCCGCAGCCGAATACCGCCCACCGCTGCATCTGCCGATGCCGGGAGTGATTGGTGACAGGGAGGCCCATCGCTCACGAGCCGATCGGCCGGCTCGGGGGGATGGCCGCCTCGATGTGGGCGAGGTGGGCGGCGAGGATCTCCTCGAACGCGGCGCTGCGATCCACCCCGAGAGGGCGGACGTCGCGGGCGAAGTGGGCCAGGGCGGGGAAGCGTTCGGGGTCGGCGCCGAGGACCGTGACGCGGAACAGTTCCATGCCCTGTTCGTACTCTTCCGGGGTGATGGCGCTGACTCCGGCCTCGGAGGCGATCAGCGCGGCGATGAGGACCGCGAGCCGGTGGTAGCGCGCAGGGATCTCCTCGTCGGGCAGTCCCGACGCGCGCAGGGCCTGGAGTACCTCTTCCACGACCAGCCGGGAACCGGCGCCGCCTGACGCGTACCGCCCCCAGATCGCGGCGAGTTGGGGCTGTCGGCCGAACGCTTCCCGCACGCGCAGGGCCAGGACGGTGATGCGCTGCTTCCAGTCGCCCTCGGGGCGGTAGCCGTCCATGGAGGCCAGGAGGATCCGGTCGGCGACCGCACGCAGCAGTTCCGTCTTGCTGCGGAAGTGCCGGTAGAGGCTGGAGGAATCGGTCCCAAGGGTCGCGGCGAGCTTGCGCACACTGAACGACTCCGCGTCGCTCGTGCGTAGCAACTCCACTGCCACATCCAGGATTTCCTCGGTCGACCAACGCTTTCGACCTGTCATTTCGCCCCTCTCGTCGGACCCAGTTTAGCCCATGCACTTGGCAATGCACGCACCGCGTGCATACTGAGGACATGAGCGTGCCGAGCGACCCGGCAGCAGCGGGCCGACGTGCCACGCGTGCCCTGTCACCCGGGGGCGGGCGTCGATACGCGAGCTCGCCCCGGGGCACCCGAAAGGACGCATGACGTGAAGAACTCACTGGATTTCGCGGCGCTGAACGCAGCCATCGAAGACGTCCACCGCGCCGGAATGCCGGGGCTGTTCGCCGAGGTGCGAGACGGTGACCAGGTCTGGCGCGGTGCCGCCGGGGTCGCCGATGTCGCTACCGGCCGTCCCGTCACCGCCGACATGCGGCACCGGGTCGGCAGCGTCACCAAGACCTTCACCGCCGCAGCGGTCCTGCAGCAGGTCGAGAGGGGCCAGATCGGTCTCGACACGCCGATCGGCCGGTACCTTCCGAAGCTGGTTCCCGGAGAACGTGGCGACGCGATCACAGTCCGGATGCTGATCAACCACACCAGCGGCCTCGCCGAGTACCTCCCGTACGCCTACCCCTCCTTGAAGACGTTTCCCGTCGTCGCGGACACCAAGCCGCAGAGCCTGGACGACCACCGGCATACGCGGTTCGATCCCGTTGAGCTGATCGGGATGGGGGTCAGCGCACCTGCCGTCGGCGCCCCGGGCGGCACCCCGGGGGTGTACTCCAACACCAACTACCTGCTCCTCTCCCAGCTCCTGGAAGAGGTGAGCGGCACAACGGCCGAGCTGTGCATCACCCGGAACGTCATCGAGCGGGCCGGGCTCCGGGACACCGGGTTCCCTGCGGGCCCACACGTCGAAGGCCCGCACTCGCGGCTCTACGAGGCGTGGTTCGGCATGATCGACCCGCCGCGCGACTACAGCGTCTACGACATGTCGTGGGTAGGGCCGTCGGCCTCGCTGATATCGACCGTCACCGACCTCAACCGCTTCTTCGGCATGTTGCTGGCCGGGGAGATCGTATCAGCCCTTCGTCACTGGCGCAGATGCAACGCACTGTCCCGGTCGTCTCCCAGGAGGGAAAGACGATCGACTACGGCCTCGGCCTGTATCCGACGGAGGGTCCCGGGCAGGGCATCTTCTGGGGTCATGGCGGCACGGTCTGGGGTGGGGGAGCGCTGGCCATGATCCGGGCCGACGGCGAGCGGCAGATGGCGGTCGCGGTGAACCTGCAGAGGTGGAACGGGTTCGACTCCGCCGGCAAGCCGCAGCCCCATCCCATCGACGACGCGCTTGCGACGCTGTATCGCGTGGCGATGTACGGCTGACCGGACCGGGGAGGCCGCGGCCCGGCTGTCGATCTGTCCGGTCTGCCACCGGCCTACCTGCCCCAAGCCCTACACCCGACCAGATCAACGATGACCGCAGAATGGATGTGTCGGCATGACCGTTACCCCGATCGATCTCTTCGCTTCCTTCATCCAACTTGACCAAGACGGCCAAGTGCGCGCCACGCAGCCGGTGTTCGACCCGGAGCGGGACGGCTGGCAGCTGATGACCTTCCATGTGGAGACCGACGCCGACGTCCACGGCGACCACTGGGAAGTCCACTCCGCCGCGGACGAAGTCGTGTCCTGCCTCAGCGGCGGGATACGTCTCTGCCTCCGGCCGCAGCAGCCCGGCGAGAAGGAGGAGGAGGTCGAGCTGGCGGCGGGAACGGCGGTCATCGTCCCGCGCGGCCGATGGCACCGCATCGCACTGGACGCCCCCAGCGACATCATGTCCGTCACCCTTCCGCGCGGCAGCCGCCTGGAGAAGCGAAGCGATGCTTAGCGGGGCCCTCACATCCGGTCCGTATCCGTGGAGGCGCGCTCGGCACAGGCCGCCGCCCACGTCCGCGCCCCGGGCCCCGGCTCCCCGGACCGCCCACATCGCTCCTGATGTGGGCGAGGCCTGAGACAGCGGCAGGATCTAGGAACGGGTGGCGGTCGCGCAGTCGTTGCCCTCGGCCTTGGTGCCGTCGCTCGTGACGATCGGCTTGCTGCGGTCGTAGGGATCGATGCGGTGATCCTCGTCGGTGGACTGTTCGTCGGCCGTGCCGAAGGGGGGCTCGAAGTAGCCGGTCGGGGCGGAGCAGCCGCCGTTGGTCATGTCGAGCGCGTACGAGTCGAGGGACATCGTGCCCGGTTCCGTGATGATTTTGGCCGGGTCGTCCCAGCTCATCACCACCTCGCGCCGCACGATCGTACGGATGACCTCGGCGTCGCGCCCGCCGTCGCCCGTCGGCGTGACCGGGTACACGAAGGTGACGTCCGCCGTCACCTCGACCGCGCCCCGTCTCCCTTCCCGGTACGTGAGCCGGCCGTGCGTCTTGACCACGTCACCGACCGGTTTGGCCTGTTCCGGCCGGAAGCGGCTGAACAACAGCAGCGGGTCCGTCTTGGGAGTGGGCGCCTTCGAAGACAGCGCGGTACGGAGATACTCCTGCACGTCCTTCTGGTGCGGGTTCAGCAGCGCGATCGCCTTCTTCGGGCGCTCACCGCGCAGTACGCGGGAGTTGAGCCCCGTGGCGACCAGGAAGTCCCGGCTCTTGAGCAGGGCCCGCTCCACCTGGGCGGCGTCCATCCAGCCGGTCGCCTTGGCCGGTGGCACCGTGATCCCTGCTGCTCCGTCGGCCCAGCGGGCGGCGGGCGAACCGCGGAAAGGGTCGGCGCGGGTAGGGTCCCGATCCGATTCGGTCGCCGATGGCGTCTCGTCCCGCCCGCTGTCGTTGCCGCCGAACAAGCCGAGGACCTGCTGCGGAAAGAGCCCCACGATCAGCAGAGCGACCGCCGCCACCAGCCCGGCCACGTACCAGCCGGTTCTGCGCCGGGGCCGGGCCGGTGAGTACGTACGCCAGCCCTCCGGCTGCCCGGAGCGATCCCGCAGTCGCCGCTGAACCTCACGGGCGCGCGCCGACGGTTCCACAGGCGCCCCGGCCTCACCCGCCACCGATTCACGGAGGAACCGCTCCCACTCCTCATCGGACACGGACGATCCGTCCTGCCCCCCAGCCCCACTCACGCGCACTCCCGCCCTCGCTCGATTGCTCAACGCCCCCGACGGCCCGCCCGACCGTCCGTCAGATGACGTGTACCGGTCGACCGAGAGCCGCCCGAATGATCGCATGAGCAAGCCGCCGGGCCGAACGTCCGGCAGGGGCCGAGGTGGAGCGCGGCCTTGGAGCGCGGCCACTCCAAGGGGCCTGCGCCGGCACACCACCGACCTCGAGCTCGTCGTGCGTCTCGAAATTCGGTCGACAGGCGGAGGCGCGACCCACTGTGATGGCCCTGGATGCCCGCCACACGGAGCGGGCCGATCACAGGAGCTGTCTTGGCAATCGCGGGAACCGCGGACTCTCGCCCCGAGATCGATGCCGCACTGGTCAGGCGCCTGGTCGACAGCCAGTTCCCGCAGTGGGCGGGGCTGCCCCTGAAGCTGCTCGATCCGGCAGGATCCGACCATGCGATCTACCGGCTCGGCGAGGAGCTGTCCGTCCGGCTGCCCCGCCACGCCGAGGCCATCGGGCAGGCCAGGAAGGAGTTCCGGTGGCTGCCCCGGCTAGCACCGCATCTGCCGCTGGACATCCCGGTGCCGGTGGGGGTGGGAGAGCCCGACTTCGGCTATCCGTGGCCTTGGGCCGTATCCCACTGGCTGGACGGCGAGGTGGCGGCCGTCGACGCACTGGCCGACTCCTCCACGGCCGCCATTGAGCTGGCGCGGTTCTTGGCAGCCCTGCAGCGATTCGCGCCCGAAGACCTTCCGGCCGAGAACACCCACGCAGAGCTCACCGGCGAACCGTTGGCCGAGCGGGACCGCGAGACGCGGGCCGCCATCGCCAAGGTCGACGGCGTGTTCGACGCCGCGGCGATGACCGAACTGTGGGACGCGGCGCTGAGCGCCCCCGGATGGGATCGCCCTCCGGTCTGGTTCCACGGTGACTTCCACACCGGCAACCTGCTGACCGTCGACGGCCGCCTCAGCGCCGTCATCGACTTCGGCGGGCTCGGCATCGGTGATCCGGCCTGCGACCTGATGATCGCCTTCACGCTGATGGCGGCCGACAGCCGAGCCGCCTTCCGCGACGAGCTCGGCGTGGACGACGCCACCTGGATGCGGGGCCGCGGCTGGGCCCTGGCCACCGGCCTGAACGCCTACACCACCTACGCCGCCGTCAACCCCCGGGTCGCCGCGCAGACCACCCGGCAGATCACCGAGGCCCTCATCGGCTAGGGCGTGTCTTTTGGATCGGGCCCGGGCTGATCCAAAAGACACGCCCTAGGGCAGGCCGCCGGGTGCGGTGGCGGCCTGCCCTCGGAACGGTGTGGAACGGCGCGTCAGGGTGCCGACGCGGTCAGCGGAAGTTCACATCGCTGCACAGGAAATAGGTCTGATCCATGTGCGAGGCCTGCCAGATCGTGTAGACGACATGGCGACCGCTGTAACCGGACGTACTCACAGGGATCGTGTAGTTCTGGCTGGGCGCGTACTTGCCAGTGCGGGCCACCAGTTGCAGGTCGCTCCAGCGCAGCGGCTGGGTGGTGGGGTCGAAGCCCTGCCGGGTGACGTAGACCTGGAAGTAGTCCGCGCCGTGACTGGCCTGGTCGTACAGCTTGACGTCGAAGTTGGCGCCGATGTCCGTGGTCTTCCACGCGCCCACGGCGTCCAGTGCGTTGTAGCGACCGCCCTCGGTCCGGCCGCCGCTGCACAGCTGGCCGTCGGGGACGGCTGCCGGGAAGTTGCCGCCGGAACCATTGCGGTACAGGCCGTTCCAGTTCCACATGGCGTTGGGGTCGGCCCGCCATGCCTGCCAGCACATGGGGTCCTGAGTGGCCATGGCCGGATTCTGGAAGTCGCTGCCCCAGCGCTGCCAGCAGCCGTAGTTGCGCGATGCGGGGTCGACGACCGATCCGTGGGCCACTGCTGTGCCACTCCAGGGGATCAGGCCGAGCAGCACGGCGACGAAGGTACTCAGGACGAGCGTCAGACGGCGCTGTTTGCTATGGGCATGTATATGACAACGCATGATCTCCTTCTTTCCGGTCCTTTCCGCGTTCCCTTACGGATACGGATACGGCTACGGCTTGACGCAAGTGATCGAGCCGACCGGCAAGTTGCTTCCGGTCGAGGTGGCGGTGAAGCCGAACGTCACGGTGCCGTCCGGCGGGATGGTGCGGTTGTGGTCGACGTTCTTGACCGTGACCGCGCCGTCGGATCCGGTACTGAGGGTGCCGTTCCAGACCTGGTTGATCTTGGTGCCGGCGCCCGGCTGCCAGCGCACGGCCCATCCGTCACGGGCGGTGGTGTTGTGGTTCATCACCTCGACGGAACCCTGGAAGCCGCCGTTCCAGGCGTTCGTCACCTTGTAGAGGGCCATGCACCCGGTGTGCGGGTCGCTCGGGGTCGGCGTAGGGGTGGGCGTGGGCGTGGGGGTGTTCCCCGGGTCGCGGATCCCGGTCACCTCGCCGTTGCCGCCGTCGAAGACGATGTCGGAGCAGGAGAAGAAGTTCTCCTGACTGTCCGACCGCACCCACTGGATGAACATCATCGCGTCGCCGGAGCGGCCCGAGGGAAGCTTCAGATCCCAGTAGTAGTGACCGGACTCGCTGCCCACCTGGCCGGACTGCGGTGGGTTGGTGACGGTCTGGATGAGCTCCAGGTCGTCCCAGCCCAGCGGCTCGGTGGGCGAGTAGCCGGGCTTGGACATGTACACCCGGAAGTCGCCGGGGTGCGCCGCCCAGTTGCTGTGCTTGATCTTGATCGTCGCCCCGGAGGTGAGGTGCGTCCGGGGCCAGTCGGCGCGCGCGGCGTTGTAGCCGGTGAAGTTGTACGGGGAGCGGTCACCGGCGCTGCACAGCTTGCCGTCTGGGACGTAACCTGGGCCGCGTCCTCCCGCGTTGGAGTCGAGCACGGCGAACCAGTTGTACAGCGCGTTCGCGCCGCTCTCCGCGAGGGCCGCCTTGCACGCCGGGTTCGTCGGGTCCAGCGCGCCGGTGCTGGTCTTGGCGTCCAGGTAGCACAGGTAAGTCCGCGAGCCCGGTGTCATCGTCACACCGTGCGCCTGCGCGCTGTTCTGGCCGAGCAGGGTCAGACCGAGCCCGCTGAGCAGGGTGGCGAACACCGCCAGTAAGGACAGCGACCGTTTCCTGCTGCGGGTGCTGCGGGTGCTGCGGGTGCTGCGGGTGCTTCGAGTGCCGCGCGCGCTTCGGGTACTTCGGGCGCTCAGCGTTCTTCCAGTGGTTCGAGAGTTTCTGATCATGGCGTCTCCTTCGCCGTGGCATCAGGGGCGGTTGGGGCGGCCGGGCCGGTCGGCACGGCCGGGTAGGCGTTCTTCACCAGCATCGAGAACTGGTCGTGGAACCAGTGACCGGCCAGAGGTGCGCCGGGCAGGGCGCCGGTCTTGCTGTTGCCCGCGTTGGGCACGGTGTAGTTGGGGTCGCACATCGGGTCCTTGCGCTTGCCCTCGTCGTTCGGGATGTCCTCGCCGGCTCCATCGGACTCACCCGGCGGCTTGACCCACAGGAAGGCGTCCAGGTGCGAGTCCGGGGCGCCGGACGGCGCACTCCGCGGCGGCTGACCGAGCCCCGCGCCGTCGACGTTGCACCACAGGCCGCGGTGCGCGCGCCGGTCGGCCTTGGACTCGGTGACGTAGGTGTCGAGCGTGGTGCTCGTGCTCTCGGCGGTCGGCCGGGCGGAGCCGCCCCAGCCGTTGCGGGAGGTGTCGATGACCATGCCGGTGGAGGCGGGCCAGCCTGCCGCGACCAGGGCCCGATGCAGGTTCCTGGTGAAGTCCGACTCGTCGAAGTTGGCGTTCCACCCGTAGAACGCGCCGGACTTCACCATGCTGCCGCCGACCACCTTGTCTGGGTCGGTCAGGAACGGCTCCTCCAGCGGCGTGTAGTTGGAGACGTTGGTGACCAGCCCGTCGACGCTGCTCAGCCCATCCGCGGTGCCCTTGGCCACCTCGGTGTACAGCTGCGCGGTCTGCGTGAGGTTGGTGTCCCAGCCGAGCCAGCCGGAGTGGGCGACGTCCAGATACGTGTAGACGTTGGGGATGGCGTGCAGCTTGTCCAGCGCGTACTGGGCTGCCTTCACGTAGATGCCGCTGCTCTTGGCCTGGGCGCATTCCGGGTCGGCTGTGTTGGTCACCAGGTTCGGCAGACCGTCCGGTTCGATGACCGTGGTGATGCGGATGTTCCGGTACTTGGGGTTCTTGAAGACCTTCGCGATGACGTCGATGTAGTCGCTCTTGTAGCGGTCGAGACCGGCCTGGGTCAGCGGCAGTTCACCGTTGGAGGCCAGGGACGCGCAGTCCCGCCCCGGCAGGTCGTACACGACGAACGTGGCCGTGATCGGTTTCCCGCGCTTCTTCTGGGCCAGCGCCAGGTCGAGGTGGTCGGCCAGGCTCTTGCGGCCGGCGTTGGCGTCGCCGCCGTGGATCGCCGCGATCCGGTCCAGCCAGACGGCGGTGGGATATCTCTTGACCTTCTCCATCCTGGCCTTGAGCGCGGTGTCGGAGGTCTTGGCGATGGAGCCCTTGACCTTGGCCGCGTAGTCGGGGTTGACGTAGAAGCTCGCCCCGGCGAACGGGTTGTCGACGTGCGCCTTCGCAGTGCGCGCTTCCGCGGCGGCCGCGGGCCCTCCCGTGACCTGGCCCGCCGCGCCGAGCGTCAGGGCGGCCAGGGCGGTGGCCAATGCGGTGGTCAGGGCCACCGACCGGCGTCGGCGCGAACGCCCCGAGCGCGGGTCGGCCATGCGGTTCGGGTCGGTCATCGTGTCTCCTCAGGGATCCGGAGGGCGTCGGGGCGTGCCCCGGGGCGGGCGGCGGCGCCGGTGAGGACGGTCGACGAGAAGGAGTTCACCGACAGGCCCGTGCCGTTCTGCCACGGCTCGAAACCGGCCTGGACACTCGTCAGGTACCAGTCGTTGCCGGCCATGCCGCGGGCGACGGCCTGCCGGACGAAGTCCATGACGTCGAAGCTCCAGCTCGTGATCGTCGATGGGGCGACGAAGGTCAGCACGTCGTTGCCGCCGTTGTTGCCCGACCAGACCTGCCAGCCGCGGCCGGCCACCGTGGCCGTGCCCACCTGGGAACCCACGGGCTGGACCGGGCCCGTCCTGTTGAACCAGACCATGATCTCGGTCCGGTTCACGCCGTCCTTCCGCGGCGTCGGGTCGAGCCAGATGTCGTACGAGGCGTTGTAGACCGCGTCGCCGACATAGCCGTACGAGATGCTGGTGGGCGCGCTGGAGATGGTGCTGAGCCGCGCCGGAAGGTTGGTGCCGGGCGAACAGTTCGTGTAGTGGCAGCCGTTGAAGATCGACGGGTACGACTTGGGAGCGCCGCTGGTCGGCACGGAACCGTCGGCCCGGGTGACCTTGAAGCCCGTGTTCGAGACGGAGACGCATTGCGTTTCGCTGGTGCCCCAGCGATTGTTCTGGACGACGTAGCGCCCCTGGACCATGGTCGAGCCGTATCGTTCGCAGATCGTGGTGTCGGCCTGCGCCGGTGCCGTCGCGGTGATGAGCGCGGCGACGAGAGCGGCGGCGAGGGCGAGAGCCGTGGGGAGCCTTTCCGACAGGCCGCGCCGGGCGCGGAAGTGCTGCGGTATCGGTCGCATGCGGGGGCCTCTCATGAGAGTGCGGGGGCGACCTCGTGGGTGCGCGCCCGTCTCCCCCATGATGGGAGCGCTCCCACAGGTGGTTCGGTCGGGGACTCTAAGAGGCCCGCATGCTCCTGACAAGAAGAAGCGCGGTAAGTGTGGGACGGTATTTTTGAAAGAGCAGGTCAAAGGAGGCGCAAATACAGGCTCCTTGCACTGTTGACGAGGGCGGTCCTGGTCCTGCCCCTACGATGAGCCCATGCCGGAGCGCGCCAAATCCTCACCTGCACACCATGGGCACCAACGGAGCCCGGGCAAGGAGCAGTTGGAGACCGCCACGACGGTGTTCGCGCTGCTCGCCGACCCGACCCGGCTGCACCTGCTGTGGCTGCTGGCCGGGGGAGAGGCGGACGTGACCGAGCTGGCCACCGTGAGCGAGGCCGCGCGGCCCGCCGTCAGCCAGCATTTGGCCAAGCTGCGGCTCGCCGGCCTCGTCCAGGCCCGCAAGGACGGGCGCCGCATGGTGTATTCGCTGCGTGACGGCCATTTGCGCCGCCTGGTCACCGAGGCGCTGAACCACGCGGACCACCAGGTCACCGGGGCGCCCTGGCACCCTTGATCGAGGAGGGCCTGGCCACCGACACAGGGGACGCCCCATGCGCTCAGTGCTCCAGAACCGCACCTACCGCCGCGCCGCCTGTTCACCGCTCAGGTCATGGCCCTCGTCGGCACGGGTCTTGCGACCGTGGCGCTGAGCCTGCTGGCGTACGACCTCGGCCGACGCCCACGCGGGACCGCACGGCTGGCGGCATGCGCACGACTACGTCATCGACGTCCGTCACCCGCCCTGGCCCGCCCCGGGCCACGCCCCTTGAGCCCGCCGGCTCCCACCTCGGCCAGCTCCTCGCCGTCCGCCAGACGCGCCCGCACCGTCACCCGCGCGTCCTCGGGGGCCCGCACGGCCAGGAAACGGCCGCGTTTTTCGGCGTCGACCTCCCCGGTGACGGAGATCCGGGTGACGTCGCGGCTGCCCGCGGCGAGGAGGTACCGGTGTCCGGAAGCCGCCGTCCACCGAGCGCTCGCCACCACGTGCCGGCCGAACCGGCTGCAGGCGGCGGTCGGCCCGGCCCGCCCGACGACCTTCGCCTGCGCCGTCGAGGACTTCGAGGACTCCGAGGCATCCGCGGACGTGCGGAACCGGAGCAGCACGCTGCCGGGGCCGCGCCACGTCGAGGCGCGCGTGCAGGACCACACGGCGCGACCGCCGTCCTCGGGCAACTCCTGTGCCGCGAAGTCCCATTGGTTGACGGCCCGTACGCCGTCCTCCCGCAGCTCGGAGAGGTGGCACGCGTTCCGCGCCCAGCCTGCCAGCGCCGCACTGCCGGTGGCCTCGCGCGGCTGACGGGCCGGCGCGTCGGTGCCGGGCAGCGGTGTGTGGCTGAGGTGCGCCGGGGCGAGGTCGCCCAGGTCGGCGACGAGGAAGGCGTGCTTCTCCACGATTCTGGCGGAGGACCGCAGGTGCAGTACGGGCAGGCTGTCGCACGCGCCAGCGGCCGACGGCGCGTCGACCGCCTCGGTGAGACCCTCGCCGGACACGTCGAGCGGGCGACTGGGCGCGTCGGGCCGCAGCAGGTCACGCGTGCGGGCCTCCGCGATCCACGGAGCGGTGAGGTAGCGGGCTCTGGCCCCGGCGCGGCTGACGGCGAGTGCCGCCGCCGTGGTGACGTCGGCGTCGTCGGCGCGGGCGAAGTGCAGGGACGCCGGTTCCGTCACGGAGCGCGGCTCGCCGTAGCGGACCACGCGCCGGCCGTCGTGGAACAGTACGACCGCCTCTCCGCCCACGTCGTCCGCGTACAGCAACTGCGTTGCCTTGGGCGGGGGTTCGGTGGTCGTGGTTCGGGTCGCCTCGACGCGGGTGCCGCGCGGCGGGTCGGTCCACGCCGCGAGCGCGCGCGTGAGCAGGGCGCGGTCGCCGACACGGGAACCACGGGCCGGCCACGCGGTGAAGTCCACCCGCGAAGTGTCGGCCCACGCGTCCGGCGAGGCGCGGAGCAACGCGTCGGCGCTGATCGCGGGGCGACCTCCGGAGGGCCGTGCCGGATCGTCCCCGGGCGCGGAGTCGAGCGTCGTCAGGACCGCGCAGCTGAGCGCGGCGATCCCGACGGCGCACCAGCCGAGCCGGAACCGGCGTCTGCGGCGCAGCAGATCGGTGGGCCGGGTCTGCACGGAACACGCGTCGAATTCCTGCGACCGCAGGAGCGCGCCCGCCGCATCGCCCACGGCCTCCTCGACGCGGCAGGCGGCGCGCACCGCCTCATCCGGGTCCGGCACCCCGGCCGACGCCAGCAGCCCGACGACTTCGGAGCGCGGCAGACCGTCCAGGCTGCCCAGCACGAACGCGGCGCGGGCAGGCGCGGAGACCCTGGACAAGGTCTGCGCCAGCGCGATCTCCTCGCTGCCACCTGCACGCGGGAACAGTCGCAGGCCCCAGACGACCGGCAGTGCGGGACCCAGTGCGCGGGGCGGTGGCAGACGGCTCGGCCACCCGCGCGGCCGGCGCTCACGCGCCAGCGCCGCGCCCAGCACGCGCGCCGTCATCCACGCCGTCTCCTGCCCGCGGTCGGCCGTCCGCGGCCGCGGAATCCGCGACGTCGCCCGCCGCGTCCGGAAGCCGGGCAGAGCGCGCTGCACGAGGGCGTGCGCGGCAAGGACGCGGCGGTGACGGCTGAGAGAGCTGGGCAGGGTGAGATAGGCGAGGCGCACGAGCCGGGTGTACTGGTCGACGATGACGGCCTCGGCGCGCTCGAGGGTCGCGGGCGCGGATCCCTTCCTCCGGCGCCGTTGCGATGTGCTCATCGATCGAAGGCCTTCCGAAGGCTGCCGGTGTTATGTCCTGACCTCCGTCAAACGAGTGAATGAAGCGATGGTCACAGCCGGGGAGGCGTCGGGCATCCGCCGGACCACGAGCCGCGCTGTTGCTGTTCGGTGACATGCCGGACAGGGCTGTGACGTCGGAGAGGGCAACGAGCGTACGGGGTCGCTGGTCGTATGGGGTGTGGGACCACAGGGCGGCTGTGAACGCCCGAACAGACAGGCTGATCAAGCGAGATGGGGCACATCATGGAGACGAAGATGAACAGGCGCGGGACCAAGGGGATGTTCGTCATGGGAGCCGTGCTGGCAGCGGCGGGCGTCGCGGCAGGAACGGTGCCGGCTGCCGCAGCGGGCACTCCCCGCTTCCTGTCGCCGTCCGAGCTGCCGCCGCACTCCTCGTCGGCGTGGACCGCGGGTCCGGTCACGGCGGGACAGCCGGACCCGCTGCCGATGTGTGTCGGCGAGGCGCTGCCGTCGATCTCCGTGCACCGCGCCTACCGCACCGACCTCGACACCGGTGCGCTGCAGGTGACCGTGGTCGAGCGCAGCGAACAGCGGGCCAAGGACTTCGCGGCCCTCCTGCGCAAGAACCTCGACGGCTGCGCGGAGAAGGTGATGCAGCAGTACCCCGACATCACCGCGAAGCAGAAGTACTACGGCAAGGTGAGCGCCGAGGAGGGCGCCCACGTCTACGGCGTCCACACCACCGCCACGTGGGGGGCGTCCGACATCAACATGTTCTCCGTCGGCCGTGACGGGAACACCGTGACGCTCGTGCAGTGGGGTCAGATGGGAGGCTTCGCGGACGCTCAGGTCACCGACTTCAAGACCACGACCGCCACGGCCGTCAACAAGCTCTACTGATCTCCCGGCTTCGGCCGGGCCCCACCGTCGCGTGACGCGATCGACCTCGGCATTCGCGGTCCGGGGTGGGAGAATCGGCCGACAAGACCGCGACCCCGCCCGGCTCGCTGCCGGTGCGGTGGTCGCGTCGCACGAGGATTCGGCCGGGGAGAGGCCGGGCGCCGGCATCGCACCCGGCGCCCGGTGTGGGGAGGAATCGACGGTGGTGGAGTGGCGGTACATCGCCAAGGGTGCAAAGGCCGTTCCTGAACCCATGGGCACCCCGTTCGTGTGGACGACGGCCTGCTCGGGCTCCCTGCTGCTGGTCATCACGTTCGACCTGCTCGGCGCGCTCGACCGCCCGGGGTTCGCCCTCGCGGCCCTGTCCGTCCTCGCGGCGCTGGTCGGCATGCTCGGCCGGTTCGCCGCGGCGCCGGGCACGGCCCTGCTCTGCTGGGCGCTCCTTAACGTCTTCGCGACCCATCCGATCGGGGAACTCTCCTGGGCCGGGCACCGGGACCCCGGCTGGGTGGCGTGCCTGCTGGCCGCCGCCCTCATCGGCACGGCGACGGCCCGGGTGCGGTACGCCCGGGCCGCGTACCGCCGTATCACTCCCTTCGACGGGGCGGCCTGAGTTCCACGGGGCGGCCTGAGTTTCCGTATGCGAGCAGCCGATCACAGCCTTCGTACGACCGTCTTTGCATGACCATGCGAGATGATGCATACTCTTCCTATGTCTAAGGTCCTCACCTCCCTCCCCGCCGGCGAGCGCGTCGGCATCGCCTTCTCGGGCGGTCTCGACACCTCGGTCGCGGTCGCGTGGATGCGCGACAAGGGCGCCGTCCCCTGCACCTACACGGCCGACATCGGGCAGTACGACGAGCCCGACATCGCCTCGGTGCCCGGCCGCGCCAAGACCTACGGCGCCGAGATCGCACGCCTGGTCGACTGCCGTGCGGCGCTGGTGGAAGAGGGCCTGGCCGCACTCACCTGCGGCGCGTTCCACATCCGCTCGGGCGGCCGCGCGTACTTCAACACCACCCCGCTCGGCCGCGCCGTCACGGGCACGCTCCTGGTCCGGGCGATGCTCGAGGACGACGTGCAGATCTGGGGCGACGGCTCCACCTTCAAGGGCAACGACATCGAGCGGTTCTACCGCTACGGCCTGCTGGCCAACCCGCAGCTGCGGATCTACAAGCCCTGGCTGGACGCGGACTTCGTGACCGAGCTCGGCGGCCGCAAGGAGATGTCGGAGTGGCTGCTCGCCCACGAGCTGCCCTACCGCGACAGCACGGAGAAGGCGTACTCCACCGACGCCAACATCTGGGGCGCCACCCACGAGGCCAAGACGCTGGAGCACCTGGACACCGGCGTGGAGACCGTGGAGCCCATCATGGGCGTGCGGTTCTGGGACCCCGAGGTCGAGATCGCCGCCGAGGACGTGACGATCGGCTTCGACCAGGGCCGCCCGGTGACGATCAACGGCAAGGAGTTCTCCTCCGCCGTCGACCTGGTGATGGAGGCCAACGCCATCGGCGGCCGCCACGGCATGGGCATGTCGGACCAGATCGAGAACCGGATCATCGAGGCCAAGAGCCGCGGCATCTACGAGGCGCCGGGCATGGCCCTGCTGCACGCGGCGTACGAACGCCTCGTCAACGCGATCCACAACGAGGACACCCTCGCCCAGTACCACAACGAGGGGCGGCGCCTCGGCCGGCTGATGTACGAAGGCCGCTGGCTGGACCCGCAGGCGCTGATGGTGCGCGAGTCCCTGCAGCGCTGGGTGGGCGCGGCCGTCACCGGCGAGGTGACGCTGCGGCTGCGGCGCGGTGAGGACTACTCGATCCTCGACACCACCGGCCCGGCGTTCAGCTACCACCCGGACAAGCTCTCCATGGAGCGCACCGAGGACTCGGCGTTCGGCCCGGTGGACCGGATCGGTCAGCTCACCATGCGCAACCTCGACATCGCCGACTCGCGCGCCAAGCTGGAGCAGTACGCGGGCCTCGGCCTGATCGGCACCGCGGCGGGACCGTCCGTCGGTGCCGCGCAGGCGGCCGCGACCGGCCTGATCGGCACGATGCCGGAGATGCCGCAGGGCGGCGCCGAGGCCATCGCCTCGCGCGGCCGGGTCTCCGCGGACGACGAGCTGCTGGACCGCGCCGCGATGGAGTTCGGCACGGACTGACCGTTCCAGACGCGGGCATACAGGGCCGGCTCGACACCTCCGGGTGTCGGGTCGGCCCTGTGCTTTTGGGTACTCGTGTCGTCCGTTCTTGTGGGGAGGGCTATGACCAGTGGGTTTTACGCGACTGTAGAAGTATCGCTAAGGTGCCCGAGATGTTCTGCGATGACGCGACACCCGCAAGTGACGCACGATGCGGTCTCGCAGGCCCCGGTCCCCTGTGGGAGGCATCTTGAGTGACACCTCACGGCAGACAGGTCGGCACCGTCGGGCGGCGCCCCTGCCTCCCCTGCGGCCCATCGAGCACCCTCCGCCCCCTCCGTCTCCTCCTCCCCCTCCGCACCGTCCTCCCGCTCCGGCCGTCGCCCGGAGGGCGGCCAGGAAGGGAGCGCGGCCCGCCAAACAGCGCGACGCGTTCTTCGACAACGCCAAGTACCTGGCCATCGTCCTCGTCGCCATGGGGCACGCCTGGGAACCGCTCCGCAGTGACAGCAGGGCCGCCGCCGCGCTCTACATCACCGTCTACGCCTTCCACATGCCGGCCTTCATCGTCATCTCCGGCTACTTCTCCCGCAGTTTCGACGCGAGCCCTGACAGGATCAAACGCCTGGTCACCGGGATCGCCGTGCCCTACGTGATCTTCGAAGTCGCGTACACGTTCTTCAAGAGGCGGTCGGGCGACGACCCGGACTACCCCATCAGCCTGCTCGACCCCTGGTACCTCACCTGGTTCCTCGCCGCGCTGTTCATCTGGCGGCTCACCACCCCGCTCTGGAAAGTCGTGCGGTGGCCGCTGCCGCTCGCGCTCGCCATCGCCGCGCTGGCCTCCGTCTCCCCGGACATCGGCGACGACCTCGACCTCCAACGCGTCCTGCAGTTCCTGCCCTTCTTCGTCCTCGGCCTCGTGCTCAAGCCGGAGCACTTCCAGATGGTGCGCCGCCGCGAGGCGCGGATCCTGGCCGTACCGGTCTTCGCCGCGGCGCTGGCCTTCGCCTACTGGGCCGCTCCGCGGATGAGCGCGGCGTGGTTCTACCGCCGAGACAGCGCCCAGGAACTGGCCGCGCCCGGCTGGTCGGGCGCCGTCATGACCCTCGCGCTCTTCGGCTGCTCGCTGGTGCTCGTCGGCTGCTTCTTCGCCTGGGTGCCGGGGCGCAAGCTGTGGTTCACGGTCCTGGGCGCCGGGACGCTCTACGGCTACCTCCTGCACGGCTTCCTCGCCAAGGGCTCCCGCTTCTGGGACTGGTACGAGGCCGACTGGATCCACCGGCCGCTCGGTGAGATCACCGTGACCCTCGTCGCCGGGACCGTGATCACCCTCCTGTGCACCCCACCGGTGCAACGCATGTTCCGCTTCGCCATGGAGCCGAAGATGACGTGGGCCTTCAAACAGGACGCGACCGCCCTCGCCCGAGAGGGCAGAACCGAGTGAGCCGTCCGGCCCGGCCGCCCGCCATCCACTTCGAGCACGTCGTCGAGACGGTGCCCGCGGGCCGCAGGGCCGTCACCATGCTGGACCTCGACCACCGGCAGGTCGGCATCCTCGAATACCAGCTCTGTCACCCGTGCCGGCTCGGCCACATCGCCAACATCGCCGTCGCCGCCCACTGGCAGGGCCAGGGCCTCGGACGGCACGCCGTGCACACGGCCCTCGCCGCGGGCGCGGACTACACCTGGTCCACGTCGCGGCAGTCGTCCGAGGGGCGGCGCTTCTTCGCCGTCATAGAGGACGAGACGGGTGTCGACTTCCCATCGAGCGGGGACCGGTGCGCGCACATGGACCCGTGCGTCCTTCCGCTCGCGGCCGAGGCCGGGCACGGGATCGGCCGCCACGCGGCGCTCTGGTGGCGGAAACGGAAAGCAGTAGAGGACAGAACCTGACCGCAACCTCTGGGACTGTGGTCGTCGACCGGCCGACGGACCCCTGGTCGGACCGACAGACCTCAGGAGCAGCCCCATGCCTGCGCACACCCCGACCGTGCTCGACGCCCGCGCCCTGGGCCGCGCCACGCTCGCCCGGCAACTGCTCCTCGAACGCGTCGACATGCCGGCCCTGGACGCGGTCGCGCACCTCTGCGGACTGCAGGCGCAGGAACCGCAGGAGCCGTTCGTCGGACTCTGGTCGAGGCTGCGCGGCTTCGAGCCGGGGGTCCTCTCCGACCTGCTCGTCGAGCGGCGCGTGGTCCGTACGCATCTCATGCGCCGTACGATCCACCTCGTCACCGCCGACGACGCCCTGGCCTGGCGGGCCCGGCACGACCCGATGCTGCGCCAACGGGTGCTCGGGGTCTACCGCAAGGACCTCGAGGACGTGGACCTCGACGAACTCGCCGCGGCGGGCCGCGAGGTCATGGCCGACGGGGAGCCGCGGTCCATGGCCGAACTCACGCGAGCCGTCGCCGACCGCTGGCCGACGACGGCGCCGCGCGCGCTGGGGGAGATGCTGATCGCCGGACTCGTGCCCATGGTCCAGCTGCCGCCGCGCGGCCTGTGGCGCACCAAGGCCGGCGTACGCAACCTCCCGCTCTCCTCCTGGCTGGGCAGAGACATCGACCCGCCCGCTCCGGACGGCTCAGACCCGGTCGGCAGGCTCCTTGTGCGTCGCTACCTGGCCGCGTACGGCCCAGCCGCCACGGCAGACCTGCGCGCCTGGAGCGGCCTCGCCGGACTCCCGGCCGCGGTCGCCGCGACCCGCGCGGAGCTCGTCTCCTTCCGCGACGAGCGCGGCCGCGAACTCCTGGACCTCCCCGAAGCACCGCGCCCGGACCCCGACACCCCCGCGCCGGTGCGCTTCCTGCCCGCGTTCGACAACGCGATCCTCGGCTACGACGACCGCGGCCGGATCATCGACGACGCCCACCGCGGCCTGTCCGTCGCCGGAGAACGCGTCGTCCTCGTCGACGGGCGCGTCGCGGCGACGTGGTCCGTGGCGGAGGACACCGTACGGGTGACTCAGCTGCGGCGCTTCTCCCGCGCGGAGCGTGCCGACGTCGAGGAGGAAGGCCGGTCGGTGGCGGCGTTCCTCTCGGACAAGGCGAGCGAACGCGTCGTGCTCGACTGAGCGCAGTCGCTCCGGGCCGGGGGCGGTGCCGTGTCGCCCGACTCCGCCTCCGCCGTGGTCAACACCCGGGCGTTCAGCGCGCATTCGATCTGTTTCACCGAGTGGAACACCACCAGGTCCTCGGGCCCTCCCTGGCGGCGCGGCCCGCCTCCGACCAGCATGCCGACGAGCATCACCCCGTACACCTTGTGCCCGTCGATCTCGGTGTCGATCGGCACGAACACGGGTGCGCCGGAGTCGCCCTGCGCCACGATGTTCACGCCTTCCTTGCCCGCGAGGACCAGCCCTCTGGTGCAAATGCGTGGCGGCTCGTCCTCGCAGGACTCGCCGCTGGTGAGGTTGTACACCTCGATGTCGCAGACCAGCTTGGTCACCTTGCCGCTGACACACACCTTCTGGTACTTGACCGGCCCGTCCGCCTTGCCGAGGACGCGCCGGGCCACGGGGGTGCTCGGCGTACCGCCGTTCGTCCAGAGGGTCGGCGCGTACAGCTGTGGTTTGGCGGGGGTGCCGCCGATCAGCGCGGCGTCCACCTCGTTGTCGTGGAACGACCTGACGAACGTGCCGAACGGGTGCTCTCCCGAGGTCGCCTCCGTCGGGGTCGGCGCGCAGTGTCCCGCGGTGGTCATGGCGCGCTTGCCGTCCTCGACCCTGCGCACGGCGAACCCCGACGAACAGGCGTGCGTCCGCCCGCCGTAGGTCATGCGGACCTCGGCGCCGCCACGGTGCGGCGGCGGATCGTTGAACCTGCTCGCCGGCGCACCGGACGCGGGCGAGGACCACAGCAGAGTCAGGGCCAGCGCCGCCAGGCAGCTGACCAAGGGCCGTGGTGACATCAGTTTCCGTCGTGACATCAGCTCTCCCCTAGAGCTCGAAGTCGACGCGGCCCAGCAGGCCGACGCTCAGCCCGAAGTAGTCCGCGTGCACCAGCCGCCGGGCCGCGGGCAGCGCGGTGCCGTTCACGGTCACGGTGTCCGTGGCCGTGTCCTGGTCGGTGCGGTAGAGCTCGTACTCCTGCACCAGGAGCCGGTACGAGGTCAGCAACTGCCCGACGGGAGCGGTGATCCCCCCGCTCCAGGCGAACGCGCCGCCGTCGGGCCGGTACGTCAGCTCCACCGGAGTGCCCACCTGCCGCCAGTCCATCTCGTCCGACTGCAGGTTCGCCCGGCTCTGCACGCTCACGACGACCCGGCGGCTCGCGGCCGCGGCGACCGCGCCGGTGCCGCCGAGCTCACCGAGTTCGTTGTACGTCGCGGGGCCGGTCAGCCGGACGGTGAGCAGGTCGCCCTCCCGGCGACCGGTGACCGACCTTGGCGGGACGAGCTGCGCGAACTCGGCGCGCTCCACCTTCGACAGGTGCAACGGATCCACCGAGTACGGCTGATAGCGGGCCAACGCCAGCCGCACATACGGGAAGTACGTCGTCCCGGCCGCGCGCGCGTCGGCGAAGTCCACGTCGATGTCGGCGTACCAGAGCCGCCGTTCCGGGTGGTACGTGGGCGCGAAGGCCACCGCGTCGACCGCCACCGGCGCGGAGTCGGGCGACTCCGCGAGGCGCATCCCGGTGAGCCGCTTCGCCGCGTTCGGGAAGTGCGCGGCCGCGGGGTCCGGCAGCACCGTCGTGTCGGCCCAGACGGGGTCCACGCCCCAGCGCGTCGCGACGGTGTCCGGCAGGACCGTGCCGCCCGGATCAAGGAGAACGGCCAGCATCTCGTCGTCGCCGGAGGAGAACCACGGCCGGTTCAGATAGACACGGAGGCCGGCGACCGCGCGGTGCCGGGTGACGGAGCCGTGCGCGTCGTCGACGGTCCTGCGCCAGCGGAAGGTCGGCACGACATAGGCCACCGCCGGTGGCTCCGGCCGGCGCGAACTGGGCACGGCCAGGAGCTCGGCGGCCGGGCCGACGCGGGTGACGTTGGTCCGGTCCTCGGTGAGGCTGGGGTGGAAGTACTCGCGGAACCGGGTGACGGCGGTCGGGGTATAGCGGACATTGCGGTGCCTCGTGTCGCCGAACTCGTGGACGCGGTCGACCTCTGCCTCATCGGCCAGGTAGGCCGGCTTGATGTCCTCGAGGTGTGTGTGCCCCGCGATCCGGGCGGGCGCGGGCCGGGTGACGTCGTCCAGCCACTCGCTCCAGTGCGCGTCCAGCTCGACGTGACCGCTGCTGGCGGCATGGCTGGTCAGCGTGCCGGTCAGCTGGGCCGCGGTCTGCTCGGCCGTGCGGTGGGAGGCCAGGCCGCCGAGCCTCGGTGGGCGCACGGGCTTCTCCACCGCGTGCACCAGGGTCAGTTCGACCCACGGCGTCAGCATCCAGTTCTCGCCGTCGGCGCTCGCCCGGGTGACGAAGGCCTTGTCCCGGTCGGGGAGGTCCGCCCAGAACGGCGAAGCGGTGAGCAGGCTCCACTGCCGCAGCAGCGGCAGCTTCCGCGCGTCGACGTAGCAACTCAGCCGGACCGTGGCGATCTCGCCCTTCGTGAGGAAGACGTCGAGCACCCGCTCGATGAGACCGTCGCGCCAGCGGGGTTCTCCGTCGCCTTCCCTGATGCGCAGCTTGAACGGCTTGGCCTGTGGCCACGGGCCGGGGAAGGGGATCTTTCGGTTCTCCGTGTCACCGGGCAGACCGCGCAGCATGACGCCCTCGGCCAGCACGTCCGGCAGATACGGCAGGAGCAGCTGGTCGGCGCTGTGCACCACGAACTCGCCCTGCGCAAGGCAGGCCCCGCGGCGGGGGAGTGGCAGCGGGGTGAGGGGCAGCGGGTCGTGCACGTCGTGTTTGGCGATGTGGATCTCGCCCGCACGCAGCAGATCGTGCTCCCGGTGGGGCCACTCGGGCTCCCGCACCTTGGTGTCCAGGAAGGACCCGGCCTCGCGCGCCGCGACCGCGGCGTACTCCTCACGCACCTGGTCGGACTTGTCCGCGCCGAAGACCGCGTCGAACACGCCGTGCTCCTCGGCCATCTGCAGTGCGGTCTTCGGCGGTGCCACATGCCGCTCGGAGACCGGCTTGTACCGCCGGTCCAGACCGTCCACCTCCGAGCGCGCATCGTGGTCGGGGACGTCCGAGCGCCGCAGGGCGTACTCGTCGGTGGAGACCTCCCGGCCGTCGTCGGTGACGGTGCTGCGGATGACCAGGCGCTCGGTGGACTCGCCTTCGTTGAACGGCAGGAGCGGCATCACCACGGGCTGGGGGACCGGCTCCCAGCGGCCGTACGTGATCGCGTCGGAGTGAACGGCGTCCGGTGTGCTCACCGTGTGGTCCGGGCCGTTGCCCGCCAGGTCGACGATCCGGGCCCGCATCCGGTAGGTGCGGCCGAAGCGCAGCGCGGGCAGCGAGCCGGGCTCCGGGGCGAACTTGGTGTCCAGCGGCACGTCCGGCGACACCGCCGGGGCGGGTGCTTCCGGCTGGTCGTCCAGGCCGATGGTGCGGCCGGGGCGCGGCGCCGCCAGGCTCCAGCCGTCCCAGCCGAACACGGCCTGATGTCCGTACAGTTGGCGGTCGTCGGCCGCGTCGACGGTGACCGCGCTGGCTCGTACGAGGCCTTCGTCCGGGCGGACCTGGATCTCGACGGGCTGCTGTCCCGGGCGGCGGACGGTGTAGCGGCCCCTGCGCCGCAGCAGTGAACGCCACTGGGCGACCCGGCCGGTGGCGGGGTCGACGACGCCGACGTCGACGCGGTAGCCGCGCAGCAGGTCCATGGCGGTCAGGACCGCGTCGTCCGAGGCGACCTGGCGGCTCACGTCGGCACCGATGAGGCCGGCCAGATGCCGGTCGCGGTCGGTGTGCAGGAGAGTGATCCCGGCGCCGCGGGCCGCCGGTGTGCCGGTGCCCGACACCAGCTGCGCCACCGATTCCGGGCCCGTCGGCAGGTCGCTGTTCCACAGGCTGTCGATCGAGCGGGCGTAGTCGACGTGCTTGAGCGCGGCCCCGTCCACGTCGAGCTCGGTGAGGTGCCAGGCCTCCGGGTCGCCGAGGTTCAGCATGCGGTCGCTGATGACAGCGCCCTCCGTGACGGCCGCCTGGAACACGCTGCCCCGGGTGAACCGGATCTGCGTCCAGGGGCACTTGCCCGGAGCGTTGAGCGTGGCCGCGTCGGCGAGGCGGTCGTCGAAGCGCACGCGCACCTTCGCGCCGTCCGCGACCCCGGCCGGCATCGCGAAGCTCAGGTCGAGCACGAGCCCGAACCGGCGCTGCAACTCCGGATAGTCGCCCAGCAGCCCGCACGCCTCATGGAAGTCGATCCGGTGCACCGGCTCCTCGGCGAGCCCCGGGGAGCCCGTTTCCTTGCCCCGGTCGTAGAAGCGGGCGGCCTCGGCCAGCGGCAGCATCCTCTTGTTGTCGCCGGTGTACGCACCGCTCGTACGATCCATGAAACGCGGCCGGTGACCGTCGTCGTCCGCCGCGTGCACCCCGCGCGGACGCAGCGCGTCCTCCAGAGCCGTGTACCCGCACCGCAGGTCGCGCCCCAGTTCGAGCACCCGGTCCGAGATCAGGTCGGTCACCCGGAACAGCGCGGGCAGCTCCCAGCCGCGGTGGTCCGTCGGCGGCTCCTCGCACAACAGCCGCTCTTCGCGCGCCCATTCGCTCCGCAGCCTGCTCTGTGTGGTGTACACCGCGACTGCCTCGTACAGCCCTGTGACCTCGTCGTGCACCAGCTTGCCCGGATACGAGCGCAGCGTGCGCCGCTCCTCCGCGGCGAGCGTGGCAGGCGGCCGCCGCGGAGGCCGCACGAAGGTGTCGTCGTTGAACAGGGTCCGCCACAGGGTGGGATCGGCGGCCGGGTGGCGGCCGGTCGGCCGGAGCGTCTTCACGACCGTGCCCGCCGGGCTGTCGAACTGCAGCCACAGCGCGGGCAGCAGAGTGGCGAGCCGCTCCGGCCACTTTGCGAAGTACGCGGACTGGCCGAGTGCGTCGATCCCGGTCAGGCTGGGACTGACGAGCACGGACACACGTACCGTGTCCGTGTCGGCGACGCCGTCGGGCAGCACGGTCCAGCGGATGCTGTCCATGGTCAGTCCACCTCCGCGAACGCGGTGCAGTAGTCGAAGACGGGGTCGACCAGGGCGCCGGTCACCGGGTCGGTGTACGGGGACATGAGGTCGACGAACGAGGGCGGGCTGATGGCGGGGCACTCCGTGCCCGGCGCGAACGCGGTGGCCCCGGTGCCGCTGCCCGCGAACTTCTTCTCGCAGCGGATCGTCACCGACGTCTCGAAGAAGCCGATCTCGATGCTGATGGTCAGGCTGGCCCGGCCGATCGCGTAGCCGTCCTTGTAGCCCAGCTCCATGTAGAGCTCGATGGAGGCGGAGATGATGCCGAGGACGTCGACCTCGCCACGGGCGCGGAGATAGCCGACGAGCGTCACGCTGTTCTGGGCGAGGTCGAGCCGGAAGTAGATCCCGGCCATCACCGACAGGCTGCCGCTGGCCACCCCGAAGTTCATCGACACGGCGGCCCCGAACTCCAGGGCAGCGTCCAGTACGGCGATCTCTTTCGGGTTCAGTACGATCCCGAAGTAGCCGCCGCCGCCCAGCATCGACACCGTGAGGCGGAACGGCGCCTCACGCCGGCAGAAGGCGAACCCGGCCTGCAGCGGTGTGTCGCCGATGAACGGGATGGAGATCGCGGCGTTGAGCGAGAGGTTCTCCAGGCTGAAGACGCCGACGGCCGCGTTCGGCAGCTGCATGGAGTAGTTCGCGTGGATCCCTGACCCGTCGACGGTGATCGCCGGTGGATCACTGAATCCGTCGAGCGGAATGATGTTGCGCAGGGTCTGGACGAAGTCGAGGTTCCCCACGAAGTCGACGCCGCCGAACTTCACCTCGACATCGGGCTTCTGCCCGGCGCGCATGCTGAACCGGATCTGGTCGAAGTGCAGCACGATCGCGTCGAAACCGGGCACCATGCGCAGATCGAACTTGCCCAGGGTGCACGTGACGTCCGCGGCCTGCGGCACGTCCGGGCGCAGCGAGCCGCGCAGGTCGGTGACGAGTGTCAGCTTCCCCGTCGGCCAGAACACGGCGTCCTCCGCTCTGGTCGGCGTCGGCTTGCCCGGCGTCCACGCCTTGATGTCGGGCTGCCACTGCAGACGGGAGTTGACGACGTCCGGCAGCTTCGCGCCGAGCGCGGCGAGTTCCACCGCCTTCTTCAGCGCGAGGGCCTGGCCGACCGCGCTGTCCCAGGTGGCGGCCTGGTCGGCGATCCGGCCGAGCAGCTGCCGCACCCCGGTGTCCACCGCGGCGGGCAGACCGGCACGCAGCGCGGCGAGAGCGTCGGCGAAGGCGGCGAAGGCGTTCTCGACCTCCTCGATGGTGGGGTCCGGTGCACCCTCCAGCTGGCTGACGATGTAGTCCACGAGGATCTGCGCGAAGGCCGCCGCGGCATCGGTCGCGCGCAGCACCAGGTCCACGGTCTCCGGGAACTGCTCCTCGACGGATGTCAGCAGATCACGCAGCCCGCGGAGGTCGCCGAGGAAGCCGGTGACCGCGTCGACGGTCGCGGTGAAGAAGTTCGGCGCCTTCAGATTGTCGAGGCCGATCTCGCTCAGGATCTCGGTGAGCGGGAACATCCCGAAGAGCTTCGCCCCGGCCAGCTCCCCGAAGTAGTCGAGGGGGTTGAACCTGCCCTGGGCGAGCTTCGCCCACTTGTCGACGGGAGCGGCGCCCGCCGACGGGCTCGGTGTCGCGGCGACCGGTCCGGTGAGACGGGAGAGCCCGGCGACGGGGAAGTTGGGCTGGGCGAGCGCGCCGGCGGTCTGACCGGCGTGTCGGAAGGACAGGTCGACGGGCGCGGCCAGCTCGACGAAGACCTGCCCCTTGTTCGCCTCGGCGAAGGCGCTGCGCACGTACGGCTCGGGATAGAACACCGACTGCGTCAGGTCACCGACGGAGCCGCCGAACCGGGAGAGCGCGGGGATCACGGCCCGCGCCCAGCGCACGGTCGGCAGGAACCGTGGCTGGTCCGTGGGGTCCAGCGCCAGGATGGAGTCAGTGGTCGCGGCCCCCCAGATCAGCTGCCCGGTGGAGAGTGTCGTGTCGCCGGGCTTGCGGCTGGGCGCGTAGGCGATGGACTGGCCGCGCACGTCGGCGACGGTACGCCTGACGTTCGGGCTGTTGAGGTCCGGGGGCTCCGGCGCCGGCTCGGAAACCAGACTCCGGTAGTGGTCGACGACGACCCGCACATCGGCCTTGTTCTCGTGGACGAGCTTGCCGACGAAGGCCATCGGCGTGCGGAACTCCACGAGGCGGCCTTCCAGGTCGGTCATGCTCACCTGGAACTGGAAGGGGTCCTCGGTGGCGGACGCGGGGAAGAAGGCGAGCTTCTCGTCGGGGTCACCGCCGATCGAGGAGAGGCCGGGGATCGTCTGCGGCTTCTGCAGATCCGGCGTGACCAGCGTGAGCAGCCGCACGGCGGTGAACGGGAACAGCCGCCGCAGCCGCTTCTGGTCGTCGTTGTCCCCCAACTCCCCGTAACCGCGCACCGGTTCGCGCACCATGATGAAGAACCGCTGGTTGAGGTAGGCGGCGTGGTCCGGCCGGGTGTGGTCGAACTTGCGCTCGGTGACCCTGACCAGGTCCGCGAGGTGCCCGAACGGAAACAGCCGACCGCGGTACATGACGCGTACGTAGTGGTCCCGGCCCAGCGCGGCACGGTGCCGCCACTGGGTGACGTCGAAGCCGGTCGGCGGCCTGTTCCACTGGCCGAAGGAGTCGAGCCAGCCGCCCATGGCGGACAGGGCGAGATGGCCGACGTCGAGCGGTGCGGGGAAGAAGCCGCCCGGCAGGTTCCGGTTGGAGCTCAGGTGCACCACCGAGGACCGGTCCTTGCGGTCCAGCGCCATCGTGAACTCGTTGCCTCCGGCGGGCAGGGCGCGCGGGTCGGCCGGGTCGAAGCCGGGGTCGCGGGTCCACACGGCGCGGGCGTGGCCCGCCGCCATCCGGGTGTGCCACAGCTCGACCCGGTCGTCCGGGCCGCCCGGGTCGGGCAGCGAGGTGGTGTGCGTCCAGGTCGCCGACCGGGGCGGGGACAGGAGCAGCCGGTAGGGCAGTTCGATGCCGGTGCGCGGGTCGGCGGGGTCCGCCAGCGGGTTCTCCGGGCCGGGGCCCGCGGCGGAGTGTGGGATGGAGGTCGGGCCGGTCGCGGCGAGGAGCCCGGCCGCGAGGGGCGCGTCCGGCCCGTACCGCGCGGTCATTTCCGCCGTCGTACGGGCCAGTCGCAGCGCCTCGAACACATCGAGGGACCGGCCGGTCACGGTAGGGGCGAGGCGGGCGGCGGAGGCGGGTTCCGCGGCGGCGTCCACCACGCGCAGCGGGAGGGCCCGCATGGCGGTGAGCAGGCCGGATTCGGTGTACTCGACGACGGCGTCGGTGGCGACCGTGAACACCAGGAGGCTGCGGCCGCCGATGCGCGAGGCGACCGGTGGCGGCTTGTGCGGTTCACTGCCGGCCGGCGTCGCGGGTTCCGGCAGGCCGGGGCTCACTTCGAAGAAGGCTTGTTCGGCGACATGCTGAGGCCCGAACGTGACCACCAGGAAGGCCGGTTGGGCCGGGTCCTTGCGGACCAGCTGGCGCGGTCCGAGGAGAGGGCGCTCCAAGCGCAGCCCCAGGAACGCGAAGTGCAGATCGAGCAGGTCGGTCGCCCGCAGCAGCCGGTACGGCTCGGGCGAGGGGGACGCGGCCATGTGACTCTCCCGTCAAGCGAGTCAGAAAAGCTTCGGAGCGTGCTGTCCCGTACCGCGCAACGCCGACTGCGCAATGGCGTCCCTCAAGGCTCCCGGACCCGCCCGACGTCACCCCGGTCGGCCCCCTTTTACCACCCGAACGAGTGACGGCGTCGCGTGCGCGCGGAATACCGGCCGCTGCAGGGGAGTTGGGGATCACCAGCAGCGGAAACCGTCGAAGGAGACACGCATGCCCCTCAGCGTCGAAGAGCGTGAACAGTTCCTGGCCGAACCGCACATCGGAGCGCTGGCCGTGACGGCGGGCGAGGGCCGGGCGCCGCTCACGCTGCCGATCTGGTACCAGTACACCCCGGGCGGCGAGCTGTGGGTGATGACGGGCCGGCACTCCAAGAAGGGCCGGCTGATCGCCGCCGCGGGGCGCTTCTCGCTGATGGTCGACCGCCTGGAGCCGACCATCCGGTACGTCTCCGTGGAGGGCCCGGTGGTCCGCTCCGAGGACGCGACCATCGAGCAGCTGCGGGAGATGTCGGCGCGCTATCTACCGGCTGAGAAGGTCGAGCCGTACGTGGAGTTCGCCCTGAAGGAGCACGGTGAACAGGCCGTCTACTACCTGCGGCCCGAGCACTGGTACTCGTCGGACCTCGGCTCCGTCTGACTCCGGGCACGGCTCACCGGGGCGTCACGGCTTGCGGGCGAGACCGCCGTGTTCGCCGATGGGCTCCTGGGCGGGGGAGCCGGGGTCCGGGCGCCAGAAGGGCACCGAGACGACCCCCGGGTCCAGGAGCTCCAGGCCGTCGAAGAATGCCTCGATCTTGTCGACGGGGCGCAGAAAGTACGGGACGGCACCGGACGCGTTGTAGGCGTCCTGAGCCTCTTCGTAGGCCGCGTCGACGCCCCGTGAACCGTCGTTGACGGAGAGGTAACTGCCCGACGGCAGACCGTCCATGAGCGTTGCGACGATGGCGCGTGCCTGGTCGTAGTCGGCGATGTGTCCCAGGATGTTGCTGAGGATCAGGGCGGTGGGGCGGCTGAGATCCAGCGTCTCGGCGGCGGCCGCCAGGATGCGGTCGGGGTCGGACAGCTCGGCGTCGATGTAGGCGGTCGCCCCCTCCGGGGTGGAGGTGAGCAGGGCGCGGGCGTGGGTGAGGACCATGGGGTCGTGGTCCACGTAGACGATCCGGGCCTGCGGGGCGAGGCGCTGGGCGACCTCGTGCGTGTTGTCCACCGTCGGCAGTCCGGTCCCGATGTCCAGGAACTGCCGGATGCCTGCCTCGGAGACGAGGTGTGTGATGTTGCGGCGCAGGAAGGCGCGGCTGCTGCGGGCGACGGTGACGATGCCGGGGAAGACGGCGCTGTACGCGTCGCCCGCCGCCTCGTCGACGGGGTAGTTGTCCTTCCCTCCCAGCCAGTAGTTCCAGATCCGGGCCGAGTGCGGCACCGAGGTGTCGATCTTCTGGTGCGCCGCGGGACCGGGCGTCGTGGCGTGGTCGGTCATGGGTACCGTCCGTCTTTCAACCGTGGCGTGGACTGTTTGACGCACAACCTACGTCGCAACAGCTGTGCCGTGCACATCAGTTCACGTACCCGTACTGCTGGTACTCCCGGACTGGCAGTACCAGCGGTACTCAACGAGTCATGTACGCACCCCCGTTGACGTGCAACACCTGACCGGTGATGTGACGAGCTCCGGGGGAGGCGAGGAAAGCGACCGTTTCCGCGATGTCCTCCGGCGAACCGGCGCGACCGGTCGACGTCGCGGCCACGAGCTGCTCGCGCCGTTCGTCCGCGAGGCGGTCCCGGAAGAACTCGGTGTCCGCGATGTAGCCGGGCGCGACGATGTTGGCGGTGATGCCGCGCGGCCCGAGCGCACGGGCCAGGTCCAGGTTCCAGGCGGCGAGCCCGGCCTTGGCGGCGCCGTAGGCCCCGGCACCGGACCCCTGGGCTCCGGCGATCGACCCGATGTGCACGACCGCCCCGCCGGCCGCGAGGCGACCGTCCAGCGCCCTGGTGGTCAGCGCGGCGCCGACGAGATTCGCGTCCAGGTTGTCGCGGAAGGCCTGCGCGTACGCGGCCAGGTCGGCCTCGCCGCCGACGTCGAGCTCCTCCTTCGGGTCGGCGTCGAAGTCGGTATTGCCGCCGGCGTTGTTCACGAGGACGTCGACCTGCTCCGGCAGTGCGGAGAGGAGCGCGGTGAACGCCTCGGGGCGAGTGTGGTCGCACACCACACCTCGTACGCCGGTCTCCGCCGCCAGCCGGTCGAGCGGTTCGGCGCGGCGGCCGGTGACGAACACGGTGTCGCCGTGCTCCGCGAAGTGCCGGGCCGCCGCGCGGCCGATGCCTGTGCCGCCGCCGGTGATCAGGACGGTGCGGGTGCGTGCGCGTGCCATAAGCTGAACTCCAGACGTCCATTGAGGCCTAAATTTAGACCTAAACGTACCACTGGAGAGGCGGGACATGAAGAAGGGGCAGGGCAAGAAGGGGGCAGGAGAGGCCCGGCGGGATGACGGCGGCGACGCCGTGCCGCGCGGGACCGCCGCGTACACCGCACGGGACATCGCCGCCGCCTGGGAGCGCGAGCGCCCCGGCACCCCCGCCACATCGATCGGGATCGTCACGCCGATCTGGCAGCTGGCCAAGCTCTTCGGTGACGACCGCCGACGGGTTCTCGCCCGCGCCGGTGTGGACACGGCGACACTCGACCTGCTCAGCGTGTTGCGCCGCAGCGGTACGCCGTACACGCTGACGACCCGCGAACTGGGCCACCTCTCCATGGTCACGGCGGGCGCCGTCTCCCAACGAGTGGCCCGCGCCGAACGCGAAGGGCTCGTCACCCGCCGCCCCGGCGAAGGCCGCCCCCGTACGGTCGAGGTCACCCTCACCGAAGCCGGTCACGCACTCGTGGAGTCGACGGTGGACCAAGTCCTTGGCAGGGAGGCGGACTTGGTGAGCGGCCTGACGCCCGCCCAGCAGGCGAAGCTCACGGAGCTGCTGGGTCTGCTCCTTGAAGACGTCCAGCGGAACCTGGGGGACGAGCGGATCACGCAGGTGGGGGACGTCTGAGGCCGTGACGGCGCCGAGCGGGAACGGCCGCCGACCGACAGCGGGCGCCGCCGGAAATGCGCGATGCGATGGGGGAGACCCCGAACCCGCCCTCACTGCCCGGATCTGCACGTGGTGATGTGCTGTGCACTGTGCACTGTCACCTGTACGCGGTGCTGAGCTGCACTGTCATCGGGGAGTCGAACCCCCGCGTTGCTCTTCACGCGCCAGGCGTGGGCCGGAAATCCGCCGGCCCTCGGTGTGTGCACGCCTCCGGAACAGCTACCTGCTCCCCATCGTCATCGTCCGCTCAGTCCAGCAGGTCGGCCTCCCAGTTCGCGCGCTGGATCCGTACGTCGATCTCGCGTATCTCCCGGGCGAGCGCGTCCGCCTGACCACGCAGTTCCGCGACCGGGAGGGCCGAGAGCATCAGCAGCTCGGACCGCAGCTGCCGCCCGTAACCCCGGTCGCCCGTACCCGCCGCCGCGTCCGCCGCCGCGGTGACCACCGAGTGGCGCAGCCGCAGCACGTCCCGGCGCGCGAGCGCGTCGGTGAGCGTGCCGACCTCTCCCAGATCCACAGACGCGTTGGTCCGGTTGATACGCCGGATCAACGACTCGAGGGTGTCCAGTACTTCACCGGCATCAGCCAGCAACTGGGCCGCGTCTTCGGGAGGAGTTTCACCCTCCTGGTAACGCGCACTGCTGACCACACGCGCCCGCAACTGCTCCACGCGGCGTGTCGCCTCCGCGCGCTCTGCCAGCGCCTCGGCAAGTTTCACCGTCTTCCCCCGTTCTCTGAGCTCGCACGAGTATACGAAGTCAGGTCGCCCCGTCCGCACGAGCCGCTGCACGGGGCCACGGACGGGTCCTACTTCTTCGGCTCCCGGAAACGCCCGAACGCCTTCGTCAGCGCGTTCAGCGGCGAGCCCTCGGTCTTGGCCGGGCCCGCTGCCGGCGGCCGGGGCACGCCGTCTCCGCCGGTCACCTCGGCCAGTGCCGCTTGCGCCGCCTCGGCCGCCTCCCGGTACAGGTCGCGGGAGGTCGTCATGGCGTCGAGCGCCTCGGCGTACTTGGTGACCATGTCCTGGGCGTGGACCAGCTCCTCGTCGGGGGTGAGCAGGTGCCAGCCCTGGCGCAGCCGCGTCAGAGCCCGCTCGGCCTCGGGTGACATGGGGCGGGGGAGGGCGGCGAACTCCCGCACGCGGTCGAGGAGTTCGGTCGGCTCGGACCCGTCCAGGAAGACCGTGCGTACGGTGAAACGCTCCGCTTCGTAATCCGCGCCCTGCGGAACCGTGGGCAGGATGACGGCGCCGCCGCGCGGCATCCGCACGCTCAGCTCGCGCTTCATCGCGAAGTCCGCGATCTGTGCCTGCTCCGGCGTGCCCCGGTGCTCGACCACCCGGTGCCGCAGGCTCGGCGGCAGGAACGTCGAGATCGGCTGCTGCCCCTTGGCGTCCGGGGTCATCGCCTCGTGCACCACGACGTGGATGAACCAGCTCTGCCGGGTGCAGTCCCGCAGCAGGTGGCGCAGCTCGTCGTCGTCCTTCGGCAGATGGTTCGTGGTACGCAGGCGCACGCCCGCCACCGTGTCGTGGTCCCAGGCGACCTGATCGCTGTCGGGCCAGAACATGAGCGCGGGCGAGGGCCAGTGATCGTCCCACGCCTGCTCCGCCTCGGCGGCGAGGACCCAGGTGACGCCCTCGTCCTCCTTGCGGCGCGCCTCGGGATCGTAGGTGGTCAGCTGGGCGCGCACCGTGACGTCGTCGGCCACGCGCCAGCGGGCCTCGAAGAGGCGGCGGGCCGACGGACCGGGGTCCGCGGACTCGTCGCGCGGGTGCAGGACGGTGGAGGCGGCCGCCTCTACGGGGTCGAGGTCCAGGAAGTCGTCGAGCACCCCGGCCGCCTTCAAGGCGATCAGGTTGCGCCGGACGTCCTGCTCGGGCTCGGGGCCGAGGTGGCGCCCGCGCCCGAGCCACGCGGTGTCGGGGACGGCGGTCGATGAGGTGCTGTTCTTGGCCATGGATTCGTTCTGTAGGCGATCGGGGCCCGACCAGTATGGTCCGTTGAGCTGTCGATGGAAGACGCCGGTGGAGGTCGGTGTCATGGTTTGGGGGCGGTTTGTGGGGTCTCGCTCGACTTCTTCGGTGTGAGCGTGGGGCGACGGCCGCGTAACCGCCGATTGACGGCCAGGTGTCACTGCCGGTGGCAGCGCCGTTCGGTGCGTGAACCGGGTGGGATACCCGACAGTTGTCGGGCGATCTCGGGGCGGTCGCCGATGAGGATGGCCGGTATGCACCCCGACCTCGAAGCACCTCAGCCCAGGCAGGCCGCGCCGCCACCGAGCGTCGCGTCCCTGCTCCGCCCGTACGCCGGGAGATTCGCTGCCGTCGTGATGCTGCAGGTCATCGGCGCTCTCGCGGGCCTGGCGCCGCTGCTGGCCGTCGTCGAACTGGGCCGGGCCCTGCTGTCGCCCGCTCCGGTCGATCACGACCACGTCTGGTTCGCGGTGACCGCGGGGGCCACGGGTCTGTTCGTCCGCCTGCTGTGCACGGCCGCGTCGTCCGGGATCGGGCACCTGCTCGACGGGCAGGTGCAACTGTCGTTCCGCCGTCGGCTTGCCGCGAGCCTCGGCCGCGTACCGATCGGCTGGTTCTCCCGGCGCCGGACGGGCGAGGTGGCCAAGGTGGTGGGGGAGGACGTCGGCGCCGTACACCCGTTCATCGCGCACGCCCCCGGCGAGCTCGTCTCCGCGTTCGTGGTCCCTCTGGCGTCCCTGGTCTACCTGTGCACGATCGACTGGCTGCTCACCCTGATCACGCTGATACCCGTGGTGCTCGCGGTGGCGCTGGTCCCTCTGATGATGACTCCGACCCGGCTGCGGGAGCAGGAGGAGTTCGACGCGGCCATGGGGCGCGTCTCGAGTTCCGTCGTCGAGTTCGTGCAGGGCATAGCGGTGGTGAAGACGTTCGGTGGTTCCGGCCGCGCGCACCGCAGGTTCCTGACGGCCGCCGACGATTTCGTGGCCACCTTTCGACGCTGGGTGCACGGCCTCTCCAAGATCGCCGCGGGGATGCAGCTCGTCCTCTCACCACCGTTCGTACTCCTGGTCGTACTGACCGGCGGCACGGCCCTGATCACCAGCGGTGACCTGGCCCCCGCCGACCTGCTGCCCTTCCTGCTGCTCGGGCTCGGCCTGACCGCTCCCGTGGAGGCCTTGGGCCACGGCTTCGACGACATGCAGGCCGCGCGGCGCGCCGTCGGCCGCATCCGCGACGTACTGGAGGTGCGACCCCTGCCGGAACCCACGCACCCCGTCACGCCACACGAACACTGCCGGGGACGAGTCGAACTGCGGGACGTCCGATTCGGCTACGAAGCCGATCACGAGGTCCTGCGCGGCATCGACCTGGTACTCGAACCGGGAACGGTCACCGCGATCGTCGGCCCGTCGGGCAGCGGGAAGTCCACGCTGGTCCAGCTGCTGCCGCGGTTCTTCGACCCGACCCACGGTTCGGTCCTCCTCGGCGGCGTCGACCTGCGTGAGCTGGACAGTCGGGAGCTCTACCGGACGGTGTCCTTCGTCTTCCAGGACGTACGGCTGCTGCGTGCGTCCGTCGCGGACAACATCGCCCTGGCAGTACCGCACGCCGGCCACGACGACGTCGTACGCGCCGCCCGGGCGGCCCACATCCACGACCGGATCCTCGAGCTGCCCCGCGGCTACGAGTCGGTGATCGGCGAGGACGCCGGACTGTCGGGCGGCGAGGCACAGCGCATCTCCCTCGCCCGCGCGCTGCTCGCGGACACGCCCGTTCTCGTACTCGACGAGGCGACGGCCTTCGCCGACCCGAAGACGGAACAGGCGGTACGCCGGGCCCTGGGGGAGCGGACGGGATCGGCGGATGAGCGGACGACCGTCGTCATCGCCCATCGCCTGGAGACCATCGCGGACGCCGACACCGTCGTGATGCTGGACGGCGGAACGATCGTGGAGCGCGGCCGCCCGGGCGAACTGCTCGCACGAGGAGGCAAGTTCGCCGACTTCTGGCACGCGCACCGCTCGGCTCAGCCGGAGGCGGCCATGGGGTTCGCGGAGCCACTCGAAGCGCACGACCACATACCGAACGGTGATGTACGGAGAGGAGGCGAGCCCCGATGATTCAGCTGCTGCTACGCGTACTGGGACGCGAGTACGGCCGGCCGCTGCGCCGCGCCGTGGCCCTGATGACGACGACCGCGGTGGTCGAGGGCCTGTCCTACGCCCTGCTGGTCCCCGTACTGCGGGCACTGTTCGGGAAGACGCCCGAAGACGCCTGGCCGTGGCTGCTGGCCTTCGGCGCCGCGGTGGCGGTCTGCGCCGGGCTGCGCTACGTCAGCGAGCTCGCCGGGTTCCGCGTCGGCGCCGCGCTGCTCCGCGGCATGTACCACCGCCTCGGTGACCACCTGGCCCGCCTGCCCATCGGCTGGTACGGCGCGGGCCGCATCGGGGAAGTGTCCGTCCTGGCAAGCCGCGGGGTCCTGGAGGCGATGGGCGTGATCGCGCACCTGCTGGTGCCGTTGATCTCGGCCGGTGTGACACCGCTGACGATCGTTGCCGTGATGCTCGCCTTCAACTGGCAGATGGGACTGGCCGTGCTGGCCGCGGTGCCGGCCGTGGCGGCGATCCAGCTCTGGACGGCGCGCTCGATGGCCACGAGCGACGCGGAGCGGTCCGCGCGCGACGACGAGGCCACCGGCAGGGTCATCGAATTCCTGCAGGCCCAGCCGGTACTGCGGGCCGGCGGACGCACGGCCGAACGATTCCACCTGCTCGACGACTCGCTCCGCGAAGTCGAACGAGCGTCTCGCCGAACCACCCTGTCGGCGCTGCCCGGTGTCGTGGGCCTGACGCTCGTGGTGCAGGTGGTGTTCACCGGAACGCTGGTACTGGGCGCCCATCTCGCACTGGGCGGGAACATCGGGACCGCCGAGGTCCTGACGCTCCTGGTTCTGGCCGCCCGCTGCGCGGATCCGCTGCTCTCACTGGCGGACCTCGGCGGCCAACTGCGCGGCGCGCGAGCCGTGTTGACCCGCCTCGACACGGTGCTGCGCACCGAACCGCTGCCCGAACCTGCCACGCCGGTCCTGCCGGTACGGCATGACGTGGAGTTCGAGTCGGTGTCCTTCGGGCACGGTGACTGCCCGGGCGGGGCCGGCGGGACAGGTGGCCGCGCCGGCCGGGGGAGCCGGAAGGTGATCGACGGCGTGTCACTGTCCGTGCCCCAGGGACAGCGCCTCGCCATCGTCGGCCCGTCGGGCGCGGGCAAGAGCACACTGCTGCAACTCCTCGCCCGTTTTTACGACGTGGACGCGGGGGCCGTACGCGTGGGCGGTGTGGACGTACGCGCGATGGACACGGAGGAGCTGATGGCGCAGATCTCCTTCGTCTTCCAGGACGTCTATCTCTTCGACGGCACGATCGAGGAGAACGTACGCCTCGGCCGCCCCGACGCGGACGGCGCCGAAGTGCACGCGGCAGTCCGCGCGGCGCGGCTGGACGAGGTGATCGAACGGCTGCCAGCCGGGTGGGCGACGAACGTCGGCGAGGGCGGCGCGCTGCTGTCGGGCGGTGAGCGCCAGCGCGTCTCGATAGCGCGAGCGCTGCTGAAGGACGCGCCCATCGTGCTGCTGGACGAGGTCACCTCCGCACTGGACCCGCTGAACGAGGCGGCCGTCCACGAGGGCATCGACCGCCTGATGGCGGGCCGGACGGTCGTGATGGTCGCACACCGGATGCGGACCGTCCGACGCGCCGATCGCGTCGTCTTCCTCGACAGGGGCCGCATCGTGGAGGAGGGCAGCCACGACGAGTTGCTGTGCCTTGGCCGCCGCTACGCCGAGTTCTGGAACGTGTCTTCGAGGGCGGAGGCAGAGTCGGTGGAGGCGGTGGGCGGCGAGTGAGCGGGTGATGGTGAGCCCCTCGTGAGCTCCGCGTTGTCAAGAGGGGCTCACCGCACGCTCGGACGCACTGCGCAGAACACAGAACTCGTTGCCTTCGGGATCGGCGAGGACGGCCCAGCCCGTGCCATCCGGCTCCCGATGGTCGCTGACGAAGGTGGCTCCAAGGCCCAGCAGCCGTTCGACTTCCGCGTCGCGCGTGGTCCTGGGCCGCAGGCACAGATGGAGCCTGTTCTTCCCCGTCTTCGGTTCGGGCACCTGCTGGAAGTACAGGAGGGGCCCGGTCGGCAGCATCACCTGGGTTTCCACGTCACCCGGCCTGTCCTCAGGGTGCAACGGATGCCCGGTCGCCGCACTCCAGAAGCGCGCCAGCCCATAGGCATCCGCACAGTCGACCGCGACGTTCTGCAACTCTGAGACCACGGCGACTCCACACATCCTCGAACCAGTACCAGGAATCAGGCGGCGACGAGCTCCCGCTCGCGGTCCGGCATTTGAACCTTGGGCTTCTTGTTCGGCAGCGAGAGCCGGAAGACCTTGTGCCACGCGGAGAATACCTGCTTGGGCAGCGGGCCGGTGACGTACTCCAGCTCGTACTTCTCGAACAGTGCGCGCACCTTCACGGCGACCTCGGCGTACCGGTTGCTCGGCAGGTCCGGGAACAGGTGGTGCTCGATCTGGTGCGACAGGTTGCCGGTCATGAAGTGCATGGCCTTGCTGCCGCTGATGTTCGCCGAGCCCATCATCTGGCGCAGGTACCACTGGCCGCGCGTCTCGCCCTTGATCGACCGGCGCTCGAAGACCTGTACGCCCTCGGGGAAGTGCCCGCACATGATCACCGAGTGGGACCAGACGTTGCGGACCAGGTTCGCGGTGAACGTGGCGGCGAGCGTGGGGAGGAACGACGGGCCCGAAAGGAGCGGGTGGATCACGTAGTCCTTGAGCACCTGCTTGCGGATCTTGCGGCCCACGGCCTTGGCCCGCGCGCGGAACTCCGGGTTCTTGCGGCGGCGCTTGTTCAGGTTCTTGCCGAGTTCAAGGTCGTACGCTGCGATGCCGTACTCGAAGAAGCAGGCGTTGATGAAGTTCCACAGCGGCTGGCCGAGGTGGAACGGGTGCCACTTCTGGTCCTCGTCGACGCGCATGATGCCGTAGCCGAGGTCGTTGTCCTTGCCGATGACGTTCGTGTACGTGTGGTGCAGCTCGTTGTGCGAGTGCTTCCACTGGTCGGACGGCGAGACGTGATCCCACTCCCAGGTGGTGGAGTGGATCTTCGGGTCCCGCATCCAGTCCCACTGGCCGTGCAGGACGTTGTGGCCGATCTCCATGTTGTCCATGATCTTCGCCACGGACAGTCCGGCGGTGCCGAGCAGCCACGCGGGAGGGAAGATCGAGAACAGCAGTACGCCCCTGCTGGCCAGCTCGAGCTTGCGCTGCGCCGAGATCACCTTGCGGATGTAGGCGGCGTCCTTCTCGCCGCGGCCGGCGATCACCTCGTCACGGATCGCGTCCAGCTCGCGGCCGAGCTCCTCGATCTGTTCCGCGGTCAGGTGGGCGGTGGGGTCGATGGCGGTCAAAGTGCTCCTACCGTTCGATGTCGCAGGGGCCCGCCGCGGCGGACACGCAGGTCTGGATGAGGACGCCCGGTTCGGCCTCGGTGATCTCGCCGGTGCGCAGGTCGCGGACGACGCCCGCCTTGAGCGGCGTGACGCAGCCGAAGCAGATGCCCATGCGGCACCCGGAGGGCATGAGCACGCCGGCCTCCTCGCCGACGTCCAGCAACGGCGTGGCGCCGTCCGCGTCGACGGTCTTGCCGGTGGCGCTGAACGTGACCTCCCCGCCGCCGTCGCCGGCGACGGCGATGCTGGGACGGAAGCGTTCGGTGTGCAGGCGCTCCTGTACGCCGTGCTCGGCCCAGTGCTTTTCGGCGGCGTCGAGCAGACCCGCGGGCCCGCAGGCCCAGGTCTCGCGCTCGGCCCAGTCGGGCACGAGTTCGTCGAGACGGGCGATGTCGAGCATGCCGTCCGTGTCGGTGTGCACCTCGGTGAGCCGCAGCTTCGTGTCCTTGACCAGGTCGTGCAGTTCGTTGCGGAAGATCACGTCGTGTGGCCGTGGCGCGCAGTGGACCATGACGACATCGTCGAACTCGGTGTCGCGCAGCATGCCCATCACGGGCGTGATGCCGCTGCCGGCCGTCAGGTAGAGCACCTTGGCGGGCTTGTCCCGCGGCAGCACGAAGTCGCCGGTCGCCTGGTCGAGCTGGATCAGCGTGCCCGGTTTCGCCCTGCGGACCAGGTGATTGCTGACCTTGCCGTCCGGGATCGCCTTCACGGTGATCGTGAAGCGGCCGTCCCGGCGGTTCGTCGGTGAGGTGATGGAGTAGGCACGCCACAGGCGCACCCCGTCGACGTCGACTCCGATCCGCACGTACTGACCGGCCGTGTGGCCGCGCCAGCCCTGCCCCGGCCTGATCACGATGGTCGCGGCGTCACCCGTCTCGGGGTGCACGGCCTCGATGCGTCCCCGAAGGTCGGCGCCCGCACGCAGTGGGCTGACCAGGTCGAGGTAGTCCGACGGCAGCAGCGGCGTCGTGACCATCTCCAGCAGTTTCCACGCCCTGCTGCGCAGGGCTGTACTCGTCATGGCACCAGCTTGCTGTGCCTCAGGGCGTAAAGTCCTGACCGCAGGACGTAAATCTGGTCGGCTGAATTGTTCGCAGGGAATAAAAAGTGAGCCATGTGATCCGCAGGGCGAGTGAACTGGACCTGGATGAGACGACGGTCACGGCACTTCGGGCAGCGCTGAAGGCCACCGCCGACGAGGTCGTCCAGGCGATCATCGACGAGGTCCCTTCCTACGCCAACGCCCTCTCGGGCCATATGGGCGCCACCATCCGCCGAGCCGTCCGCACGGCCCTGGGGCACTACCTGGACCTCGCGAGCGGGAACGCCACGGGCGGCGACGGCGGCGACGCCGCCTACGAGCTGGGCCGCGGCGAGGTCCGCGACGGCCGTTCGATGGACGCCCTGCTCAGCGCCTACCGCGTCGGTGCCCGCGTGGCCTGGCGATGCCTGGCAGCGGGGGCCGTACCCGCAGGTCTGCCCGCCGCCGAGGTCGCCAAGTTCGCCGAGCTGACCTTCGCCTACATTGACGAGCTCTCCGCCGCCAGCGCCGCGGGCCACGCCGACGAACTGGCCGCCCGGGGCAGGGCCCACGAGCGCCATCTGGAACACCTGGCCCGCGACCTCCTCGCCGGCGCGAGCCCGGACGTGCTGCTGGTCTCCGCTCAACGAGCCGGGTGGCAGCCTCCGGTTTCGCTGACCGCGGTTTTGCTGCCCGCCGCCCAGGCCCGGCCCGCCTACCGCGCGCTCGACCCGAGCACCCTCGTCCTCGACGATCTGCCGGATGCCACCGGGGTGCTGCTCGTCCCCGATGCCGACCGCTCACATCTCTTGCGGCAGCTGACCGACCGCACCCCCGTCGTCGGCCCGGCCCGGCCGTGGACTCGTGCGTCCGCCTCGTACGCACGAGCCGTACGCGCGCGCTCCCTCTCCTCCGACATTCGCGACACCGAGGACCACCTGCCCGAGCTGGTGCTGAGCGCCGACGCGGACGCGTTCGCGGATCTGCGTGCCCGAGCCCTCGCACCGTTGCGGACCTTGCCTGCCGCGACCGCACGGCGGCTGGAGGAAACATTGCGGGCATGGCTGCTGCACCAGGGCAGGCGGGACGAGGTGGCGGCGGAGTTGTTCGTCCATCCCCAGACAGTCCGGTACCGGATGTCGCAGCTGCGGGAGCTGTTTCCGGATCTCGCATCGCCGCACCGGGTCCTTGAACTGACGCTGGCGCTCGGCCTCCGGGCCGGCTGACACGCCGCGCAAGGGATGATGGGGGTGGAATGACGGAACGTGAGATCAGGAGCTTCCATGGCGAATCGGATTCACCGCCCTCGTGAGGACGCGGAGTTCGATTTCATCCTCGGGATGAGCGGAGTTCCGGTCCTCGCATACTTCATCGGGACATGGCCCAAGGCGATCGAGCCCTGCCGGGTGATGGACCTCGTCGTGGGCGATATCGCCGACGACTACACGGGCCGCCTGACGGCCGTCCGCACGGACATCACGCGTTGTCCGGCCGCAACCGAGCGCTACGGAATCACCGGAGCCTCGTCCTATGTCCTGCTGAAGGAGGGAGAGGCGGTGGCGCACGGCACGGGACCCATGACCGTCGCCGAGATGCGGAAGTTCCTGGACGGCCACCTCTGAGCGGCCGTTCGTGCACCGACGCCTGACGAGTTCCGGCTCGTTGCCGGGCAGCTCAACATTCTGGCTCCCAGGGGCGGAGCCGGCGATGCGCCGGCCGAAGACTTGCGCCGCTGAGCACGCCCAACCGATGTCCGGGCGGGGGCTCACGGGACATGGCCCGGCACCCGGCTCAGGTTCCGGGGAGGATACGGCGCGTTTCGTAGGCCCACATCGCGATCTCGACCCGGTTGCGGGCGCAGAGTTTGGCCATCAGGCTCGCCAGATGCGTCTTCACCGTGCTGAGGCTGATGTGCAGCGCGTCGGCGATCTCGGTGTTGGTCAGCCCGTGAGCGACGGCGAGGAGCACCTGCTCCTCCCGGGCGGTGACGGGGGAGACCGGCTGGGCCGCGGGCCGGCCGGCGGGCAGGTCCGCGAATGCCTGGAGCAGACGGACGGTGACGCTGGGCGCAATGAGCGCCTCACCGCCGGACGCCGACCGTACGGCCTGGGCCAGAAGGTCCGGTCCCGTGTCCTTGAGGAGGAATCCGCGGGCGCCGGCACGCAGCGCGCCGTAGACGTACTCGTCGAGGTCGAACGTGGTGATGACGACCACGGCCAGCGGGTCGGCGACGCCCGGTCCTGCGACCAGCCGGGTCGCCTCGAGCCCGTCGAGTACGGGCATGCGGATGTCGAACAGGCAGACATCGGGCCGCAGTTCGCGGGCCAGACGTACCGCCTCCCGCCCGTCGGCGGCCTCGCCGACCACCTCGATGCCGGGCTGGGCGTTCAGCATGATCCGCAACCCGGTGCGGATGATCGTCTGGTCGTCAGCGACGAGGACGCGAATGGACACCGCTCTCGCTCCTCGCTCTCGGCAGTTCGGCGTCGACATGCCAGCCCCGGTCGGTATCCGGGCCGGCTCGTAGTGTGCCGCCCAGCAGCGTCGCGCGCTCGCGCAATCCGGTAAGTCCGTATCCGTCGCGACCCCGGCCGGTGCGCCGGCCGTTGTCGCGCACGCTCACCCGCACCATGTGCCGTTCCGCGGCGACCCGGACGACGACCTCGGTCGCGTCGACCGCATGGCGCAGCGCGTTGGTCACCGACTCCTGCACGATCCGGTAGACGGCCGCGTCCACGGCCGGGGGCAGCGCGTCCAGTTCGCCGTCGAGCCCCAGGTCGACCCTGAGGCGACCACCCGGGGTGCGCACCAGGCGCTCCAGATCCGCGACACCGGCAGGCGGCGCCAGCTCGGCGCCGACCCCACGGTCGCGCAGCGCGGCGACCATGGCGCGCATTTCCTCCAGCGTGCGCGCCCCTTCCTCCTCGACCCCCTCCAGCGCCTCCACGGCGGCGGACGGGTCGGTGCCCGCGAGCACCCGGCCCGCCTGAGCGCTGATCACCATGGCCGACACGTGGTGGGCCACCGTGTCGTGCAGTTCCCGGGCGAGCTGCTCGCGCTCGCGGGAGCGCACCTGCTCCAACTGCCGCTCGCGAGCGGTCACCCAAAACCGCACGGCAGCCCCGACCACGCCGGGCAGCAGCAGGAAGACGAAGCCCACGACCTTTTCGACGACCGGGGACTCGTACGTGACGACACACAGCGCGCCGACCGTGACGATCACCGCGCCGCCCAGCACGATCTCGCGTCCCGAACCCCACCGGGGCAGCGCGTACACCAGCACCAGCACGACCACGCCGGTGTCCAGGCCGACGGGCTCACGCGATGCGGCGACGAACGAGGCCACCGGAAGCAGGAGCACCGAGCCGAACGCCAGCGTCACCATCGCCAGCGGGCGGGTCCGGCGCCACAGGAGCAGCAGGCACAGCCATACGGCCAACACCACCGCCACCGGCCGCCACACGACGTTCTCGCGCAGGGTGGCCTCCAGCGCCACACCGGCAAGGCCCGCGGCGAGCAGCACCCAGTCCCGCCGCACCCGGGCGGGCGCGTCGGGCGGCCGGGGTTCGGTCCACAGGGTTCGCAGGTCGTCTCGGAGCACGGTTCTCAGCCTAGGGACTGCGGCGTGCCGCGCATCGGCCGAAAGGACGGGGCGTCACTCGGCCCCGGGGCCGACGGATCCGCGGCCCGCGGGCCGATGCCGCGGAGCGCCGTGGCGACGAGCCTCGGCATCGGCGGCCGTACGTGGACGGCCGACGAGGTGGTTGGAGGACCCGATGCTCTCGAAAGCCCTGTTGCGCCTGGGCGGGGGCGCCGCCCGCCATCCCTGGCGGGTGATCGCGGCATGGCTGATCGCCGCCACGCTCGCCGTCCTCGCCGCCGTCGCCTTCGGCGGGCGGACCGCGGACTCGATGACCGCTCCGGGACTGGACTCCCGACGGGCCGCGGAACTGATCGAGCGGGCAGGCACCGGCCAGGAGGGGATGACCGCCCAAGTGGTCGTCATCCCCCTCGACGACGGTGCGACGTTCTTCGGCGACGACGGCGCGCGCACCGCTCTCACGCGGCTGCGGGCCGAGGTGAACCGGCTGCCGCACGTGCTCGGCACGAACGACCCGGCGGGGGCGCTCGACACGGGCCGGGACACCGCTGTGCGCGGCGGCCTCGTCTCGGCCGACGGGCGGATCGCGGTCGTCCGGGTGCAGTACCCCGACCAGAGTCGGCTGTCGGCCGAAGACCTCGACGCCCTCGTCGATCTCGGCGACCGGCTGCGCGCCGAGCTGCCGCTGCGCATCGAGATGGGCGGGGACCTCTTCTACGCCTTCTCCGGCTCCGACGGCGGCGCGAGCGAGCTGATCGGCCTCCTCGCCGCGGCCGCGATCCTGTTCCTGGCCTTCGGTTCGCTCGTCGCCGCCGCGCTGCCGATCGGCATGGCGGTCTTCGGGCTGACCGTCGGGGTCGCCACGATGACGGTACTGGCGGGGGTGACAGAGGTCCCCACTTTCGCACCGGTCCTGGGCAGCATGGTCGGGCTCGGAGTGGGCATCGACTACGCGCTGTTCGTGCTCGCCAGGCACCGGGAGTACCTCGCGTGCGGGCTCGATCCGCAGGCGGCGGCCGGACGAGCGGTGGCAACGGCGGGGCGGCCGGTGGTCTTCGCGGGCGGCACCGTCGTCGTGTCGATCCTCGGCCTGGCGGTCGCGAACGTGCCGTTCATGACGGTGGGCGGGGTTGCCGTCTCGATCGTCGTCCTGACGATGGTGCTCGCGTCGGTGACGCTGCTGCCGGCCTTCCTCGGCGCGGCGGGCCCGCGCCTGGCCCGGCCCGGCCGGATCGGCCGGGCTCTGCGGACCAGGAAGCCGGGCCGATTCGTACGGCGGCGGGACCCGGCGACAGGCGCCGCCCACGCCGCCGGGTGGCGTCGCTGGATCAGGCACGTCAGTCGGCACCCGGTGCCGTACGCGGTCGGCGCCGCGGCGCTGCTGCTGACGGCGACGCTGCCCGTGCTCGGCCTGCGCGTCGGCCTGCCCGACGACGGCTCACTGCCCCACAGCCGTACCGAGCGCCGGGCCTACGACCTCGTCGCCGAGGGATTCGGCCCGGGCACCAACGGTCCCCTCGTCATCGCCGCGGACCCCACCGGTGGTCCGGGAGTGCTGGACCGACTCGTCGGGGCGGTCGCGGCGGATCCGGGCATCGCATCCGTCGCGCCGGCGCACCTCGACCGGGCCACCGGCATCGCGACCCTCGTGGTGTTCCCGACCACCAGCCCTCAGGACAAGGCCACGGCCGACACCATCGCCCGGCTGCGCACCGACGTGCTGCCCACGGCGATCGGACACGGCCAGGCCAGGGCCCACGTCGGCGGCGCCGCCGCGAGCCTGTCCGATGTGGGCCAACGCACCAGCCAACGCCTGCCGGTGATCGTCGCCTCCGTGCTGGCGATGTCGTTCCTGCTGCTGATGCTGGTCTTCCGCTCGATACTCGTACCGCTCAAGGCGGTACTGCTGAATCTGCTGAGCATCGGCGCGGCCTACGGCATCATGGTCGCGGTCTTCCAGTGGGGCTGGGGAGGCGCGCTCATCGGGCTGGAAGCGACGGTTCCGATCGTGTCGTTCATCCCGACGTTCCTCTTCGCCATCCTGTTCGGCCTGTCGATGGACTACGAGGTGTTCCTCCTCTCCCGCGTACGCGAGGAGTACCTGCGCACCGGCGACAACGGCACGGCGATCGTCGAGGGCGTCTCCGGCACCGCCCGGATCATCACCTCGGCCGCCCTCATTATGGTGGCGGTCTTCCTGTCCTTCGCCGTCGCCGAGGACCCCTCCACCAAAATGTTCGGACTCGGCCTGGCCACCGCGATCTTCATCGACGCCACGGTCGTACGCATGGTGCTGGTACCGGCGACCATGACACTCCTCGGCCGGACCAACTGGTGGCTGCCGAAGTGGCTGGACCGGGTACTTCCCCGCGGCCCGGTCGGCCCCGACGACACCGACGCGGAATCCACGGGTGAGTCCCCGTCTCCACGGCTGGTTGACCGTTGACTCAACTCCTGCCCGCCCTTGGCGTCCGGCACCTCAGAGCGTCACCCACGGGCATATCGAGTCGTGATCCTCGGGTGGTCCTGGTGAGGTCCTTGATCCAGATCATCGAGGCGCACAGGTGGAGACCGGCGAGGTAGCTCTCAGGAGTCTTGTCGTACCGGGTGGCGATGCCTCGCCACGCTTTGAGCTTATCGACGTCATGACTGACGGGTCGGTCGGCCACCTCTGACCTGGCCTTCTCCTCCTCGGCCGCGGCTTTTTCCAGGGCGGTGACGACGTCCTCGTCGAGGTGCATCCCGGCCGCGTCGTGGTGGGCTCGGGCGGTAGTGGAGTCGACGCTGACCAGGGACAGGTGCACCTCACCCCGCTTCACGGCTTCCGTGATCAGACCCTCCAGCAGGGCCTCGAAAACGCCGGCGTCACGCCACCGCCGGAAGCGGTTGTGGACGGTCGGCCAGGCGCCGAACTCCGTCGGTATCTCCCGCCACTGCCCGCCCGTCTTGAACCGCCAGATCACGCCCTCGAACTGCTACCGCAGTCGCTCGGGATACGGGCGGTACTCGCCGATCGGCAGGTAAGGCTCGATGAACTCCCAATCCCGATCGGCCAGTTGCACTCGCGCCACGTAAGACCGTCTGTCGGACCGGACCGGACCGGACCGTGCCATGAAGGCGCATCCCGCAAATTGATCACGACTCGATACGCGCCCTAGTGCTGTGCCCGGGATGGTTCACCGTGGCCGGGAGGCGGCTCACGGGAGGAGCGCGGGCCGCGAGGCGACTGGTATTACTGGTGCATGCAGGAAGAGCAGGAAGAGACCGCGCGGTCCGCGATCGACACGTTCATCTCCGCGTTCAACGCCTCGGACGACAGCTATGTGACTGCGCTGCTCTCCCAGGCCCTCACCTCGGACGTGGTCTTCTGGGGACCGTTGGGCCGCAGCGAGGGGATCGAGGCGGTCGAGCGGTTCGTGCTGGACATCCGGCGCCACCCCGCGGGGACCGGCACGATGGTGCGCTGTTCGGCGGTGGACATGCCGAACGAGTGGGCCCGGTACCAGTGGGTCTTCACGACGCCGGATGGAGGCCCCCGCCTGGCGGGAACGGACGTCGTCCATCTGCGGCGGAGTCTCATCGACCAAGTCATCGTCTTCGCGGGGGAGATCGAGCCGTCCGCCTCCTGAGTCATTCCCCTCCGGCACCGTCCTTCTCCTGAACCGGCCTCGTTCGGGGCTCCCGGTCTGCCCGGCCGAGATCATCGTCACAACGCTTCGGTCGTCCGCGCTTGGCTACGAGCGGACCGATGATGCGCTGTGGCTGTGTAAGTTCGCGGTTGGTCAGGCTGCGGTGTTGCAGGGGCGTCCGCCCCAACGGATGCCCTTCTCGCTTCGGATGCGGGCGCGTTCCTTGCGTTCGGCGCCAGGACATCGCGGTGGCGGGCGTTGGCGTTGCGGTTGCGCAGGCGTGGATAGGCGTGCAGGGCATGTGTCTGCACGGGGTGGTTGGGGTGGTTGGGGTTGGCCAGGTGGCCGGCACCTGTTCCCGCCTGACGGGATATACCGCTGCTCGGCTGTTTGCTTGCAGGTCAGATACGTGTGGCGTGGTCTGCATGGCGGTGGATATCAGAGCGCTCCGGGATGGTCGGACATTTCGAACTGCCTTGGTGTTCGGATCTCCGCGCCGGAAGTCAAGGCTCAAGCTGAGAGCCCTGCGAGGTCGCGCAGTTCGCTCAGGGCCGGGTTGTCGCCGAGGGGCGGATGGTGGGTCACCAGGTATTCGGTGCCCCTCGTGATGAATGCGCGCGCAGCCGTGGCGTACTCCTCGAGCGGGCACCGGGGAGGCGCGGACGGTGCGCGGTGTGAGGAGGTGAAGCGGACTTGGTCCGCGTCGATTGCGAGGCGGATCACGTAGGAGTTCTCGGTGAAGTCGATTTCCGCCGAGCCCCTCGACCGCAACTCCCGCAGGGAGTGGGCCAGAGTGAACATGATGTCGAGCAGCGGCGTCGACGACGCGGACAGGAAAGCGTGGGAGCTCACCCGGAAGTCCACCGGGTAGTCGAAGTATCCGTAGCGCAGGTTCGTCGCGCGCTGCGTGGCGAGGTCGATGCGCCCAGCCTGCCAGGCGCTTTCGGCGCCCGCGGGGATGTCCCGGGCGCTGTCTGGTGTGAAGTCGATCGGCAGCACGTCATGTCCTGTTTCCTTGTGCTTGGTTCCGAGTGCTACCGGGAGGGCGCCGGGCGCTGAAGGGCCTCTGGTCGCCTCCGCGTCCGGTGCCGCATCCCGGCCGGGTCCGGCATAGACCGGGTGGGCGGTGCGCAGGGACCCGTCCGGAGGTTGAGGATCACCCAAATGCCCGTCGAGATACCTCTTCCTTTTCGCGTGAGCGGGCCATCTCTCGTAGTCCCCGATCCCAAGATCAGTTTCGGCTGGGGGGCCTGGTCGCCACAGGCTACGAGTGGAGGCGTGGTCCAGTGCGTGGTCACTGTCGGATACGGTGGCATGCTGTACACCTGCACAGTCGCGAAGCTTGAGCTGAACAAGGTGAGTAAGAAGAAGTGCTGACAGGCCCCCACTACGAAGGATCTTCCCTCATCCTGCGCGCACCCTGGTGGCTCAATCTGATTGCGCTGGCAACTGCGATTGCCCCCTGCCTGGTCCTCGGCCTCCCCTGGTACGTCGCCGCCGTCGCGGCGTTGATCACCGGAACCATCGCCGACCGTACCTGGGCGGCGATCAAACGCCGACGCGGCCACAACGGCTAGGTCGTTTCCTTCGGGTCAGAGGCGGGACGGCCGGTGTTGGGGTCACCGGCAGGTGATCGACGCGATCGGTTCAAGTACCGGATCGCACGCCGTGGATGGACCTGCTCAAGCACTTCGGGGCGTGGAAGGGCGCCCACAACCGGCTGCGGATCTGGGCCCCCGTCGGTGCAGGGGAGAAGAACCCCCTCACCGTCAAGGACGAGAACCGCTCCGGTTGCGAGCGCACGAGCTTCAAGCACTGGGTCGAGAGGCGCCCCACGGCAGTCGGCCGGCACTGGGAAAACATGGGACGTGGCTACGCCCGCCGCTCCTCATCGACAGGCGCCTCCTGGAGCTGGCGGCCAGTGAGAGCCTGTACCGCATCCTGTTCCAGGCCTATGCGGCTCTCGGCGACCACGACGCGCTCACCCGAGCCGCGGACGCCCTGGAGGACATCAACATGAGACTGGGCACGGAGACCGAGGACGAGACCATCGCCACCCTGAACGAGCTGATGACTCGGGCCTGGGGAACTGCGCTCAACTCCGCTGATTCGGTGCGAGCTTGGGCCACTTGCTGTTCGTCACTGGGCGTCCCGTGTATGCGTCCAAGAGGATGCGGCTGCCGAGCGGGCGGTCCAGCTGCACATTCATGTCCTTGGCACGCAGCTCGGTGGTGCAGTCACCGTCCTTGGCCTGCACCGTGGATGCGGACAGCACCACACTCTCGTTCGTTTCGTAAGCGTCCACCGCGGGGCGGTTGCAGGAACCATACGTAGCCACGACGGCCACGGTCCTGCCGCCTCCGGCCACCTCGACCAAGCCTCCCAGGGGCGTCAGTACGTCGGTCGGCACCTGGCCGACGGATTTGACGGGCGATATGGGAAGCGGCGACGGGCTGACGGCCGCCAGCCTCAGGGGGGTGTCATAGCCCCCCAGGGTGAAGAGCCAGGCTGGCACCGTGGCCTGGCCCCGGCTGGTGTGGACGGTCATCGTGCCCAGCTTCGCCCCTGTCACCGTCAGGCGGGGTCCGGGGCTGCTGTCGTGGTCGAACGCCTGGTACGTCGCTCGTGCCGTCACGAGCGGCAATGTGAGCGAGCCGCCGTTCTGCCATGTCACCCGCTCGTTCTCGCGCGGAGCGGACGGAAGCTTGGCGCGAAGGTCGAAGGTCCCGGCCTCGTAGGCACGTTTGTCGGCTGCGCTGTGAAGCCCGTTCTCAGGCAGTTGCACCACTGCCGCCATGGGGTGGTAGCCCCTGCGCCAGTCCGCGGCGGCCCCGGAGTGGTCCCAGGCTTCTGCGACTTGGCGCGCGCGGTCCTTCAACTGCGCTGCCTGCTTGGCCCGGTGACTCGTCCCGACGTAACCATCGTCTTCGTCGCTGCCGCACCCGGAGACGGCGGTGACTCCCACAGCAGACAGGGTGAGGACCAGGAGCAGGCGCGCGGGACAGATCGTGTTGGCACCCATGGATGGGTCTCCCAAGGATGACGACCAGTAGTGCCGGCCGGGGAGGGCGGCACTACAGCACACCAGTGACGCCGCGTCCCAGATCGGCGGTCGTCGCAAGATGCGCGCAGGTGAGGTGGGTTTGTGGTTCGGTTGCGGGGGGTTGTGGCGCGTTGGGGGGTTGT
>NZ_JBJDPY010000004.1:628531-659811 GCF_044903205.1 Streptomyces sp. NPDC029674
GGGCCGCGGGCCCCCTGGGTGGTGGCCCCCCCTTTTTGGGGACCCCTGCTGCACCCCCCGTGGGGGGGGGGGGGCGCCCCCCCCCACTACAGCACACCTGTGACGCCTCGTCCCTGATCGGCGTTCGTCGCATGATGCGCTCTGGTCAGGTCTGTTGCTGGATCGTTACCGTGCTGTTGTGCCGCTTTGGGCGGTTGTACGGGCCCGCACCGTGCCCAGTTCGAATATCCCGACCCGACGTGCGGGCATCGGGATGTTGCTGAGGACGAACCGCACCACGGCGCCCGGGATCTCGGTGAGGCAGGTGCGCGGCCCGGGACGGTCGACGCTGCCTGCGCAGGCGAAGCTGCGCGGGGGCCTGGTGGGTGTGGTGCACGGAAAGGCGCCGGGGTTCTGGGGGCCGCTGGAGTGCCACGGAGAACACCTTTGTAGCCTGAGTGACCGATAGGTGACGTTGTGTCACGCGTACGCGATGAGCCGGAGTTATGACGTGAGCCACCCCCATCCCTACCGGCAGCAGCCCCCGGAGAGCGCGCCCCAAGGGTCGTATGGCTTTCCCGCGGCACAACCGATACCCGGGGCCCCACAGCAGTACCCTCACCCGCAGTATCTGCAGTACCCGCATTCGCAGAACCCGGAGTACACGCCGTACGCGGGTTGGAGGCAGCGGGCAGGGGCGTTCCTCCTGGACTGCCTGATCAACTTCGGGCCGATGTGGCTGTCGGTGGGAATCGCTGACGTGATCGGCGATGGCGATACCGGTGAGGGCCTGGCTATGTACGTGAGCTGGGTGGGCATTGCCTACATGATCGGTTCCTGTATCGTGCAGGCGGTCCGTGAGGGCCGTACCGGGCAGAGCGTGGGCAAGACGGTTCTCGGCATCCGCTTCGTCCGCACGTCTGACGGGCTTGCGCCTGGCGGCGCCCTGGCCTTCGCCCGTCGGCTCTGCCAGTTCCTCAACTACCCGGTGTTCTGTTTGGGCTGGCTGTGGGCGAGCTGGGATGACAAGTCCCAGACGTTCGCCGACAAAATCACCGGTGTCGTAGTTGTCAGTACTGACGCCGCAGTCGCGCCGCATCCTGCTGCCGCGAGTTGGTGAGCCCACGCAACCGGATACGGTGCGCAGCATCTCTGTCCGATTGACGCAGGCGTCGGGGCCGGCGCTCGATAGCCCCCCGTCGATCGGCGCACGCGCGGGCCGATAGCATCGGCGGCTCGGGTACTGGCTCGGCGAGGGATGGGTGGGGGACTTCGTAGATGAGTGGGGGACTTCGTAGATGAGTGGTGTGCTGATTTTCGCCATCATCATGGCTGTTGTGTTCGTGGCTGTCGGCTTGGCCGATCAGCGCAAGATGTGGTGGCGCTTCAGGGCGAGGTGGTACCGCAATCCGGAGGCCAATGAGCCGTCTGACGCCGCCATGACGGGGATGCGGGTGCTCTTCTTTGTCGGTGCTGCGTTGCTGGTCTTCGCGGGGTGCCAAGCGCAGGAGGCCCAGAACGATATGGATCGCATTGAGCAAGAGATGGATTCTCCATACGGTTTGGACTAGAGAGCGTGTGAGACAGATCGTGCGACCGAGCCGCGTACGCTCCCGTCGCCAATTCCGTTGCAGCCTCAGGGGTAAACCAAACCCGTCATGGATTTCAGATTCGCTTGGTCCCCGGAGCCAGTTGACCCCATGAAGCCCGCGAAATCCGTCGCCTCTGTCAGCAACTTGACGGAATCACGCCGAACAAGAGACAGATACGACACCGTTGTTGGCAACGATGGGGCCATTTCTACCGTCTTGTGCAAGAAATCCGACGCATCTTACTTCACTCTCACCATGCAGCTTCCGGCAGCTTCGAAGTATGATCCGCAACTCCGCGGCGATATTGCAAAGTTCATGGTGGCGTACATGCAAGCGAGTGTGAAGAAATTCGGTTGCAGCGGAAAGTGAACCCGGGGCCCATGAGGGAGGCGGGCGAACGCCTTGCACGTGGACCAGCCCAGGAGGCCGCCTCCCCGCCCTCGCGGCGAGCGCCCGTCTGATTGTCAGGGCCATCAGGATGATGCCGTCGTGGCGCCGGAGGTGTCGGTCGCCCTTCGGCTCATACCTGCAGGGAGGTTCAGGCGCCCGGGAAGCAGGCATTGAGGGTGCAGAGCTCGCACATTGCGCCTTCCGGGAAGAGGACGGTGCCATGCGCGCAGTTCCAGCGCCAGCAGTCCGTGCCGAGTTGTGTGCAGGCTCCGTCGATCTGGAGGGACGGATGTCGCCGGTGTCCGCTGGCCGGCGTCCCGACGACGATCGCATGTGGTTGGAGAAGGCCGCAGCTCTGCGGTGCGAAGCCGACCGGCTGGAGGCGCCGGGCGCCAGCAGCACTCTTCAGACAAGAGCCCGAACTACGCGACTATGGCCGCTTTTTGGTGCACTCCTTCGGCGAGGCGGCCGATTCGGTGTAGGCGGTGATGAGCTTCTTCATGTCAGATGCGGTTGCGTCGTCATGAGTGACTCGCACCGACGCGAAGAGCTTGTCCTTGGGCCCGCCATGGTTCGCGCAGTTCACAATTCCCACTGCTCCCGTGTTCGAGTAGATGTAGCGATGGTCCTTCGTCATTTCGTCGAACGGTTCGACAGCAACAGCGTCCTCAGCGACACGCCTCAGCGTGGCGTCATGCCCCCACCACTCAACAGTGGCCGAGAAAGCGTCGTGGCCGTCCACGCGAAGGCGGCAGCGCTTGTTCCAGGCGCTGGAGGTCGGGTGAACGGATACGTTCTGCCCAGCGGGAAGTACGGCTTTCAGCAGATCCGCAGGGACTGCTATGCCGCACAACGAGTCCGGAGGACTGTAATCGGAGGGCGGGCTGGAACAGCCGACTGCGGCGATGCCGATGCCGAACGTCATGACAATCGGCAGGGAAGCTCGCATTCTTGCGCCACTACTCGTCACGTACTCATCCTCCACAGGCGGATTGTCGGCTGACCCGCCCTCCGTCTCGGCAGTTACTCTTGTGCCGTCAGCCGTCGAAGCGGTCCCCATCGACGCGATGTTACGAAAGCAGGTAGACCGCGAGCCTGGGTGGTTGCGCCAGCGGGCCGCGGGCGGCCGTCCTGGCTAGTGCGGGCGGGGGCGGGAGTCGAAGCGTCAGTCGGCAGCACTGTGGCGCTCGAACGCGACTACTTCTGGTCTGTTGCGGGCGACGAACTCTACGACGTCCCCAACGAACCGAGAACGATCACGATCGGGCAGCTGTCCGAGTCCTGGCAGCACCTTGAGGACCTACTCGCCGACCCGGACGGAGCCGTGGGCCATCACCTGGTCTGGCTCGCCGATGTCCTCCGCGCGATCGGACAGGAGAACGTCCAGTAGCCGGCGCACGCGCAACGTGACGTGGAACTACGAAGTCACACCGGAGTACTAGTGTTTGCGCAGCGATTAGGCGCGCCCATCGGCTCCGGTGGCGGCATGGGAGCGAGATCTCCGAGGCTGCCCTCGACGCGGATCTGGATGATCTGGGGGCGGCCCCAGAGAGCCAGGATATCGTTGGCGACGGCCACAGTGGGCAGCGGGTCCTGGTCACCGTGCACCGTAATGGCGGCGGCCAGCAGGCTGCGCGGTACGGCTCCCGCGTCGAGAAGGACGCGCCATTCGGCCGGGCCGATCTCGCGCTTCGCCGACGCCCGCGGGCTCAAGGCCTACGCCGGCTCCTCCACCCATCACCCGTGCCGTGGGCAAGAATTCCGCCATCACCAGACGGTGGGTGAAGAACGACCGGCTCAACCACGCCGGCTACCTCTGGGCCTTCGCCTCACTACGGGAATCCACCGGGGCAAACGCCCACTACCGGCGCCGCCGGGAACAAGGCGACTGGCACGCGGCCGCCCAGCGCAATCTCTTCAACCGCATGATCGGCCAGCTCTACCACTGCCTCCAGAAGCGGGAACTCTTCGACGAGCAGTCCGCGTTCCCCGCCACGCCTGACCTCGCAGTTACCGCGGCTTGACCAGGAGCAGCTCCCTCATGCCTTCCGGCAACTCCGGGTCCTCACGCCAAGCTGTGGTGATGGAGATGAGGGCCCCCACGACGCCTCAGCGATGAGGCCAGGGCGACCCGTCCCCAGGCGACTGCACAGGTGGGACGTGACTTCGTACAGGGCCACACTGACTTCTGCCACGCGCGCCGGATCAGACCCGGGGGCGTGGGGCGGCTCCCCGTTGGCACGGATCGTGGAGGTCGCGGCAGCGTATGTCCGTCCGTGAATGAAGTCCCGCACCGCGACTACCTGGTCCCACGTCGGCAGAGAGCGCTGGACAGAAGCCGATTCGGTCATGCGGCAAGGCTAACCGCGGGGTTGCCGCCGTTCGAGGCCCCGACCTCGGCGACTTGACGGCATAGCACTGTGAGCTGTCTACGATGCGACCAAGCCTCCTGGTTTCTCCCCCTGTCGCAGCTCTTGGTGATAGAGGCCTCAGCTGTTCCCCTTCGGGTGATCCCGGCGACCGTTCCCCGAACGCTTTGCCACGGCCCCCATTCAGGTCAGAGGCTTGATCGGAGGTTTGAGGACGGGCTCTCAGTACGACGGTCGCCAAGGTCCGCTGGAGGAGATGTTCCGGCGGAGGGCCCCGGGGAAGATCGTCCACTCGTCCCCACGTGATGCTATGCCGGTCACCAACAGCCGCTCGTCGTCGAGCTCCACCCCGTCACACCCCCCTTCCCATGGTCCGGGAGCACGAGCTCAAGATGCTGCTGTACTGCCCCGAGTGATCGGCGGCTGCCTTGCGGGCACGAGTATGGCCCTTTGATCGAAGCAGCGCGCAGTCAAGAACAATCTGAGCGGTAGGCGAAGGGCCTGTCGGAGCAGCTGGTGCATTCGAACAGGTAGATGCCGCCCATGTCGCCGAGCATGAGCCCAGGGGGGCGTTGGATCTGGGTGCGCTGTTCGTATGGAAGATCCCAGATGGTTCCCATGACTGGCGTGTCCTCGATGGGCAGCCAAGTGCGCCAACTCTCGCCATCGAACTCGTTGCTGCTGATCGTCAGGAGATGCTCCATGCGCACACGACATGTCGGGCAGGTCGGCCAGTTGGGCTCCTGGGTCCACGTCGGGTACCCGCCGACCTTGACGCCGTCCGACACGGAGAGGTGGGACCAGTAGGACCAGCCGGTTTCCTCCTCGAGCTGTTCGAATCTGGTTTCGAGCGCGGCGGCGAGCTCGTCTGGGAGGTCCCAGTTGGGGTAGTCGGTGACACGCTCGGGGTGCAGGACGCATGGGTCAGGAAGGTAGTAGTTGTCAGCGCCGGTCGGGCGGGGCCGGTTTGCCGGCTGCAGGTCGCTCAGGGATCCGTCTCGCCAATAGATCTCGGGGCGGGGAACGTAACCGTCCGTGTGATCGAAGGGGCACCACAGCACTTGCAGCAGATCGGTGGCGCCGGGGAAGGCCAGGCCAGGCACGTCGGCCGCGAAGAGCTGGAGGACCGGGACGAGCGGGATCGGTCCCTGGGCCGGAGGGGAGAACGCCGTGCGCGGGTGGTCGTCCTCGCAGTGGGGCCAGGGCTCCGAGAGCGGCCAGAGCACGGGTCCGCCGAGCGAGCTTTCCCGCGCGCTCGGATCGCCGAGGCGCGGATGCAGGCGAACGGCCGTCTTCCGATAGCTGGCCACCTCAGGGAACAGCGTCTCGATATCGAGCGGACGTGGCGGGGTGGTGCGAGCCATCGGAAGTACTCCTCGCAGACCAAAGCGTTGGCTTGGCCACGGCCGACGCCGCGGTGGGCTGAGGGTAACCGCACAGCCCGTCCGATCCAGCAGCAGCTCCCGTTCTCGGTCACGGTGCAGCGCGCGGTCGGACGCCCTCCTCCAGAGCTGGAGCCACCTCTTTCGAGAGGACCATTTGCCACGATTTGTTAATTCGTTATGTAAAACCAGCTAGGTCGGGACATCAGGTGAGGGAGTTAGCGCCCGCAAGACGCCCTGAACAGCCGTGCTGGGCGCGCGGGCACGCGCAAGCGCGATCAGTGCTCGGGTGCCGTCCCTCTCACCGTGGACCTTGCGGGCGGCGGCCCACCAGGCGTCATGGACCGGGGTGAATCTCCCGGCGAGAGCCTGGACGGCGCCACCCTCTACCCGCTGATGGCCGCCGCCGAGCAGTGGCCCGACCCGTGGTTCGAGCCCTGGGAGCCCGCCGCGCCCGCCGACTGAGGGATACGGGCCGTCAGAAGCCGCGCTCCATCGGCCGGATGAGGTCGAGGCGCTCTTGCGGGCCGGTCCTACGCTGGAGGCATGGCCACCGATCCCTTGCTGAGGCAAGGGCCCGACTCGACGGATCTGGTCCTGCGCGCCGGCCCGGCCGGGTCGGCCAGGTGGGTGGGGGGTCGTGGTCCACGGCTGTTTCAGGCGGTGAAGACCGTGTTGCCGCGTAGTTGTATCGCCGCGGTGACGACGGCCTCGTAGTCCGGCGCGTGAGCGGCCCGGCCCCCGCCCAACCGGTGGACGACGCCCTCGGCACCGGCGCCGATACGTCGGACACCCGTGTGCCCGCGGTCGGCGAAGTATGCGAGACAGGGGTCGGAGAGCCGGGCTTCCGCGTTCAGGATGTTCTCCATCCGCTCATTGCACCGGCGGCCGGACCTGCCTCACTGGTTGCCGACGCCATGTGCGGCGGCCGGGCGGAGCGTCTGTCCGGCCGCCAGTTCGCGGTAGAGGGCACTGCCGGTGAGCAACTCCTCGTGGCGTCCGTCGGCGGAGGTGCGGCCACCGTCCAGTACGACGATCCGGTCGGCGTGCTGGACGGTGGAGAGCCGGTGTGCGATCACCAGCAGTGCGCACTCCCCTGCGACGTCCTTCATCACCGTGGTGAGCGCCGTCTCGTTGATGGCGTCGAGGTGGGAGGTGGGCTCGTCGAGCAGGAGCAGTGCGGGGCGGGCGAGCAGGGCGCGGGCCAGGGCGACGCGCTGGCGCTCGCCTCCCGAAAGGGTGCTGCCACGGTCGCCGAGCATGCCCGACAGGCCGCCGCTCAACCGGCGTACGACGTGATCGAGCCGGGCGAGCTCGACGACGCGCCGCACTTCGGCGTCGGTGGCGTCGGGCACGGCGTAGGTGATGTTGTCGCGCAGGGTGCCGTGGACGACATGGGTGTTCTGATCGACGACGGCGATCCGCGCGCGGCATGCCGCCCGGGTCAGTTCGGTGGCGGGCCGCCCGTCGAAGAGCAGGGTTCCGGAGTCCGGTTCGTAGAACCTCGCCGCCAGGGCGAAGACCGTGCTCTTCCCGGCGCCCGACCGGCCGACCAGGGCCGTCTGGCGCCGGTGGGGCACGGCGAAGGTGACACCTCGCAGGACCGGCCGGTCGGGGTCGTAGCCGAAGGTGACGTCCCGCAGTTCCAGGGCGTTCCCCTCTGTCGAAGTGGCCTCGCCCGTGCGGGCCCGCACGGGCGGCCGGCCGGGCGGTGCCGGCTCCGTGGGCAGGCGCAGGGCTTCTTCGATGCGCTGGTAGGCGCCCATGCCGCGCTGGATGAGGCCGACCGCGCGGAAGACCGAGGACAGGGGCAGGACGAGGTAGGAGGCGTACAGCAGGAAGGCCACGAGGTCGCCGAGGGAGTTGGCGTGCCCTGTGACGCGCAGGCCGCCGATGACGAGGACGAGCAAGAAAGAGCCCTGGACGGCGAGTTCGACGGCGGGGCTCATCACGGACGCGAGTTTCGCGGTCCGCACGCCCGCGTCGTGAGCGGACTCGACGCGCTCACCGATGCGCCGCGCTTCGCGGTCCTCCGCCCGGTGGACGCGGACCATCGGCAGGGCGCCGAGGGCGCGCTCGAGGTCGGCGGCGATCGCGCCGACGGACGTCTGCATGTGCTCCGACGCGGCGCGGATGCCCTTCAGGAGCGAGGCCACGACGGCGGCCGCGGTGGCCACGGTCAGGGCGACCAGGGCCAGCAGCAGGGGGTCGATCCACAGCATGAGGGCGATTGCGCCGGCCGCGACGAGGGCTCCCGTGACGAGGTCGACGAGGGCCTGGGAGACCACTTCCCGCAGCAGGGTGGTGTCGGTGGTCACGCGGGAGATCAGGTCGCCGGTGCGGTGCCGGTCGTACTCCCGCATCTCCAGCCGCAGCAGTCGCGCGACCAGGCCGTGGCGGAGTTGTCGTACGACTCTTTCGCCCATGCGTTCCAGGACGAAGCGGCCGACGGCGCCGGTGGCCGCCTCGCTGACGAACAGCAGGGCCAGGGCCAGCAACAGGGGCCAGTACGCCCGCCCGTGCCCGCTCGCGTCCACGATCTGCTTGGCGACCAGGGGCTGGGCGAGCCCGAGGGCGGAGCCGGCGAGGGTGAGCACGGTGGCCACGATGACGGAGGCCCGGTGCCCGGTGGTGAGCCGGTACATGGTGGCGACCGCGGCCCGTGTCGAACGGTCCGGCGCCTTCGCGGGGGCCTCCTCACGCGCCCGACGGTCCGGCTGCGCCCGGGACTCCGTCATCGGCGGGACGGCCGGTTCGAGGTCGGCGGCTCCACCGCGAGCAGCCGCGCGAAGTAGTCGTCGGGCACGTCCTCACCGATGGGGCGGCCCTCCGCCTCGAGCCACGCGTGCGCGTTGAAGGGTGGCACCACGCTCGCGCCGGTGCACCACGTGGCCCAGCCGCCCGTCAGCCGGCACAGCAGGGCGGCGCCCAGCGAGCGGGGCAGACAGCCCTTCGGACCGGCGCAGAGCAGGCTGACCGCGCACATCGCGTCCCGGGCGCTCTTGGCCTGTGCCGCGGTGGCCGGCGTGGCTCCGCGGCGTACGACATCCAGGACGGCACGGATCCGGCGCGGAGGCAGGAACGAGAGCCCGACGGCGGGAAGCAGCACGAGGCGGGCGGCCAGCCGCCGGGTGAAGGGGACGCCCGTGGGCCGTTCCAGGGCGCTCGGTGTCGTCATGAGGCCAGCCCCGACTCCCGCAGCTCCCGCACGAGGACCGTGACGTCCTGCTCCGCGCGGGCCCGGCCGATGTCGAACTGCGTGACGAGCGCGTCGACGGCCGCTGTTTCGTCGCCGCCGTCGAGAAGGGTCTTCACCACCAGGGTGCCGGTGGGGTTGAGCTCCCAGTAGTTTCCGCTGCGCTGGTCCAGGAGGACGGTGCCGTAGTCGGTCTCCGTGGTGGAGACATCGGGGCCGAACCGCAGTGCCATGGTGGGTGACTGCCTTTCTCCGGTGACGGGCTCAACGGGCGCGGGCGCGGGACGTGCCGCGCAGCCATACTTCGGCGGCGATGGTGGAGTAGAGGATGGCGTCGCGCAGTCCGGGGGCGGAGGGCCGCTGCGCGAGGTGACGCAGCGCCTTGCCGTCGACCAGGCCGAGTTGCTCCAGTCGGGAGTCCTCCCACAGGGCCAGCAGGTCGGCACGGTGCCTGCGCAGTCCGTCGGCGGCGTCCATGGCGGCGGCGGCCTTGGTGGTGCGCCGCAGGCACGTCTCCGGCACGATGCCGCGCATCGCGGCGGTGAGGACCGGCTTGTACGCCCAGGGCGTGACGCGTTCGTCCGGCCGGATCGCCAGGCACGCGTCGATGACCCGGTCGTCGAGGAACGGCGACGCCATGGGCACGCCGGCGCGGGCCGCCATCCGGTCCCACTGGCGGATGATGCGTGTGCAGGAGCGGATCTGTTCCAGGTCGGTGTGCAGGCCGCGGTCCGGGTGCAGCGGCACGACCGTCGAAGCGGCTTCCCGCAGCGCCCGCCTGACCATGTGTTCGGCGTCGGGCGTGACCCAGTCGAAGAGGCGTGGCGGCATGCCCCACCCGAGGCTGGTGGTGGCGGTGGCGGGAAGCGGTTCGCGCAAGTGGCCGGCGGCGTCGGCGAGGCTCCTGCCGTAGGGGCGGGAGTCGGCCAGGGCGCGGACGGTGGCGCCGAGCGGCCACTGCCACAGGGCCCGGAAGCCGCGCAGCTGCCGCAGCGCGAACAGCGGGCGGGTGCGGGCCAGTCGGTGGTAGTACGCCTCGGAGCACCAGGCCACGTGGTCGCCGCCGATGCCCGTGAGATGCAGGCGGCTGCCGCGTTCCGCCATTCCTGGCAGGTGGTGCAGCACCCGCGAACGGTCCATGACGCCGATGGTCGGTTCGTCCAGCAGGTCGTCGATGCCGAGCAGGTCGTCGTAGACCAGCGGTGAGGCGTCGGCGTCCCACACCACGTGCTCGACGTCCGGCAGGTGCTTCGTGGCCTGCCTCGCCCAGTGCAGGTCGGTATCGGCCGGATCGCGTCCCGGCCACGTGCTGGCCACCACCTTGGCGGGCGACCGGTCGGCCAGGAAGCAGAGGGAGGTGGAGTCCAGGCCCCCGGACAAGTCGCAGCTGATCACGCCGCCTTGCCGGGTACGGGCGTCGACGGCCGCGATGAGGGCCTCGCGGACCAGCGGGGCGCCGTCGGCGAGCGTGCGGACCGGCTCCGGCGGGGTCCACCACCTCGAGTGGCGTACGGTCCGTCCGTCCGCGGCGACGGTCAGCGCGTCCTGCGGCGGTACGGCGGTGACGGCACGCCACAGGGACGCCTCGAAGAGTGGATAGGGCACCGGCCACAGCAGCCGGACGGCGAGCTGCTCCTCCTCGGGGTCGTGGCCCAGCGCGGCGGCGAGGACGTCGGCGCGGGTGGCGGCCACCCGCACGCCGTCCACGGCGGCGTGGAAGACCAGCCGGAGCCCGGACGCGGTGCCGCGCACCCTGAGTTGTCCGTCCATGGCAGCGACGAGGTGGAAGCTGCCGGGCAGGGAGCGGGCCCACGTGTCCAGCTCCGCGAGGTCGCGCAACCGGCCTGCCCTGGCTCTCAGCTCGGCGGCGTCGACGGGGCAGCAGCCGACGACGGCCAGTGCGGTGCGTCCGGCGCGTGCCGTGACGATCTCCTGGTCGTCCCACTGCCCCACCAGCCACGGCCGACCTGACGGGTGTTCGAGGACGCGTGTCTCGCGGGTTCCGGAGCGGGTGAAGGACCGGGCCACGGCGGCCGCGTCCTCGCGGTCGGTGAAGACCGCGAAGTGCGCGTCGCCGGGGCCCGTCCCCGCACTCTCGTGCAATTCAGTCATGACGTCGGGTCAAGGACCGTCGGTCGTCAGTTCTTGCTCAGGACGAGCCGGTCATTGCCGGACCGCTGCAGCAGCCCGGTCTTCTTCCGGAATGTCCCGAGCCGGACGAGTGTCGGCGCTTCGTAGGCCTTCTTCATGACTTCTCCTCGGGTTGAGGATTGCCGCCCGCTTCCCTGGTCGACGGCGCGCGAAGCCCCGTCGACCTGCCCAGGACTCATCGGGAACCCCGGGGCCAGGAAATGGACGCAACACCTAGCTATGTGCACAACCGGAGCGCATGACAAGGCCGCAAACAGAAATACGACAATATGCAGAAATCGGAGAAACGTTTCGACCTGCATTTCCGCTCACGCAGGCAATTCCGGCACGGGAGTGGACGGTTATGCCCACGGCTCGTGGGGTCAGCTGCCGAACGGAACGGCGTCGGCCGGGTCGGCGTGCCAGTTGGTGCTCAGCGGCTTGTCGATCAGGGTCGGGCTGGGCAGGTTGACGGAGATGGCGCCTTCCTCGTCCCCGGCGACGGCGATGATCATCCGGTCGAACTCCCTGCCGTGGTCGTCGTTGGTCGACTTGGGGTTGATGCCGGCGTAGGCGGCGGTGGAACCGGAGAGCTTGATGGTTTCGGTGACGGCCTGCTCGAGTGGAGACTCTCCGCACGGACTCCGGCAACGCCCGCAGGGAGCCGGCGGGAGGCGGGCGCGACGCAGGGCGCCGCGAACGCCGCCCCGGGGAGGGCAGGATGGCACCCATGGGACTGCACACCGCATACGGACTCAGCCGGGTCATCAACGCACGAGGGCCCTACACGCCCCTCGGTGTCTCACGCAGTGGGGACGATGTCGGCGCCGCGGTCGCCGGGGCGCTGTCGGAGTTCTTCGTGATGGATGAATTGCAAGAGGCGGCCGACCGGGCCCTCGCTCGGTTCACCGGGGCGGAGGCGGGGACCGTCGTGCACTGCACGGCCTCAGCGATCACTCTCGCGGTCGCCGCCGCGATGACGGGGGAGTCCCCGGAGCGCGTCGAGGCGCTGCCGGACACGACCGGTATGCCCGGCGCGGTCGTCCTTCCGGCGGCACACGCGGTCAACTATGGACACCCCATCGTGCAGGCCGTCCGGCTGGCGGGTGCGGTCCCGGTTCTCGTGGGGACGGAGACGGGGTTCACGCTGGAGGATCTGGAGACGGGTCTCGCGCGACAGGACGTCGCGTGCCTGCTGCTGGTGTCGTCCCGTCTCGTGCGCGGGGCCGGTGCCGAGCCGGCCGACGCCGTGGCGGTCGCTCATCGTCGCGGGGTTCCCGTCGTCGTCGATGGTGCCGCGCAGGACTTCAGGATCGGTGAACTGCTCGCCACCGGAGCGGACTTGGTGGCCATCAGTGGCCAGAAGTACCTGGGTTCCCCGACCGCGGGTCTGGTGGTGGGCCGGGCCGGCCCGGTGGCGGCGGTGCGGGCGCAGGAACGGGGCATCGGCCGTGCGATGAAGGCGAGCAAGGAGGCGGTGATCGGCGTCCTCGCCGCGCTCGAGGCGCGTCAGGAGCTGGACATGGCGGTGTGGCGGCAGCAGCAGGCGGACAAGGTGGCGGACTTCGTCGAGCGGGCGGGTGCCGTCCGGGGCATCACCGCGTCGTCCGTGACCGACCCGACCGGCCTGCCCTTCGCCCGCGCCCGGCTGGTGGTGGATCCCGCCGTGGCGGCCATGGACTCGGCCGCTCTGGACGAAGCGCTGCGAGCGGGGTCACCGTCGATCTGGGCCATGCCCGGCCGGCGGGATGCGCAGGAGCTGCTGTTCGAACTCGTACCCCTCACACCGGATGAGATCGACGCCATCCTTGCCCGCTTGGCCGAATTGGTGGTGCGGTGACGGCCGTTGACGAGGGGGAGGGACGGGAGGGGGTGCGAGGAGGGGCGGTGACTCGAGTCGACGGTCGCCCCTCGGTTGATGTCCGGCAGCCCAACGGTGGCGCGATCGCCGCCGGGCCGTCAGGTGCGGTGCGCGGGGAGCCAGCCGTTCTGGACCGCGTGGACGCCCGCCTCGAAGCGGCTGCGTGCCTGGAGCGCGTCCATGAGTTCGGCCGCGAAGCGGCGGGCGGTGCGGGTGGAGACGCCGAGGCGCTTGGCGATCGCATCGTCCTTCAGCCCCTGGGCGAGCAGCCGGAGGGCCTCGCGGTGCTGCGGGGTGAGGCCGTCGGTGTCCCGTTCCACCGTGGGCACCAAGGGGTTCGCGGCCTGCCAGGTGCTGTCGAACAGCTCGCACAGGGCGGTGATGACGCCCTGCCCGGTGAGGACCACGGCGCCGCAGCTCGCGTCCGCGGGGTCCAGGGGGAGGACGGCCTCGGTCCGGTCCGCGATGATCATGCGGATCGGCAGGCTGGGAGCGGTGCGGACGTGGCCGCCGCGCTCGTGGAGCCACTGGACGTGCCGGAGCGTGGGCTGGTGGTTGCGGATGCTGTCGAGGTAGATGGTCCGTACGGTGACACCGCGGTCCAGCAGGGTCGCATTCGGTTTGCGGCTGGCTTCCAGGTCGCTCTCCGAATGGGCGCCGCCCGGAGCGAGGGTCATGATCTCGTGGCGGACCTCGGAGGCGAGTCGGGCGAGCCGGTCGCGTATCTCCTCCGCGCCGGTCAGCTCCTCGGTGTGGAAGCCGGCCGAGGGTCTGTGCAGGGAGGCGCACTCCGCGATGAGTTGCGCGGCCGCGACCCTCGCGGTCTCCAGACGCTCCTGGTGGGCCGCGAGTTCGGCCTGCTGGCGGGCGAGCAGCAGCTTCATGGCCTGTTCCGGGCCCAGTACCCGGAAGGCGCTGTCGGCCTTGGCTGACGGCCGGACGAGTGCGAGGGAATGGAGCCGGTCGAGGCAGTTGCGTAACCGGTCCTCCGGCAGTGCGAGTCGCTGGGACAGTGCGGATATCCCGTCGTCACGATGGTCCAGCATGGCGCGGTAGACGCGTTCGGTGTCCGTGTCGAGTCCGAGTGCGGCCAGCATGAGGTGTGTCTCCCGATTGGTGAACGTGTCCGGAAAGGCGTGGGGGAGGGGAGGCGCGGTGGTCTCCGCGACGGTCGGATCAACCGGGCGATCAGCCTCCGGGTGGTCCTTCGGACACGGTGCGACATCTTCTGGTGTGTGCATAGCGCATGGAGTGAACTTCCGATGCGTGAGTGATCTTGTCAAGGTCGCCTTTCGGCCCGCGAACCCATCCTTACGGGGCTGCTGAACCCGGCCGCCACTGTGCAGGACCGGCTCCGTGAAGGCGGCTCCCGCCGTTCGGCCGACAGGTCGTCCGGGACGTAGTGGCTCTGTCCGGCACATGGAGGGCCGGGCTGACCATGACGGATGCCGAAACGCCCGCGGCCCACGACGACTTCGCGGGCCGCGGGCGCGCGGCCTCCGGCCCGATCGTGCCCGTGATGTCGTGCCAGGTGCGGGGCTCTAATCAAGCCTGCCGCGAAGGTGCATTCTTTACGACGGCTTGGCCTTCGGCAGGCGCCGCGCGGACGGGTGGTGTGGTGCCGAGCCCTCGGGCCGGCCCTCGGGTCGGCCCTCGGCCGGTAGGGCAGCCGGATGAACGGGGCGTAACGGGCGGCGGGGAGCAGGGTATTCGGGGTGACGGTCTCGGGGACCGCCCCGTTCGCGGGACGGGGGCCTGTCGCGGGGGAGTGTGAGGTGACGCCGTCGATCAGGGCGCCTTGGCGGCCCCGTCGGCCTCCGGTACGGGTGTGGCGGACGCCCCGGGCGCGGTGGGCCCCTGTTCCGTGCCGGACGGAGAGCGTGACCCGGTCCGCAGCCCCAGTGCCCAGGCGGCCGCGGTCGTCAGGACGCTGAGGACACCGGCTGCCAGGAACACCGGGCGGGGATCGCCGTGATTGAGCGTGGTGAGCGCACCGCCCGCGAGGGCTCCGACCGGGCTCGCCGCCAGCGCGGCCACCTTGGCCGTGGCGGTGACCCGGCCCAACAGGGCGCGTGGCACCAGGCGTTGGCGCAGCGTGCGGATGAGTACCACCGCTGTCACCGTGGAACCCCCGAGCAGCAGATTCAGCACCAGCAGCGGGACCAGGGAGGTCGCCACCCCCAGGGACGCCAGTGTGGTCCCCAGACAGGCCGCGCTGAGTGCGATGAGGGTCTCGTGCCGCATCCTGCGGCCGAGCCGGAGCGCCACCGCGGTGCCGAGCACCCCGCCCACGCCGCCTGCCGCGACGACGGCACTCGCCTCGGAGGCGCCGAGGTGGAGGGTGTCGCGCAGGTAGAAGACCAGGAGGTAGCCGACGGCGAGGAAGAGATTGGCGCTTGCCTGCAAGCAGGTCACCACGAGCACGACACGCAGGGACCGCAGACAGCGGAAGCCCTCGGCCAGGTCGCCCCACACTCCGCGCAGGGCCTCGCGCAGCGGCGGGGAGGGGGCCCGGCTCGCCCGGCCCTTGCCGCGCAGTACATGCAGGACGGAAACGAAGGACACCGCGAAGGTGCAGGCGTTGACCAGGAGGGCGACCTGGAGGCCCCAGAGTGCCGAAAGTACGCCGACCAGTCCCGGGCCGACGATCTGCGCGCTCTGATTCGCGGCCTCCAGAAGCGAGTTCGTACGGACCAGGCGTTCCTCCTCGACCAGATCCCGCACCGCCACGGTCAGCGCGGTCTCGAAGAACACGCCGGCCCCCGCCGCGACGAACGCGAGGGCGAGGATGACCGGGACGGCGAGCTGCGAGGTGGCCGCGAGTACGGCGAGGGAGAGGAAGACCCCGAACCGTACGACGTCCATGGTCAGCATGACGTTACGGGGGTTGAGCCGGTCCACCAGCGCACCGGCGGGCAGGCCGACCAGCAGATAGCCGACGGTCCGCGGGATGGCGGCCATCACCGCCGCGTACGGGGATCCGCTGACCTCGAGGACGAGCAGGGGGATCGCGAGGATCGCGAGGCCGTCGCCGATCAGCGAGACGCTCTGCCCGCCGAGGAAGACGCGGAACGCCAGGGGCGAAGGGCGGACGGGCGCCGCTGAGGTCAAGGCATTCGTCATAAAGGCTACGTCTCCGCCGGTCGTTCAGCTCTCTTCGGGCTGCGAAGTCACGAGTCGCGTCAAGGGAATCGGTACAGGGTGACGGCATCGACCCGCCCTGAATTCCCGGATCTCCGTGGAATTCGTGGCGTCGCACGCTCAGAACACGATGCGATCGGGGAACGGCCCCCAGCAACCCCTTCGGCCTGGCCGGTATCGGCCACTGCATTCATCGGCCAGCCACGAAACCATCAGACGGCGGCCCTGGGGAAAGGGCACCGCGACTTTGCGGGTGGTGTATCAATAGTGCGTCGGATGACGGACGGACGGCCTGGGTGTCAACTGCCGGTGAACCGGGCCGCGCTGTGAGGAACACGTGCCTCACCTACGCTGTCGTCGTGGTCCGCGCCGGTACGGACCTGGCCGCCTGCCGTCGAGTGAACGCAAGGGGCGCTGCCCGCGCGGGCGCGACCGGCGGGTGCGCGGGACCGTTCGCGTCCGGGACCGCCGTCGGCCGAGCACAAGGAGTATCGGCCGAGCACAGGAACATCGGCCGAGCACAAGGAGTACCGGCCGAGCACAGGAACAAGGGTGATGGTGAAGGGGGAGCCATGTATCTCGTGCATGTCCGTCTGGACGGGCCCGCTGATGTGCCGCTGCCGGCGGGGACGGGGGCTGCCGTGACCTCCTGCGCCGAGCCGGGAGACGGTCTGGAGCACGTCAGCGTGGACCCGGACGGGCCCGGCGGGCCCGTGGTCGGCCTCTTCCTGACCGCGCCGAGCCTGGCCGTCGCGGAACTGAGGGCCGCGGCCCTGTGCTTGCGATCACTCGCCGCGCATTTCCCCTTGGCGCCCTTCCGGATGGCGTCCTGCGGAGTGGTGCTGATTCCGGAGTTCTGGGACCGCATGGCGTCCCCGTCACCCGTGGACGGGATAGGACACAACATGTTCCGTCCACCGGATCCCCCTTCCGAAGGGGACGGCGAGTTGCCAGAGTAAGGGCACCGGCGAGGCGGGGAGAGCCAAAAGCACTCCGAGCGGATGCCGGAAGTCCGTCGAAAAGCAGAACGCAATTCACCGAAAGGCCGTTCCGTGAGACTCACCCCGACTTTCAGGACCGTCGCAGCCGGCTGCATAGCGCTCGGCGCCCTCCTCATGGCTCAGGCGGTCTCCCCGGACAGTGCTCACGCCTTCGCCCAGGTACGTTCCGAAAGCACGTCCACCGCCACCCTGCCGGCGGGCGACCTGTCCCAGCTCACCCCGGACGTGATGCACAGCGCCGATGTGACTTGGGGCAGTTGAGCCCGGGCGCTCCCTCCACCCCCGCCCCGCGGGCCGGTTGAGCGCGGCGCCCTCGCCGTACGCGACCACGCTCCGGCCCGCTACCGCGACACTCCGCACGAGCGAGAGGCGCGCACGGACGCCGGCCCACGCCGATCACGGTGACGTGCCGCCGCGTCCCCGGCCGCAGTGGTCTTCCCCCGGCCGGCGCCGAGTCGCCCGGCACCCGCAGCGCCTCGGCACGTGTTCGCCGAGCACGCCACCTCGGCCGTGCGCCGCACATCCATTCTTCAGTTGAGCCCGCCCCCGGAGCGGCGGCGGCTTCGCGCGCCGCCGCGCCCGGCCCGTGCCTCCCCATCACAGGAACCGACATGGAGCAACGCAGACCATGACGACTGCCATCACCCCGCGCACCCAGGAACTCCTCGACCAGGGCTACACCCTGCTCGACGGCATCACCACCGACGAACAGGCCGCCGCGGCCCTACAGGATCTCGGCGCCCTCATACCGCAGTACGACGGGCAGCTGCGCTATCAGGTGAAGGCCGCCCCCGGCTTCGAGGACCGGCGCTACTCCAAGAGCACCAACACCATCCTCGTGCACACCGAGGCACCCGGCTGGAACCCGCCGCCCCGTTACCTCGCTCTTCACTGCCGGGTCCAGGCCCGGTGCGGCAGCGGACAGACCGAACTCGCCGACGCGTACGCCTTCATCGCCTCCCTCAGCGAGGAGGAGCGTCGCACGGTGCACGGCGAAGCCATCGACTGGGTGGGCCACAACACCGGTGGCACCGGCACCGCCGGAGTGCGCAGTCCCGTGGTGGAGAGCACTCCCGAGGGCCGTGACATCGTCCGGTTCAGCTACAACCTGCTGACAGCCGGCCACTACGACCCTCCGGTCGACGCCGACGTACCCGCCGACGAACTGCCGTTGGGCTCCCTGGGACGCGAACTGGCCGTGCGCGCCGAGGCGTTCTTCCGGGACAACAAGGTATCCGTCCTCATTCCGGAGGACTCGATCCTGGTCTGGGACAACCAGCGGATGCTGCACGCCCGCTCCTCCTACAGCGACGCGCGACGCCACCTGACGCGCTACTGGCTCCAGGAGTCCTGAGCGCGGCGGTGGACGCCCCGACCATCCGCGGTGCCGGCCGGCACCGCTCCCCGTGAGGAATGTGATGAACAGCGACACCCCGATCCTTGAAGGCGGCCCCGACGACGCGGTCGGGCAGGAGATGCCGGGACCCCCGCTCCCCGAGGGCATCCCGACCTTCGACCCGAACGACCCGGTGGAGAACGCGGTGATCCGCCGACTCGTCGGCAACTGGCACCGCCGTGCCACCGTCAAGCGGGACGAGCCCGACCTCGACGAACTGTTCGACCTGTCACGCGCGGACTACCCCGAGCGGATCTTGCCCTTCCGTGACCACCCGACCTTCCGTGGCCTGGACCCGGAGAAGCGGGCCGAACTGCTGAGCTGGGCGTGGATCGCGTACAACCGGCACACCGTCATGGCCGAGCAGAAGGTGGCCAACCCCGCGTTCGCGCTGGTCATGGAGGGGGAGTACCCGGGCCTCACCGGGGAGGCGCTCAACCTGTCGCTGGCCCAGGCGATGGTCGACGAGCAGTACCACACGCTCATGCACCTCAACGCGAGCGCGGTGACCCGCAGGAAGCGCGGGCGCACCATGCCGGACAACGCGCTGCCGCTCTCCCACACCGCGCGCGTCCATCAGGAACTGCGGGACCGGGCCGGAGAGCGCTGGGAGAAGTCCCTGACGACGCTGGCCTTCGCGACGGTCTCGGAGATCTCCATCAACGCCTACCTCGACCTGCTCGCCGAGGACACCACGATCCAGCCGATCAACAGCACGACCGCGAAGCTGCACAACCGCGACGAGTACTGTCACGCGTCCATCTCGCACGTGCTCGCCGAGATGGTCTACCACCACCTCGACGCCCGCCGGCGCAGGTACTTCCTGGACATGCTGATGGAGGGTCTCGACGCCTTCGTGGCCAACGACTACTCGACCTGGCACCGGATCGTCGACCTCGCCGACATCGACGGCGGGCACGAGATGCTCGCGGACTGCCAGGCGGACGCGGGCCGTGCGCGGCTGGTCCGCGACTACACCGGACTGCACAAGCTGGTGGAGCAGATGGGCGTGGCCGACCAGGTGGACTTCGACTGGTCCCGCTCCCACATCGCCCACTGACGCTGCCCCGGCACGCGACCGGTGGCGGGTGCCCCGCCACCGAGGACCCATGAGGATTTGGTGTGAAGACCTACTCCCACGAACGCCTGGCGGCGCTCGCTCGCGACCGCGGGATGTCCGAGGAGTACCTGCGCGACCTGCGGGTCGTCTCCTCCGTCCTGCCCTTCAAGGTGAACGAGTACGTCGCCGACCAGCTCATCGACTGGTCGGCGGCGCCCGACGACCCGATCTTCCGGCTCACCTTCCCGCACCGCGACATGCTCCCGCCGGACGTCTTCGACAACATCGCGGCCCTCCATGACAGTCAGGCGCCGCGCGAGGTCGTGCGCAAGGCCGCCGCCGACGCCCAGGAACTGCTCAACCCCCACCCCGGCGACCAGCTCGAGGCCAATGTGCCGACACTGGACGGACGCAGGCTCGACGGGCTCCAGCACAAGTACGACGAGACCCTGCTGGTCTTCCCCTCGCAGGGCCAGACCTGCCACGCGTACTGCGGTTACTGCTTCCGCTGGGCCCAGTTCGTAGGGGTGGCCGAACTCCGGCAGGCGCTGCGCTCACCCGAGGACCTCACCGGCTACCTGGCGAACCACCGCGAGGTCACCGACGTCCTCTTCACCGGCGGCGACCCCATGATCATGAAGACCGCGGTGCTGAAGCGCTGGATCGAGCCGCTGCTCGACCCGGCCATGGAAAGCGTGCGCACCCTGCGCTTCGGGACCAAGGCGCTCTCCTACTGGCCGGCCCGCTTCACCGGCGACGCCGACGCGGACGATCTGCTGCGGCTGCTCGAACGCTGTGTCGCGGCCGGTCGGCACGTCGCGGTGATGGCGCACTTCTCCCACCCGAGGGAGCTGGAGACCCCCGTGGTGCGGGAGGCCATCGCCCGGCTGCGGTCGACCGGTGCGGTGATCCGCGCCCAGGCACCGCTGATCGCTCACGTCAACGACCGCGCGGACGCCTGGTCGCGGATGTGGCAGCGGCTCGTGGAGCTCGGCGTGGTGCCGTACTACATGTTCGTCGAGCGGGACACCGGCGCCCGCAGCTACTTCGGTGTGCCGCTCGCCGAGGCGCTGGACATCTACAACAACGCCATCCGCGGCGTCTCCGGCCTTGCCCGTTCCGCCCGGGGCCCGGTGATGTCGGCCTCGCCGGGGAAGGTCCTGCTGGACTCGGTGACCACCGTCGCGGGGGAGCGGGTCTTCTCGCTGCGGCTGCTCCAGGCCCGTGATGCCCGGCTCGTGGGGCGGCAGTTCTTCGCGCGGTACGACCCGGAGGCGGAGTGGTTCGACGACCTCCGCCCCGCGCTGGGCTCCTGGTTCCCCGGGCAGCCGGACCCCGAAGCGCCCCAGCCGCCACAGGCGGGTGGCCGGTGAGGGTCACCGCGCACGAGGCCAGCCTGACCCAGCGTCACCTCTGGCGCTCCGCGCGGGAGGCCATCCCGATGACGTGCACGGTCATCGTCGAGGCGGAGCAGGACGGCGTGTCCGGCTACGGCGAAGCGTCCTGTTTCATGACGGACCACTACAACTCCGGCCTGGAACGGATGCACGCCGACCTACGGCGAACGGCGCCCCTGCTGGCCACGCTCGACGTCCGCGGGCCGGACGGCGACGCCGACACCGTCTGGCGGCGGCTGGCCGCCGAGCTGCCCGACTCCCCGTTCGTGCTCGCGGCCCTCGACTCGGCCCTCCACGACCTGCGGGCCCGCCTGCTCGGCGTCCCGCTGTGGAAGTCCCTGGGCCTGGACCGGCCGCAGCACCTGCGCTCCAGTTACAGCATCGGCCTCGACACCCCCGAGGCGATGGCCGGGAAGCTGCGCGAGCGGCCGGGCTGGTGCGCGTACAAGGTCAAGCTCGCGGACCCCGGCGACCTCGGCATCCTGCGCGAACTGCGCCGCCGGACCGACGCACCCTTCCTCATCGACGGCAACTGCGGCTGGAATCCGGACCGGCTCGTCCCCGCCCTGCCCCACCTGCACGACCTGGGGGTGCGGCTGATCGAACAGCCCTACCCCCGCGCGGCCTGGGACGACGCCCGCAGCCTCAAGGAGATCAGCCCGATCCCCGTCATCGCCGACGAGAGCATCACCACCCCGGCCGACCTGGACGCCTGCGCGCACGCGTTCCACGGCATCAACGTCAAGCCGATGAAGGCGGGCGGCCTCACCCCGGCCCTGGCCATGCTGCGGGCCGCACGGGAACGCGGCCTGATCACCATGCTCGGCTGCATGCCCGAGTCCGCCGCGGGCGTCTCCGCCACTGCCCATCTCGGCGGTCTGGTCGACCACCTCGACGTCGACGTGGTCGACCTGCTCGCGGTGGACACCGGACACGGGCTCAGCCTCGACGCCACCGGCCACGTCGCGCTGCCCGACCGCTCCGGCTCCGGATACCTCCCGGACGCCACCGCCCACGGCTGGTACGTGCACCACGTCCCGGCCGAGCGTGCGCACCTCGTACGCCGTCAGGTGCCGGAGTCCGCACCGGCCACACCGGGCGCAGGCCACCCGCAGGACGCACACCCCGCCACCCGGCACCTCGCGGCGCTGCTCCAGGGCCGCGCGGTGGGCGCCGCCTCCCTGTACGCCGAGGACCCACCGGCCGGCCACGACCTGCCGGACCCGCGCCCCGGCCGCGCCCGGCGCCTGTACGGCATGGCCACCCTCGACGAGGTCCGCGGCACGGGTGCGGGCAGTGCGCTCCTGCGCACCGCCCTGACCGTCGCGGCCCTGGACGGCGCCGAAACGGTCTGGGGCCACGTCCCCGACGCGGCCCTCGGCTTCTACCGCAAGCACCGTTTCGACGTCCTCGGCCGGCCCCTCGACCTGCCCGGGCTCGGTCCCCACCACTTCGTGCACAGGAGCACCCGTTGACCACCGAAGCCCCGGCCGGGACACCCCCAGCCGAGCCCGCGCCGCCCGCCACGGGCCGCACCATCCACCCACGACAGGCACGAGAACTCGCCCGCGAGGCACTCATCGCGGCGGACCTGTCCCCGGAGCAGGCCGACCAGGTGGCCGACGCACTGGTCACCACCTCGCTGCGCGGCATCGACACGCACGGCCTGCGCCTGCTCCCGCAGTACCTCACCGAGCTGTCCACCGAAGTGGCCCGCGCGGCGGCGGCGCCGACCGTTGTGCGGGACAGGGGCGCCGGACTGCTCCTGGACGCCGACGGCTCGCTGGGTGTCCTTGCCGGACTGAGGGCCGCACGGCTCGCGGCGGAGCGGGCCGCCCGGTACGGGGTGGCCGCCGTCGGCGTGCGCAACTCCAACCACTTCGGGGCCGCTTCGGTCTACACGCGCACCCTGGCCCGAACGGACCTGGTGGGCATCGCCGTCACCTCGGCCGCCTCCCGGGTGGCACCGTACGGGGGCGTCGAGCCGCTGTTCGGCACCAACCCCATCAGCGTCGCCGCGGGCGGCGGCGACGAGGAATTCGCCCTGGACATGGCCACCAGCCAGGTCTGCTTCGGCGAGGTGAAGCAGCGCAGAGCCGAAGGCCGCGGCCTGGACGACGGCTGGGCCACCGACAGCGCGGGGCGGCCCACCACGCACCCCGAAGAGGCGTACGCGCTCTCGCCCCTTGGCGGATACAAGGGGCAGGGCCTGGCCATGGCCGTCACCCTGCTCGGCGCCGTACTCACCGGCACCGCACCCGACTGGCGGCTCTCCCAGGTCGGTGAGGGCGGCGCCGGAGCGAGCCGCGGCATCGGACACCTCGTACTCGCCCTCGACCCGGCCGCGTTCACCGGCGCGGACAGCTTCGCCACCGGGCTGACGGATCTGCTGACCACGGTGCGCACCGCGACCGCCGCGACGGACCGGCCCGTGCTGGCTCCCGGTGACCCGCAACGCGCCCACGAGCGGCACCGCGAGACCCACGGCATCCCCCTGGACGCGGGCACCGCCTGCGCCCTGGACGAGCTCGCCGCGCGGCTCGGCCTCCCCGGGACCGAGGAGGCGTCCGCGTGATCCTCGTCCTGATCAGCCCCCGCCAGGCAGGGCTCCCATTCGCCCAGTGGCTGCCGGAGGAGGCGGGCAGGCTCGTCGCGGTCACCGCCGATGGTGCCCCCGTGGGCGAGGGCTTCACGGAGGTCGTCACCGTCCCCGACTACACCGACGACGACGCCGTGCTCACCGCCGCCCGTGAGGCCGCCCGCAGACACCGTCCCCGTGCCGTACTCGCGCTGGCCGAGGCCGACGTCGAGCGCGCCGCCCTGCTGCGCCGCGAGCTGGCCCTGCCCGGCCTCGACAGCACCGCGGCCGCCGCGTACCGCGACAAGGTCCTGATGAAGCAGTACGCGAGCGCCGCGGGCCTGCCCGTCCCCGCCTTCGCGCCCGTCGCCACCGTGGGCGACATCACGGACTTCATGGCCGCCCGGCCCGGCCGAGTCGTGGTCAAGCCGAGGAGCGGCTCCGGATCGACGGGCGTGCACGTGCTCGACGTACCCGGCCAGGCGGACGCACTCGCCGAGCAGGTGGCGGGCGGCTCGTACGAGGTCGAGGAGTTCATCGACGGCACCCTGCACCACGTGGACGTCTTCCGGGCCGAGGGCGAGCCGGTCGCGGCCGTCGCCTCCCGGTACACCGGCGCCGGGTGCCTGACCCACTGGGAGGACGCCCCGCTCGGCTCGCGCAACCTCGACCCCGCCGATCCGCTCCACGAGCGCCTGGTCCGGGAGACGTGGCGACTGATCGACGCGCTGCCCTCGCCGGACACCCTCTGCGCGCACGCGGAGTTCTTCGTCACCGACAGCGGCCGGATCGTGCTGTGCGAAGTGGCCGCCCGGATCGGCGGAGGACCGATCCCCGCCATGCTCCGCCACATCCTCGGAACCGACCCGCGAGAGCTGTGGGCCCGCGTCGAGTGCGGGCTGCCCGTCGCGCTCGACGCCGTACGCGACCACGCGCGCACCGCCCCCCGCGCCGCCTTCTGCGGCATCCCGCCGAAGCACGGCCGGGTCCTGCGGCTGCCCGAACCGCCGCCCGGCACGACGGACTTCGTCCTCAACACCCGGATCGGCGACGACTGGAGCGGGGAGCGCTACCGGCTGCGCAAGTCCGGCGATTTCCTCGCCACCTGGGTGATCACCGACCCCGACCCCGCCGTCCTGGACAGCAGACTCGACGCCACCGCACAACTGGTCGGCGCGGGCTTCGGCTGGGACGACCCCGACTTCGGCAGGGACGACACCGACCCGCCCGCGCCGCTCCCCGCCACGCCGGTCCCGGCCACCTCGGGCCGCACCCGAGGAGGGGCGCGATGACCACGACGGCGGCCACCGCGCACCACGGTTCGTTCACGGCCCGGCTGCTCCCGCCCGGCCACCACCTGGCCACCGGGCAGGGCGGCTCCGGCCTGATCTGGGACGACCCCCGCTGGCTGGCCTTCACCGCGCGGACCGACCTCCACGAGACGTACTGCCTTCACGTGCTCGAAGGGGACCGGCCGGTGGCCCTGGCCACGCTGCTCGTCACCCACAAGAGCGGCGGGCTGCTCTTCTACGACGCCCCGAGGCTGGCAGGCACCGCCTCACCCATGGCCGAGCCCGAACTCCTCGACGAGGCCGAGCGCGCACAGTGGGAGCACCTCACGGCCTCCCTGCCCCAGGACCGCGCCGACCACTACCCCTCCCTGGCCTGCGCCACCTTCGGCAACCATCACGGCGTGGCCCACACCCCCGGCCGCTCCCCGGAGCAGCGCCGGTCGGTCATGGCGGCGCTCCCCGCCCTCCTGCAGCAGATTGCGGACCAACTCGGCTGCCGCAGCACGGCGTTGCTCTACGTGGGTGAGCCCGAGGCGGAGGGGGTCGACGCCGCAGCCACCCGTGCCGGCTACCGCGCGACGCTCCTCGGCGCCGACGCCGTGCACGAGTTGAGCGCCGACGACTGGGAGCAGTACGTGGCCGGGCTCAGCAGCCGCCGCCGCAGAGGACTGCGCAAAGAGGTCACCGCCTACGAGAACAGCGGCTTCCGCACCGTGGCCACCACCGGCCTGGAAGCCCTCGACGACACGGTGACCGCCCTCCAGGTGGCCCACCGGGCGAAGTACGGACTGCCCGGCGGACACGAGCGCGTCCGCCGCGACTTCGACGCCCTGCGCGAGGAGATCGGCGAGTCGTGCGTCGTCCTCGGCGCCGTCCACGAGGACCGCATGCTCGGTTTCGCGCTGTACCTCAGGGCGGGCGACGCCCTCTTCCTGCGCACCGTGGGCTTCGCCCCCGAGGCCTCCGGCTGCTACCTCGCCCTCACCTACCACGAGACCACCCGCTGGGCGCTGGAGAACGGCATCCGCCGCATCCACTACGGACTCGCCACCTACGAGGCCAAATTCCAGCGCGGCTGCGCGCTGCGACCCCGCTGGGGCTGGTTCGCCTTCCACGGGCCGGACGCCGAAGTCTTCCGCGAGGTGCTGGACCTCCAGTCCCGCAGCATCGAACGCCGCCTGGAGCACGTCGGCAGCCCGGCCACCCCGGTCCCGTCCCGTACCCTCCCGCCCTCATCCACCGCTTACGGAGCCGCACGATGAAGCTCACGCCCACCAGCGACATCTGGATGGACGGCAAGTTCGTCCACTGGGACCAGGCACAGGTACACGTCCTCACCCCCAGCCTGCACTACGGCTGGGGCGTCTACGAAGGCATCCGCGCCTACCCGACCAAGCGGGGCCCGGCCGTCTTCCGGCTGCGCGAACACCTCCAGCGGCTGCACGACTCGGCGCGCGTCTACCTGATGGACCCCGGCCACAGCGTCGACGAACTCACCGAGGCGTGCCTCGAACTGCTGCGCCGCACCGGCCTGGAGAGCGGCTACCTGCGCCCCCTCGTCTACCTCGAATACGGCACCATGGGCGTCGCTCCGCGCCTGGACAGCGCCAGGGTCGCCATCGCGGCCTGGCCCTGGGGCTCGTACTTGGGGGAGAAGGCCGAGCAGGAGGGCTGCCGGCTGATGGTCAGCAGCTGGCAGCGCAACGGCGTGCACGCGGTGCCGCCCCTGGCCAAGGCCACCGGCGCGTACGTCAACTCCGCGCTCGCCAAGGTCGCCGCGATCCGTGCGGGCTACGACGACGCCCTCATGCTCACCCCCGGCGGCCACGTGGCCGAGGCGTCCGCCGCCAACGTCTTCGCGGTACGCGACGGAGTGATCACCACCCCGCCGGTCAGCGACAACATCCTGCCCGGCATCACCAGGGACACCGCCATCACCCTCGCCCGTGACCTCGGCCACGAGGTGCGGGAGCAGAGCCTGACCCGCAGCGAACTCTACGTAGCCGACGAGGCGTTCCTCACCGGTACCGCCGCCGAGATCGTCCCCATCGCCTCGGTCGACGACCGCCCCGTGACCGAAGCGGGCAGCGGACCGGTCACGCGGCGACTGCGCCAGGCGTTCCAGGACGCGGTCCACGGCCGGACGGCCGATCCCCACGGCTGGCTCACCCATCTCTGACCACCGCCGTACGCCCACTCCCAGCCAGCTACTCCCAGCGAGGTCGACCGTTCATGTCCGAGCACGTCCTGGTCATCGGCAGCGGCCGAGACCTGCCCACCCGGCTGCGCCGCGCCCGGGCCGGCACCCGCACCACCGTCATCTGCCGACTGGACTACCTCTCCAAACTCCGTGAGACGACGGAACACACCCGGATCATCGGGGTGAGCCCCGACGCGCCGGACGACGAATGGATCGCGTTCGCCGAGGCCGTGCACGCCCGGCACCCATTCACCCGGATCGTGGCCTTCGGCGAGCGGGACCAGGACAAGTGCGCACTCGTCGGCCAGGCGCTGGGCCTGGCCGCGCACTCCCCGCAGACCACCGCTCTGGTCTACGACAAACACGCCATGCGGGCCCGGCTGCGCGAAGCCGGCATCGACACCACGGCCTGCGCCCAGGTCTCCGACGTGGAGGAACTGCGGGCGTTCCTTGCCGCGCACGACACCCCCTGCATCGTGAAACCGGGCAGCGGCTCCTTCAGCACGGGCATCACCCTGGCCCGTGACGCCGAGGAGGCCGCCGACGCCTTCGCACGCGCCGGCGGCGGACCCGGGGACGCCGACGGTACGCCGGTCCTGGTGGAACAGTTCCACGAGGGCCCGCAGTTCAGCGTCGAGGCGTTCTCCGAGGACGGCGACCACCAGATCGTCGCGGTCACCCGCAAGTACTCCGACCCGCTGAACTTCGTCGAACTGGGCCACGTCAGCCCCGCACCCCTCACCCCCGCCCAGGAGAAGCAGATCCACGCCTACGTGGAACGGATCCTCGACGCCCTCGGCATCAGGTCCGGCGCCACCCACACCGAAGTCGTCCTCGGCGAGAGCGGACCGCATGTGATCGAGACGCACGTCCGCATGGGCGGCGACGAGATCCCGGCCCTCGCCCACGACGTGACCGGCGTCGACATCGCCGACTGCCTCATCCGCCACACCCTCGGCGAGAAGGTCCTGCCCGGCATCCGCGCCGCCCTCGCCGCACCGCGCACTCCCCGCAGCTCGGCGATCTGGTTCGCCGCGCTGCCCGCCCCCGGAGTGCTCACCGAGACCACGGGACTGGACGAGGCCCGCGCGATGCCCGGGGTGACCGAAGTGCAGCTGCTGGCCCCGCCGGACGCCACCGTCGACACCCTGCAATCCTCCACCTCCCGCGTCGCCCACGCCCGCGCGATCGCACCGAGCGCCGACGAGGCGCTGGCCGCCGCCCGAGAGGCGATCAACCGCCTCACTTTCCACCTGCGCGTGCACGCCGCAGACCAGGGAGCACTGTGACGACCTCACTGCCGCGCCCCGCCACCTCACCGCACCCCCAGCGCATCACCCTGGCCGACTTCCACGACGCGGCCCGCGACGTACTGCCCGCCCCCGCCTACGACTACCTGCAGGGCGGCGCGGCGGACGAACGGACCGTGCGCTGGAACGCCGAGGCGTACGAGCGGCTGGCTCTGCTGCCCCGGGTCCTCACCGGCACGGCGGGCGTGGACACCCGCCGCACCCTCTACGGCACGGAACTCCCCGCCCCCGTCCTGCTCGCGCCGACCGCTTCGCACGGCCTGTTCCACCCCGACGCGGAAGCGGCGACCGTGCGGGGCGCTGCCGCGGCGGGAACCCTCACCACGGTGAGCACCTTTTCCACGCTGACGCTGGAGGAGGTAGGCGCAGCCGCCACTGCCCCCTGGTGGTTCCAGCTCTACGTTCAAAGGGACCGGGCCCTCACCGAGGACCTGGTGCTCCGGGCCCGTGCGGCCGGCGCCACCGCTTGCGTCGTCACCGTCGACACCCCGGTGACCGGTCTTCGGGAGAGGGACCTGCGCAACGGATTCGCCCTCCCCTCCCACGGCACGCCCGCCAACCTGACCGGCCACACCGCGACCCCGCCCCGGAACGCGGCCGCCCCCGCCCACCACGCCATCCACGACCTGCGGATCGACCCCGCCGTCGGCTGGTCCGACCTCGCATGGCTGCGCTCGGTCTCCGGGCTGCCGGTCCTGGCCAAGGGCATCGTGCGCCCCGACGACGCCCGCCGGGCCGCGGAGACGGGAATCGGCGTCTGGATGTCCAACCACGGGGGCCGCAACCTGGACACCGCGATCGCCCCGCTCGTCACCCTGCCCGCCGTCGCCGAGGCCGTGGCAGGCCGGGTTCCGGTCCTCATCGACGGAGGCATCCGCCGGGGCACCGACGTGGTGAAGGCGCTGGCGCTCGGCGCGGACGCCGTGGCGATCGGGCGCCCCTACGTCTGGGGCCTGGCCGCGGCCGGCGCCGAGGGGGTCACCGCCGCCCTGAACGCCCTGCACCGGGAGACCGAACTGGCCCTGGCCCTCCTCGGCGCCCCCGACCTGGCCGCCCTGACCCCGGACCTCGTACGCCTGTCCTGGTGATCCGGCCGGTCCGTGCCCCCGTGAGGCCGAACACACGCCTGGGCACACGCCCCGGGACAGCGGTATGGCCAGGGGATGGACGACCGTCGTGCGTATCCGAGTGATCTGCCCGACGCCCGCCGGGAGTTGATCGAGCCGGTACTGTCTACCTGGCGCTGCGAGCGCCGCGGCCGGGCGCTGGACTTCGGCAGGCCGCACCCGGCAGCCGCTTGTGCCCGGATATCCCACTGTGGCCGGTGAGTCGGACGGTTGGCCTGACTCCACTCGCGCGGCCGGCCGGTGAGAGCCGGTCGCGCGCCGGCCGGCTGATCGGCGACGAGGAACGCCGCCGAGGTGGCCGGGGCGGCCGGGGCCTCCTCGCCGAGCGGGCCCCGGCTTCCTTCGCGGCGACGCCCGCGGGCACACTGCTCGACACGGGCCGCCCCGACTCCATGGCGGCCCTGGTGGGCATGCTCACCGACCCCGAGATCCTGCGCCCCTGGGAACTCCTGGAGCAGGGCATACGGACCGGTTCCAGTACGTTCGAGACGCTCTTCGGCAGGGACTTCTTCTCCTACATCAAGGAACGCCCGGAGCTGTCCGCGCAGTTCAACGCCGCGATGAGCCACGGCACCGCGGCGACCGCCGCCGCGCGGCCGCACGCCTTCGACTTCGGCCGGTTCACGAAGGTCACCGACGTCGGCGGTGGCGACGGCACACTGCTGACCGCGGTGCTCCGCGCGCATCCGGCCCTGAGCGGAGTCGTCTACGACCCGGGGGAGGGACTTGCCCAGGCCCTCGAGAGACCGCGGGAGCACGACCTCACGAGCGGATGCACCCTGGTGGCCGGGGGCTTCTTCAAGTCGGTGCCCGAGGGGTCCGACGTCTACCTGATCAAGAGCGTGCTGCACGACTGGTCCGACGACCTGGCGGTGACCATCCTGAGCCACTGCCGCGAGGTGCTGCCCCCGAGGGGCGGGTGCTGATCGTGGATCCCGTGCTGCCCGAGGTCGTCGCCCCGCGGACCGTCGGCCTCACCTACCTGAGCGATCTCCACATGCTCGTCGGCGCGGGCGGCCGGGAACGCACGCGCAAGGACTTCGAAGAACTGCGCGGGCCGTGCGGGACTCACGATCTTGTCGGTACGACCGATCGACAGGCCTACGGATTCGGCCTCATCGAGGCGAAGGCGGCGTAGCCCGGCCCGGCCCGTCCCGCCCCGGGCCGACCGGGTCCGGGACGTCTCTCTTGACCACCGGCCGTACCCCACCTGCGGTCTGTCCGCGTCGAGCACCTCGGCCGGTGCGTCCACACGGGCGCCCACGAACCGGGCCGCCCCACAGCGGACGAGACGGGCCTGCGTGGGTAGGTCCTGGGCCTGATCCGCGAACTGGGTGTGACCACCATCCGCTAGCCCGGCGGGTACAACCGCTTCGGCCTCTCCGAGTACATCGCCTTCCTCAAGCGGATCGGCCCGCAGACCGAGCCGATGCTGGCGATCAACCTCGGCACCAGGGGAGTGGTCGAGGCACGGGAGCTTCAGGAGCACGCCACCCCCCCGGCCGGGGCCGGGGCGCCCCTTTCGAACCTGCGCGCCGCACGTGGGCTTCCACGTGGTCTTCGACCGGGCGGCCGGCGAGGACATCGGCAATATCGTGCTGGCCCATCTGAACGCGGCGCGGAGACCCTCGCACTGGGCGAGGCACTCGGCGTCGGCGACGGCACCGTACTGGGCTGGGTAGCCGCGTCGCACATCTCCGACCGGTGCGCGTACGCCGGGGTCGTCGAGCACTCCGACTACGTCCGCCCCGACGCCCGCGGGCGCGGGATCGCGGCCGCGCGGCCGCGAACGCCGCCCCCCGTGCCCACCACGAGCGGGGGGGCGTCCGTGTGCTCGGGCCACCCGAGCGGATCGGCCAGCACCCCCGCCGCGGGCGCG